>CANEUH010000020.1 GCA_947441615.1 Bacteriovoracaceae bacterium | reverse complement strand
TGCCGGAAGCTTAATTTAAGTTTTTGGAAGTATCTTGAAGATAGAATATCGATGAGAGATGCAATTCCTTATCTTGGTAAGGTCATAAATTCATTATAATCCCCACACGATTTTGAGCAGTTACACATAATCGTCCAGAATTTAGACAGACCCATCAAAAAATACACTCCCGCAGGTCCCTCATTAGGTTTTCGATATAATGCCCACAAACGAGGCTAAGTAATGTTCAAAATACCATTCTTGCTATTTCTGTTTTTGCCAACATTAGGTATCTCTTCAGCGATAAGGCCAAAGGGGTCGGAATTCTTTTTAGAAAGAGTCACTCAGGTTCTAAATATGTTACCTGGAGATTTTCTTGATTCTCAAAAAGGAAATGTAAGCATAGAAGAAACCGTATTAACGACAGATAAATATTTCGAAAAAGAAGATCTTTGTAGCATTCATCCTGATGCCAAATTTGGATTTACAAAAAAAAATAAGATTTATATTAGTTCAAGATTGGTTGATCTTGCTCAAAAGAATCAAAATAAGTTTAATTGTGGGCATAAATCTTTCTCACAAATGTTAAATGCAGTTATCATTCATGAATTGACCCATGTTAAAGATAATCAAGAAAGAATTAGCATTGATCCCAATTTTCAAAGAATTGTAGGAGTAAAACGAGTTACCAGTAACTCAAAACAAAAATTAATCAATCACAATTCTGCCACCTCTCCTGACGCATATGAATTTAAAAACTTAGAGGAATCCCTTGCAGTAAATGCCGAATATCTATTTTTAGATCCTGAGTTTCAATGCCGTCGCCCCGCAACTGCCCAATTCTTGGCAAAAAAGATGGGAATAACTTTAAGTGGGGATTGCTCAAAAAATAATAATGTCTTATCGCAATCTGCTTACCTAGAAGATAATTATCAACTTTCAGTCTCAATAAATCCGAACCGAATCTACCAAATTCACTACTTGTTTGCAGGCCAAGGTAGGGAGCTCATGTCTCGTTGGGGACACGCTATGTTTAGGCTCGTAGTGTGTGCTCCACACAGAACGGTCCCGGGTCCAGAATGTTTGGAAGACGTTTCTCACCATCTGGCCCTAAGCTACAGGGCGCACATGACGGACTTTAATGTTAGTTACACAAAAGGAATAACTGGAGAATACCCATCTCAATTATTTGTCCTTCGCTATTTAGAAGTTCAGCAAGAGTACACAAAGTTTGATTTAAGAGATCTGTTTAGTATTCCACTAAAATTAAACACACTTCAGAAGAAAGAATTTATTGATCTCACGTTAGAGAGGTTTTGGACCTACCAAGGTCGTTACTACTTTTTAAATAATAACTGTGGAACAGAAGCGGTTAAGCATCTTTCGGTCGCACTTACCCCGGAAGAGAGTGAACTCATTGGATCCATTACTCCGGAGAAAATTTATAACGACATTATTGATAAAAGAAACGATCTATCTGATGGAGAGATTCAGGGTCTAGGTCGAGATGAGATGATTAAAAGAAAGTTATTAATCCCAAGCATGTATGATCAATACAATTTAATTTATCAGTCCTTGAGGCCCTATTTAAACTCATTTAGATTTTCATCTTTAGAGAAATTCCTTAAAAAAACTAAAGCAGAACAACGACTCCAGGATTATGAGGAATTTATCCATAATGCATCAGAACTTTCTCTTGATGATCAAAAGCAATTAACAATAAAACTGATTCATTTTGAGCGGTATCTCGCCTCAAGATTTTTGCAATCAATTCCTAAGCGTATTATGAAAGAATTAGACCGGGATGATGTTTTAAAAAACCAAGTCTCAAACATGGGAGAGTCACTTAAATTAATGGGGCTACAACCATGGCAGGTGGTTTCAACAAGATATGGAGTTCCAACATTGGAAGAATTTAATTCTCAGTTTCCAACTTTCTTAATTAAAAGACGTAAAGAAATAAAACAAAGTATTGAGTTACAAATGGATTCATTACAGTCTGTTTTAAAAAAGAAGTACTTTGAAAAAGAAACAAATGAACTTGAGTTATTAAAAAAAATAAAAAAAACAACCCTAGATTATTTTACCCAAATAAGTTCTAACTAACTTTAAACGGAGGATTGGATGAAAAATTTTTTAATTATCGCAGCTATGATGTTCACAATGGGACAGGCTTTTTCTCAAAGTGGAGTTGAAGTATCTACCGGTACGTTGTTATCTCCTTTTGCTACGGCGACTAGACTTATGGAGTCTGCCACAGTGACAGCACTCGCACCACTTGCTTCGACGATTGCAACTGTTCAATCACGCGGTGTCGCAGGGAAGGAGCAGTTAAAAGATGAACTCGTAGGTCTAAATGAAGATATGATCAAGGGAATTGTGAAAAATGTTGAAGATGTTCGTCAACCAGCACTTAAAGAGTTGTTTCTTGAGATTTCTTCAGATCAAACTCAACTTGATAATATTTCTTCAATGGTAAAATCTGGTTCACGACTTCACCGTATTGCCACAGCTGTTACGATGACGTTACTTGCTGAGTGATTGAAGTGCTTTCAAATTAAAAAAGCCCGAGAAATCTCGGGCTTTTTTATTTATAACCTGCAGAGGAAGGAACGTTGAAATTTTTGGATGGGCTATTTGAGGATTTTTTGGTGGTTTGCCAAACAAATCCAGGGATATTTCTTGAACTTTTTTGGAGTTCTCCCCCCCTGCTGATAATGGGGAGAGCAACCTAGGTGCCAAATTTAAAATGACTCAAAATGGGTGTCATCAAGATGGTATTGGTCATTTTGCCACACAGAGAATAAAGAATCGTGGCATTAACTCTCAATTATTCAAGACTGAGATAAACTTTTTCTTCACCAAGCTTGTTTGATTCATCAATTGTTAAGTCTGGATTTAGGGAGGCATCTTTATTATTGCGATTTGTCTTTTTTAAGACACTTCCTAATTCGATTCTTTGGCCACGATTGAGTTGAATTTCAGATGAAAGGGAACTCGTCTCTTGGTCGGGAGGAGGAGAGTTTATCACCACAATCGTCCCTGGAGGAACATTCGCAGGTACGATTGGTCTAGGGTTTTGGTTCACTGTTATTTTAATTTCGTATAAATTTTTTGTGATAAATCGGCAACGCCCTTTAACTTGTTTCTGATCAACCATGATTTCAAATTCATTTATCGTTTGTATATTCATCGTTTCAAATTCTTGTTGTTGAGTAGATGATGCATCTGCGGTTAAATTTTTAGATACTGAAATGTTGGTATGATCTGATTTTTTACTTTTAACTTTTTCAACTTTAAGATGGCAAGCCTCTTTTCTCATTTGTATTTCTGAAAAAGTGACTTGGGTATTTGGAAAGTTTTTTAAGGTGTATGCCTGTATAAAATCTCTTCGATGAGTTTTTAGTTTAAGGACGAGACAAGAGTCTTGTTTAACGATCTCCTCACTTGGCAGAATGAGGGAGACCAATTGATTGGAGGCCAAAGAGGCTTCAGATGGGTTTGAGAAACAATATTTCTCAATAGATTGATCTTCAGCATAGATAAATACATTAAAAATGAGAAGTAAAAGCCACATAAGTCTATTATAATCCATTTCATGACAAAGGATCTCTCTTATTTAGACCCCGAGGGTTTTACAGTTTTTACTAGTGAATTTCACCGTAAACGTGGGAGATGTTGTAATTCTTCATGCTTACATTGTCCTTTTGGCCATACCATAAAAAAATACGGACTAACATTTCAAAATATTAATGAAGCCGATCATAAGCTTGTGGCCTGTCTCATCGGCGAGAAGCCTTCGAAATACGACTGGAGAGAGTTTTTGCCTGAGAATGCACTGTTAATGTATCTTAAAGGGGTGGTCTGCGGAATCGTTTTGAAAAATCATATTGTTATTAAAGAATTAATCCTAAAAGATGAATTCTCTCATCAAGGTATTACTAAAGAGCTCGCAGAGGCTTATCTTTTTTAATGTTTTCAGGCATTTAGTCGAGTTGCTTCTTTTTGCTTTTCTCTAAATAAAAGTCTTAATAAATCCGACAAGTATAATTATTTTAGAGGATCGATCATGCTTCGGTTTTGGCTTTTTTTGATTTTTGTTTTTCAGGCACTCAGTGTCCTTGCCACTGAACCTATCAACAACGGCCAAAACTTTTGTGGAGCTCTGGTTGCTGTCATTTCGGAACAAAAAAAACATTCGGATTCAACTTTCACTCCTGAAAAAGTTAAAGCTCTTCTTCCCGCAAAAAATCCAGGTCCTGTGCCCAATGGACAAAGTTTTAACACTTTAGTTGAGTATGTAAAAGCACTCCAAAAAAACGATTCATCCGAAGAGTCGAATCCTAGTAAAATCACTAGCTGCATGGAGGAGTATTCGAGGCTCTTTCGTTCTCAGTCTCCTGACTTTTTGACGGTCGATTTGAAAGAAGAAAATAATAAACAAGATGATACAGCTCACGATGAGGTTCAAAGTACAGTTGTAACAAAAATCTTTAATTCTCAGGATTTATCAACAGAAGACCACTCTGTCGCTTCTCATGTAGAGACCGCTCCGGTTGTCGATGATTGCTATGAACTTGAGCAATATACATGCTTAGTACAACAAAATGATTTCGATCAACTGACACGTTTTTTTAACAATATAGAGAAACCAAAACAATGTAAGTGTCTCCCAGATAAACTCGAATTTATTTATGGAACTAAATATAACGATTTGAAAAATGAAGCCAAAAAAGCCCTTGAAGAGGCGGTCGAGCAAAAATTAGCAAAGAAAGTTTTAAACGATTTTTCTTCATACTTTGAAGACGTGAGCTATTTTGCGGCGAATTCAAAGGATTTTTTTGGAAAGAAGAGTAAGGATCAAACCGAAAAGGCGATGGAGTTAAGATGTGTCGACTCCAGGAAGTACAATAAGGCGATTGACGATAAGTGTAAGGGGAAAATTTCATCTGAACAAAGACAAAAAAAGATCGATAACATTTTCAATACATTTGGAGACAAGAAGTCTGATGTCAAATTGGATAAAAGATTTAACGACTTGATGACAACGATAGAAAAGCTTGATGATGAAACAGTTGATAAAAAAGGCACCGCATACACTAGGCAAGACCATGATAAGGCGAGACACTCTCTCGCCTTGACTGATAAGCAGTTTATTTTCGCGGATCAGTTAATAAAGAAGATTGTTTCTGATACTTCATTTCATAAAGCAATTAGTGAGAGCTCTGAGATTCCTTTTTTTGCTATTACAAAACTGTTAGATCAAAAAATAAAAGAGAATCCTTCAAAGTTTATTAACGATTTCATAGATCCAAAAGTTGTCGGACAAGACTACTACAAAGCTTTTACAAAATTACTTAGTAACCCTGATAGCATCTCAAATGCAATAAAGGTTTCGATCTCGGCTTCCATGGGGCTTCATCCTGGGATTGACTCCGTTATGCGTGATAGATCATTGCTTCTTTCTGTGGTTGATGATGCTAACAAAAAGAATAAGTCCTTAATGAAAGCGTTGGAGGAAAAGGATTCATTACTTCTCGCTAAATTTGAGAATGAGTGTAAGAAATTTATTGATAGTTTTGCTTCTGCGGTTTGCCTTGATGTCGAAAAAATACCAAGTCAAATGTCAGAGGAGGATATCTATAGTGTATTAGGGCCGAATAGTAAAAATAATGAATTTAACCGTCTTCTTGCCTGTGAATCCTCACAGGACGGTACCCAAGAACCGCTCAAGAATTTATTACTTAACGATCCTTCCAAGAAAAACTCTGATTTCCTTGATCGAATGACTAATCCTATCGATAAACAAACGAACGCTTTTCGGCGAATGTTTCAGGCACTGAAAGAGAAGAATGAGGATTTATCAAATCGTCTATTAAATTCCTTTAAAGTGACTGGATTTTCTTCTGGTGTAGGTTCTGACTTCTTTGAGGAGAAATCCTCCGATTTTATGAATTCATTTGTTTCTAATAATTTAAATAGCACAGAGCTTTCTCAACCTACAAAAGAAATTTCTTCGAATCTATCGAACAATGATTATTCTTCTGATGGAGAAAAGAGTGAATTAGTCCCTGAGTTATCAAAGGCCAATTTGTTACCAACTCAAGTTGATTATAGTTCAAAATCCCAGTCAGATAAAAACAATTTAAGTGAAAGAAAAACAAGTGCAAGTGATTTAAGAGAGGAATTTAGAAACTCTTTTATGAATGATCGTAATAAAGATAAAATGGAAGAATTTTTGCCACGGACAGATGATTCAATGCTTAAGGAATTATTAAAGCTGAGAGAAGAAAACTCAAAGGCACAAGAAAAATTGAACCAGATCCTTGCCCAACAGGAAAATCTAAAACTTAAAGAACTCGAGGCGAAGATTAAAAGCTTAGAAGAAAAGAAAAAACAAATTGAGGAACCGGTTACGAATACGAAACCGATGGTGAAAAGTAATATGTCCGGGTCAAATATTTATTATCCGCGAGACTCGATTGGGGATTCTTCGATCCAAGCACCTCAAAACATGGGTAATGTTTCATCCAATCAAACGAGAACGACGGCGAATGGTGATAGCGCTCAATTTCGTTCAGGAAGGATCGCCTCATCTGGATCATCATCTTCTGCCTTAAGGCAAAAAGAACCCTTTGTTATTTCTTCGTCTGAAAAATCGCTGGAAGTAGAGGTAAGGCCACGTGACGTTGGTGCTGAATTGTTAAAGTATATTGATAAAAATTCTCCAGACTCATCCACCTTACTTAAGATTCGAGGTTCAGACATAGTCTATAAATACAAAGTTCTTGTTGATGGTGAGTACATAGAAAAAGAGGTCGTTGTGGATTATAAGTCTTTGCACCCAGATGTTAAAAAAATGATTGATGATAAGCTTATGGCCCAAGGTGTAGATCTTAAAAGATTAGATCAAATTGATAATGAGCTTAAGGATTTGAAGCGTAAGCATACTTATAGTTCTTTAAAGAGCATCATTCTTGATACCATAAATTAGTCGGCCCAGATTAAATGGGCCGACCATAGGTTAAATTGTTCCAACAACCGAAAAAATAATAAAACTACCAATAAGTATAAGAAGTGATTTACTGATCCAAAGGTCTTGTTCGCTTACCATATAATTCTCCTCTGAAGATATAAGCACGCAGAAAACGAAACCTGTGCCATTCGTCACGAGGTGTCACTACGTTTTAATTTTTGTTAAAAAAGAAGTTTTTATTGCAGAAAATACTTCTCGAAAATGTCGATATCACCATCGACAGCAGAAAGAACTTCAATTAGATCCCAGGCCATTTCGGATGCCAGCTTTTCATCAACCAAATAGCGGTTGACGAGTTCTAGCTGAATCTTTGCGAAGAGTTCAACATCATTCATTTGTTTTTTTGTGCGTGAAAAAAGTGTGTGTGCCAACATAAACGTCCTCCTTGACGAGTATAAAGGTTATCAATGTGTGCTAAGAAATGGGTTTTAGTAAGTTCTAATTAGGCCAACCATGAGTCCGCGGATTTCACATTCTTTGTCTTTTATCACAATAGGCTTCATTGTTTCATTCGCTGGATGTAGTTCGATCTGTTTTGATTTCTTAAAGAATCTTTTTAAAGTCGTTTCATTATCGACAACAGCAACAACGATTTGTCCGTTCTCAGCTTGGGTCTGGTGCTTGATGATCGCAATATCCCCATTTAGGATGCCATCATTTTTCATGGACTCACCTTTCACCTTCAGGGCGTAGTGAGTCCCTTTCCCCAACATATGGACTGGGACACTGATCATATCTGTGTTTTCAATTGCCTCAATTGGGACACCTGCTGCAATATTTCCTAAAAGAGGGATTTCTTCAGAATTTTGTTGAACGGTAGAGGGCATGAGACCTCTAACTGAATGGGAATCATTATTGAGATGGCCCCCAGTTGTGAGGTATTTAATGTAATCCTGAACAGAACCAAGAGATTTAAATCCAAAATGCTCTTGAATTTCTTTTTGAGTAGGAGAATAGCCATTTTCTCTAACGTATTCGGTAATAAAATCTAAGACTTCTTTTTGCTTTTTTGTCAGTGCCATACGTTTCTCCGTATTTCTTCCGTAGTAAGAAACAGTATAGGCGTACTTTTTCCGTAGTTCAAGAGAAAAAATATTTTTTTTAATTTTTTATTTTTCTGTAGGGGCGTTCGAGACAAGTGCCTTTTTATCAAATCTTTTAATGTAGGTGCATTTACGACAAAGCTCTTCTGTTAAGATATGTTTTTTAAAGCCCTCTCTCATTTTAACAAGTCTTTCAGTTTTTAAAATATCTTCAAAATTTTGTTTTAATAAATTTCCCAAAGGGATGTTGGCCTCTTTGTCTAAACAGCAGGGGATGATGGTTCCGTCCGCATGGATGCCAATTTGCTGGGTGAGAGCATGACAGAAGCCATTCTCACTTATTTCTGGATCTCGAATGTTGGGCCAATTAAATCTTGAGTCAAAATGAAAATATATTCTTCCGATGATGTTTTTACTTTTTCTAAACGTAACATCAATTTTTTCATTCAAGGGAGTTTGAAAAAATTCGCATATATGGTCGATAATTTCCTGATTGTCAGATTTCATCTCAGAAGTACTAGTTAAGTTCCATAGTCGATAATTAATGTAGAGATCTGACCTCTCTTTAAGGGCCTCTCGTGAAAATAAAAGGATGTCATAGAGATAAGGCTTGATGTCTTGTCCTGGGAAATTGTCTTTATAACTATGAATAGAAAAATTAATCTGCCTTAGAGCTTTAGATTTTAAAAATGTCTCGAAGCCAAACTTTGAAAGATATGTTCCATTAGTCGTGAGGTTGACTGTAGCTCCTTCTTCTTCGCAGATAGATAGAATCTTTTGGAACTCTGGGTGCGCCAAGGGTTCACCCATGAGATGGAGACAAATTTGTTCTGAATAGGGGAGAACTTGTTTTAATATCTTACGAAAATCTTCCGTCGATAGAATTTTTTTTTCTCTTTCTACCTCGGGGCAAAAAGTGCACTGAAGGTTACATATATTCGATATTTCAATGTAGGTTCGAAGAAATTTCATGGGGAATCTATATCAAAATTCCCCATAGATGACTATTCATTAGAGGCCAATTCTCTTTTCTGATTTGTTGATTCATCTTCTATCGTTTGAATGAGATCATTGATACTTTTACTCATAGAAGCGAAGACTTGAGGAACAGAAACTTCCTTATTAAGAATCCAGTGATCTGTTAAAGCATTATATTCATAGCTCACTTTTGTCTCACTTGGTGAAATCTCGGTTAATGTAAATTTCGTAGAGCTTTTATCAAAAGCAGATTCTTTATTAATTTTAAGATTAATGTAGGTCTTTGCCTCTTTATCCTCAAGCATTCTAGTAGCGATAGATATTGTTCTTTGGTTTAAATTATTCTTACTCTCAGTAATGGTGACTAATTCGTAGTAACCAAAAGAGCCTCGGTTATAAACAATTCTACCGAGTAGGTATGCCTCATTATAGATTTTCAACTTTTCCGCATTCTTGATGTCTTTGATGATGAAGCTTTCTACGAGATTATCGTTATGGTATTTGCAGTTTCCATTGCCCTTGGTGAATTTTCTTTTATCTTTGAACTGGTTATTACATTTGTCTGCAAAATTAGTAATACCCTTTTTTACAAGTTCAATTGGGAATGAGAAATGTTTCTCTATTCGGCCAACGTAGGATCTGGTGTCGTTCTTTTTACCAGATCTAAGCTGTACTCCATTTAAAACTTCTATTTTATCTGTTTCCGCGAGCGCAGATGTAGAGATTGTTGCAATTAAAAATAATGTTAAAAAATGCTTGGTCATAGATTCCCCTTGCCAATGGAATCTCTATTTTAAAACTTTTTTGGAAAAAAATGTGCCAGGAAAAAAGGGCCACCCAGGAGCGCGACCCTTTTGAAGAGTTTTACTGAGCGTAGGGGAATCTACAGCTAAGATTACGAATATATTGATTTTCAAGGACTCCTGCCATCAAGGTCCCTTGATAAATCCTGCCCCAACGCGGTTTTTGGTCTGGCCAAAAACTAACATCAACTTTTAGACCAGCCGCTATATACTCGACTCGACTTAAAATGACTCGGGTAGACACAGTGAAATCATAAAACTTTTCAGAACCTTCGTCTGCCAGAGTTAGAGTGGCACGCTTGAAGTAATTCCCATTAGGAATCGGTTGCTCAACTTCAACTTTGATATCTTTACCGCCAGGAATGCGACCTTCGCACTCGACTTCATTCCAGGCCGCATGAGATGTAAGACCGAAAGTCACGATCAAAAGTGCTAATAATAGTTTCATTTTTACCTCACTCAATATGTTTATAAGTAATACTAATTACTTCATATATTATTTCACCCGAAGGGACTTTGACGAGAACTTCCTCTCCGGAAGATTTTCCGATGAGGCTTTTTCCAACAGGGGATTGCCAACTAATTCTTCCCATCGAGGTATCTACTTCGTCGACGCCCACGATCGTAAATGTTTTTGTTTTTCCCTCTTCGTCTAAGAGCTCGATTGTTGCTCCAAACTGAATTTTATTGCTATTAATCTTGAGTGGATCAACAACAACAGATGCATCGAGTCTTTGTGTTAGGAAGCGTATTCTCCTGTCAATTTCTCGTAGCCTTCTTTTTCCATAAAGATAATCTGCATTTTCAGATCGATCTCCGTTACTTGCCGCCCACTGAACAAGTCTCGTGACCTCTGGTCTCTCGTGTTTCAAGAGATTTTCGAGTTCGTCTAAAAGACGCTTATGGCCTAAGGGGGTGATGTAATTATTTTTTTCCATCGTTCATTTCGATCTCATTTATTCCCTCGCGAATAATTTCTTTGAGTTCTTCTGAGCATTGCTGAGAGAGCATAAATGACTTTAGTAACATTATTGGAGGTTGTGCAGTTCTGTTATGAAGGTAGTCATCTATAGATTCAATTAAATGATCTAATTCTGGCTGTAATCTGTCTTCTTTTTCAGATAGGCACGACTGCAAAATAAAACCCATAATGAGTGGGTTCTTATTTTTTTCGAAGTCTACAATTTTTCTTTTTTGGTAAAAGTAATAAAGAATTCCTAAAAAAGTAAAAAGACCAATTTCTAAGAGAAAGTTTTGCCAAAATGAAGCCATGTCTCGCCAGTTTTAAGTGATTTACTCAGGTATTAAACAGATTCGTCATAAAGTATGAATATAAACCTTTAAAAACTTATAAGGCAAAGTTTTTTAAAACATCCTTCAACCCGTAGCGATAAATGCCGATAAGTCTTTTGGAAGGAGTGGTTTATATGTACCATGCCAAAAGTTTAAAAGATCTATTGAAGACAGTCCCTCTTACGGAAGATTTTTTTTCCAATCTGGATGCTTTTCATCTTAATTATATTGATATGTGCTTTCGAAAATCGCTTGATGAGCAAATCGGCATGATGTCAGAGATTGAGTTTGGTAATTACCAGCTTTTTCTTAGGTATAAGAGTGAGTATGAAGAAGACTTTTATCCAGAAATTAAGACTCATAAAAAAGCATCATAAGCTTACTTTCACTTACTTCTAGTCGTCATGGTCTTAATCCGATGCTATGATTTTCCACATTAAATTAAGGTATCCTTATTTCTTTGGAGCTCGTTATGACGACTTCCCATTGGCTGAGACAGCATCAGTTTACTACACATGATATAACAACTGATATATTGATTGTCGGTGGAGGTTATGTTGGTTTATCTACTGCTTACTGGCTAACGGAATTGAATCCTGATCTCAAAATCACGATACTTGATCGCTCTTTTTGTGGTTCTGGTGCAAGTGGTAGGAACGCGGGATTTTTAACCATGGGTAGTGCTTCATTCTATAAGACTCTCACTTTAGAATGGGGGCTTGATAAGGCGAAACAAGTTTTTAATTTTGCATCGGAGTCCTTAGAACTTGTTCATCAGCATATTCTTAAATCCTCACCTGAAATTAAATTCGATCGATCTTCTTCAATGACACTCTTTAAGAACGAAGAAATTCACACAAAATGGGAAAACAAAGAATTTAATCCCCAAGATTTTAATTTTAAATGGAAAGATAAACTGGATCTTCCAGCTCCATTGCAGTCAAGATTTTTTGGTGGGTATGAAGCTTCACCTGAGTATAAAATTAACCCCATTCCACTTCTTACTTCAATCAAAAAGAGGCTTGAAAATCGTAAAGTTCAAATTGTTGAGCATTCTTCCGTGTTTGAATTAAATCCTGAGGGGGCGACAACAGAAATAAATTCGATTAAAGCGAAGAAAGTTATTTTGGCACTCAATGGCTATTTCCCTCAGTTCCATAAGAGCTTTCAAGGAGCCATAGTTCCCAGAAGAGCGCAAATGTTGGCGATTGAACTGGATGATGATTTTGATTGTCCAAGTTTATATTATGATCCATCAGAGAGAGTGTATTGGAGAAAAACTCAAGATAAGGTTTTAGTTATTGGAGGCAAACGTTTATTAGATGAACAAGGGGAAGTGGGCGATTTCGAAAAGATTTCCCCAATTATTCAGCAAGGCCTTGAAGAGTATGTTCGTCATGAGTTAGGCCTTAAATTTCGTGTTATCAATCGTTGGTCTGGAACCATGGGGTTTACCGAGCATGAGTTACCTTTTGTTGGACCGATTGAAGCTCCTCTTGAGGCTTATATGATTGGTGGCTTTAGTGGACATGGTATGGGTTTAGGTTTTCGTTCAGCAAAAGAAATGGCAGAAGTTGCCTTGGGAGCAAAACAAGAATCTTTTTACAATCAATTTAAGAAGCCTCGTTTTAAAATATGAGGAAGACAACGTTACTATTAGCAATACTCACCCTCGGTTTTATTTCCCTCACGTATTGGGTATTTAAGAAATTAGAATTGCCAACTTTTTCAGATCAAACAATCCGTCTCTCTCTAGATGAAAAAATAGAAAGCTTAGATCCCGCTAAAGCTTTTACAGATGATTCCTTACTCGTCTCTGCCCAGGTCTTGGAACCACTTTATCAGTATCATTACCTTAAAAGACCTTACGAAATTGAGCCCCTCATCGCAGAAGGGGCGCCAGAGATTTCTGATAATGGGAAATTAATCAAAATTAAAATCAAAAAGAATATTTTCTATCATCCGCATGAGGCCTTTAAAAATATACCTCGAGAAGTGACCGCAGATGATTTTGTTGTTCAGCTCAAAAGGATTTCTCTGGAAGACCTAAAAAGTCCTGGGCGAGGATTGTTTGATGGAATAGTGGAAGGTTTCGAAGGATATTCCTTAAGAATTAAAAATAAATGGGATCATATTTATACGACCGAGATGGCCGGAATAAGTGCAAAAGATAGATATACTCTTGAAATCAAGTTAACGAAGAGAGAGCCAAACTTGAGTTATTACCTAGCACTCAACTTCTTGTCTCCCATGCCTTGGGAGATTGTTCAATTTTATAAAAATCAACTTGATCATGTTTTAATTGGAACCGGCCCTTTTATTTTTAAGAGATACAATGATGGCGAAATTGAGATGGAGAGGAATAGAAACTACCGGGATGAATATTATCCTTCATCTGGAGACCGCTACGCAAATTTAGAAAAACTTCTTGATTCAAGTAAAGAGAAAATTCCATTCATACAAAAAATTAAGTTTTTTGTAACAGGGAATGAAGCGGATAGGTGGGAGAAATTCTTTAAAAATGAAGTTGATGTACTTACAGTTCCAAAAAGTTTTATCTCAAGAATTTATGGGCCTCATGGTGATTTAAACTCAGAACTTAAAGATAATGGTCTCATGGTAAAACACTTCCCCATTCTCGCCAATAGGTGGCTAGCGTTTAATATGAGAGATCCTCTTTTTAGTAAAAATGAATTTTTAAGAAAGGCTATCGCTCATGCGATTAATTACGAAAAATACATAGAACTTTTATCCAAAAATACTAATTTACGAGCGAACTCAGTCCTCGTTCCAGGGATTTCAGGCTATCTGCCGGCCAAAGAATTTCGTTTTCATTATAATCCAGCACTTGCTCGTGAGTATCTTAAAAAGGCGGGCCTTAATCCTGAGACTCGTCCTTTGAATTTAGTTTATTCAACGAGAGGAAACCAATCCATTAATCTCATTGAAGCACAGTTTTTTAAAGAGCACCTTCAAGCGATTGGCATCACTCTTAAAATTCAAGTGTTAACTTTCCCAGAGTTCCTTCAAAAAGGAAGAGCGGGAGAGTTGAGCCTCTTTACGGACAATTGGTTATTTGACTACCCAGATGGAGAAAATATTTTTCAACTGTTAATATCAAAAAATTTTCCTGGTATTAATAAAAGTGGCTACGCAAATCCTGAGATGGATTCTCTTTATGAAGAGTTAAAACAAACTTCAAATATCGACAATAGGGAAAAGATCATTCATCAAATGGAAGATCTTGTTTACAAGGATTTACCTTGGATCCCCTTGATGTATGAAAGCTCTTTCGTCTTGATTCATCCTAAAATTAAAAATTATAGAAAATCGAGTATCATAAGAAATTACATAAAATATTTAAAGATTGAGGATTAGTTATGTCTATTAAAGAAATCGCTCATCACATGAGATCATTATGCTTGAACCATGGGACTCTTCCAGTTTCATTGAGAAAGGAGAGAATTTTAAAACTAAAAAAATCAATCCAAGAGAAGGAATTACTCATTAACCAGGCCCTTAGGGAAGACTTAGGAAAATCAACATTTGAAACCTATGCTACAGAGATAGGTTTCATATTAGATGAAATAGGTCACACTTTAAAAAATATTGATGATTGGTCAAAACCGAAAAAAGTTAAAACACCTCTTACACTCTTTCCTGGCAAGAGTACGGTTTATCCTGATGCCTATGGTGTCGTTTTAATTATCTCGCCTTGGAACTATCCCTTTCAACTTTGTCTTTCTCCACTTATCGGGGCCGTGGCGGCGGGAAATAGAGTTGTCATCAAGCCCTCCGAATTTGCCCCCAAAACGTCATCAGTTATTCAATTAATTCTTGAAGATGTTTTCAAAAAAGATGAGGTGATCCTGGTTGAGGGTGGAGTAGAGGAAACCCAAATTTTATTAAAGCAAAAATTTGATTATATCTTTTTTACTGGCAGCACGATGGTTGGTAAAATCATTATGAAAGCTGCTTCCGAATATCTGACTCCCGTTACTTTAGAGCTCGGAGGAAAGAGCCCATGCTTGATTGAAGAGTCAGCTAACTTAGATATCGCGGCAAAACGTTGTGCTTGGGGAAAATTTCTTAATGCCGGTCAGACATGTGTTGCTCCAGACTATGTTCTCGTTCCAAGACATTTACAGGAAGAATTTATTTCAAAACTAAAAAATCATCTCCAATCGTTTTATGGGAATGTGAAGTCCTCTAAAGACTATCCAAGAATTATCAATGAGAAACATTTTGATCGCTTAATGTCTCTTGTTATTCCCGAAAAATTAGCGATTGGAGGAGAATCAATAAGAGAAGAAAAATATATTTCTCCGACGGTCATGAAAGATGTTAGTTGGAATGATAAAGTCATGGAGGATGAGATTTTTGGCCCTCTTTTACCGATCATTCCTTATGATTCACTTCAAGAAGCTATTGAGCACATTGTCTCCCGACCTAAGCCTCTAGCGTTTTACGTCTTCTCTGAAAATGAAAGTAAACGTCAGGAAATTATCACCAAGGTTCCATTCGGGGGGGGCTGTATCAACGATACTGTCATTCACTTAGCAAATCCAAATCTACCCTTTGGTGGGGTAGGAACCAGTGGAATCGGCAGTTACCACGGGAAAAAAAGCTTTGATACTTTTACTCACTATAAATCTGTTTTTGAGCAGGGGAGTTTGGTGGATATCCCACTTAGATATCCACCTTATGAAGGCAAACTCAGTTGGTTGAAACTTTTTATTCGTTAGAGTTTAAAACTAGCGTCGTACCAAGGCTTCACTGGTGCCGACCAACTTGCAACTTCTCTGTATTGAGACGGTGTTTTCATATGTGCGTAATGAACAACCATGAAGCTCCAAAAAGCAAAACAACAGCAAAAAGTTAAGAAAGAAGTGACTTTGCAAGGCATGGGATCTCCTTTTTAAATTATCCTGATACTTATCGGAATATTTACTGAAAGAATTGAGGGGTTTTAATTCAGTTAAATTAGAGACTTATCCCTTTATATATTATTGCCGAGGGGGCCCTCAATAGATTAAGATGAAAGCATTTAAAATGCTTAAAAAAGGCCCATTTTCGTGAAAGTTCTCTTTCTGTTATCACTTATGGTTTTGGGATTTAGTCCTCGCGCCTATTCTCAGCTCTTAAAAGAAAAAGTTTTGATTGGTCGGATTGAGTGGGTCAGTATGCCTGAGCTAAAAATAAAGCACAGAGCGAGAATTGATACTGGGGCGAAGACCACTTCTATGCACGCTGTGAATATCGAAGAAGTTGAGCAAAGGGGTGAGCTCTTTGTAAAGTTTCAGACAATCGATTCAGAGGGCAAAACTGTTGAAGTTGTTAGAAAGGTTGATACAACTCAAAAAGTTTCTAACACTGCTGGATTAGTGAGTAAGAGATATGTGATCAAAGAAAAAATTAAAATTGGGGCGATCGAAAGAGAAGTGAATATAAATCTCAATGACCGAACTAAAATGGACTATAAGTTTCTTGTTGGTCGTAATTTACTCCTGGGACGCTTCATCGTAGACGTGGCCCGCTCTCATGTCTTGGGTGATTAATTCATGAAAAAATTAATTGTTTTTATTACAGCTTTGTTGATTATCCTTCCAGTAGGAGTGCTTTTTTACAAGTCGCAAGTCTTGAAATTATCTCTAGTTCCTCAGATGGTTGATGATGTGTGGAATTTCCATATGACTGTAAGACCTAAGGGTGATGTGAATAGTTTTGCGTTTCCAATACCTAAAGCAGGACCAGGGCAGAAGGTAACGGATGAAAAAATCCGCTCTAGAGAATTTGAAGTGTTTGTTGATTCTAATTCGGACTCCATCCTTGCGACGTGGTCTTCAAAGCAATTGATGAAAGGAAGAATTTCTTATTCGGCAAGGATTGATCTTAAGGCGATATCTTACAAAAATATCCCGAAAGACTACGCTGTGACTTATCCAAAGGGTCTGGAAAAGTATCTGAAGGTGCCAAAACTTTTAGATGAAGATGAAGAAGCCATTAAGCTTTTGGAGACGGCAATCCTTGAAGGAAGCGAAGATAAAACGACTTTAATAAGAAAGATTTATTATTACGTTGAAGAAGAAATTCAGCGTAATACGGATATTAAAACTATTCATGAAACGCTTAATACTGGAAAAGGTTCACCTCTCATAAAGGCAAAACTTTTTAATATTATGGCACGCAGAAAAGGCATTCCATCCCGGATTGTCGTTATGGTGCGAATGCCTGAACTCAAAAAAATCAAAGAGGGAGCGAAGCTTCGTTTCACTTTTGCGAACGAAGTATTTCTAGCAAATAAATGGATTCCGATAGATACGAATAGAGGTTATTTTGGAGAAAGACCAGATAACTTCATGCTGATTCATCGAAACTACGAAGAGGTAGAAAAACTTATTTCAAAAAAGAAGGTTTCGTATTCGATTCAAGCGGAGAGAGCTAGAATCAATCGGTATAATAAAGCGGAGTTTAAAAAAGAGGTCATTAAAACAGATTCTATTTTTTCTAAAATAAGCTTATACCGCCTTCCTCTTCCGCTTCAAACGATGTTTACAACGATACTACTTATACCACTAGGGACTCTCTTTCTATCCTTTGCAAGGAACATCATTGGGATTCCTACTTTTGGTATTTTTACTCCAATCCTTTTAACTTTGTTTTTTAAGGAAACTTCGTTTGGTTTTGGAATGTTGTTTTTCTTTGTCGTTATCGTTATTGGTATTGGCGAAAGATATATCTTGGATAAGTTCTACCTTCTCGCTGTCCCGAGACTATCCATTATTTTAACTTTGATCATTATGCTTATGCTTGGTTACTCTTTCTACAGTGTGGAGATGGCCTCCATCTCACAAAAGCATTTAGCATTTTTTCCGATTGTCATTGTCACGACCTTGATTGAAAGACTCTCTATTGAACTTGCTGAAGAAGGAGTCCTCAATACTTTAAAGACATTATTAGGAACCTTAGTCATTGTGCTTTTAGTTTATACAATGTTCTTTGCTCCAGTCCTTGAAATGTTTATGTTTACAAATCCAGAGCTCTTACTAGTTGTCATAGGTCTTCAAATTTTAATTGGTAAATATAAGGGATATCGGATTTCAGAGTTTATTCGTTTTAGAGATCTCGTAAGGCAAAAGAAAAAAATGGAGTCATTACCGCATGATCTTCCATGATTTAAAAAAAATGGGGATTCTTGGAATTAATAACCGAGTAGGGCGTTATATTCTAAGACATAATAAGCGAGAAAATTATCCTCTAGTCGATAACAAAGTTCTTACAGCTGAGCGAGCAGAGGCGTGGGGGATTGCCACTCCTGAAAACTATTTAATTGTTGAAAACTACGGTTCTTTAAAACATCTTCACCTGAAACTTTTAAACTTTGAATCCTTTGTGATAAAGCCCGCTAAAGGCTCTCAAGGAAATGGCATCATCGTCATTAAAGAGATTATTAAAGAAGAAAAAAACGGCGAAATAAGAGTCTTGTGTCGCAGGTCAAATGACAAGCTCATGGACGTAGAGGAAGTTAAGCATCATATTTCTGGAATCCTCTCTGGTCTATACTCCCTCTCTGGTCAAAGTGATACAGCTATTATTCAAGCAAAAATAGATAAGCACCCCATCTTTGATGATTATTCTTACGGAGGAATTCCTGATATTCGAGTGATTGTTTATGAGGGATTTCCTGTTATGAGTATGGTTAGACTTCCAACTAAAAACTCTGATGGAAAAGCGAACCTCCACCAAGGAGCGATTGGAGCTGGACTGAATTTATCTAACGGTTTCACGAATAATGCCGTTATTAGAAATCAGGTTATCGATGTTCATCCAGATACTGGCCATAAGCTTTCTGGTCTCCGTTTACCTTTCTGGAGAGAGATTCTAGAATTGTCTGCCAGATGTTATGACATGGTAGAGTTGGGTTATCTTGGAGCAGATATTGTTTTAACCCCAGATCATGGGCCCATTTTACTTGAGCTTAACGCGAGACCAGGCCTTGGGATCCAGATTGCTAATCTCGATGGTCTCGTTCCAAGGTTAGAGAAGATAAGATTAGAGGCGCCAAAAAACTTAATGGCGAAAGAAAGAGTCGATTATTCAATGAGTAACTTTTAAAGACTATCTACAGCGGAATAAAATTCAGAAGTTGTTTGTGAAAGTATGAGTCTCCTTCTCATTGATTCGCTTCCTTCTAAACCTTCTAGCATAAAACGGGTAACAGATTTATTTTGCTTTAATAATCCACGTGGAGAAACATTTTCAGCTTCAAGAATAGAACGATACTCATACAAAAAGTGGCGCATCTTTTGTAGGACTTCTTCCCTAGATGATTCAAATGATCCTTTTTTGTAATCTTGGGCCATCCATGGTGCCTTAAGGGCACCTCTGGCAATCATGACAGCATGGCAACCGGTCTCTTGAAGCATTCGGTTGATGTCGTCAGTCTTCCAGATATCTCCGTTTCCAATAATAGGGACTTTGGATATTTTAACTGCTTTTGAAATATAATCCCAGCGAGCGGGATTTTTATACATATCATCTCTTGTTCGAGCATGAACTGTGATGAGTTCTACACCCTCGTCATTAAGCATTCGAATTGAGTCTTCAAACTGATTTGTATCATGATAGCCAATTCTAATTTTGCAAGAAAACCTTCCCGGGAAATTTTGTCTAATCGTCCGCACAAGATTTTTTAGCGCTGGAAGATCAGTTAAGAGAAAAGATCCTCCTCGATTTTTACAAACAGTGTTTGAAGGACAACCAATATTCATATCAAGCCAGGGGAATTTCAGTTCTACTATTTGCTTGACCATCTCAAGGGTAAAGGCCTTATGAGAAGTAAGAATTTGGAACATCGTTTTATCTAAAACGAATGGGTTCTCAATAAGTTCTTTTCCAAAATGTCTAATCAGATGTTTATTGGGATATTTACCAGCGGAAGGAACTCTTAAAAAGTCAGTCGCTTGATAATCCCATTCTGGATAGAGTTTTAAAATCGTTTTTCGGAAGGCCTCGTCTGTGATGCCCTCCATTGGTGCAAAGAAAAGAGAACCATAGGGAACGGAAGAGAGTTTCATATTTCCCACTTCTCTCGTTTCCAGATAGCTAACCCAATCATCACTGTTAAAGTGATTAGTTTTACTGAATCTATTCCAATATAGAGATTATGAAAGAATTGATGTTCTTGTTGAATATCTGGAATCCCAGGTACGGAATAAATCCCCATTAGATCTGTCTTTTTCCAAAGCTTTGTTAAAAAGATTAATTTAGGAGTTAAATAGGAAAAATAGATCATTGCAATAATCCAACTCGTAAGAGTTAGGAAGAACTCTTTCAGAAGTTTTCTGTTCATCCTGAGTTGGAAAAAGATGATAACCATGAGAGAGGTTGAAATAATCACTTCTAGTTGGTTGAGTTTGGAAAATAACTCCATACCAATATTTCCAGCGAGAAAGATATCATCAATCCTCGAAAAGAGGATACGAATCACATACATGTCTACAAGTAGAGTCCAGCCCCACCAAATACTAGCGAAGGTTAAAAATAAAGAATGAAGTGAACCATGTAGCTTCATTTCTCTTGGGTATCAAAATAGGGCAGAAGAGTCACCTTTTGAGTTTTTGCGCGATGCGTGAGTGGTTTTTACATATCTCGAAATTAGATCATCAGTATTAATTCTATTAAGTATTCATTCTTTTGAGTTTTATCTATAAATGCCCGATTCAAATGGAGTTCATTTATGAAATTAAAAATATCTATATTGTTTCTTTTTCTTGTCTCTACCAAGACCTGGGCCATAAAACTTTCTGATTATCGCCCGTATAGTTTTGAAGCCCTTTTTACAAATCCAGTTTGCGAAACATATAAGTACGACAGAGTTGTTATCACTCATTCTGGTGAAACTTTAGCATCCAAGCCAGATGATGTTTACTGTAAGCCAGCTGATGAAGCTGCTTCAGTTGCGAGAAAAAATTCCCCTCAATACCGTCTTGTTGAATGGATCACTGGCCCAGAGGTTAAAGAGATTTATGCTGCCTATTTGAGCTTTAGTTCTAAAAATATCCTATCTGCAATGTGCTCAGCTCTTAAAAGTGGTGTAAAGATCAAGATGATTCTGGATGGCGGAGATGGTCCAGAGGTCTCACCTAATAAAGATGCTGAAGGTTTAAAAAAATGTGGTGATCTTAGTGTCACCTACAGGGGAAGTACTGGTGGACTCGGTTATGCACATAATAAAATTCTTTTGATCCACCAGAAAGATTCTAAGACTGCCAAGATTGTTTTTTCATCTGGAAATATGACTAGTGGGACAAGTATTAACCACGAGAATTGGAATTTTGTTACGACATCTAGGGAGTCCTTTTTTGCTCAAACTCATTTATGTGTTTTAGACTCCATGATCTTGGCCGGAGATACGAAGGCGCATTTTAAAGAACAACTGAATCTTTGCCGATCTAAAATCAAGGCCCAACCTGAAACCGATATCTCAGTTTATTTCTCCCCAGTTGATGGAAAGGAAGCTTTAGATAAAGTGACATCGGTATCGAAATCATCTAAAGCTATTGAGGCCATATCTCATCGATTAAGTGGGGCGATCTCTGCACTTTTCTCAGAACTACTCCAAGGGAAAAAGGATATTAAGTTTATTCTTGATGACGATATCTATTGGGCAGAAAAATTAAAAAAAGATGTTGGAAGAAATTCAAAGATAGAAGCATTCCGAATTTATAATGAACTCATTAATAAGGGAATGAACACGCGGTTTCTTCAAACTAATCAAAACGTTTACCAGCTTCAGCATAATAAGTTTATGATTTTTACCTTTGAAAATGGAAAAGGTTCTGTCTTTAATGGGGCAGGTAATATGACAACGGCAGCGTTTACTAAAAACTTTGAAAACTTTTATTATATTACGATCCCTGAAGTTGTTGAGGCCTACAACAAACAATATGATTTATATTTCGAAAAAATGGCCACTAAAGCTCAAGACATGCCAAGAGATTACGTCCTTCCATAAATTAAAAGAGGGGCTGTATGCCCCTCTTTTAATTTCTAATGTGAAACTGATTAAAGACTTAAACTTATTCAGCACCTTTCTCTGGATCCATCTGAGACTGGATATAGTTTTGAACTCCTACAGCTTTCACTAAATCTCTTTGAGTTTCAAGCCAGTCAATGTGATGCTCTTCTGATTTTAAGATAGATAAGAATAAATCTCTTGATGCAAAATCAAGTTCTGCCTCAGCTATCTGAATACATTTCTTTAAGTGCGGTACTGCTGCATATTCAACTGCTAAATCTGCCTCAATCACTTCTTTAATATCTTGGCCGATTTTCAATTTATCTAATTTCTGCAAATTCGGAAGACCTTCTAGGAAAAGAATTCTTTTGATGACCATGTCGGCGTGTTTCATTTCATCTATAGAGGCTTCATATTCTAGTTTTCCAAGTTTTTCTAATCCCCAGTCTTGGAGCATTCTAGAGTGAAGAAAATATTGATTAATGGCCGTTAGCTCTTTTGTAAGAACAGAATTAAGAGCTTCAATGACTGCTTTTGAACCTTTCATGAAAAACCTCAGTTTTGAGCATTTGTATTAGTTTGATTTTAGAATAAGGGGGAGAAAGAATCAAAAAAGTTCAATAGACCTAAGTATTGTTTGAACTATCTTTCATTTCATAAGGTGATCTTGAGTTATGATCAAGGAGGGTTTTGACAGCATCTTCAACGCAAGTCCCACAGTCCGTGCCAACACCCAAGGATTTCAAAATATCTTTAGGATTATTGGAACTTCTTGCCGTCACGGCTTCTTGGATTTGCTTTTCGGTGATTCCTTTACAAATACAAACGTACATAATGTTCCTTACCCTCTTTAGATAGAGTATACAGCTGTTTGACCTATCTAACAACTGTATAGGTAAATATCACATAGTTTGCCATGTTAAACAGGAAATCAGCTATTTAGAGAGGTGACCTAGGTGTTGGAGTAAACGAAAAATGCCTAATGTCGACATGCTCCATTTCAATTTATCCTGGAGAAGGAGTTCTAGCAGCTCATTTGGAGAAAATTCTAAAATTTCTTGGATGGTATCCTCTCCATCTGGGTTGGGAAGTTTTGAGGGGAATAGCTCTCTTGCTACAAAAAAGTGCTGTTCATTATTAACTGTACCAGATGATTTTAACGTCCACAGAAGTTCTATTCTGTTTGAATTGAGGCCAATTTCTTCCTGCATCTCTCTCTTCGCATTTTCTTCTGGTGAGCCTAAAGATGTTTCAAGTATTCCAGAGACGGGCTTTATTCTGAGGGGAGGATTTTCGTGAGGCCTCTTTTCTTTAACCAAAATAATTTTGCCATCACCGGTGATCGGGAAAACAATGACTCCATTAGGAAGATAGGCCCTCTCCCAAGTGATTCCATTGATCATCTCCTCAGTGACTTTAATGATTTTTCCTACATAAATTTCATTTTCCATAGGCCTCCAATAGGGAGTTTACCATTTTCGCCATCTCTGTTGTGATTTCATGGCCAGTATTTGGGATAAGGTGGTAATCGATTTCAATACCAATCATTTTAAGCGAGTCAATTTCGGATTTCTGCGCACTCGGAGCGACAATTTCATCCAATTCTCCATGGACAGCAATTAATTTAAAGGATGGCATTTGATGAATAAAATTTGAGCGAAATTCACAAGCGAGCCCTATCACGAGTTGGGTTTCTGGAATCGCCATACCGACATGAGGTGACATGTAACCACCTTGAGAGAATCCAATAATAGTGACCGGAAGTCTCAAAGGATTTTCTATTTTAAGGAGATCCCTTAACCAATGAATCGAGAGATCCATCGAGATAAAATAAGACCCCTCATGTTTGTCGTAGAAGTACCAAGAATGGCCAAAATCTGTTTTCCCTTCTTTTTGGCGAGGAATAGGGAAGGGTCCATTAGGAGCAATGATCAATGCATCACTTGGTAGGTGCGCCAGAAGTTTTCGATAGATTCTTTTCCCTCTTTGCCCTAAACCATGAAGGAGCAAAATCACCCTTTTAGGTGATTCCACTCGTCTTACCATCCCTTTAAACTCTGCCCGCGAGGTAAAACACCAGCTTTCTTCGCTTGATTCATGTAAAATTTTCAAAAATCTCACCCTTAAAACCAATTTTATTTTATTCAATATAAAATAACTCCATTACTTTAAGGAGTCTCTATGAAGTTTCACAAGTTCACAGTTTTTAATGCCAAAGCTGGCACACAAGAGGCGGACGAAATTGAAGTGTTATTTAATCTTGATCATATCATTTCGATAAAGCCCATTCGCATTTCTCGCTCTGATAAACTCATAAATGGGTTCTGGATCAGAACGACAAACGGGAAAAAATATCGTGCTTCAAAAATCCCGGATGAATTACTCGGCATTATTGGAGAAAAGTATCAGGGAATAGTCAACCTTGTTGCTGATACCGAAGAGCAGCCTTTTCAATAATTTCTCTTAAGTGACGTTGCCTCCTTCCGACAAGGAAGTAAGAGGTAACGTTATGCTTAATTTAATTCAAAAATTTCTTAGTAAAGATCGGTCTAACAAATCCCACATTAGAAAAAATTTTATTGCATATTTCTACTCACTTCCCGAACATACTTGGATTTTAGAGGGCAATCATAAAACTCAATTTGATAAATTGTTCACGTACCTTCCAGCGAATCTCCTTGATTCAATGATGACAAAAAATCCAATAGTGTTTGTTCCTAGTGAGAATTTAAAAAGTTCTACTGTTGGTTCTGTGCTAGCCAATACGATTGTCGTATTTCCTGAATTTCAGGAACTCTTAAAATCAGAAAGAAAAAGTGCTGTTGCTTATCTCGCTCATGAAATCGCTTTTACTCTACTTGAACTCGAAGGCATGAA
Organism: Bacteriovoracaceae bacterium; assembly: GCA_947441615.1. Lineage (GTDB taxonomy): Bacteria > Bdellovibrionota > Bacteriovoracia > Bacteriovoracales > Bacteriovoracaceae > Peredibacter. The sequence continues at coordinate 50,526 of CANEUH010000020.1, read as the reverse complement.
AGGTGATTCGATCATGGCAGAAGTAGAGGCCGATAAATTTGTGAGTGATTTAGGTCTTATGTTTGAATTAGAAGAACTACTTCTAATGCTCGATGAATCAGTCGAGAAAAGAGTTCGATTGACTTATCTGACGATAAATCATTTTAAAGACTTTTAGCTGCATGTAGTTAGTCCATGTTTGCAAAGATAAAAAGTCAGGAAAATTATATCCCTTCAAATTTCATTGATCCAAACCAAAATCCAAAGATAATAACTCCATTCATTTAAATGAATTAATCTAAACAATGGAGTTGAAAAATGAAAAAATTCTTAGTTGTTGCTCTTTTGACTTTAACTGCGACGACAGCATTTGCTGGTAAGTATGGGTCTGCTGGATGTGGACTTGGTTCTGTTATTTTTGAAGGTGACCAAACTTGGTGGAAACAAGTTCTTGCTGCTACAACTAACGGAACAGGTGTTCAAACAATCGGAATTACCCTTGGGACTTCTAACTGTGATTCACCAGCTCCATTAAAAGTCACTCAAACACAAGCTTACATTGAGGCGAACAGAGTTGCTCTTGCTAACGATATTGCTCGTGGAAATGGTGAAACGATTTCGGGTCTTTCAAAAGTTTATGGTTGTTCTAATTCAACTCAATTTGCTCAAGCTCTGAAAACTAATTATTCTACAATCTTCCCAAATGCAAATACTGGTTCTGCTGAAGTTACTCATAACATTAACGCAGTAGCTTCTACTACTTGCAACACTCAAATCTAATTTCTATAATGGGACCTGTCTTTATTTAGCAGGTCCCATGTATTTTTTCTTATCCATCATCTTTTCATTCTCAGTTTTTGCCAAACAGGATCTTTCAAATTCAATTAAGTGGCATAGACTGCTTCATTATAAAAAGACACTTTTGAACAAATATGAAAGCCAAGCCGATGGTAAGGATTTTTTTCTACACTTTGAGGGTAAAAAAAATCCTAAATTAGAACTTGAGGAAACAATCAGAAGATTTTCTGAGACAGAAAATCCTGACGATGCTCATCCCATTTGCAAATTCCCTTTAAGATACAAATGGCTAAACCAGGAACTTGGAAGGCCATGGAAGGCCAATCTTTTAGGCTGTAAAAAATACGTCAGTTTCTTTTCAAAACTAGCGGCGAAAAGAGTGAGTGTCGTCTTTTCATCTTACTATCTAACGAATCCGAATTCTGCTTTCGGGCATACGTTGCTGAGACTCAGTCGTTATGATGATAAGTCAGAAACAGAAATGCTTGATTACGGGATTAATTATGCTGCTCTGGCACAAGAGACAAACCCTTTGTTATACGCTTACAAGGGACTATTTGGAGGATTCGTAGGTCGATTTGCATCTATTCCTTATTACTATAAGGTTCGAGAATACAGTGATTTTGAATTTAGAGATTTGTGGTCATATGATTTGAACTTAACGATTCCAGAAGTCTTGGAAGTTGTCGATCATGTGTGGGAGCTTGGAAATACTCATTTTGATTATTTTTACTTTCACGAAAATTGCTCATACCATCTACTGAGTGTCTTAGAGGTCGCTAGACCTTCTTTAAATCTCACCAGCACATATCAAGTCTATACAATACCTGCCGATACTTTGAGACTCTTAAGGATGAATAATCTTCTTAATGAGGGGAAAAAAAGAGAATCAACTTATTCTAGGCTCCTTCGTTTTTCAAAAGATCTTTCTAATGAAGAGTTAGATAAAGCAAAAGAAATTGCTCAGAAACCTCAAAGGGCGAAATCTAGTTTGGCCGGAATTTCAAATGAAATATCTGCAAAAATTCTAGATGTCTCTATTGAGGCATTCGATTACTACAATGTAGAGTCAATTCTAAAAGATGAAATACAAACGAGGCAAATTAAATCTTATATATTAACAGAGAGGGCGAATAATCCGGTGATTACTGAATTATCCCAAGACGAATCTAATCATCTTAATAATTCACCTTCTCTTAGTCATTCTCCGACTAGAATTTCAGGATCGGGAACTTATATGAAGGGGAGAGGTAAGGGAACACGTATTGAGTACCGAGCAGCTTTGCATGATTTAATGGATCCCTTAAAAGGTTCGATTCAAGATGCTCAGTTAGAGTTAGGTAAATTTTCTTTTGATTACCAAGAGAAAAAGTATAATTCAGCGCAACTTATTTTCAACGAACTCTCAATTGTTAATTTAAAAAACTATAAGGAGCAAAATTTTTGGGCCTCGCCAATTTCTTGGGAAATTGATCTTGGAGGAAAACAAATTGATCGCTGGAATTGTTGGGATTGTCCTGGGGGCTACCTTTCAGGATCAGTTGGTAATAGTCTCCAACTACTTAATAATCGAATTTTGATGTCGCTACTCTTGAATAGCGAGATTAATATTCAGTCGCAGTTCGTAAATAATTACCGCTTGGGTGTTGGCCCTAAGTTTTTCACAAGAGTTAATTTTTCAGATGTTTGGGGGCTGAGTTATACTTCATCTTATTTGTTGAATACAGTTGAGCATAAAAAACTAGGTCAAAATCAGATTTGGATTAATGAAGTTGAAGCCAGGTATCATCAGTCTGATAAAATTTCCTTGTTTTCAAAATTAAAAACTATTGAAATCTCTAATAAATGGCTACCTATCTCCGAGTTTGGCTTGCAGTACTTCTATGAATAGGTAAAACTAAATTTATGAAATATTTATTACTTTTATTCTTTACCGGAAATCTTATGGCAAATCCAAATCCAGACTTCATATCTTTGTCAGAGTACTGTCCTGACATAAAAATTCAGGCAAGCTATAGTACTCGAGATAATTTTACGGGTGAAATTGTAAAAGGTTACAAATCGCAAAAAGCTTATCTTGCCAAAATTCCCGCTGACGCTCTTTGCTTAGTTCAGAGGGCAGCTACACAAAAAGGTTTAAGTTTGAAAATTTTTGACGGTTACAGACCCGTCAAAGCGGTTCAATTTTTCCAAGATTGGGCAAAAAGACCTGAAGATAATCTTAGCTTAAAAAAACTTTATTATCCCACATTTACGAGGCTAGAGCTTTTTGAAAAAGGATTTATAGCAAAACAATCCTCACATTCTAGAGGAAGTGCCGTTGATTTGACTCTCGTTGATTTAGAGACAGGTAGAGACCTTGATATGGGAAGTGGTTTTGACTTTTTTGACACAATCTCACATACAGAATCAAACCTTGTGACTGAAGCTCAGAAGATAAATAGAATGATTTTAAAGGAATTAATGGAGAGTAGAGGCTTTAAGAATTTTCACCAGGAGTGGTGGCATTTTTCATACAAGCCTGAGCCATATCCTGCTCAATATTTTGACTTCGATGTTGAATAGTTTTACTCAAAATGAAGATCATAATTGGCATGGATATCCCCAACTTCTCGTATTGAATTTCTCCAATAGACGATAATGAGATAAGGCGATAAAAGAATAATTCCTAAGCGTGCTAGTATTTGCATTGTTGACCTCTTCATTAGTTTTATATTTTCAGTTGAAAATTGCACTTTAGGATTGTGTTAGGTTTGTTAAGTTTTGATTAAGGTAACAATGAGAGTCCTTCTTTTCTTTTCAGCTATATTCTTTCTTGGAAGTTGTTCAAATCTCTTTTACCAACCCTCTCCCAAACATTTTGCGGACCCCCACGACTACAACCTAACCTACGAGAATGTTTACTTTAAATCCAAAGATGGCACAATCTTGCACGGTTGGTTCTTTCCAGCGAGGGGGCCTCGAAAAAAAGGGACCATTGTTCAGTTTCATGGAAATGCTCAAAATATATCAACTCATTTTTTTAGTTTGGTTTGGCTTGTTGAAGCTGGATACAACCTTTTTACGTTTGATTATCGGGGTTATGCAAAATCCGATGGGCAACCAAGTCAGAAGGGAATCTATTTAGATGCTTTAGCGGCTTTAGAGACTTCACTTATTTACCACAATAAATATGGGGGTGATAAGTTTATCGTTTATGGACAAAGTACTGGAGGTGCAATCTCATTAAGAGCAATTCCAGACTGGCAGAATTGGGACAAGATACATTTGATCGTTATGGATTCAGCTTTTGCATCCTATCGGGATATTGCTTTCGATAAACTAAATTCTAAATGGTTTCTTTTTCCATTTTCTCCGATCTCCCTTATGGTTATTTCTGATGAGTTTGCTGCTGATGATGTTTACCATAAAATTCGTACACCTCTTCTTAGCATCGTTGGCCTCAAGGATAAGGTTGTTCCTCCAAAATTTGGAAAACATATCTATGAGGGGGTTTTAAGTTCAAAAAAATGGTTATGGGAATTGCCTAACGGTAAGCACATTGATGTTTTTCATCATGACCAAGGTATTTACCGACAAAAGTTTCTTAACTTAGTTGACAGTGTCGCTCAGTAGTTGGCGAATTTTTCCCCTTTGCAAATTTTTTTTGTCAAGAATCGAGTTCGGTCCTATAATTTAAATAAGAATTATGTTTAGGACCTTATCGAAGGATTGATAAGTAAATGAATCAAGCAAAGAAGAATTCTTTAGACGAAGTCGGTAAACGTTCTTACTCAAGTTTTGCCCGCGTTAATGGTGAACATCCATTTAAGTCGCAGGTGCCGGGCGGGAGAGTAGAGTATAAGGCCAGGTATAAGAAGGGTGGCAAAGTTGCATTCTTTAATTTTGATCTCGCCAAAGAAATGGGGCTTATTTCAAAGTCTCACTTACATCAATTAAATCCTGACCTCGAACGAGAAATTCTAGAGACCTTCAGTATCGTGATTATTAATGAGTATGATGTCATTAATAAAATAAAATTTCCTGAAGACGAAATTCTTCCTAACACATTCATGGCAACGAGATACCTTCAGCTTCAGCATCCAGATAAATGTGGAAGAACATCAGGTGACGGACGATCTATATGGAATGGAACCATCAGAAGCAATGGAGTCACGTGGGATATTTCTAGTTGTGGAACTGGTGCAACGAAATTATCACCAGCGTCCAATCTAAATAAAAAATTCTATCAAACTGGCGATCCCAGTATCTCTTATGGCTGCGGTTTATCCGAAGTCGGAGAAGGTTTGGAAACTCTTTTCTTTTCCGAAGTCTTAGGGAAAAACGGGTTTAAAACGGAAAGAGTTCTTGCGATTATTGAATTTGAAAAAGGCCTCTCGATAAACGTTCGTGCAAATCCAAATTTACTAAGACCCAGCCACTTCTTTGGCCACCTTAAACAGGGTAACCTTAAAACGTTAAAGAATGTCGCTGATTATCATATTGCTCGCCAAATAGAGAATAAACAATGGTCTCAAACAACCTTTAAAAACGATAAAGAGAAATACTTTTATCTCGCTCATCAGGTCGCAAAATGTTTTGCTGAAACAGCAGCGAAATTTGAAGATGAATATATCTTCTGTTGGTTAGATTGGGATGGAGATAATATTTTAATGGATGGAGGAATCATTGATTATGGTTCCATCCGTCAGTTCGGACTATTTCATGCTGAGTATCGCTATGATGATGTTCAGAGATTCTCAACATCGATACTAGAACAAAAATTAAAAGCAAAATATATCGTTCAGTGCTTTGTACAAATTGCTGATTTTTTAACCACTGGGAAGAAGAAATCCTTATCTCAGTTTAAACATCATGAGGTTATTAAATACTTTGATAAGCATTTCACAGACTGTAAGGAAAGAAATCTTATTCAAAAGATAGGATTTAAAAAGAATCAACAGGAATTAGTTTTAAAAAATCATAAAGATCTAGTTACTAGATTCAGAAAAACCTTTACCTATTTTGAGCGCGCCAAATCGAGAAAGGGCATTTATAAGGTTGCTGATGGAGTTACACGAGACGCAGTATTCTGTATGCGAGATATTCTCAGAGAGTACCCTCAATTATACCTAACGAGGCAATCTCCGCTATCGCATATGGAATTTATGGAAGTTATAAAGTCTTCTTATGCAAAAAAAGGAGATTTAAAGTTAACTGAATTAAGAAAGAAACAAATTAATCGATTTCAGAACTCTTATATGGCCCTCGTTTCTGCTGTAGAAAAAGAATCTCATCAGAATAGATCTCAGTTACTACTTGAACTTACAATGAGGTCATCGATCATTAATAAGTATGACCGGGTGACCGGAGATTCAATAACTTATATTGTCCAGAAAGTACAAAAATTAAGGCCCAAACTCAATGCAGATGAACTATTTAAACTTGCCCAAGAGTTTTCAAGTTATCAAAATTTAGACCCTGATCAGAAAAAAATAAGTAACGAAGTACTTCCACGACATAAGAACATCATGCAGAATATCTATTCTATTGTTCGAGAATGTCGTGAGGGGATATGAAGCTTGTTTTTTATAGCGGTGGTCATGATAAAGAAAATCTGAGCCTTGATAAAAACTTTATAGAACTTATTGGAAAAAAAAATCCTGTCGTTAGTTTTATACCTTCTTCTTCCTATCTATCTGAGCAGGAGTTTAAAGTCTTTGTTAAACACTACTCAAAATTTAAAATAAGCCGTTTTATCCATTTTCCTGTAGACGTTCCCTTTGACAGAATTATGTTCCAAGAAGTGATGAGAAGTGATGCTATTCACATGGGCGGAGGGAATACCTTCTATTTTCTTCATAGCTTAAGAAAAGCGAAGCTTCTAAAAGATTTGAAGTCATTTGCTGAAAAAGGTGGCGTATTAACTGGCCTCTCAGCTGGTGCCATTATGATGACCGAAAATATTGAGATGGCCGCATACCCAGATTTTGATAGGGATGAAAACAATGTTGGAATAAAGAATTTATCGGCATTAAACTTAGTAGATTTTTGCTTCTTTCCCCATTTTAAAAATTCCTCCCGCTATGATGCTGTTTTTAAGAAATATTCAAAAATTAAAAATAAGATTATCTATGCCTGTCCCGATGGTGCTGGAATTGTCGTTAATGGACAAGAATTACGATTTGTCGGTAAAACTTTCGCCTTTAGTGATGGCCATAAGTTTTCAATAAATTAATCTTAGAGTTCAATCTCAACATAAAGTGGAAGATGATCTGAAAGATTTCTCCAGTGTGGCTCTTTCAGGCAAATTGCCTTAACGGGATTTAACTTGTGAACAAAGATTCGATCTAGGGATAAGATGGGCATAAAAGAGGGGAATGTTGGAGGATATTTTCCATGGAGTGATTTAAAGACTTCCTTTGCGCCTAAAGCAGCTTCAATTCTTGGAGAAAGTTTCTTGTTCCAGTCATTAAAATCTCCAACCAGAATCCATTCTGAATCTTTTTCAGTGGCCATATTTTTAATAATCATTTCTGCTTGTTGATCTCTACCTCTTTGAGTCAGGTTGAGGTGAGTGTTGCAAAGAATAATTTCTCTTTCAAGTTCTGGAATCATGATCTTAGTTTTTAAAAATCCCCGTTGCTCAAAACGATTGGTTGAAATCGTTTGATTTTGCCATTCAACGATTGGGAATTTGCTTAGAATTGCATTCCCGTGATGTCCTTCCGGATAGACAGCATTTTTTCCATATGCAAAATGTGACCAAACGCTATCTGCAATATACTCAAACTGGATTGCCGTTTTCCAGTCTGGTATTTGGCATTTCTTATCTTGGTGGTCACCCAATATCTCTTGCAGAAAAAGAATGTCAGCATTCGTTTCTCTTAAGGCAAGTCGGATTTGCTCTAAGATAAAATCACGATTACCAATCGTAAAACCCTTATGAATATTATAGGAGAGAATTTTAAGTTTCATTTTATGACCAATATTTTATAAGAAAAAAAATTCGAGATAAAAAACGATCCCAAAGAGGCCTTTGTTTCATTCCCTCAAGTGTAATCTCTTTCTGTGTATCTGACGAGCGTTGAAAATGGTCTTCTATTTGTATTTTATTAGTTTCCTCTTGTATCGCCAAATCAACCTCAAGATCATGAATAAAGCTCCTGTGGTTCAGATTTGTTGAGCCAATGGTCATAAAATCATCAATGATATAATTTTTAGCATGAAGAACAGAGTCAGTGTATTGATAGATCTTCGCACCTTTTTTTAATAAATAGTTGTAATAAAAATATTGAAGCCATTTGAAGAATTTCACATCTGTTTTTTGAGAAATAATTATTCTGACATCGATTCCACGCTTGGCGGCTTTTCCTAGGGCGCGTATTAGGCGCCTCTTTGGTATGAAGTAAGGGGTCATTAGCCAAATTCTTTTTTGTGATTTTTGAACACGCTGAATAAAATTTTTGTAAAAGAATCTTTTCATGAATATTGTCTGATTAAGTCTCAGCGGTGATAAGCGCCAATTCATCATGATTGAGTTTTTATATTGGCGTTTAAATTTAAAATAATCTCTAAATTTCCAAACTTTCTTAAAGTTAAGTACAGCAAAATTGACGTGATCACCTTCAACCCTAACTCCGAGGTCAAGCCAAGGAGATTCAGAGTGTAGGGATGTGTGTTCTGCAGTAATATTAAAACTTCCCGTGTACATGATTTGCTGGTCAATTGTCACAATCTTGCGATGATTCCTCCTGTTAATCCTCCAGAGTCTTGCTCCAAGAACATAAAGTTTTTTGAGAAAAGTAATTTTACCGAAATACGGATGATAAAAAGGAAGCGGATTGAATATTTTTATTTGAATCCCTTTCTTTATAAAGAAATCATAAAGTCGGTTGAAAAAGCTATAACTTCCAATTCCATCGACGATAATTTGAATCCTCACCCCACGCTGTTTGGCCATAATAAGATGAGTCGCAATTTTTTTTCCTAGGGCATCATCGTTAAAGATATACATCTCAACTGAGATGAAATTCTTTGCCTGGTCGATATCTTGAGAAAGACTATCAAAGTAGTCATCTCCATTAAAAAATACTTTCTCAGCTTTCCATAATTGGGACATGCTTATTTATCGGGATTTCAAAAGATTAGTAAAGTTAATGGTTCTTGTCGGTTATTATCAGGTTCTTAAGATTACCAAGCTTTATGGCGATAAGCTGTAAAACCAAAAAAAGATCAGTGTAAAAATGGCGCTTACAAAAGAAACTTTTATGAACATCATCAAATCTGCCTCCAATACAGGTGCGAGTGATATTCACTTAAGAACAGATGAAAAACCATGCTTTAGATTGCGTGGTGATCTCATTCAAGTAAAGTCAGATCCACTGACTCCAGAGGACATGAAGTTAATGTGTTCTTTAATGATTAAAGATGCTGATGTTTTAAAAAAGATAGATGTTCTTAAAGAGCATGATGGCTCATTCTCTGTTCCAAATGTCTGCCGGGTTCGGTTTAACATTATGAGGTACCAGGGCAAGTTAGGAATTATTCTCCGAATTATTAGTGATAAAGTGCCGACAACTGAAGAGCTAAAACTCCCAGCTGTCATTAACAAAATTGCGGCTGCTAATGCTGGTCTTGTTCTTGTCACTGGGGCCACCGGATCTGGTAAATCTTCAACCCTTGCAGCGATGATTAATTATATAAATAAAACATCTGCTGTTCACGTACTGACGCTTGAAGATCCCGTTGAATATGTTCATACACCAATTAAGGCAAGAATCACTCAAAGAGAAATTGGCCAGGACACGAGTGACTTTAACTCTGCACTGAGATCAGCTTTAAGGCAGGATCCTGACATTATTCTGATTGGAGAAATGCGAGACGCTGAAACGATTTCAATTGCAATTAAGGCGGCAGAAACTGGACATTTAGTGTTTGGTACTGTCCATACAACTGATGCTTTAAGTACAATCGGAAGATTAATTTCGATGTTTCCTCCAGAAGAGCAAAATGTTGTCCGCACTCGACTTGCTGATAATCTTCACGCAACAATTTCACAAAGACTTTTAAAAACCACTGATGGAAAGGGAAGAGTTGCTGCTCAGGAAATCATGATAAATAATCCAGGTATTCGAGAGTCAATTATGGATCCTTTAAGAACAAAAGAAATATATACTTATATTGAAAAAGGTAGCGGAAAGTCTGGTTCGGGTGCTCAGAGTTTTGATCAACATATTACTAAAATCTACAAGCAAGGTCTTATCACAATGGAAGAGGCAAGAAGTAATGCCACTAAACCAGAGGACTTTGAACGAAATCTTATGTTTGGTGAGGATACCGAAGAGGAATAATTGTCAATCAATACGATTGATTGTTATGATAGATCTTCTAGAGGCATCCATATGAATTTATCATTTCGACAATATTACTGGCGCTGGTTAAAAAATCTTACTTTCTTGTTTTGTCTTTCACTTTCTCTAATGAGTCTTGCTCGTGTTTTTTTTGCTTTAAATTTTGGAGAAATTTCAACACTACTTTCTCATTCGGCAGATTTAAAAAAGGCGATGTTCTTAGGACTACGTTTTGATTTAATGCCTGTTTCGTATATAACAATAATCCCTTTTCTTTTATTAAATATTGGATACTTTTTACCTGGAAAATTACCAATAAAAATTATCCGTTTTATGACCCTGTCGTCCCTTGTCTTTGGAAATTACTTATTGATTTGGCTTGTGATATTTGACTATGGGTTTTATTCCTATTTTCAAGATCATTTAAATGTTCTCTTCTTTGGTTTTTTTGAGGACGACACAACAGCACTTTTAATCAGCATTTATAAGAATTACAACCTCATATTATGGATTGCCTTACTAGGGGTGATTCATTTTGTAGTCTATCGCTTTATTAAGTTTTTATTCTCTCCATTCGATTTTGATCTAAAGGCGAAGTCTTTTTCTCTAAAGATGCCCTTAACTTTTATATTAGGTCTCATTTCCCTTGCATTCTTTGGGCGGGGGAATTTTTCTCGACTTCCTTTGTCTATTGAAGATGCCCATCTAAGTCGAAATGAATTTATTAATGAGATATCACTCAACGGCGCTTTGACCTTAAACCGAGCTTTAAAAATCAGAAAAACATTCGGTAAAGATAACTTTGATTACCTCGAAAAGTATGGCTTTAAAGACTGGAAAGACGCATATAAAAGCGTGAGAGGGAGCTTACCACTTCATGATGATATTCGACTTTCTTTGACGGCAAGAACAAAAGAAAATTCTTTTCTAAAAACTAGGCCACCTCATGTCGTCTTAGTTGTGATGGAGAGTTTTGGTACATATTGGAATGATTCTGACTCAGAAAAGTTTCAAATCTTAGGTGAGTTAAAAGAGCATTTTAATCGTGGAATATTATTCAAAAACTTTTTACCAGCTGAAAATGGAACGATCGGTAGTATTGTCTCTGTTGCGACTTCGCAAGTCATAAGGCCTGGAGCACGATTTCTATCAGAGTCTCAGTTTATGAAAACCTCACTTGGTTCTTCAGGCCAGAGGCCCTTTCACGAAAGTGGTTATGATACTCACTTCGTTTATGGGGGAAAACTTGGGTGGAGAAATTTAGGGAAATTTCTAAAACAGCAGGGCTACCAGAAACTTTGGGGAGCTGATGAGATTAAAGAGTCCATGCCTGAATTAAATCATCTCTCAGAGAAAGATTTAGGTAATGAGTGGGGGATCTTCGACGAATACCTATATTCATTTATAGAAGAGCAACTAAGGACAGCAGTAAAGCCTCAGTTCTTTTTTGTTTTGACCACGTCAAACCACCCACCTTTTGAATACCCCTCGTCTTATCAGCCCCGCCCAATTGAATTGGGCGCAGATTTACTTTCGGGTCTGACAGTTGATGAAAATCTTGCGAGGATGAGATTTACTGGACTTCAGTATGGAAATCAAAAGATGGCAGAATTTCTTGGACGAATTAACTCTTCATCTTTGAATGAAAATACGATTGTGGCCCTTACTGGAGACCATAGTTATTGGATCACTAAAGGTGTTGACCAGGATCAGGAATTTAAAAGATACGCAGTACCTTTTTTCCTTTCTATCCCTAAAGATTATCGACCTAAAGATCATGATCCAAGTAAATTTGGCTCTCATGAGGATATCTTTCCAACGCTGTTTAATTTAGCTTTGTCCAATCAGTCCTACATAAAACTAGGGGAAGATCTTTTTTCTGAACCTTCTTTTTCTTTGAATAGCTCTGGGATTATTGCAAACGAAGAAGGCGCTTATCATAATAATAAATTTTGGCGATGGCTCGATCGTGAAAAGCAAACTTTATCACCCACGGAGAAAACCTCTGGTCTTGAGGTTCTTAGAAAAAAAGCAGAGGGGCTTATTGCTCTAACGGATGCTTATCTTAAGAGTGAAAAATCTCATAAGCAGACTGCCTCAAAAAATGATCGGCCATAACAATTTTTGCCATTGATTCAACAACTGGGATGACTCTTGGAAGTATACATGGATCATGTCTTCCTTGCTTTGCTTTTTCACCTATTGTGGAGGGAGCTTTAAAAGCCATCTTAAGAACTATTTCCTCTCCGTTAGAAATTCCGCCCTCCATGCCTCCAAAATTTTTTGAATCCGACGACATCTGTGAGCCAGGAAGTTTTGTGAGTTCAAACCCTGAGGCGACACTCATTCCAATACAGGCAGGTAAAGAGAGCATCGCTTTTGCAAAGTCTGCTTTTAATTTATCAAAAACGGGTTCACCTAGACCTGTTGGTGAGTGAAGTATAGATAAGGTGACGATGCCACCTGCTGACTCACCATTTTGTTTACAAACTTTAAGGAAGTTAATCACTTCATCTGAAAGATCTTTATCAGGAATATTTATCTCACCTCGATCAACGGAGTGATCTTTCGGCTTCTCTTTCATTTTAAAATGGGCCACTTCCTCAATGTAGGCATAAAAGGAAACTTTCGGAATAATAAGTCCTGCAAAATATCCCCCAATGACTCGAGCGAGAGTTTCTCGACCTGAGGCCCTTCCACCGCCGCGATGATCCCTGAAACCATATTTTAGTATGGTTGTTTTATCTGCATGCCCTGGTCGGTATTCTTCCTTGAGTGCAGCATAGTCCTGGCTTCTTTGATTCGTATTTTTAACGATAACCGTTATGGGAGTTCCAAGGGTTTTATTTTCAAATATCCCCGAAAGAATCTCTGGAAGATCTTCTTCCTTCCGTGATGTATGAACAGCATGCTGTCCAGGGGCCCTTCTTTTAAGTTCTTTTTTTAATTCGTCCAGATTAATTTGAATTCCTGCAGGCATACCATCAATCACCACTCCAAGAGCTTCTCCGTGAGATTCACCAAATGTGGTTATTTTAAAAAGTTGTCCAAAGCTATTTCCACTCATATTGAATCCTATTTAAAAAATCATCACAGAACGTTTCTAATGGTAAATTTGGAAGGATGGTCAGGGCATCAACTGAAGTATAAGTTTCAGCTGTTAGACCACAGGGATTAAGGCCCGAGAGGGTTTTTACCATCTCTTTATTTCCTATAATATTTAACGCCATACCATGAAAGGTCGTCAATTTCTCAATAGCAATTCCCATGGAGGCCAATTTATTATGATGGTGCCAAAGTCCCAAGAGTTTATTTTCGTGACTTAAGTTTTCTATTCCCCATGAGTTAAGAACAGCAATAGTGAAATCAAAAATTTCATCAATCATTTTTGACAAGGACAGGGTGGAAGGATTTAACTTCACAATTGGATAAAATATAAACTGTCCTGGATGATGAAACGTCAGCCCTCCACCTCTTTCAATTTGAAAGAGTGGGTAGGGTAGGGACTTATGATCTTGTGCCTTAAATTCAACCAAGTTTAATGTTTCACCCTTTCTTGGTTTTTGGAGCCCTCTGCCGTTAGTGAGTGTTTCTGGATGGCTACAGCATATGAGAATTCTTAACTTGCTACTTTCTTGGACTAATTTGAGAGCTTCTCTTTGAAATTTATGTGAAAGATCATAATCCCAGTTCCATTTTTTAACGACAACCGTTCTCTCGTTTAGATTTATTAAATCTGATTCGTGAAGAGAATAATCATTAAGTTTGATGGCCTGACTTATGAGTGCCTTCATCATTATTCTTTGTTTTCTACGTAGTCCAAAAAGTCCCCTGCTTTATAGGAGCTTCTGACAAGAGGTCCACTTGCAACAAACTTAAACCCCATCTTGAGAGACATTCTCTTTAATTCCTCGAATTCCTCTGGTGTGTAGAACTTTTCTACATTTAGATGTCTTTTACTTGGTTGAAGGTATTGTCCAAATGTGACGATATCGACGTCAATAGCACGAAGATCTTCTAGGGTCTCTTGGATTTCTTTCCAGGTTTCCCCCAAGCCTACCATGAGCGAAGTTTTGGTTTGGATATGAGGATAATTCTTTTTGTAAAAATTTAAACAAGAAAGAGTCTTATCATAGCCAGCTCGAGGATCGCGTACTGGATGCGTGAGGCGCTTTACCGTTTCGATATTTTGAGCAATCACGAAAGGATTAGATTGAGCAAGAACATGCATTCTTTCTTCTTCTACACCGAAATCAGGAATAAGAACTTCGACCTTCGTTTCTGGATGATCTTGATGGACTCTTTTAACGACTGCAGCAAAGTGACCAGCACCATGATCGGGAACATCATCTCGATCAACACTAGTGATAACAATATAACGAAGAGACATGAGGCCCACCATCTTAGAGGTATTTTCAATTTCCTCGTGATTAATAAAGCCCTTAGGATTTCCAGTTTTTACATGACAAAATTTACAGGCCCTGGTGCAAGTGTCACCAAGGATCATCACCGTCGCAGTACGAGCACTCCAACATTCAGAGATGTTTGGACATTTCGCTTCTTCACAAACTGTTGCAAGACCTTTTTCGCGCAGATTATCTCTAATCTCTTTGAAGTCTTCCCCTTGAGGAAGCTTTACTTTTAACCATTCAGGTTTTCTTTGGTATTTGTCTTTATCAAAATATGTTACGGCCATAAAATGACTTCTATCATAGGGGGGTCCTTTAGACTAGGGGGAGAGTCATTTTTGGGACGAGGTAAGTATTCAAAATTACTTTGTTATTTAGTCCTGTCTAAAGAGAAATAACAAAACACTCGGATAGGTTCGGAGAAAGCTTTATGGATTCTCCCACCTTGAGAAGTTGCGGCTTAGGTCCCAGGGTGAGGAAAACTTTTTGATCATTAAAGAGCAATTGATATTCCATTTTTTGTTTCTCAGCTGAGATTTTATTGATTTTCATCTCGACTCCGTCCTGTGAAAAACTCCAAGCATTGTCTGGAACGATCAATAGGGCATCTTCTTTAGCCTCAAATTCCATTGGCACTTCTCCCCAAGGAGATATCCAGGAGTTGTTCGATCTCTTGACCGGAAAAAAGTTTCTGTATCCCACAAACTGAGCAACGAAAAGATTTTTTGGAGATTTAACTAATTCGATTGGACTAGCGACTTGTTCAAACTTTCCAAAATTTAAAACACCAATACGATCAGAAAACTTAAAAGCCTCAGAAAGATCATGAGTTATCCAGATGACAGTTATATTTTGATGCTTAATATACTCAAAAAGCGATGAGAGAATATCTTTTCTGGTAAAAGGGTCTAGGTGAGTAAATGGTTCATCTAAAAATAAAATTGAAGGTTTATTAATAAGTTCTTTTGATAATAGAACTTTTTGTTTTTGACCCGATGAGAGTTCATTTAAATTTTGTCTTAACTGGAAAGTGAATTCAAATGTGTCAGCGAGATCTCTTGCGAGTTGAATTTTTTTCTCTTCATCAATGTCGAGAGTAATTGAGCTTATTAAATATTTTTGGACGTTACTAGTCACCAGTGTTTCTGTGGATGGAAAAAGAGCAACTTCACCAGAAACTCGGCTCGTGCCAGCTTGGGGAAGAAGTCCTCCGGATAACAGTTTTAGAAGTGTGGTTTTTCCACTTCCGTTGGGACCCATAACTCCAAAAATTTCCCCTTCATCAATAGATAATGTGACCCCATGAAGTCCAGCGATGCCACGCTTATCAAATTGAAAATGTAAGTTATTACTTTCGATCATGATGGTTTCTTTACCACTAGTAAAAGCCCAGCGAAAAGAAGAATTACGCCTACGATTCTTGAAAAGTTTATGGGATAGATTTGGAATCCAAAAATACCATAATGATCAATGATAACCGATCCAAGAAGTTGGCCCGTAATAAAGGCGCCGATCATGGCCGTCGCTCCAAGTCTCGGGATGAGGAATAATGAGGAGCCGACAAAAAGGACTCCGAGTAACCCCCCAAGAAAAAGATGAGGAGGAATTTGAGTTATTCTCTTGATATCGTTAAACCCACCGTTTAAAAGGAGAATCAGCGAAATGGCGAGTGCACCAGTGCCAAGAGACATTAAGATACTGAGAAAAGGATTTTTTAGGTATCGAGCTAATTCAGCATTAAGTCCCGCTTGTATAGGCATCAAAAAACCAATGATAATAGCTCCCAGAATAAAACCAAAGATCATATTCGACCTCATAAGAAAGTTATGATTCAATTTAAATTATAATTCGAAGTTTTATAAAGGTATATATGACTCTCACACAATTAAATTACATTATTGCTGTTGATCGTTGCCGGAATTTTGCACAGGCAGCAAAGGAGTGTTTTGTTACACAGCCTACCTTAAGTATGCAGATCCAGAAACTCGAAGACTATCTTCAAATAATAATCTTTGATCGATCTAAATCTCCTGTCGAACCAACCCCAATGGGCAAGAGGGTTCTCGAGAATGCACGTAAAGTGATGCAGGGGGCTCAGGAACTTGAAGAACTATCAAAATCTCTTAGGGGAGAAGTTTCAGGGGAGTTTCTTCTTGCCGTTATTCCGACTCTTGCTCCGTACGTATTGCCACTATTTGTTCAAAAGTTTGTCGAAGAATTTCCCCATGTTGAATTAAAGATTTTTGAAAATCAGACAGATGAAATTATTAAACTTCTTAAAGAGGGAAA
The DNA here is from genome assembly GCA_947441615.1 of Bacteriovoracaceae bacterium. Lineage (GTDB taxonomy): Bacteria > Bdellovibrionota > Bacteriovoracia > Bacteriovoracales > Bacteriovoracaceae > Peredibacter. The sequence continues at coordinate 33,719 of CANEUH010000020.1, read as the reverse complement.
AATTGACGGAGCAATACTTGCAACGCCATTAGAAGTAAAAGAAATTTCAGAAGAACATCTGTTCTTTGAGCCATTTAAGATTTTTTTCTCACCAGATCATGAATTCCTGAAGAAGAAAAATGTGGATGAAAAAGATTTAGATGTAAGAGAAGCATGGTTACTCAAAGAGGGACACTGCCTAAGGTCCCAGGCCTTGCAACTTTGCCAATTTAATAAGGGAGATAAGGTCAGGCACCTCTATTTTGAAGCAGGAAGTCTCGAGACCTTAATCAACATGGTTAAGTCATCCATGGGATTTACAGTCTTACCTTATTTGGCCTGTACTAATCTAAGTCCTCTAGATCAAAAGTGCTTGAAGGACTTTAAAAATCTTGTTCCAGTGAGAAATATTTCTTTTGCAACAGGACCCCATTCTGTAAAGAAATCAATTGAGAAAGCGATTGTAAAAGTGATTACAAAAAATATTCCAAAAGAATTAAGAAAAGAATCTGCAAAATCAGAAGTTATATCTATTCAGTAACCGGAATCACTCGACTTTGTTTTTTTATAAAGACAAAGGATTCTATTGTGTACCATCCAAGAGCGATCCAAATAAGGATAAAGGATTGTAACTTTTCGTGACTAAGAGGTTCGTGAAGAATAAAAAGCCCACAGATGAATTTGAGACTTGGGGAAAGATATTGAATGAATCCCAAGGTCTGAAGCTTAAGTCTTCGGGCACTATAGGCAAAAAGGACAAGAGGGATACAGGTAATTAATCCCGATAATGATAAAATGAAGATTTTAAAAACGCTTAGTTGAGTCAATATCGTAAGAGGTGTCGTAGGTTGAAACCACCAATAAAGAAGAACTGGTCCAATAATAAAACATGTTTCAAAAGTAAGACCTTCTAGAGATCCCACGTGAGTCATTTTTCTTAAAATTCCATAGAGAGCAAAAGTTAAAGATAGCGTTAAGGCGATCCATGGGAAATGGGCAAGGTCAGATTGATAGGCCATTAAAGCTATTGAGATCATGGCCAAAAAAACCGCTGGCCATTGAGTCTTTCTGATATGCTCTTTTAAAATAAGCCATCCAAAAAGAACATTAATAAGGGGATTAAGAAAATACCCCATACTCGCCTCAATGACTTTGCCGACGCTAACAGCATAGATATAAAGAAGCCAATTACTAGAGATCAATAATGCTGAAATAATCAGCATGTTCCTTATTTTTTTCTGTGCCCAAATCAGTTTTAAGTTTTGAGTTTTTTTCTGGTAAAATAAAATTCCCATGACTGTTAGAAACGACCATATAAGACGATGTCCAAACAAATCCCAAGCACTAACTTCTGAAAAGTATTTCCAATAAAGGGGAAAAAGACCCCACAGAGTAAAGGCAGAAATGGCAGCTAAATGTGGTGAGGAAACGCTCATGTTTATCTCAAGTTGAACTTAATTTTTATCTTAAACGCCACGTAGATTGCTATGATCGAGGTCACCATTCCAATGAGTCCTACATAATTATAGTTTGTGAGAGCTCCTGCTGCCGTAGAACCAATAATGAGTCCTCCAACCTGAGAAGCTGCACCTGAAGAAAGTTGTCTTGCCGCATTTTCAAGGCTCATGAAAGTCCCCCTTTCTTGCGGCTTAACAACGGCAGATACAATTGTCATTGCAGGTATAAATCTTCCTGATCCACTCATGGTAAATAAAGTTGTCGCCGTCAGCGCCAGCCACAAAGGTATACCTGCAGGAAGGTTGGTGAGTGCAAGAATTGGAAAAATAGAGAAAAAGGCAACGACTCTAAAAATTTTATAACTACCAATTTGATCACAAAACTTACCAATTAATCTGGCGGATATGATCGTGAAAATACCACCAATGAGATAAATAAGGGGGAGTTGGGCCTCAGTGAGACCAACGTTTCTAACCATGTAAGGAGAGATAAAAGGAATTACGATGAATAATCCAAAACCTAAAACACTCGTTAAAAGAAAGCTTTGAAGATAATCTTTTTGAACGAGGATTTGTTTAAAATTTAGTAAATTTTCCTTAAATGATTTCGGCTCGGTTCTGACTTTTACTGAGGGAAGGATTAATAGAGAAAGGAACCAAAAAATTACTGCAATAATGCAGATAAAGTAAAAAGTAGCATGCCAGTCATAGGCATTTGCAATATATAAACCAGTTGGAATTCCAAAAACACTGGTGATTGAAAAAGCAGACATGACCACACCCATTGCCGTGCCACGCCTTTTAAAAGGTATTAGATCGGCCACAAATGAAAGTACATTGGCATTTAAAATCCCACCAAAAGCTCCTGCAATAATTCTTGCAATCAGAAGGGAGGTAAAACCATTGGACTGAGCACACATAAGTGTCCCAATGATGAATCCTACAAAGTTAAACAACAGAAATTTTTTCCGATCAAAATGATCAGCGTATAAAGCACCAAAAAATCCGACAATCCCAGCACTAAAAGTATAGGCCGAAACAAGAGTCGAAAATTCAGTTGGGCCAATATTAAAAACCCTCATAAATCTGGGGCCCAATGGCATCATGATAACAAAATCCAGAATATGAACAATCTGGATTGCTGCTAAAATGATAACGTACCAACGCTCTTTTCTTAGGATCTCTTTTTCATCAAGATTATCATTCATCTTATTCTTTTAATCCGACAACATCAGAAATTTTTGAACTGGTGTCATCGAGAGTTTCAAGAGAGGCAACCGTTCCTACGCAATGATCAATCATTGAGACAGCAGCTGGTCTGTGATTTCCAGAATTTTTAAGTCCACCAAAGGGAAGTCTTGCCGTCGCTCCAACCGTTGATCGATTTAAGTTAATGAGTCCTGAATCAATGTCCCGAAGGCAAAGCTGGTAAATATCTGAGTCACGAGTAAACACAGAAGCAGCTAGTCCGTATTCAGTACAGTTGGCAATTTTTATCGCCTCTTCAATATCGTCGTAGGGAACAAAAAAGCAATTAGGTCCAAAGATTTCTTCTTGGATGAATTTACCTTTTAGGTTTGGATTTTTTGCATAGTGAATGGAGGGAGACACATAATATCCTTTATGTGGCATTTCTAGCTTAACCGGAGAAACAATTTCTTCGGCTCCCTCTTGTTTTCCGAAGTTACAAAAATCAAAATATAATTTTTCTGCATGCTCATCGATGAGTGGACCCATAAATGGATCTGGACTTGAAAGTGGGTGACCTACCTTGATTCTTTCCGTCACTTCTTTGAACTTTTGAATAAATTCTTGCTCAATTTTTCTATGGATAAGGATCATTGAAGTTGAAGTACAGCGCTGCCCAGAGGTTAGAAAACATGCTCTTAATAGCTCTGGAAGTGCATGGGAGATGTTAGTGTCGTGATGAATAATCGTTGAGTTTTTCCCACCAAGTTCTAAAGCGACTAGCTTATTAAGATCCTTATGGGTGTTTTCAAGAATTTTAAGACCAACTCCGCGTGATCCAGTAAAGAAAATACCTTTGATCCTTTTATCACCTGTGATTTTTCCAGCGGTATGTCCTGTTCCATTTATAAAATTAATAACTCCCTCAGGAAAGCCAGCTTCATGAAAACATTCAATCATGAGTTGTGATGAGTAAATGGTTTTCTCAGATGGTTTAAAGATGATGGAATTCCCAGCGAGCAGTGCTGAAAGAATTTGCCCATTGGCCAAGTGACAAGGAAAATTAAAAGGCCCAATGACAAAAGATGGACCAAGTGGTTTATAAACCACATGACCATCAATTTTTGGCATCACATCTTTTATTGTTTCCTGCTTAATCCGTTCAAAAGAATCAGTGATTGTCACAGATACTTTTGAATCAAGTGCGGCTGCTTCTGTTTTAGCTTCCCAAAGTGGTTTCCCTACCTCGAGGGCAAGTGCCATCGCGATTTCATCTTTTTTTGTGCGTACAATTTCTTGATATTTTTTTAGATACCCAATCCGAGTTTCAAAACTCATCTTACGCCAAGTTTCAAAACCTTTTATTGATGATTCTATGACAGCATCGATGTGCTCATAAGAGATGTTCGCTTCCCAAAGGACCTGATCTAAGTCTCCTGGACAACGTTTTAGGATTTTTTCTTGAATCCCGCCCGAAGTTGGAAGATGGAATCGGCCACCAAAATAATCGCCTTTAAGCTTCATTTGCATAAAAATCCTTGTCTAAAAATTGACCTATCTTACCCTTTTTCAATTAAATAGCCCACCATGATACACAGAGTTAAATGACTTGGATCATTCCGTATCGGCTTGAAGTTTGGTAGGATCAGTTAAATTTCAGGAGAAAACTTATGACGATTAAAACTCTAACAGGTTTATTGGACAAAATGTGGGTGGATTATATCAACATTAACCCACTAGCAAAAAAGATCAGGGACGTTTTAATGAATGAGGGTGAAGAGATCCAAAATGATCATATCGCTCTGAGAACGTTTAATCATCCAAGAGTCACCATTGATGTGATTGCCAAACCATTTTTAGATTCTGGCTATAAGTACATGGGCGACTACCAGTTCCCTGAAAAGAAATTATACGCAAAACACTTCGAGCATGCAGACAAGACACTTCCAAAAATTTTTATTTCTGAATTAAAACTAGAAGAGTTTTCAGCTTCGTTAAGAGAAACAATTAATACCCTCATCTCTCAGATTCCTGCGGGAATGGAGCATCAATTTGATTTCACCTCAATTGGTCGCCCTTGGATTGTTTCAACAAAAACTTACAACGATCTTTTAAAGGAAAGTGACTACGCAGCTTGGGTTTCTGCCTTTGGATATCGGCCAAATCACTTTACCGTATTTATCAATGTTCTGAAAAAATTCAGTGATATTTCTTTTCTTAATACTTACTTAAAAGATAAGGGCTATAAATTAAATTCAAGTGGTGGCGAAATTAAAGGATCTAAAGATGTTTGTCTCGAGCAATCTTCAACTCTTGCTAATAACATTGAAGTTGAATTTTCAGATGGAAAGCTTTCCATCCCGGCTTGTTATTATGAGTTTGCAAAGCGATATCCTATGAAAAATGGGGAACTCTACCAGGGGTTTGTTGCGGCTTCAGCTGATAAGATTTTTGAAAGTACCAGTCGCGGACAGTAACTCTTTAATCCTCGTCACACATGAGTGTGGCGAGGTTATTTTTTCTTTGATGTCTTTTTCTTTACGGGAGTTTTTGGTCTAAAGGACACAAACCTAATTTTATCTCCAAGCCGAAGCTTTAGTGCCGCTGCAGTCACACCGTCAATTTTATATCCACCAGTCTTAAGTTTTACAATGCTTCCAAGGGCTGAACGGAAGTTGCCTGATGTCCTTGAAATAATAAAAACTTCAGATTTAAGATTTTTATCTGATATCTCTTTAATCTCGCCAACAACACTTTCTTTAATCGCGCGAATATTATCGACCTCAGCAATAAGAACTGGTCCTGGTTCAAAGATTCCAACAAGCCCCGAAAATTTAAACCCTTCCTGCTCAAGAATCTTTTTGGCGGGCTCTGTATTTGGATGAACTTTACCAACAACAAACTGAGCATCTTCAGGAAGAAGATTTGTAATGATTGGGTATTTAGGCATCATCTCTTCGATAAAACGCTTATTCTTAACATACAGATAGTCAGCTGTGGGGAAATCGATTTTGAAAAAATTTTTTCCGACAGCGTCCCAGAAAGGGGAGTGTCCAGAGTCATTGACCATACCTCTCATTTCAGCAATCACTTGATCTTCAAAGAATTTTCTGTTCTCCGCCATAAAGAGAAATCGAGACAGGGAAAGAAATCTTCCATTCTGTGAATTTCTAAAATCCGGGTGAAGGTAAAGAGAGCAAATTTCAGCTGGGCCATTATGAATAAAATGGAAATGAAGAGAGGTAACATCATTTTTTACATGAATACTTTTAGATTCATGATGAGTCTTTTCTAAACGATAAAAATAATAGGGTTGGAATCCACCAATCTTTGAAATGATGGCGCAAACCCCAACAATCTTTCCCGTGAATAACTCTTCCATCACAAAAAGATAATCCTCACCACCTGGCCCATCTTCTCGGTGAAGAAAACTGCGTTCTGACATTCTTATCCGCTTTTTAAGAACTTCAGGATCTTTAGGAAGAGACGTGAGACCATGTCCCGATTTCTCGAGAAGCTCCATCAGTCCTTCCAGATCCTTTTGTTCAATAGGGCGGATAATAAACATTGTTAGTTCATCTCACTTAAGGTTTTTTCAATAATCTCACAAACCTCATCGATGTGCTTTTCTTCCGTCACCATGACTGGCATTAAAAAACGCACACGAGTGGTTGGATGACCACCGGCCATGAAAGAGAGGACCCCATTTTCAAATAGTTTAATCGTAAAGGCCTTTGATTTGGCTTCATCTCCATTAAAAACAGATATCGCCACCATCGCGCCAATACCGTATGGGCCCTTGAGTTTTTCAGGATGTTTTTTTGAAATCTTTTCAAGATTTGATTTAAATTTTGCGTGGAGCTTTTGGATTTTTCCATTTTCCCCAAGATACCCGCCAGTTACAATTGAATGAATCACATAGTATGAAGCTGCTATTTGAGCAGCAGAACCAGTGAATGTTTGAGACATGAGTCCAGGCTTTGGTTTGTGATCGTCAGTGAAAAGAGTGGCACACACTTGAGAGTTCTTTCCAACAGCCACGACATCAGCGTGTTTATCAAGTTTAAAATATTGAAAAGCAAAAAGTTCACTGGTTCTAGCGAAGCTTTGCACTTCATCAATAAAAACAGAGATATTGTTATCCTTACAAACCTTAATGAGGGCCTCGAAATATTCTGTATTCCCAACCCAAGATCCGTTTTCACCTTGAATCACTTCCATCACAAACCCTGCGTGCTGACCAGGAAAGCGAGTGATGTATTTTTTCATCGCATTGACTGCGAGATCAATGGAGCCTTGGTGATCAGATTCACAATAGAATGGGATGTAATCTACATCTAGAGTTTTTGGTAGACCTTGGCGGTAAGCTGCTTTGTCAGTGACCCACGCCATACCTAGTGTTCTTCCTGCGAAACATTTTTCAAAAGCAAAAAATCGATTGGCCGGGAAACGTTTTTGGAAAATGATTTTAAAGGCATTTTCATTGGCCATCGCTCCAGATGTCGATAAGAAAACATTTTTTACAGCGGAACCATATTTACAAGCTTCTTTTGAAATAAGCTCCAGAAGAGCAGCTGTATCCGTGTTTTGCTGAAGGTGACCATTCATAACAGTGTTGGAGATCGCACCATTAATTTGAGCGTTTATAACTCCTGGGTGAGAGTGGCCCATGTAGTGAACGCCGATACCCGTGATGAAATCATATTTTACTGATCCATCCGCTAATTCAACGAATGGTCCATTACCGATACCAGAGCCAAGATAGTTGTAGAATAGAGCTCCACCGCGATAATCTGCCATTTTTTTTAGAAGGGCATCATAGGATTCTTTAAGTTCTGGATTGCCAGTCTTAACTCCAGTTATCTTTGATGAATGCTCACCAAGGGCTTCATTAATAAGTTTTTTAGCTTGTTCTAAACGTGGATCATTAAAAAATCCATCGGCTACTGTCTTGGCCATATGTGCTCCAAATATATGAGTAAGTTAACGATTTTTCGGCAGTTTATGATGAAGACTTGAAGTTAATCAAGAGAAAGCTCTTCGATTAATGATCGACGCTTTAAGTCGGTCATTGTGTGCTAAAATTAATGCCCCATTTTCCGATATATACAAAATGAAGTACTGCCTTATTTTACTAATCATCCCAAGTATCTTGTTTGCTCTCCCCTCTGAGCATTTTATATCGGGAAAAGTTGAGGCGAATAAGGTTTGTTCGAAAAAGGCCATGATTTGGCTCTCGCTTGATAAAGAAAATTATAAAGATCGTCTTTTACTAATGCATACCTTGGTTCCTGTGGGTGGGACTTTTAAATTCAACGTAAGGCCTGGGAATTATCAAGTCAGGGCCTCCGATGAAGCTGGCTGTGAATTTGTGAAGAAAGTGAGTGTTAGGGGATCCGATCCGCACATCTCAATTTTGATGGAGAAAAAATGAAAAAATTATTGATTCTCGTTTTATTTTTCAGCATCAAGAGTTGGGGAAGTGCGATGATAGAATGTCCTCATGGGATGATGCGGATTTGGACTCAAACTGTGGGCCATCAATGTGTACCTAGATTTAATCCTGAACCTCAGTTGCCACAAGGTTGTTTTGGGCCTATTTCTCCTTTGCCACAAAATCCATTTTCTTATTTTCCGTACCCTTTGTATCAGCCTGCGTACCAGCCATGGTGGGCCCATCAGGGAAATTTTTATTATCCAAACTTGAATTACCCAGGACCTTGGAGCTACCCAGGGATTCAGCAGCATCATTACCCGGGTAGTGGTAATGTCTTTGCAGCAAAGCCAAATGTTTATGTTGACTCTATTCATAAAAATAAAAAGTTTAATTTTAAATTCGCTTCATCAGAAAAAATAAGCTTTCTAGCGACCACTCCATTTCTACCCAAGTCTCAAACGTGGAGTGGGAAAATTGTGGATAAAGATAAATTTGAGCTCGATGATACTGCATACGATTATCTTTTTTATGATGTGAGACTACCCAAAGAAAAAATGCAATTTGATAGGGGAGTTTGTACGACTAGGAGTGAAGCCATTGATTGGATGCTAAAAGACTTAAAAGAGATGAAATATTCCAATCTATCACTGCAAGATTTTGAAGAGCACTGGAGAGTGAAAATTCCTGATTATTCTTACTACTGCATTTATCCTCAATACAATGCCCAACTCGATCCTGCACTTCCGGTTGAGATTGATGTTGATCAGCACAGTTTTATTAGAACTCTCTATGTGCTAGTTCCCCATAAGGATGAGTTAGATGTAGAAAAAAGTGCTTCTGAAGTACCATTTCCGACACAGGATCCATCCGAAAATAGGCCTACTGCCAAGATTAAACGCGAGATCGAATTTAGGGAATGGGGCGTTGCATTCCTGGGATATTGATTAAGGTTTGTCCTGCGTTATTTAAAGCTCCTTTGATTGCCTGATTCAAACCACTTGTGATACCGTTCACACCTCAAAAATTATTAAATTAGTTCACGTTTACGTGGGAGCTATTATGACAATAAAGACCGTGAAACATCATGACATTAAAAAAACTGATAAGAAAACCCTTGGGAATTGGCTCCATCTTATGATCCTGGGAAGGATGATAGATGAGCGCGCCCCGAATTATTTGAAGCAGGCCCTTGGGTGGTCTTACCATGCTCCCTATGCTGGACATGACGCTATCCAATTGGCGATTGGCCAAGTGTTTGACAAAAAAACAGATCATTTGTTTCCGTACTACCGTGACATGCTGACAGCACTGTCTGCTGGTTTAACAGCTGAAGAGCTGATTTTAAACGGAATCTCAAAGGCAACAGACTTGGCCTCAGGTGGAAGACACATGTCTAATCACTTTGCGAAACCAGAGTGGAATATTCATAATGTTTCATCTTGTACTGGTAACCACATCCTCCATGCCGTGGGTGTCGCTCGGGCCATGAAGACATACAACCATAAAGGTGTCTCCTTTTCTTCTCAAGGTGAATCTTCTGTATCAGAAGGTTACTGTTATGAGGCGATCACTGGAGCTGATAAAGAACTTCTCCCATGCGTTTTTGTTTTTCAAGATAACGGATATGGAATTTCTGTGCCTAAAGCTGATCAAACTGCAAATGAGCATGTGGCGGATAACTTCTCTGGCTTTAAAAACTTAAAAATTATTAAGTGTGATGGAAAAGATGTCTTTGATTCCATGAACGCGATGATCACTGCTCGTGAACATGCCCTTAAAAAACATGAACCAGTGATCGTACACGCAGAGTGTGTTCGAATTGGAAATCACTCCAACTCTGATAACCATGAGTGGTACAGAGATGAAAAAGAGCGTGCAGATGCAAAAGCTCAGGATCCTCTTCCACACTTTAAGAATGAACTTTTAAAAGCAAAAATTTTCACTGAAAAAGAAATTCAAAAAATTGAAGAGGAAGCTAAGGCCATTCTACTTGATGCTCATACAAAAGCAGTAAAAGCTCCGAATCCAACTCCTGAATCTATTTTTGACTTCGTCGTACCTGAGGCCTATATCCCAGGAAAATATACTGATGGCACTCATCATGAAACTTCAGAGCCTAAAAAGTTTATTGATGCTATTAATGGAACTCTTAAAGCTGAATTCCGTCATAATCCTGATACCTATATTTGGGGTCAAGATGTCGCCAATAAAGAAAAGGGCGGTATCTTTAACGTAACTAAGGGGATGCAACAGGAATTTGGAAAAAGTCGAGTGTTCAATGGACCTATTGCTGAGGACTTTATTCTTGGAACGGCGAATGGAATGTCTCGTTTCGATGAAAAGATCCGAATTGTTGTTGAAGGTGCTGAGTTTGCCGATTACTTCTGGCCTGCCATGGAGCAAATGGTAGAGACATCTCACGATTACTGGAGAAGTAACGGTGCCTTCTCACCAAATATTACTGTTCGTATCGCCTCTGGTGGATACATTGGTGGTGGTCTTTACCACTCACAGAATATCGAGGGAACTCTTTGTACTCTTCCTGGTATTAGAGTTGTTGTTCCCGCCTTCGCTGATGATGCTGCTGGACTATTAAGAACTTCAATGAGATCCCGTGGTACAACAGTCTATCTTGAGCCAAAGTCACTTTATAACGCAAAATATGCCATGACTCCGGTTCCTGAAGATTTTGAAGTCCCTTTTGGTAAGGCGCGTGTTCGCCGCGAAGGGGAGCACCTATCAATTATTACTTACGGTAATACAGTCCATTTTTCTCTTGAGGCCGCTGAGGTTCTTTCTAAAGAGGGTTATGAAGTTGAAGTCCTTGATCTTCGTTCACTTAATCCACTTGATTACGATGCTATTGTTGCTACAGTGAAGAAAACTCATCGCGCTCTCGTTGTTCATGAAGACAAAGTTTTCGCCGGGTTCGGAGGAGAGATTGTTGGTGTTATCAATGAGAAAGCTTTTGAATATCTTGACGCTCCTGTCAGAAGAGTCGGTTCAACTTTTACCCCTGTTGGATTTAACCGTATTCTTGAAAGAGCAACTCTTCCTGATATGAACAAAATCCTTATTGCTGCCAGAGATCTTCTAAAGTACTAAGTTTATAGGGCCCCTTTGAGTAGGGGCCTCATTTTTTCAAATACTTAATTCTATATAAAATTTTTAGACTCCATAGTTTTTGCGCCTAGATGAGAGTAGGATCCGGCCAGTTCTTAAAATCATGAGGCCGTATGAAACAATTATTAACAGCTGGCGTTCTCCTTTTCTCTATAAGTGCATTCTCCCAATCCTATTTGATTCTCAATAACGGAGTCACACTGACAACTGATACAGCTGGATATGTCTATGATTTTGGACATTTCTATATTCCATATAAACTAAAGCATAATGGTGGTCAGTTTTTTGTTGAAAATAAGAAACTGGTAACAATTAATAGTAAGGGATTACTCTTCGAGAAAGATTTAGAAGTCGAAGAAATAAAAGGGAAGGGACTTAATTACCTTATTAATGGTGATGATGAGCTTGTAACAATTGATAAAGATGGTTTTTATTACCGATACGAGGAAAATACTGAAATATTCAAAAAAACAATCCAGTTTGGTGGAAATTATTTTTTAGTAAAGCCTGAAAAGAAAAAGCCACTCGTAGATATGTACACTATAAATGAAAAGGGTAATTATTTTAAAATGAATGTAGAGGGTTTAAATCCTTCTGACATTACCCAGTTTGGCGGAAGCTACTTTCAGACAAAAATGGGGAACACTTATACTGTCTCTAAGTTAGGATTCATTTTTCTTAAATCTGATATAAAAGTATCTCAAATCTCAAAATCTGGTGGGAACTTTTTTATTGATTCAACGGGCGTTCTTTTTACGATATCTGAAGAGGGATTATTACTTATTCCGAATTTGCCAAAAAATTTCAATATTTCTTTGATACAAAAAGTCGGCGCAAATTACATGATTGATACCAATGGGAAAATATTTGTTGTCGATAAAAACGGATTAGTTGAAGAGAGACTCGTTCAGCACGACTTAAAAAATACTAAAGTTTTGTCTATGTAGATAGAGATTCTAAAAAAGTTCTTAAGTTATCCTAGCTATATTCAGGCCATTGGCCTTTCGTTCTTAATTTTCACTCAATACCTAGATTATAACAAAAGACCTCTGTATAGTTCAGCTCCTTTTGATTTCAGCAGGAGATGATAAAATGAGGCTTTTAATTATTTTTTTTCTTTCGTGTTTTAGTATTCAGGCATTCTCTCAGTCATTTGTTATTATGGAAAATGGAATCATTCTCACAACAGATAGCTTCGGTTACATCTACGATTTCGGTCACTACACATACCCACAAAGAGTTTCTCTTAAAGGTGGGCAGTACTTCGTCGAGGAAGAGAATATACTCGTAACAATTGATGAGAACGGTTTCCTGTATAGAAAGTATGAAACCATCCCGCAAAACATCATAGGCAAAGGAATTAATTATTTTATTTCACAGGATGGATTTCTCTATTCGATCGATAACAAAGGCGCATTGAAAGTAAGTGAATCTCTTGATTTTAAAGAGGCAAAAAATTTTGGAGGTCATTATTTCACCACCACGTCAAAAGGGGGGGAAGATCTATTAGATCTCTACCTCGTCTTGCAAGACGGAAGTGTGCAGAAGAGTAAGATCAGACCATTTAAGAAAAAAGAAATAGTCTCCTTTGGTGGGAATTATTTTATGACGAATCGAGGCTTTCTTTATACCGTTTCAAAAGATGGTCAGGTTATTAGTCATGAAGGAGCAAGAGTAGGATTACTCATTAAAAAAGGAGGCAATTACTTTGTGGACTCCTCTAATCTATTTTACACTGTTACTGAGAAAGGTGAGTTGAAGATGCCTGACTTGCCATCATCATTAAAGATATCGAGTATTCTTAAGCTTGGGACCAACTACTTTATTGATCAAGTTGGAAAATTATTTATTGTTGATCGTGAAGGACTTGTAAGCGAAAAAGTGATGACTGATTATGATTTTAAATTCGCTAAGGTCATTTCTCTCTAATTTAGATTGACCGAAGATGAGTATGAATATCCTTGAGTTCATTTTTTAGTTTCTCAAGGGTATTCGTTTCATCGATGACTGCGATGTCATTTTCGGGGCCAAGATCTTTTTTAATAAGAGAAACAAAACTATCAATTTCCTGGCGCTTAATCTCTCTTATGATCATAACATATAGAGGTTTATTGAAGTTTTCACCAATAACGAGTCGACTAGAGAGATTTTTTGCCGTTACGAGGTTTGAGGTGAGGAGACCATCTAGTAAGTAATCAATATGTGCATAATGCTGATTCGATGGAGATTCTTCAGCTACAAGCCATATAATTCCTCGGGTAAGAGGTGTGATGTGATTAATGAGTTCACTCATTGCGTTTTAATTCTTGTTTAAAGATAGAGTCTAGTATTCCATTGAGGAATGAAGAAGATTCTTTCGTAGAATATTTTTTTCCTAACTCTATCGCTTCATTAATGACCACTTTCCCTGGAGTCTCTGGGTGGTACTTTAGTTCAAAAATCGCCATGATGAAAATCGTATGTTCAATTTTTGATATTCTCGATAGTTTCCAATTCTTTAAATATTTAACCAGAATTTCTTCAATTTCTATATGATGTTTCAAAATCCCTTTAACCATCGTGGCAACAAACACTTGGGCATCTGTTTTTAGATCAATATCAAGAGTTTGTTTGAACTCCTGGACTCTCTCAAAAATTTCTTCCTGATCAATTTGTTTTTTATCCTCCTGAAAGGAGGGAAGTTGAAAGTGATAAAGAAATTGTAGGCAAAACTCACGGGCCTCTCTCTTAGTACTCACGGTTATCATCCTTATTCATATTTGGATTAATTTTGAATTGATTATACTCATCATGCTTGAGTTCATTCACAAACTCTTCGACATCTTGAAATTTTCTATAAACGGCTGCAAACCGAATATAGGCCACTGGATCAAGGTGTCTTAGGTACATCATCACAAGATTCCCAATCTCTTTGGATTGTATTTCTTTGTCAGATATATCAAGAATTGCCTTCTCTATATTGTTGATAACTCTTTCTATTTGAACAGCTGAGATCGGTCTCTTCTCTACCGCCTTCTCAATCCCTTTAAGGATTTTTTCTTGCTTATAAGGTTCTCTTCTACCATCACGTTTGATAACCATAGGCATAGAGAGTTCAATCGTTTCAAATGTCGTAAAACGTTTTTGGCACGTTTCACATTTCCTTCGACGTCGGATGACACAACCTTCTTCAAGATTTCTTGAATCTAGAACTTTCGTATCTGGAGCAGAACAGTAAGGACATTTCATAATGCGACCCTAAACTACATATAGTGGTTGATGCTGGCGTGTTTATCATCTTTAGAACAAGAAGAGAAGCTAAATAGCTGAAATGATATAACCCCTTATTATTTAGTGCCTTTGTTACATCTTCCTTCTGTCCAAGTCTTGTGCCCCTGGCATTCGGCTTCGCAAGAGTTCCCAAAATTTTGTCCGCCAGCGCAGACTGGTTTGAATATTTTCATGCAGTAACAAGGTTGCACGGTATAGGGACTTATCGGTTTTGCTTCGCTTTCTCCAGCACTCTCTATCACAGGAGTCGTTTCTGGCTTTTTAGTACTGCAGGAAACTAAAACTAAAGTAAGAAGAAGGTATTTCATATTGATTCCTTATTTATAAACTGGAAATTTACGACAAAGTTCATGAACACTATTTTTTACTTCTTGAAGAACTTTTTCATTGGTTGAATTTCTTAAAGCTTTCACAATTAAGTCTGCCATGATTTTCGTTTCATTCTCTTTGAATCCTCTGGTTGTTACGGCCGGAGTCCCGAGTCTGATTCCTGAAGTCACAAATGGAGAGCGCTTGTCGTTAGGAACCATATTCTTGTTACAAGTGATGTCCACTTTTTCAAGAACTTCACCCGCTTCTTTTCCAGACATATTTACGGAGTCTGTTTTAACCAATATAAGGTGATTATCAGTTCCACCAGAAACGAGTTCAATTCCTTGATCCATTAAGGTTTTTGCGAGCATCTTTGAATTATTTATCACCTGCTCTTGATAAGAAATAAATTCTGGCGTGAGAGCTTCTTTGAAGGCGACTGCTTTTGCAGCGATCACATGTTCAAGTGGTCCACCTTGAATCCCTGGGAAAATGAGAGAATTAAACTTTTTTCCAAGTTCTTCATTATTTGAAAGGATGATTCCTCCGCGAGGACCGCGTAAGGTTTTATGAGTTGTTGACGTCACAACATCTGCATAGGGCATAGGGGAGGGATGTAATCCAGCTGCGATAAGACCAGCAATATGCGCCATATCTACTAAGAAAATGGCTCCAATCGATTTTGCGATTGTACTAAACTTTTCAAAATCGATGATTCTTGGATAGGCCGATGCTCCAGCGATGATCATCCGTGGTCTTTCACGTTTTGCAAGATCTTCAACTTGATTGTAATCAATCATCTCAGTTTTAGAATCAAGGCCATAATGAAATGCTTTAAAAAGCTTTCCCGAAAAATTAACTGGAGAACCATGTGTAAGGTGTCCGCCCTGAGCTAGATCCATACCCAAAAAGCTATCACCATGATTCATTACCGCTAAATAAACGGCCATATTTGCACCAGAACCAGAATGAGGTTGAACGTTAGCGTAAGAAGCATTAAAAATTTTTTTTAAACGATCAATAGCTAGAGTTTCTATTTCATCAACAAACTCACAACCATTGTAGTAGCGTTTTTTTGGATAACCTTCGGCGTATTTGTTGGTAAGACAGGAACCCTGTGCTTCCATGACCGCTTGAGAACAGTAGTTTTCTGAGGCAATGAGCTCAAGGCCAAGCTCTTGGCGATTCTGTTCTTTTTTAATGAAGTGGGCAACTTCTGGGTCAGTAGATTCAAGGTATTTGGACATATAGTAGCTCCTTATACAGGCTATTTTATGTAAAAAAGGGGTTATGTGCCTACTGATTTCAAGGACTTTTCTGTAATTGTAACAAGTATCCAACCTATTGATTGCAAAGAGTTCTCTTGCTATTGTGCAATGAGTTATGGAGATTTACTTCTTAATCCTTGTCCTGTCAGTTGTTCAATCCCTTTTTGGGGTTGGTCTTCTTTTGTTTGGAACCCCGATACTTTTACTAATGGGCCATGAGTACACAGAAGTTCTTATGTACCTCCTTCCCGCTTCTATTAGTATTAGTTTGGGCCAAGTAAGAGATTTTCGAAACGTAAAACTTAATCAAAATTATCGTCTTCAGTTTTTGATTTTTTGTATTCCCATTCTTCTTTTAGGAATATTTACGGCGACTAAGTTTGATCTCAAGTTTGAAATCAGGTTATTCATTGTAGGAATGCTGATCTTTAGTTTTTTCGTTAGAACATTTTCAACATTAAGAGCACAAGTTGAACACTCTATTCAAAAAAATATTCCTTTCGTTCTTTTTGTAATGGGTTTGGTTCATGGACTTTCTAATATGGGTGGCTCGATTCTAGGGCCCATGGCCTCAAGTTTGTATGATGATAAAAATAAAATCCTGGCCTCAGTCAGTTTAGATTATGCTCTCATGGCCATGATTCAATTTATCTACTTGGTTGTGTTTCAAGGCGTACCATTAAAGTCGGTCCATGTTTTTTGCGCTCTCACGGCCATAGTTGTTCGCTTTTTTTTAGGTAAACGAGTGTTCCAATTTACCACCGAAAGAAATTATCAAAGATTGTTAAATGGTTTTATCCTGATGAACGCCCTAGTTCTAGGTGTAGGTATATTTTAAAGAAGGCTCCAAAAGGAGCCTTCTTTATTCAGGCTTTTTAAATAGAGTCGAGGAATTCGTTCCACCAAAACCAAAGGAGTTATTAAGTGCGTACTTAATATCTCTTTTTTCAGATTTGTTAGGAACATAATAAAGATCGCAGGCAGGGTCCTGATTTTCTAAATTAATTGTAGGAGGCAGCATTCCCGTCTCAAGTGCTTTAATACAGAAAATGGATTCTAATCCTCCAGCTGCTCCAAGTAGGTGTCCAGTCATTGATTTTGTAGAGCTCACAGCAAGTTTATAAGCATGCTCCCCAAAAACTTTCTTAATAGCACCAGTTTCTGCTGCATCACCGAGAGGGGTTGAGGTTCCGTGAGCGTTAATATAACCAACTTCTTCTTTTTTTACTCCGGCCATATCGAGAGTTTGTTGCATACAAACGAGTGCACCCAAGCCTTCAGGATGTGGGGCGGTAATATGGTTAGCATCAGAGCTAGCACCGAAACCAACGACTTCGGCCAAAATTTTAGCTCCACGAGCTTGGGCTTTTTCATAATTTTCTAAAACAAGAATTCCCGCTCCTTCACCCATAACAAAGCCATCTCTGTCCACATCATAGGGACGAGAAGCACGGTGAGGTTCATCGTTTCTTTTTGAAAGTGCTTTCATCGAAGCAAATCCAGCAATTGTATACCCAGTTATTACACCCTCGGTCCCGCCCGTAAGCATCGCATCCTGGCGTCCTAGCATAATTTCTGTCGCAGCAATTCCTATTGCGTGAGCACTTGAGGCACAAGCAGAAGCAATCGCAAAATTGATACCCTTAAAGCCCCATTTAATTGAGACTAAGCCTTCTGGCATATTTGGAATGACTGAAGGGATAAAAAAGGGAGAAACACGTCTTGCACCTTTCTCCAAAAATATTTTGTGATTGGATTCAATATGAGGGAAGCCACCAAGACCTGTTCCGAAAATAATTCCAATTTTTTCAGGAGCGTAGTTAGCTTCGAGAAGTTTTGAATGCCTTAGGGCCTCATCAGTACAGTGAAGAGCGTATTGATTAAAGAGATCAAAGCGATCTTGATCCTTAAGATCCATAAGCTCAGGACTTAATTTAAAGTTTTTAATTTCTCCACCAAAGGTAACAGGCCAGCCTTCTGTGTTTTGACGTTCAATTGTTGAAACTCCGGACTTGCCCAGAAGAGCATTTGCCCAGACTTCATCCAAAGAATTACCTAGTCCACACATGGCACCCATTCCGGTGACCGCAACACGATGTAGTTTCATATTTTTATGTCCAGAAATGAGAAGGCCACCTTTCGGTGGCCATCAAAAGGTCAAATTAGTGAGATTTTGCTTTTAAGTAAGTCACGATGTCGCCGATTGACTTAAGATTCTCAGTTTCATCTTCTGGAATCTCTACGCCAAATTCGTCTTCCATCTTCATCATAAGTTCAACCATATCTAGTGAATCAAGATTTAGGTCGTCAACGAAGCTTGTGTTAAGGCTAATATTAGCTGCGTCCATTTTAGTTGCTTCTGAAACGAGCTTAATTACCTTGTCTTGTAATTCCATTAAAATATCCTCCAAAAAGTGAGATCCGGGTAATTTATTAGATGTATAATCCGCCGTCAATTTTTATCACCTCGCCAGTTAAGTAACTTGACGCGCGACTCAGTAAAAAACAGGTCAGATTCGCCACTTCCTCAGAAGTTCCGAAGCGCCCAAGAGGTATAGACTTTGAATATTCCTCTTTGGCCTTTTCATTAAGAGCATCTGTCATGTCAGTTTGGATAAATCCGGGGCAAATAACATTGCTTCTAAGATTTCTTGAAGCAAGCTCTTTTGCTACAGATTTTGAAAATCCAATGAGGCCGGCCTTAGAGGCAGCGTAAGCTGCCTGAGATGGATTTCCCATGAGACCCACTATTGAGCTCATATGAACAATAGAAACATTTTCAGCTTTTAAAAAATTTCTAGAAAGTGCCTGAGTGACCATCATCGCACCCTTGAGATTTGTATCAATAATGGATGATATTTCGTCTGGCTTAAGGCGAAGAAGGAGAGTGTCTTTTGAGACACCGGCATTATTCACTAGTCCAGAAATTGGTCCAACAGACTTCGTAAATTCATCAATCGCCTTGGTCATTGATTCATAATCTGTAACGTCGAACTTTAGTCCAGTTGCCTTACCACCAACTTTTTCTAGCCCTTCCTTGAGGGACATCGCTTTCGATTCATCTCCACGGTAGTTAAAAACGACGTGAGCTCCTTGAGCAGAAAGGGCCAAAGCAATTGATTTACCAATTCCTCGGGCAGCTCCTGTCACTAAAATGATTTTGTCTTTAAGATCAGAATAAGTTGCAATCATAGTGCCTCAACTTCAGAAAAGCCTGTCTCAGAATCTAATGAGATGACTTTTAAATTAGGGTTAATTTTTTTTATTAGGCCGGCGAGAACTTTTCCTGGGCCGCATTCAACAATAAGAGTATCGTCTGCTAGGGTCTGAATACTGTGAGTCCAAAGGACACTCCCACAAACTTGCTTAAGGAGATTCTCCTTAATCACATTTGGATCTGTCTCAATTGAATATTCTTTTGCATCAACATTGGCGATGTAATTAAATTTTGCCTTCTGAAAATTGATGCCATCAAGAACTGATCTAAGTTTAATCTCTGCTGGCTTCATGAGGGCGCAGTGAAAAGGGGCAGACACTTGGAGTTCAATGGCCTTAACTCTTCCACCGGTTTTTTCTTCCATAAATTTAATGGCATTTTCACAGGCCGGTTTATCACCAGAAATCACGATCTGAGATGGTTCATTGAAGTTTGCAGGTGAAACTTTTTCTGACCCAGTTGAAGCCTTGTCGCAGGCCTCTCGGATTGTCGCTTCTTCCTGCTTTAAGATTGCATACATTGTTCCTTTACCTTGAGGGGTGGCCTCTTGCATGAATTTACCACGATAATGAACGGCCTTAATTGCCTCTTCAAAACTCATGACTCCCGCAGCAGAAAGTGCCGCGTATTCACCGACCGAGTGACCTAGGACCCTTTCAATAGAAATATGTTTATTTTTTAGAATTGAACTTAGCTTATCGAAAAGCATAAGTGAGTGAGCAACGATCGCAGGTTGAGTATTTTCAGTTAACTTAAGATCATCAGCAGGTCCCTCTACCATAAGTTTTTTTAAGTCATAACCTGCAGCTTTATTGGCCCTCTCAAAAAAATCAAAATCAGCAAAAGATTTACCCATTCCTACGTATTGTGTCCCTTGACCAGGAAATACGACTGTAACTTTCATATCCTCTCCTTAATACTTTAAACAAACAGCACCAGCTGTAAGGCCTGCACCGAATGCGGCCATCAGTAAGTTATCACCACGCTTAATTTTTCCACTGCGGATAGCTTCATCAAGTGCCACAGGCACTGATGCAGAAGAAGTATTAGCGTACTTATCAACGTTAATGATCACTTTCTCTTGTGGGATATTGAATCTTGTTCCGACTGCCTCAATGATCCTCAGATTTGCCTGGTGAGGAATGAACCAGTCGATATCTTCCATTGCTAGTTCTGCTTCCTTAGCAACTTTTTCAGCGTGGGCCGCCATCGTTGTAACGGCAGCCTTAAAGATTTGCTGACCGTTCATCGTCATCCATTGTTCGTTATTATTGAGAATTTCATGCGTGGTTCTTTTGCATGCTCCACCGGCCATAAGAGTCAGATGATCTTTTTTTGTAGAGTCACAAGTAAGAACAGAACTATAAATTCGAGAATCTTCTTTTTCCCCAGCTCGTCCAAGAACTGCAGCTCCACAGGCATCTCCAAAAAGGATGCATGTGTTTCTGTCATCCCAATTATTAAAAGAAGAAAGCATCTCTGAACCAATCACGAGAATATTTTTATAAAGACCCGTTTTAATCATGGCATCGGCCATTGGCACGAGATAAATCCATCCTGAGCAAGCAGCATTCACATCAAGAGTAGGGCAGTTATTAGTGATACCAAGTTTTTCTTGAAGAACTGCGGCAGTATTTGGCATCGTCTGATCTGGCATTGTTGCCGATAGAAGAATCATATCAATATCATTAACTGTTAGATTGGCAGCTTCGATTGCTTTCAAGGCTGCTTCTTTTGCCATACCACTTGGACTTTCGCCTTTTGATAAGTCAGCTACTCGACGTTGATGGATTCCTGTTCGCTCAACAATCCACTGATGACTTGTTTCTATTCTTTTTGAAAGCTCATCATTTGTAACAATTCTATCTGGTAAATAACTTCCTGTTCCCAGAATCTTAGTGTTGAAAAGTTTCATGAATCTTCCTTGTCTTTTTGTTGAATCAACACAAATAAAAAAGCCTTCTTTCGAAGGCTTATTTTTTTAGTTTTAATTGCTTGTGAGATTAAGCTTCTGCTGAAGTGTTGTCAGCTTTTACTTTTATCTCAAAAACTTGCTTACCTTTGTAATGGCCACAAGACGGACATACGTGGTGAGGAAGTACAGAGTCACCGCAGTTAGGGCAAGCCTGTGGAAATTTTCTGTAAAGTTTATGATGTTGACCAGCTCGTCTTAAACCTTTACGTGAAACGCTGGTTCTTTTCTTAGGTACTGCCACAAATGCCTCCGATATTACTCTGAAATCTTAAATTCTGAAAAATGAGGTTCTATTTCTAATACAGTTTATCCCGCTTGCCAAGTCTAAAAATACCAAACCATTATGGCGCGTCACCTGAGTCCACCCCGTCGAGCTTGCTTTCTGCGTCAATAACCGGGTATTGGTTGTAGTTTAGGAAAATTTGCTCGTGCAGCATTTCCTGGAATTCTACCGTTCTCTTGTTGTAGAAATAGATTTCATAAACATCATTTTCAACATACGTTTCATCGATCTCTGCGAATAATTCACTAGTTGCAAGACTTTCGTCCACGAAAATCACTTTAAAAGGTACATCGAGTTGGACCGTCATGGGCTTAAGAGTACGAACACACTCTGTCACATAATCCGCCTCGATCGTACCTTTAACTAATAAAAACTCACCCAAGTCAGGTTTATTTTTTTTCTCCATTTCACCAGAAATGAAAATAGAAGTTTCATTTAAGTACTCCCCAGGGGTTTTCTCTTTGGCATTTTCATTCATCTCAATGAGAAATTCTTTAACCCACTCCGTTTCTGAGTCTAACTCAAAAACAATAGGATGATTTGCCGCAAGCTTAATAAGATTTATTTTTGAGGCGATTTTATCTTGTTTATTCATGCTTACCTTTAAATTAAAATGTTTCTCGGGAATACTTATTAAAGATTTCACAAACTGAGAAGGGCCCAATGGCCAATTGCGAAAAAATATTGATTGCTGGTTTCTCCGGATCTGGGAAAACTGGCCTGTTACACAATTTGGAGAAGACTTCTCCAAGTTCAGAATGGAATTTTTCAGATTTGGATCAATTAGTGATGAAAGCTCACAAAGTCACTGACCTTGCATCTCTCATTGAAATTCATGGTTGGGAAAAATTTCGAATTTGGGAAAGACAGGAATTAGAGGGGTGGCTAAAAGAAGAGGGGAAAGGTGTGCTTTCACTTGGTGGAGGAACTTTAAGCCAGATGGTCTTAAACTTGTATCGTCCGAGTAGAAAAATCAAGTTCTGCCACCTCTATTCCACTTTTGAAGACTGTTGGGAGCGTCTCCATTTTCAAAATACAGAAGTAAGACCTCTGGTAAGGCTTGGAAAAAGCGAGCTTCTTCGTATTTATCAAGAAAGGGAAGCTGTCTTTTCACAGATTAACTGGAAACTCGTCAATTCTAGGGCAACTGATCTCGGGGATCTTTCAAGGGAATTTTGGAGAGAGGTTTTAACATCATAAGTTGCCTATTGGTTTTCCCGTAAGATACCATTTGTAAAAGTATTCATTTGGTCGGGAGGACCTATGCAGACCACAACTCAAGGATTAGAACTTTCTGTGGCAATTTTAATGGATGATTTAGCTTCTGCTAAAGACATCGCAGCCGCTCTTCGACAGCACAATATTTTAGCACATCTGTACCAGAGCTTAGATGAGTTTTGGGTTGCAACGAATATTCAAATTCCTGATCTCTCGATTGTTGATGTTACAAAGATGAGTCAAGGAAGTATCCAGTTTCGAAATCATCCTAAGGTCTTGGATCAGTCTCTGACCTATGCTTTCTTCTCTAAAAATTCGACAAAGATTTTACTTCAATCAACTCTTGGTCTTAGTCCTATTGGTTTTCTACATAATGATTCTTCATTGAATTCTCAGATCATGTCTCTTGTAACAAGAAGACTTAATGAAATGAAGGCAGCGAGAGAGAAGGCTGAACTTGAAACACGCATTCAAAGGATTCAATCGCGTTCTCAGCGTTTAATATCTGAAAGATCAGATGCTGAAGAATTTCGTGCTCACTTTGAATTTATGAGGACTCTATGTACAGAAATAGAGACTGATTCCACGAGACAAGACTTTACTCATTCTCTTCTTTCTAAATTAGAGAGATGGGAAGCGATTGAGGGGTACGGAATTTATGAGCTTAATCAGAATGGACAAAAGTTAGTATCCCCTGAACTTTCTAAAAAGAAGTACCATCCTTTTCCATCTCTTTGGTTAGGACAAGTTAACGAGCATGGGATTGAACCTTTTGCTCTTGAGATGGCCACTCAGGTAGCGAATGATTTATTCGATTTAGAGCCTGTAATGATTAGAATACACTCGGGAGCTGCGAATCCTGACCTCGTTTTATATGTATCATTTAAGGAAGAAAGAATGCTGAACTTCCCATGGGAAGTTTTTGAAACAATGTTAAGTTCAAGTCTTCGTAAGTTAAAACTATATCAACAAATGCCACACTACAGCTCTCAATTCCTTCCAATGTGGGAAGCCTTAGATAATATGGATCGGATGCAAAAAAGTGGAGTCGATTCTGATCTCAGAATCATTGCTTTAAGCTTAATTCCACTTACTGACGTGGCCAAGAAAAGACCAAATAATAAATTTTTCTGGTCATCTTTCTTTAATGACTTCTTTCTACAGCTCTCAGGAAGATTAGATAAGAGCACAAAACTTTCTCTCTTTGGTCCATGGCAAGTCGTATTTTTTATCCCAAGAGAGAATGTCGAAGTCGAGACTCAAATGCTTCAAAATTTTATTAAGCAGTTTGGGTATTGGAAGTTTTTTGAAGATAATTCACAAATCCTTTCCGAGGACATGATGCCATCCCTGAAGCTTATTCCAGCTTCATCTAGTCATTACCTAAGAATTTTTGAAAAAGAGTTCCAGGAGATGAGGGTGAAAGAAGATGAAAAACAGCTGATGATGATGACTCGGAAAGATTTAAAAAGACTCTCTATCTAATGCGCTATTCTTCATCATTACAAGTTAATCTCGGCTTTTTGGGCGAGAACTTTCAGCTCATTCAGAATATTGCTCCGAAGGCCAAAATCATTCCAATGGTTAAGGCAGATGCTTATGGCAATGGGCTCTTAGAAATTTCAAGATTTCTGGTTAAGGATTGTGAGGCAAAAACTCTTGGCTGTGCCAGTTTAGGGGAAGCCATATTGATTGAGGAACTCTCAAGATCATTCGGAACTAAACTTTTAGTCTTCTCTGACACATCTCTTGATGATGAGGAGCTAAGTAAGGCCTACATGGGTTCCAATATCATTCCAGTTATTCATCAAAGATCAGATTTAGAACTGGTCCTAAAGTCTTCAACATTTTCAAAAATCCCTCTCGTGATTAAAGTGAATACGGGCATGAATCGGTTAGGGCTTTCGTTGGAGGACTTGGATGCAAATTTGCCAACTTTAAAGGCGCGAGGGATTAAACACCTCATGACCCATTTCGCTCGATCTTTTGATAAATTGAGAAAGGATGATAAGACTCATCGTCAGTTTGAAGAATTTAAGAAAATTCAAAAGTACCTGAATGATTCAGGAGTTTCCATTGAGGAGACTTCAGTTTCCAACTCAGGTGCAGTTGAGCAAAAATTTGGCATAGATGAAACCTACATTAGACCTGGACTTATGCTTTATGGCCCACCGAGTGTCGTCGATCCAATCATTTGGAATGGTCATCAGGTCTCTTGCTGGTCAACTAAGGTTTTAAGCTCATTTCTAGTAAAAAAAGGGACTCCTGTTGGTTATGGAGTTAATGTAGCGGACAAAGATTGTTTTATGGTTGTTTTACCTATTGGCTATGGAGATGGTTTCCTGACTTACTATAGTGGGATGACTGTAAAGGTGAATGGCATCGTGGGGAGAGTTTTTGGAAGAGTGAATATGGACATGACTTTTTTACAGTTTGATCCTAATGCCTCCTCAGAAATAAAAAATGGTGACCTCGTAGAAATTTGGAATCATGAAAATACAAGAATAGCGGACATGGCCAGTCAGACAAGAACACATGCCTATCAAATCATGTGTGCGGTCTCTAGTCGAATTCCAAGAATTTATAAAGTAAAGTAATACCATGAGTATAAAAGAAATCGCAGAATCAAGAGTTATTGATTTAGGGGATAGTGTTCTCAGGCAATTAAAAGGCCTGGGAGATTTTACTAATTTCACTCTTAAAACGATCTTTTGGACATTTAAACCGCCATTCAGGTTGAAACTTTTATTTGAACAGATGTATTTCATGGGAAATAAATCTGTATTTATTATTTTCCTTACTTCGATTTTCACGGGTGCAGTTTTTGCTTTTCAAATTTATTTAGGATTTAAAGCGATAAATGCTGATTCTTTTATTGGACCAATTGTCACCATTGCCCTTGCTAAGGAACTGGCACCAGTCTTATCAGGTCTCGTTGTTGCTGGCCGCTGTGGAGCCGCCATGGCCGCACAAATTGGAAGTATGAAAGTTACTGAACAAATTGATGCTCTAGAGGTGATGGGTATTAATAGCTACCAATATTTAGCGGTACCAAGAATTTTAGGTGCTATGTTATCAATGCCTCTTCTTTCAGGAATATTTTTACTGATTGGATACTGGGGATCTTGGCTTATTGGAGTCAAAGTTATTCAAATTGACGAGATGATGTACACTCAAAAGATCGGCGAATTCATGAATCTTGGAATGGTCGCTGAAGGAATTATTAAGGCGACAGTTTTTGGATATCTCATTGGTATTATCGGAACCTACCAAGGTTTCAATGTGACCGGTGGGGCCGAAGGAGTGGGTAAGGGCACTAATATGGCCGTAGTTTGGGGAATGATCACTGTTCTAGTCGTAGATTTCTTCTTAACAAGCTTTTTGGCAAAAATACTATGAGTGAAAAATACTCAGTTGAATTTAGAAATCTGGTGAAAGTCTTTGGTGATTCAGTCATCCTGGATAATCTTAATTTCGGTATTCACAGAGGGAAGATTACAACTATTCTTGGTTTTTCCGGTGCAGGTAAGACAACTCTTATGAAGCATATCCTGGGTCTTGTTATGCCAACCGAAGGAGAAGTCATTGTTCTGGATCAAGTCATCAATCATTTGGGAGAACTTGAACTAAGGGAATTTCGCCGAAATTTTGGTATGGTTTTTCAGTACGCTGCCCTTTTCGATTTTTTAACTTCTTATGAAAACGTCGCTTTTCCTCTTCGTGAATTTACCAAAATGAACGAAGACGAGATTCGTGAAAAAGTGATGGGTTTATTGGAGTCAGTAGGCATTTCCCCCCAAGCAGCAAAACGTCTCCCTTCAGAATTATCAGGCGGTATGAGAAAAAGAGTCGGCCTCGCTAGGGGGCTTGCCCTAGATCCACACATTATGCTTTATGATGAGCCGACTTCTGGTCTCGATCCAATTACAACTCATACTGTTTATGATCTTATGAGAGATACTCACAGAAGAAACGAGCACCGCGGTTTTACATCTATCATTATTTCCCATGATATTCATGCTACACTGAAATACTCGGACTATATCGTTTTTATGGAGAAAGGTAAGGTAGTTGAGCATTTAGATGTAGAAACATTCAAAAAATCGGAAAATCCTGTCATCCGAAGATTCCTTGAGTTATAGCCGGAATCGATTATCATCAGATTAATAACCGATAGTTAGTGTTATTGAATTTTGATGGAGTAAAATTCCTTGAATCCACTGAAAGTAGGACTATTAACATTGGCAGCGATGGCCAGTGTCGTAGTGATGTCATTAAAGATTACTCAAAACCAATCTGGATTTGGTAAGCATGTCCAATATCAAACTGTCTTAACAGATGCTTCAGGAATTTTTGAAAAAACACCCATTAAGGTTGCCGGGATTAATGCCGGTAAAATTAAAAAAATTCAATTAACTGGCAATAAAGCCCTCATCACATTTGAAATCCTTGAAGATATTAAAATCACTCCTTCTGCTAAATTAAAAATTAAAAGTGTTGGCCTACTTGGAGACAAATTCATTGACATGGATTTAGGAGATCAATCTGGTGATCGGTTGCCAAAAGATTCGATACTCATAACGGAAGACGGAGAGGGAATCGATGGTATTGCCAAAGATGCCTCAGCAGTACTTAAGGATGTTAAGGAAATTACTTCAAGTATCAAAGAGGCCTTAAAGGATGATCAAGGTCGCAATGTTATCAAAGATATCGTTGCTAACATGAATGAAGTGACAAGTAGTTTAAAAAGAATTACGACATCAAATGAAGATAAAATTACTAAAATTGTAGATGATATAGAAGCTCTATCATCTCAACTTGCCCATGAGACAGATCGTTATCAGAAAGATTCCTTCATGGCCGACCTCGCTAAAATTGGTCCAATATTAGATAAGGTCGATGACACAGTTGAAGATCTAAAATTGATCGTAGCCGATGTTAAAGAAGGAAAAGGAACTGTAGGTAAACTATTAAGAGACGATGCAGTTGTCGACCAAGTGTCCCAAACACTTTCTTCGGTAAACCGGCTTGTTAACAGAATTAATAATATTGAAGCAGATATTGGTCTCTCGACTGGGGCCAATACGCTTACAGGATCTGATACAAGATTTGATTTGGATATTTATCCTGCGCCAGAGCGTTTCTTTCGCTTAGGTGTTGTGACAAATCAGTTTGGTCCTCAGAATGAAACAGAGATCGACACTTACACAACTGAAAATGGTACTGAAACAAAAAAGACCGTGCGAGAAGTTAATAAATCAGATTTTAAATTCAACTTTCAAATTGGAAGAAGGATTCAAAGATGGGCACTTCGAGCAGGTTTGATTGAATCTACTGGTGGTGTGGGAATTGACTACTTTATTCCAGATTTTGGAATAAGAACTGGTATTGAAATGTTCGACTATCAAAAAGATGCTGGACCTAATCTTCGCTTCTACTCGGAAGTTAAAATTTGGAACGTGCTATTTACAAGGATTGCTGGGGAAGACTTAATTTCAAAAGATGGGAAACAGAGTGCAACAATATCTCTTGGTCTTAGATTTACTGACCAGGACTTAGCTGCACTTATTGGGATTTTTGCGCGATAAACATGGATAAGAATTGGCTGATTAGAACGAAATCAAATCACATCCTGGGACCCGTCTCCAAAGAGAAGGTGCTAGAGCTTTATCATAATGGATCTATTAAGCCAGATGATGAAGTGTGTACGGGAAATGGTTATTGGTTCTTCATCCGAGAAGAAGAACTTGTTGAAATTTATTTGCTTGGTTCTGAAGTACAGGGATTTAATCCCATTAGTGAAGCCAAAGATGTTTTAACATCAAAAATAGAATCAATTCCTAATACTGGGCCTATAGATGATGTAACACTTGTAGGTGGCATAAATCTTTCAATGTTGAAATCTGACAATACGAACGATCAGATTGTTACTGTATCTCCAGAAGAAGAACAACCTGAAGTCCCAGAGCTGCATGTCGATCAAGAATTGAGTAACAATGCATCCAAACCTAAAGGAAGCCTGTCCTCTCAAAACCAAGAACATAAAAAAAAAGTAAATTAAAACCACGACGCGTCGTTACTCCTTCCGCCAAGAATAACCAGCCACTTAAAAGGCAGAACTGGCTTAAATATATCTCCATAATAGGCTTTGTTTTATTGTTTTTGCTGATCTATTTCAGGAAGAGAATCATTGAAAAGTTCTTTCATTCCGATCCTGTAACACTAAGTGTTTCATTGATCAGCGATTCTTTTGCACAGGATTTAGTTCCTGAAAAAAAAAAGATTTTAGAAGAAAAGATAAACATTGAGAACGTCACATTTTATCCATTAATTGGTCTAGATGGATTCAAAGTTGTTTCAAGTGTAGATATAGAGAACATTGGATGCGAAACATTAAATCAAAGCCTTTATCAGTTAGGAATTATTCTTTTTCCACCAGAAAAAATCAATGAAAAGTTTCTTATCAAAATAAGGGATTGTGTCGTTAAATTAAATTCAGATCACCCTCTGAAAAAATGGATTAAATGGGTTGCAAGGCCAGCAGCTATAAATACGAAGGATCAAGAAAAGTTTAATCTTCTTAATGACTTAATATTTTCTCACTTTAATCTCATTACAGATCAAAAGCTTAAAGATCAAATTACCAAGATGATAAGGGGGATACCTGAGAATACTCTTCCTGAAAAGATACTAAAGTCATATCTTTTCCTATTAATAGGTAATGTCGCGCGATCTGATCTTTTGATCTCTGACATAGTGTTATCTCCTCCGAGAGTGAATTGGGAGAAGACATATAAAAATTCAAACAGTGTGTATCACCAAGTTGCAGTATCTAAAATTGATCAAATTTTCAAAAAAATATCTAACCATCCTGCTGATAGAAAAGTCATCCATCTTCTTGTTTTATACCTTAAGTCATATTACAACGATCCAAGTTTAATACAGACAGCTGAAGACATTGATGTCAGTGAAACATTATCGAAATTAGATTTAAAGTACGTTGAATCTCTGGCTCCAGAATTAGTTAATTATCTAAGAATTTCAAGATTAAGTGAAAAAAAAAGGATATCAATTCTTAGAACCTTAGGAAGGGAGTTTAAAGAACAGGCATACTGGATTTGGCCCTTCATCAATATAGAACCACTTATCTCCGATGTGCTGTTTCCTGTTTTAGCAGATCTCGAAAAAAATGATGAGCTATGGTTTATTTATCTGATGCAAGATGAGAAACTTTCGGATCTTTTTTCAAAAAAAGCAGGAAAAAGTTTTTTGCCATCAAGAAGATCATTTTTGAATCAAGGCCTTTCTTCAAAAAGCACTTTGATGATGAGTTTATATAAATTGATTCAGATTGGTGATATGAATAAAGATTTAGTTGATAAGACATTAAGATACGTCATTAATGAATGATTATTTTCAGCCTGCCTTCTATAAATTTAATCAAGACTCTACCAGATTAATAGATTTTGTTCTTGAAAGAAATAAATCAGCCGCAGATATCCTCGATATGGGAAGTGGTTCTGGGATTATTGGGATAGAGCTCGCCAATGTGTTGAAACCCAAGTCACTACACCTTCTAGAGGGACAATATGTGTGGCGAGAATTTCTAGAGAAAAATACGGAATTGTTTTTGAAAAAAGAAATAGAAGTTGAAATTATTATGGAGACATTTGGAAATTGGAATCCGAGGAAGAAGTTTGATCTAATTGTATGTAATCCTCCTTACTTTCTTCCTGGACACGGAGAACCTTCATCTAACCAATTAAGAAATAATTCAAGATCATTTATGATTGATGATTGGAGCGTCTTAATGAGTAAAATCAATATGTCGCTCCATGAATCAGGAAAAGCATATTTTGTAATCAAAGACGATCCTCGAATCCTGAAAGAGATAGAAAGCAACCTCGATAAATTAGATATTGTTAAACTAAAAAAAGATGGACTTCAATTCTTGGAACTATTTAGATTGAATGAAAATAGAGATCAGCATTGCTTTTAGTTCAGTATCTTCAATGTCCGAAAAAAGTCTTTCTGCTTCTAGTTTTAAAATTTTAAATTTAGGGTCTTGAGGGTGAAGCTTGAGCTTCTGGGGTTTAATTTCATCTGGAGTTGCCTTTTCATTGAAAAAGCTTTCTTGAGTCATGAAATTAAGTTTTTTAATAATTGGTCTCAGTTCAGGGAAAGACTTGAAAATTTTGAGTTTAATCTCCTCAGATAAGAAGGAAATATTCTGGGAATAGCTTGAGTGTTTTGAAATAATGATTAGACTATCGCCTTTAATTTTCAGTGGAGAGGTTACAAGAGATAGGTTCTCCCCAATAATTTCAGGCCATCTCTTAACGAGCTCTAGAAAATCAAAGGTTTGGTAAAATGAATGCATATTCTCACGCTTTAAGTCGTGAGGATCATATTGATCTAATTCCTTGTAATTTAAGCCTTTAAAGTTAATTTTCTTAAACATGATTTTCTACCAGTAACCTAGCTCTTCCTTAATGTCCATGCTATAGATTTAACATGGTTAAATTTTTATTTTTACTTATTCTTTTTGGTTGTTCTGGTTACCGTTTTGCTCAACAGGAAAACCCATTGTCCCAATATGGGATTAAAACATTATCTATCCCTATGTTTTACAACTATTCTAATATCTCAGAAATTCATACGGATTTTACGAGAGAAACCTATCGATTACTAACGTCATTTAGTGGACTTAAAATTAATAATGGCTACCGACAAGACACTGATGCAGTACTAATAGGGATTATAAAATCACCTGAAAAAGTTTCTGAAACAGCTCGACCCTCCAATCTGAGATTGGCCCAAGGAAAGGCAGCAAATGCGATTGGAAATAAAAGACAAAATTTTTACATTCCAGGAACAACGGATGCTCAAGTTTTCCTTCAAGTGATTGTGATTAAAAAACCAAGTGAAGAGGAATTGGCCTTGTTGAAATCTGGAATCGGCGATCAAATCCATACGAATTCTAGAATTATTTTTAATGAACTTATCCCATTAAGGTCTCTTTATACGAGAGAAATCCTTGATAATTCAGGAGTACAGGTCGTTGGAACCCAAAATCAGGGGGTTCAAAGAAAAAATTTAAAAAATCTTGCTGAGCAGGCAGCGATCAACATTCGGGATATGATTTTATATGCTTTCTAAATGGCAAATTTGGGATTTCTTTTCATCCAGTAATCGGGATGTATTCAAATCTCACGAGGGCCTTCTGGCCTTGAAAACTTTTGATCCCATTAGTTTAAAATTAGTAAAAGACCATCTTCTAAGAGGCATTGATAAGAATGTTCTGCACCATAAGTTAGGTTCTGAAATTACCAAGAATTGGATAGAGGAAGAATTTTTAACTCTTAGTCTCTTTGGGAATTCGGACAACTTTTTTATTCACCAATCAAACGATATTTCCTCAGATGTTTGGGATCTACTTAGTTCAATTGATCTGAGCGGACGGACAATCTTTCTTAGTTTTGAAAATGAGTTAGGTCCATGGAAAAGAATGGTAAAAGAGGGGAAAATCTCCACACTCATTATTGAAGAGCCTAGGTTTTGGGAATTTAATAAACTTTTAGATTTTGTATGTAATTACTTAAGACTTCCTTTAAGTTTTGAGTCTAAAGGATGGATTTTAGATTCTTTGGAAAATGATCTTGGTTCTTTTTATAATGCTTGCTATCTCCTCAAAATGAATTACCCAGAAGCTTCTGAAATTCAACTTATGCAGGTTAAAGATTTACTCGTGCTGGAAAAGTTAGATCAGTTTCAACTTGCCTCATTTTTCTCTCGAAAAAAGAATCATGAATTCTATTCAAAGCTCATAAGTTTAGAAGGTGATTTTGAAAAGATGCGATCATTTTTTATGTTCATGCAATCTCATCTGATTAAGATGATTGATACGAGCTATTTGAATCAAAAGTCTAGATTAACTCAATACGATAAAGAAATTCAAAGTACTTCTAAATTATGGTCCCAGTCAGAACTCATGCTTGGAGTTGAACGTTTTAACGAATGGGAAATCCTTAGTAAGAAAAAAAATGGGCTTCTGTGGACTGAAATAAAAAAATATCAATTAAGGTCGTTTTAAATGTTGAAGGGAGCATCCTTGACTCCCCATTTTTTGATTAGAAACATCGATCTGATAATAATTTTAGATCCTTAATAATTTTATCGCGCTTACCAACTTTTACGGTCTTGTTTAATGATTTAACATAAACAGAATAAGGCTGCCGTAAAACAGACCAGTACCGACTGGCGCCCAGTGATTTTCCTGTGGCGAGGTGGTTATCTTGTTTTACTAAAGTTGCAATGATGCCTAAACCACATTGAATGTTTTTTCTCGGGTTACGTAAATCTTCTGCATTTTCAATTACGTTGCATCCATTCTTTCTGTATAGAGGATTTAGGGAGCCATATGAGATCTGTAAAAGACCAGCACTAGTATTACCATTGTTTTCTTTTAATGTCGTATTAGGATTGAAGTTCGATTCGTAACTTGACATCACTGTAATCAAGTTTGCAAAGAAGTCTTCTCTCTCTTCAAGGTTTAAGTAATTGTATTTTGGACAAAAATCTTTGATGTCCTTTATCTCTTCACTTAGCAGACCGTGATCATTTTCTCTTAGGACTTCCTTCGTAATCAAATTTACTTTTTGAAAATTTAAAGATTTTGCTTGTGTTGCAAACGTAGTAGAAAGAATACATAAAGCAAGTGCCATATTTTTCATCATAAGATCTCCTTTGATCTTCCAAGATTATCAGAATATTAAAAAACATTATCTTCTTATGAAAAGATTACACCGCCGCAAAATGGAGTGTATAAAAAATAGACATTTCATGGTCTCTCTAACAAATAAGTTTAACCCTTTAAAAGTTCATGTTGATGTACCTGGAGTTTAGAAATCCACAAACTTGAAGGATTTTGAGCTTAAAGTAGGCCATGTTTTTGTAACCGTAAGCCTTCTTCTTTAGGGTTTTTATAACGTT
>CANEUH010000019.1 GCA_947441615.1 Bacteriovoracaceae bacterium | reverse complement strand
TAACGGTTGTGCTCCTTGAAGTTAAGTAGCCTTATATTTATCACCTTTCTTGTTGTCACTTTCTCCGCAATGGCGGAATCGATTAAATTTAGTTGGGATAAAGTTGAGGACGCCGTCCTTTATGAAATTGAGGTATACTCTGCGCCGGATTTAACCGGTCGATTAAAAATTGAACAACTGACAAAACCCACCACCAAAATCACATCTGGGCCAGGTCAGATTTTTTTCCGGGTTCGTTATAAAGATGCCTATAGTCGATGGTCCGATTTTTCAAACATCTCTACAATCACTATTAAACCAAAGAAAATTCCAGTCATTGTTGTTGAGGAGAAAAAACCAAGTGTCGAAGTAAAAACAGAAGTCGTAGATGAGGTTACAAAGACAGAGAAACCATCCTATTTAGTTAAAAAAAGACTCGTTTTTTTACCGCTTCTCAAGTTCGCACAGTTCAAGGGAAAGGTAAGATCTTCTAGTGAGAGGTATTCTCTTACTTCTATGCCGAACGTGGGTTTTCAGTTGTCCTGGATTGAAAAGTTCTCAGACCAATTCTCATTGTCCTACAACTTTCAGTATCAAAGTTATCGATTTATGGTGCCAGAGGATACGACGCTGCTCAATTCCAATTTGAGTGAAGAGAGCTTAGGCATAGGTCTGACTTATCATCTTTCAGAGAACTGGAGTTTAATCAACGATCTGTCCTATGAGAGCATGATCTATCTCAACCCCATTGAATCCGGACAGGTCTCTTTAGACAGAAGTAATACTCTTGTTAACCGTGCACGAGTGTCCTATCAGTTTTGTCAGACAGAGGGCCTTACTACTTCCGTCTATGGTGGCTGGGCCTATAGCTTTGCAAATAGTGCCAAGAGTTTTAAGGCCGATGCCAACTCAGGACTCTTTGCGGGCATTCAAGCGAGAAAGGATCTGAGAGATAAAAAATTAGGAATCGTGGGTTTGTTTGAGTATTCCAAAGAGGGACGTGATACATCGAGAATGACTCAAGCGTTAGAAGACTACACTTTGGGCCTTGGTATGGACTGGAAGTTTTAGTTTTCTCTTTCAAGGGTGATTTTCTCAATCGAGCAATCACTAATGCCATCAGATTGGATAATACTTCTTATCACGAATTCTCCTCCACCTGTCGGGGTCGGGAAGCTTGAGATTCGTGACATGACTTGTAGGATGCTGGATGCATCTGTATCGCTCAATGATGGAACCCAGGCACTGCCGTTGTAATATAAAAAGCTCGCTCCTGCGTTATTGGATAATCGGTATCGGTGGGTACAGCCCGCTTCCACGCCTTCAGTGATCACTAAGTATTTTATTTTGGAGAAACGAATACCGGCGGCGTTCTGCACATAATACCGATCAAGCGGATAAATGGTCACTGCATCCGAGGTTACCACGGATTGAATGAGAGGTTTACAAAAGCTACCATCACAGTTCGTTTCATCAACAAAGCTCTCCAAAATCGCTCGCCACTGAAAGTACTGAGCATCCGCAGGAGGAGTGGGAAAGTCAGCAAAAGTTATGACGGGTTTGGAATCAAGTGTCTTAGAGCTTGCACTTAAGAGACCAGCATGGAAGCCATCATCGGCGTTGTAGAGTTCGGAGAAGAAAGTGTTACTGCTGCCATCGGGACCCATCCAGGATTCACCGCTACAAAGTGGGTCATTACAAGAGCGCACTTGGAATTTCGCGGTGGAAGATCCTCTTTTGTAGAGCTGCATGATTTCTGCGGCACGAAGCTCTCGTCGCCAGATTGCGAATTCATCCATTAATCCCGAGTTTAAGCCGAATTGACTCGTCAAAGTCGTAGTGGAAAAAGTATTATTTTTGCCATAGGCAGATTGACAGAGATTACCATTGACATAAAGTTTGAGTGAGGTGGCATCGAAAGTAGCTGCAATATGCATCATGCCGTCTTTTGATAATTTAATTTCAGTACACGTGAGAGTCGAATCAGTATTGGCAGCCGTATTGACTATGAAATACAACCTGCTTGTCGGAAAACGTTGAAGAATGATTCTGACCTCATTATTTGAACTACTATTTACGAATAGATTAAGATTTGTATGGTAGGTGGGCGCAACCCACATCGAGAATGTCATAGGTGCAGCCATCGCAAGACCAGAAAGTGTGTGGTACCCTGTAATTCCTTCTCTAAAGCGAGTCTTCGCCCTAATCGTTCCCGCGGATGTGGAAAAGTGTTTCGCAAAACCCGATTTATCGTTGATGATTGTTCCAGTAGAGACTGGACCTAGAGTGCCATTAAAATCATAATAGACTTCTAAGTTATATAAAAGATTGTCGTCATTGAGACTTCCAGTGGAGCCCACGAGAGCGGAGTAGTCGCTAGTTTTTTCACTTAACCGATCGGCCGGGAGTTCTTTGCCGTAAGGAAGATCAGTGACCCAGGAAAAGGTGCTATGAGTTTTTGTTGACCCATAATTGATGACTTTTGAAGTGTATTCTCCATAGTTTGCTCTTTGCTTAGTAAAGACTTCTTTTATCTCCTCAGTGGATAGTCCGGTATTCCAGAGCATCAATTCGTCCATCACCATCGCTAATTTATAATAGCCACTTGTAAATTCTTCTCCGCCGGAAAAGACCAGTGGCATATTATTTGTGTTTAAAGACGTTGTGAACGTTCCAGACCCTATCACTTCACCATCGAGATAAATTTTGGCTTGGCTGTTGCCGAGCCATTTTTGATAAGTGACAGCGATATGGTTCCAGGTTTTTGTGAAGTCGATGCAGGGAGTAGTGATAACCGCTGTGCCATTCAACACAAGTGAGAGAGTCGCAGTATTTGCTGCGCAGGAATTGTAGAGAAGAGTATATGGCGATGCGTTTCCTGAACCTCCTTTCATCAATATTCGACGAGAAATAGAGTTCTGGATCATATGAAACCAAAAAGAAATACTAAACTCATCAGTGAAATCGATGTCGCTGTGATCATTGATCGAAACAAAGCCATCTCTATCAGTAAGATCGACCGATGAATTCCCAGAGACTTTTAAGAGACTATTTACTGAAGCGTTACTCGTCGTCATCGAGAGACTGCCCTTTGAATTGCCCCCAACGGTGGCATCAAAAGTGAAGTAGCCAACGAGGTTAGCCCATTGCGGAGTCGTAGTAGCGCCAAGCGTACTTGTTGGGACAGTGTTGAGTGTTATGCCTGAGGTATAGCTGGTGTTGCTGGCCACTCCTTCAGCGTATTCAGGGGCCGAGTCAAGCGTGCCATCAATCGGCGTTGGATTTTGAGCGATATGAGCACCGGTGGGAAGAAATTCGATGTTGGGATCAGATGTGTAGTCGGCACTAGAAGTGAAATTTAATTCAACGGTGTTACTGCTTTCATTTCCATCAGTGTTGCCGGCAGGATCAGGGATAATACTTTCACTATCCTTAAAAAAAGGATTACAAGCGGTGAGCAAAATGAGCGACAAGAAAACCAAGTATTTGTGCATAACACTTTATTAATCGGTCGAATTTAAAAAAAATTAATAGCTTAAAGACATTAAAGACGTATCGACCAAAACAGGTGGGCTTTTTAGTATTTAGCTATGCCTGCTGCATGATACTTCTAATGACAAATTCTAGGCAGTCTTTCGTCCTGAGCTTAATCGATGGCTTAACAACTTAAAAGTTTTCTAAAGTATTGCTGGACATTCTCTAGGCCACTCATGTTAATTGGGTAAATATCTGTAATCTCAAGAAAATCATTCTGGATTTTTGTGAAAATCGCTTCAACCGTGAGCTTGCTTAAGGGGATGTAACTCATCCACTCAACTTTAAGTGATGCCTCACGGGCCCGCAATAGTTGTTCGGGTTCAAAATCTCTTGGAATAAAAAGTGTCGGAATCTGACTGAGATAGGCCTCGCAAAAAGTATTATACCCACACATCGATATAAAAAAATGAGCTCGCTTAAGCTCTTGCAAGAGATCAGGGCCCAATGTTAAAACTTCAACATTCGCAGATTTTGGTAAATCGTTAGGCGGACTAAATTCACCGGTAATTAATTTAAAATGATGTTGAGGGAGTGCTTGTGCTAACTGAAAAATGATCTCAATGATTTTCTCCCCATCACGGCCGCCACCCATGGACACAAGGATCCTCTTTGGTGAGTGTATCTTTCTTTGCAAAGGGGGAGCATGAGTGAGATAGCCCGTATAAAAAATTTTATCTTGAATCAATGGTATGAGCTCTTGGTCAAAACTAAGAAAATCTTTGTCTCCATGCACCAGGATGTCATCAAAGAGCTGAGAATACCTGCCAATCAATTCTTTTTTTTCTTTCGAAAGATGAACTCCCAAGAGATCTCTCATGGTGCTGATGACAAAAGTCTTTTTCTGTTGCTCCCGAACCAGTTGGATCGCGGTCGTGAATTCTTCAGCGATTTGATGCCGGCCGAAGGGGAAAAATTCACAGCATAATATGTCGGGCGCTTCCGTGCGAATTATTTTTTTGATGAGATCTAATCTCTGGCCTTTCGTCTCATTCAGAGTCAGCGCCGTATTGACTGGACGAAGATGTTTGAAGTGGCCATCAGATATCAAAGGTGGTAATTCGACAAGTTTCACTGATGTGGGAAAGAGAGGGTGCATGAAAGGAGTCAGCTCTCCACCTGCGATGATGACTATTTCAAGAGGTAAATTTTTCAACGCCGCAATGAAATGAAGAATCCGACGAGTGTGGCCGTAGGAACCATGGTGATGATACATGATGACGATTTTTTTTATTGTCATTCTGATTTGATCGTAAAAGTCTGAGTAAAAAAATTCTCATCGAGAGATTGATGACCCGTCATGAAAATAATTCGTGTCAGAGAATGTTTTTTTAATATGTTTAAAATTAGGTGACGTTTTCTTTGATCTAGCGAGGCGAGGGGTTCATCGAGTAAAACGAAATGACTCTTTTGAAATAGTGCGCGAGCTAGTCCGATGAGCTTCTTTTCGCCGCCGGAACACTCTTTCCCATTGAAACTGATGCTCGAGTGCACATTGATCAAAGACTCGAGTTCAAACTCCTCGAGAAAATTTTCCCACTCAGGATCACTGACTTTTTCATGTATGGTGACATTGTCTTTGATGCTGCCGGAAAACAAAAAAACGTCTTGTCCGAGGAAGCTAAAATGAGGAATAAAATGCTGGAGGAATAGTGGATCTTGATTGATGATAACTTTTCCGGTCGTGGGTCTCAAAAGTCCTGCCATTATTTTCAACACCGTCGTTTTACCTGAGCCGTTTGGGCCCTGGAGGAAGTAGAGGCCAGGTGAATGAATACTTAGATTGAGATTTTGTGGTGCGCTTCTCGCCTCATATTGAAAGCTAACATTTTCAAATTCAATGCTAGAGACTTCTCTCGACGGAAGCTCATCCATCGACCCGTTGCGGTTTGATCGATTTAGAAATTGATCCAGTTCTTCGAGATAGGGCCTAGAAAAAATTATCGCATTCAACGAGCCATAGATTTTAGCGACGGAGGGAGCTAGCCTCATTAAAATGATGGTGAGCATTGAAAGATGCACCAGGGGAGCTCCTGGATCATCGTAGTGTAAAGAAATAAGATAATAAGAAACTAGAATCAAGATCACCCCACAAAACTCCACCACAGGCCTTGCATTGAGCTGAGACAGCAGTTTACTTCGATTCACATCGACGAGTGTCTCGTATGCGAAGCCAAAGTTTCTTAGTAACTGATGTTTCATCTTAAAAGCTTGAGCTTCGATGATGTTATGGTGAAATGTATCTATAAGTGTCATGACAGTTTTTTTCAGCGTGAGTCTTCTTGTCGCCAACTCTGAGAACTTAGGCCGAATGAAGATGAGATAAACTAAAATAGAAGTGAGACACAACAAGAGTCCACCGCCGAAGGCGGCAGCGGAGTTCAGTAGCATGAGGGTAACTAACGAGATACTTAAAAATGAGTGATGGATGAGCCAACAAAAATTTTTAAAAAACTCATTACTCGTATGGTCCGTGTCCTCCATTAGTCGACTAATGGATACCTGGTGCGTCGCCTCGGCTTCCGGTAGAGGAAGGTGAATAAACCGCTCATATAGTGTGAGCGCCAAGCGAAGCTGGAGTGATTTCCCCAAGCTCGCCTGGGCCGAGTGAGTTAAAGTCGTGACGATAAACTTACAGGAAACAAGGAAAAAAATAAAAACCGGAATCCAGTCCGGTGAAACCTCATCAAAGAGTGAAATCAAACTTTGTGAAAGAGCAGTGCTGCCTGAAAATGTATTCGCAGTGAGATTTACCAAAAAAGGCACGAGGCTACCGATGCTCAGGAATTCGAATAACGATGAAAGAAACATTCCTAAAAACAGAAGAAGCATCTTCCTCTTTTCTGAGATCTCTAGGAGTTTCCATAAGAGCTTAATTTTTGTACGCATCTACATCATTCGACTTTTTTCGAAATAGATCGTGTTGGTGAAGTAAATTTTATCAAACTCACCCATCTTAAATTTCTCTTCATGGTGCTTCACAGTGGGATGATCGGGGCTGAGCATTTTCGCCTTTTCGAGATGAGTGGAGGCGAGTTCATATTGCCTTTCTTGGATGGCAATATGGGCGAGATTAATATAAGCGCTCGCGAAGTTAGGATCGAGCTTTAGCCCAGTCTCGAGGGATTCCTTGGCGCGAACGAACTCTCCTAACTTGAGGGACATAATGGCGTTGAGGAATTCTCTTTCGGCAGGTTTAAACTCAACATGCTTCAATCCGTTGTGGCAGCAAATAGCAACGTCACATTCTTTTGCCATTAAATTGAATTCAAAAGAATCCACTAAGACATTCCCCATTAATTTGGTCGCATTGTAGCAGCGTTTCACATCTCCGTTCGGCATGACCCTAATAAAATCTTTGCCAGAGTTGCACTGTACACCGGTCACACTGACCGTTGTTTTTAATTTAGTTTTGGCAAACTCTCTGAGAATTTCTTTCGTTTTCTGATCGTAGTATTCCATTTTAAGATTTCTGAATCCGTGTTCCATGATTCCTTTAAAAGGCTTCGGAACGATTTCAATATCATGTTCTTTGAAGAACTGATGATCGTCCCAAAAGCGAACAGAGAGCTTCGGCTCGAGGACGTAGCTGATCTTTAATGGGAATCCGTGCTTTTTGAGGTGATGAATTCGATTCACGAATTTCGTAAGGCTCTCATGTTTGGCTCGCTCTTCTATGTGCACGGCCCCATACAGCTGACGAACCCTCGAGGGGTTAACCGTTTGAATAAAATTCTCAATCGGCTTGTCCAGACTTAAGTTCGTATCGATCGTGATTAAGTGGTTCTGCGTGATCTGGTGACAGATTTCATGAAAATTTCTGACGACAAACGGTTCACCCCCCGTTATCACCACATGCCACTCTTTGTCGGTCTGATCCAAAATAGAGATTAATTTTTGAGCTACTTCGCTCGCTTGCCGGTCATTGTACTCCAGAAATTCTTTTTCCGTGGAGCAGTAGTGGCAAGAGAAATTACAGGTTCCAGTTATGACCCACGATACCTCAGGACAGGCCTTGTTTAAATGCTCCATGCTGACCTCTTTGAGTGACTAAGTATTATTATACAAATAAGTTATAAATAATGGTAAGTCTTTAAATAACCCCAATTATTGGCAAGCTTATTAAAAATCCTATCAAAAAAAAGATTCTTTTTATTACCCATGAGTTTCCTCCACAGCCTGGTGGAGTCGGGGTGTCTGCCAACCGCATCGTAAGCCGTTTGCGAGAAGCTTTTGATATTAAGCTTTTACACATTACAAGGCCCAATGCTGAAAATCTTATAACGCGATCTCACATGGTAGAACAAGATTCTTTTGTGATGCAAAAAATTGAATTGCCAGTTTTTTTTACTAAAGAAGATACAAATACAGAGAAGGATAAGTGTCAGTATCAACAGGACTCTCAGGAACTAGAGATCTATCGATTGATTGATAACGAATTAGCAACGAATCCCTATGATTTAGTGATCTGTTTTTACATTGCGCACTTTGGACACCACTGCGCCTTATTAGGAAAAAAATACGGAATTAAGACCCTTGTTTCAGTAAGAGGAAATGATCTAGGTAAAGCTGTTTTTCAAAGCGATAAGCTATCCCACCTCAAGCTGACTCTTGAGCTGAGTGATGGGATTGTCTGTGTGAGTTCAGATCTGCGAGATCTCGCTCATGATTTGCTCGGAGAAAGTACGAAGTCGATCGTTATCCACAATAGCTTAGATACCTGGTGTGAGACTCCATTCGAACAAAATGTAGAGGACAAATTTGTCGTCGCTAGTGCGGGTAAATTCAAGTTCAAGAAAGGAGTTCATCACTTGCTAGAAGCGATTTCTTTGCTAGATGAGCCGCTTCATTTAAAGCTCATTGGTGATTTTGATAAAAGTTACGAAAAAGAGATTTTCTTAAAACAAGTTGAGTTTTTCGGTTTGAAGAATCGCGTTGAAGTCACAGGATTCTGCAACCGAGGGCAGGTATTAAAGCATATAAATCAATGCCAGATTTACGTCCAACCAAGTTTATTTTCCGAAGGCTGTCCAAATACTCTCCTGGAGGCCATGTCACTGTCTAAACCGATTATCGTGACGAGTGCTGGAGCGATGGGAGACATCGTCAAAAACCAAGAAAGCGGCCTAGTAGTGAGACCAGGAGATATTGTGGGACTTTCCCAAAAGATCGCAGAGCTAA
This sequence comes from Bacteriovoracaceae bacterium, assembly GCA_947441615.1. GTDB lineage: Bacteria > Bdellovibrionota > Bacteriovoracia > Bacteriovoracales > Bacteriovoracaceae > Peredibacter. The sequence goes on along the minus strand of CANEUH010000019.1, from coordinate 73,531 downwards.
GGGCCAATCCTGGACTAGGCGAAATTCTAGGGAGAGGTGCCCTAAAAGCCATTACGAATTACTCGACGCAAAATGAGTATATGGCCTGGAAACAATTCATTGAAAAGTTATTGCAAGACGTCAGGGGTTAGCTGAGGTTGCTCAGAATTTTGGTTCTGCTTGAATAGTTCGCTACGACTATTAAGAGTGAGAGATTTTTGAAAACACTCTTTGGCCAAAATCGATTGACCTAGATAGTGGTAAACCACCCCGAGATTATTATGGGCACTCGCGTGGGTAGGATTTTCTTCAATAGTTTTTAAAAAGAAATTTTTTGCCTCAAGATATTCATTTTTCATGAAATTTCGCATACCTTTTACAAAATTCTTTTGATCACTACTCAGAACAGTAAAGTGCCTCCCAAAGCATGTACACATGCTTGACTTGCACGGCCTTGCTTCAGAGTAGAGTATTTCTTGGGGTGAGCTACTTACGAAGCCTAGAACGGTGTTTTCGGCAGTAGGCATGGTGTCCCCAAGATGGACCTGCTTATTAACGATGTAGTCCTCGTATGGTAATTCGCCACATCTTGTGATGGTGCCATCGTTATGAATCCGTAAGCAGCTACTGCCCGCACGACATAGCACTCCTTGGTAATTTAAAGGAATTCTTCGGGTAGAGTTTGGCACCGTCGCAAAAACTTTTCTGGCTTCGTGATCAAAGGCGTATGGATACTCTTTGCCCTTCCAAATACCTCGAAATGGTTTAGGAGTAAGAGAAATGTCATATGTTTTAAACTCGTCAGAAAGTTCGTAAAATAGATCGATGCGCTCAGGGGTAACAACGAAAACCGCTTCTGTGGTAAATCCCTTCTTGGTGAGATTCATGTAGTTTTGAATGAAAGTTGAGCGACGATTTCTTTCGCCGTCATCAAGCGGGTGATAAGTTGCGATCAATTTTGGAACTGATTTTGGGTTTATGCGTTCTGAGAACTCATTAATTTTTCCAGTCAGACTAAGGTTAGTATTAATCTCTAATTGATGGATTCGCGTTATTTTTTCAGCGAGTTCTAGAAAATCTTTGATGAAGAATGCCTCTCCCCCGGAAATACCGATGCGCCATTTTTTTTCAGTACGATCAAGAAAGTTTAAGAGTTCTTGCGGGTCGAGCCCAGAGTGAACGGATTTAAGGGCATCCTCAGAAAAGAAGCAGGCTTTGCAGCGGTAATTGCATTGATAACTAAGTCTCCAGGCGATATAGTTCGGATAGATTTCATTCATCATTTATGTTTTAGCTAGCTTCTTATGAAAAAGAAAGTACTGTTTTACTGCCAGTCACTATGGGGAGTCGGTCATCTTGTCCGATCACTCTACCTTATTGAAAGTTTGTTAGAAGACTTTGAGGTCGTGCTCCTAGACGGAGGAACAGACTGGGGGCGAACAATTTCAAGACCCGGTTTCACTCACGTTCGGCTGCCACCCTTTGTGTCTTCACCAAATTCTGAAAATGTGACTTCTCCCTTCGGAGAGCAAATAGACACGGTCTGGGCAAAGAGAAGGAATTTAATTCACGCCACCTGTGGACAATCATTTGATGTGTTGATTACGGAATACTTCCCTTTTGCACGGATGAAATTTCATAAAGAAGTTGAAGGCATGTTGGAGTGTCTTCGGTCTATTAATCCGAGTGTCAAAGTCTTTTCTTCGATTCGAGATATTTTAAATGAAAACTTGATGGAGGAGAGCGAAGAGAAAAATCAAATTCTAAGAAAATACTATCACGGCGTTTTTGTTCATGGAGAAAAAGAGTTGAGTATTCTGCCTGTGATATCCAAAAATATTCCGATTTATTTTACCGGATCTGTTAGCTCGAGTAAAAGTTATACTGTGACAGATCCATCTCGCATATGCATATCCTGCGGAGGAGGACGGTACATGAGTGAGTTTTTTGAAAGATTCAAAGACGTGCTTCACTACTTACAAAATCATAAAAGTGAAAAACTTCTACTGCTTCCGGGCCCTTGGTCGGAGTTAAAAGGAGAATCCACTTTGGAGTTTGAAGTATTGCCAAGCAACTACGACCTTGAAGAAGTTTTGGCCGTAAGCAAATTGTATATCGGGACTTTTGGTTACAATACAGCAATGGCGATTCGAAAGTTCTCGATGCCGTCTTTAATATTTCCTTTTCCGGATTTCCATGAACAAGAAGTGCGATTTCGGCTATATCAAAACGTACTTCCGATCGAGCGCCTAGATAAGAGCTGGCATCAAAAGATTCAAAGCTTAGAGAAGCTGAAACCTCATCCACGTACTATCAAAGGAACGGAAATAAACTTTAATAAGTTGATTCTTAGTCTTTTAAATTAAGAAATGTTCTTTGATTAAGCGTCTGAATGCTTCTACGAAATCATACCAATCTTTTTTAGTGATACTGTCTGCAGGATCCATCTCGAGGAATTTCTCTTGATGATATTCATTAAAAAGAAAGCGATGATCATCAATGATCTTATTGGTTTTTAAAAAGTGTATACTCATTAGCACTTTATTCAATTCACTCAAAATATAATATTTCTTCCTTCCTTTCAGTAGTTCTTGGGTGTTGGAAAAGCACTTTTTGGTTAAGTATCGCAGGGCATTCATTTTTATCGAAATCTCAAGATCTTTAACTGAAGGCATAAAAGTTAAAGGGTAACCAGAGCGATTTGCAAAATAGAATAGAAACGGTTCGTGATGTGAAGCGCTGATGCACATCTTATTAAATAAAGCTCTTGTGATAATGGTTGAGCGGGATAGTGTGCTGGGATCTATGCTAGAAATGATGGAATCCAAGCGCCCGTCTTCTTTTTCGGCAAAATAGAATGTTTGATAGTCGTGTTCATGCTTAATTCCAAGAATTCCAAATTCAACTTTTAGGAAGGGAAAAGCGAACGCCTCAAGGGAGATGGGGTAATTAAGTTCTCCACTAATGACTTCTTGCGACTTTTGAATTTGATAAAAAAGTCTTTCGGACTTTATCCGATGAGGTAAATGACTTTCAAGCGTTTTCACGATCTCATCCGCGCCGGCTTCATCTCCGTAGTCTTGAATCACCTTGGTAAGTTTATAAAATGCCTTTAGTTTTTTATGATGGTAGTCTCTTTGGAGGTTTGGGCTGCTCCATCGCATCACAAGATACTTCTTGGTAAAATGATAGAATGAAGAATCGAGTCTAAAGGATGAGAAGTGCTCTGAGATTAGTTTTTGGAACTTTTTAACACATTGTACTCTTTGAAAAAAAACAGTCCATTTTGCATTTAGATACGGTAGATCAGAATAATTTATCGAATAGATTATTTCGCTAGACTTAAACAGAGATTCTGGAATAAATGGAATCGCACTTTTTCCAGAGCTTATAAAGGGAAATATTTTTTGGATGAGAGAGATCTTTTTCCAGAATCTTGTAAAAGCATCTACGTTTTTTAGAATTTTTTCTTCATCAATGATAAAGCATAAATCGATGTCACTCACTCCATATTGAAAGTTGGATGATTTGACGTCTCTCATCGTAAAACATGCTTTGATAAAGTCATAGCGTCTAGCAGTAAGGTTTAAGATTAGAAATGAAAGCCAATACAAGGGAGAGAGCATGAACCCAAGGCGAAATCGTTGGATCAGGGGGGGCAGAACATTAATTAGCATTCAGTTTTTTTCCGTCATCATGGTACTCCATGAGTTCAGGAGGTATTGGATAAAACTTCGAAATGTGCTTTCGAATCCTGAGGATATTATCTCGGTCAAACTCTTGAAGTTCGTCCCAGCGTCCAAAGGAGACTCTCATGAGTTTTACGGCCAATTCATAGTTTTGGACTCGGGCCAAATATGAAATGAAGTTGTTAAGTGATGTCATGTGATATGGATAGCGCGTCAGGATTGCTTGGTAAAAGTTATTCTCACTTTTATAAACTGGCACGTATCTAAGCCCAACATAGAAGTACCAAGAGCATGTAAGGGCGAGAGCGGTAACGGCTAATCTTTTGATATTAAATCGAATCTCAAGTTTTTCAAAAAAATTAGCAATGAGTATCAGCAGCGGAATAAGTGCCAAATAGAGATGCTGATCACTGACGGGAGTGATTTTCATATAAGGTGCAAAAATGATTCCCCAAAATGGTATGTTGAGTAAGAGAAATGTCATCAATGCAATTAACGAAAATTTCCAATTCCTCCCGAAAATAATGAGTAAGAATAGAATTGTTACAACTGCGATAGAGGGTATGAACTCAGTTTGATTCGAAAATTGATATATGGGGGAGAAGTCATAGGGAAGCAGTGAGGCTTTCAAGTAATGAGTGGCGTTTTTTAAAATATCGACCTGATACAATTGATCAGTCATGTCATGTAAATGCGAAAGTGATCTCCCAGAATAAAATAGGCTAAACATATAAAAGCCAAAACCAATTATGATAATCCCAAAAGTTATTTTATTTTTAAGCTTTAACTTTATTGTGGATTGAGATTTTATAAAAAGATAATAAGGAATAAGTGCTAGAGGTAGTGTGACAAATGAGTATTTGACTTTGCATGCCAATATAAAAAATATGACGGTTAAAACAAAGTACTTTCTTCTTTTAAGTTCTTCGAATTTTAAGAAAAAGAAAACAGCTAGCAATACAAAGTTTGCTGCCAGCAATGTTTTAATTTGAACCATCCAAGCGACACTCAAAACTTGCGCTGGATGAAGTAGAAACATCAACGCGACAAATCGTGCGCGAGGTATGATCTTTTTTAAACAAACGAAAAGTAGAATTCCATTCGCTAAATGGAAAAAAATTGAAAGTGAATGAAATATGAAAAGATTTTTACCGAAATTGAGATAAAGAAAATCGATAAAATAATGGAATATTGGCCATTCATACCGGTTGAAGTAATTCCATAAATTTAATTCAATTAATCTTGGCCTAAAGAGGTAGATGTGATCGTCCCATAGCGCCTCACCGTCCAATATAGGAAAGTATAAAATAATTGTAAAGCCTAATGAAATGAGAGCAAACCAGATGGTTTTATTTGCTCTCATCGTTTCAAATTACCTAGGAACATAAGTACTTCATCCTGAATGGTCACGCAGCTTTGGTTACTACTGCAGTTAGATATTCTTTTTAAACTTTACTATAAATCACAGAATAAATCTCATCAAGCCTTAGCAAATATCGAACTTAAGAAGGTGGCTATTAATGCCATCTTCTTCTCGTTTTTGTTGTAAGCGATCCTGTATGACCCTTAACTCTCTATCTTGACAGGAAGAAGCTCTAAAAAATCTTTCTCGGTTTCAGCTTTCGGTAGTTTCTTAAAGACCAGATTCAGATAATCAAATGGATCAAGTCCATTGGCCTTCGCCGTTTCTACAAGACTGTAGAGATTTGCACTGGCCACTGCTCCCTCTGGTTTTACTGAGAACATCCAATTTTTTCTTCCAATTTAGGGCCTCAGTTTCAACCTCGTCAAACATCCCCAACTGCTCAGCGGGAACTTTTTCAGAACTTTTTCCGTATTGCTTGCGACGAAGTTGTGCCACAAGGTCTTGGAGACCTTGATTCTCATTCTTAAGGCGTTCATTTTCTTGAAGAAGTTCTTCATACGAAAGCATGAAGTGATTTTAGAATAATCTCCACGGCTGGCCAAGGCCAAAATGAAAGTCAGCACATTTTTTGATAATTTTTTTCTTCGAAGGGTTTTATTTTCCAGATATCGATTCCATCCAGAATCCACTGAAGCTCTTTAGTCGTAAGTTCAACAGTCTTATCCTCGAACTTCTTGGGCCAAGGGAAGAGATCTTCCTCAAGTTTCTTATACCAGAGGGCGAATCCTGTCTGATCCCAATACAAGATTTTGATTCTTTTTCTTCTCAGACAGCAGAAGATGAAGAGTGCGGAGTCAAAGAGATTGAGATTCATCTCCTCCTGAACAATAGCTCCGAGCCCGTTGATTGATTTTCTGAAGTCCACGACCGAAGACAATATGTAAAACTGTTTGTTTTGAGATTCTTGATGATAAACTTCTTATGAAGTTCGCATTTTTAAACTTATATATAGGTGCCTACTTTTTTTCTCATTGTAATGGCCATTTTCAATTCAATAATCTTAAAGATTAATGACTTAAGTGTCTGAATGTTATGAGAACAAAGGAACTATTCATATCTTTGAATTTTTAATTTCATGGTCCTACTCCAAAATAATTTCAATGTTAAAAAAAAGGAATTCTCAATGATTCAGATTCATTACAAATATTTTTTGACAATTCTGGCCCTTATTTGTTTTTCAGCTTTTAGTATCGTTGAGACACTGGCGCAAACTTGCGGTAGCGGTCAACATCTTGTTTCCTATTCTTTTATTGACAGAGACCAAGACGGTTATTTTACTCCGTTTAAAGGAAGGTTCTGCTCAAGGGATAAAACTCTTCCACAAAAGATCGGCAACATCACTTATTCGGGAAACAATCCGAGAAAAATCATTGATGAATGTGATAATAATAAAGATGGGATCTATAATGTCCCCTATGCATTTATCGATCGCGATGGTGATGGATATTTTGCAAGATCCTTTGGGAAAATATGTTCTAACAGAAAAGCATTCCCCCAACAGATTGAGGGGATTTCTTATTCGGTAGTTAATTCTAGACCAATTATTGATCAATGTGACGAAGATAAGGAATCCATTTATCGTGTACCCTACTCTTACATTGATCGAGATGGAGACGGCATTTTCACCAAAGAAACGGGCAGTATATGCTCTGACTTGAAAACATTTCCTCAGACCGGTATAGAATCGAATCGTCTTGTGACTTATGCCATTCTGCCATCGAAGTTATTAGAGTCTAAACTTCAGGATGGTCAAGCTGCACTAACAAGTAACTTAGGATCAAATAATTCATCAAATAATCCAAATTCTGGACCTTTATCAAAAACCTGTGGCTGCGGTTATGGTACGCCGGTCTTTAATAAGGATGATAAAGTAGTGCAATGGAAAGGAAAGATCATCACCGTAAAGAAAACAGCTTACACTCCGACCTGGGGTGGAAATGAAGGAGGTCCAAAAGATGCTTTTGGAAATCCATTAATACCTCTTGATGTCTCAAATCTTAAAGATAAAGGAGAAACTACTGGAGCAGCTGGAAATAGCAAGACAAGAGGACCTTTTGGAAATTTAAAACCAGTTAAAATGCGAGATAATTCAATAAAACCAGGTGTAAAACTGATTTTTAATGATGGAATCGGTACTATCAAAGTTACTGATGTTGGTAGTGCTAATCACTTTCCTAACGGTCCAAGTTCCGATGGGTCTTATCACGTCGATATCTGTGTTAACCCTGGTAGTTATCAGGACACTGGTGCATCTAAACCAACAGACAACCGTTATCATCCGTCGGTGAACGGAAAAAGTAGTGCTCTCCTCTGTCAGCTTAAAAAAGAGAATTATGAGAAATACTGTATTTGCGACAAGCAGACGAGTTACGAAGAGAATGAATCTTGTTACTGTTCTCATCATCCAGATGATAAAAGATGTCTGGCACCATGTGTGATTGATGAAGAAAATCCTTCAAATACTACGTGTGATGATGATCCTGGCAGTAATTCTTGTCCTTGGGACATGATTCTTGATGAGGGTGGAAATTGTGTAGATCCTAATCAAAAAGATGATGCAAAAGACCAAAGTGATGAATCAAAGCCAGAGAGTCCATAATTATTTCGCCAAGGGAGGAATAGAAATTTAAAATGTCGTAAGTGCGAAGTTGGATGAATTCTACTTTGTTATCGACGATATTTATCGCATGACTAAGGCCGAGACCAAAGTCGGCCTTGTCTTTGTAATTATAATGTAAATCCTCTCACTGCCCCGTACTTTCTGGTAATTCTTTCCACTTTTACAATTTTTCGGACATTTTTGGATCTTACTTTTCTGCGGACTTTTTCTTTTGAAGAAATTTCCACGGGGTAAGTGGGTCTGACTTTTGGTGTATCTGACTTACTAATTCTTTAAAATAATCTCTCGGATTCACTTTGTTTAACTTGCAGCTCTCGACTAACGAAAATATCGCAGCCGCTGTCTTCGTACCCTTTACTGAGTGGGTTCCATACCAAGTTTTTCTACCAATTACCGGATTCCTAAGAAGTCTTTCTTGTGAGTTGTTGTCTATCGGAATCGAAGCCTCTTTTATAAAAAATGTGAGTCCCTCAAAGTTATTTAAAAAGTAATTTATCGCTCTTGCCAGTTAACTCTTATTTGAGACTCCACGAAGATCTTTCTCTGACTGCTTTTTCATCTCATCGAAGTATTTTATCATCCGGGATCTTATTCTTAGAACATCGTCAGGACTTTTATCTTTCGATTCCGAATTTAATTTATAAATCTCTTCAAACTTATCCAGACAAAACTGTGTCTCATTCACAAATGGATGCTTAGCCTCGTCAAACTTTCTTCTCGCATGAGCGTTGCAGTACGCACTGGATATAGGTTGTTTATTCTCTTTCGCTCTCATTTTGTTCGTCTCCGACACTGCTTTCGAATAACCAGAATAAACATCGCTTAAGAGATAGATACAGCTTGAGTCCTTCAAAAAATCAATAGCGACGTCACCTGATCTCGTGTCATGAAACTCAAAGTAACACGCCTTTACAGTCGGGAATCCCCACAAGTACCAGTTACTTTTCTCGTCTCCCTCAAGGATCCGGTGTGGGGTCTCGTCAGCTTGAATTACTTCCGAAAATCTGATTTCTAAAAGTAACTTCTGATACGCTGGATTTATGAAATCCGCCAAAAAATGGGTCACGTTAATTAAGCTATTCGACGGCAGACCCTTCAAACCCTGACGTGCGGCTATCATTGGATATCTTTCAACGGGAATTAGATCGCAATATTTTGAAAGTGCTACGTCCACTATGACTTCGTCACCATAAGATGATCCCGGCGCAAGACGAGGATGCCCCGGGGCCGTCTGGATATCTCCATGACAGCTCCCGCAGCGGTATTTATGGCTTTTTTGCCTCACTATTAAAAACTTCTTAGGAATCACTGTTTGATACTCACTATCCTCAGTAAGTCCAGAGTCTTCCATTTGAGACTGGCAACAAGTGCAACTTGGAGGGGTCTCAAGCAAGATTTCTTCTTCCTTGATATCCACGTTCGGGTAACGATCCGCCAGATCCTTAGAAAAGTTTTCGCGTTTCTTTTTATCTTTAGTTTTTGCCCTTGCAGACGGCTTATTCGTAGAGATCTTCTTCGAGCTCCTTCCAAAAATTTTACTTTTGATTAGGACTTCGTCCTACGATTCAACGCAATCATTAAGCTGCCTTTTTTAAAAAATCAACCAAGAGATCAACCTGAGAAAACCTTATAATTTTTCCGTTGTCCCAGATAATTTCCACTCCAGAGCAGGGACCGGCTTCAACAATCTTTCCACTTTCAGAGTAGATTATAATTTCTTTAAAATCTGACTCCGTGAAGTGCCCCTCGCACTTGAGTTTCTTGGCCATGACCACTGTTCCCAGTTATGGAGGATTTCCATAACAAGCTCGTCAGGAATTTTAGTCACCTTCCCAGCTGGGCTCTTGTAAGAGCTGATCTTTTTTTTTAACACTGCTAAGTCCATATTAAACCTCCTGTTTTATGACTTGGGTTTAATATGCCATATCTAGTGGGATTGAAAATGTGGGGAGGTGAGAGGATTTACTGAACAATCCCCCCAAGACCGTTAGTTGATTTTCTGAAGTCCACAGGGTCTCGATGGAGATAGACCTGAGTAAACGAAGAAAGGGACTTCATACTTGTCCAAGCTTGTGACAAAGTCTCGCGATGACGTCCAAGTCTTGATCACCTTCAATAGCAAGGGAGAGGTCATTGTAGTAGATAACAATTCTTGACGGCTCCTTGACTGGCGGTCGGTCTACGACTTTTACTTTGGTAAACAAGGACTTCTGAATTTTGTTTCCAGAGAACTTTCTTTTGTAGTGGTAGAACTGATGATATCGAAGGCCCTTGCTCTGGCAGAAATCTTAGATAGATAATCCAGAGGTCTGGTGATCCATCACGATTTGTTTCCAGTTTAATTCAGGGATTGACATTGAGAGCTCCTTTGGGCAGGAGAAGTGCGTTTAGCAGCCATCAGGCAAGCATCCGAAGGGTCGTATAAGTTTTCAGAAAGCGAATCGTTTTCTAGTGATTTTGATGAAGTTTCAAATTTGGAAACTATCGTCTCGAAAATTCATTGGTACTTCCAAATAAAAAACCCCTCATGATAAGAGGGGTTTTAAAGCGTTGAAAATTCCCAAGAGGTCTAACAAACCCGAATTTGGGGGTAATTTATTCTAGCACATTTATAAAAATGATCAAAGCGGAGAGCTCCTGTGGCCAATGAAGGCTATCTTAGGAGGCAAGGATGCTCAAAGCGTTGAAAATTCTAGAGCTTATAATCCAGATTTTTAAATTGCTAACAACAATTTTAAGATTGTTAATGGGTTGGTTCTAAAATTTGGGGGGAGAAGAAATTCTCCCCTTTTTTTGTGGGACTAAATTCTTCCTCCGCTATGTCCTTGATGGAGGTTAAGATTAATTTGCTTTCTCATAGGTCCTCTTTTTGAATTTACCGCATGTATCAAGAGAAAAAGGAATTAAAGATTTAAACTTGCTTTTTTGAGACCCAGTAACGACTGCTGTATAGTTCATTTACACCCAATCCATATCATTCTTACGGCCCCCCTATGTCGCCACTCAGATCAATTATATAGTAGGCCATTTTCTGGGCAATATCTATCGAAGGTGCACTATGATCAGCTTAAGACGGTTTTCAAATGTTTTTACTTTCTCATATTTACTTGTTGCAGTAACTGGTTGCTATGACCAAGTTGCAACTCAAACCGGCTTAGGAATATATAATGAAGCGCCTCCCTGCACCTCTGTTCCATTTTCATCGCTAGGACTTAAATCAAACCTTTTGGTTATCAATACGGGAAATAGTAGTTTTGGAGAATTGCAGATTCTCCAGTTCACGAGAACAAAAGAAGTTATTGATGATGTTAAACATGTTTATGGTATACATCAACCAAGCGGCTACCATAGCTGGTATTTTGATGATTTTAAGAAGCTTCTTAATCCAGAAATTCCTGAATATGCGGATGGGAATATTGTCTTCTGTGCAGAAAAAGTGGAAGGCAACACTTTGGCGTTTGTTCGGGGGAGACCGTGGCAAGATGGGTGGGGAGCTATCACCATTTCCAAGGGCGGTTTATTTAGTGATTCTGCCACGGTACGTGTTAATTTAGGTTTCGCGAAGAACGGAATAAGGGAAGCCGCTGAAAGACTTCCCGGTCTCAAGGTCGATGGTCTTTATGATAGCGATATAAGACCAACACGAGGAACAATCACTTATACAGACGCTACTTCTGCTTTAAATCTTGTAAAGGATAAGCTGAATTTCAAACGCGAAAAAAATTATACGAAAGATGCCCAATTTGTTTCTAGCTGCAAAGAGTTCAAGACTAAAGCAAAAAGTATTCGTGCTGATGAGTGGATCGACAAAATCAAATGTTCTGACAGATAAGATCGAAATATCAAAAGAATATTTATAGCTACCTTTATAACTAATCTCTTGGGCCGTGGTGAATCACTGGCACGAGTTATGGCAATGGTGGGACATACGCAAATTAAGACCACTAACGTCTATCTGAGGTTCAGGGAGCAACTTCAGAACTTGGTTACAGTTTGGCCTCAAACGAGGTGGGTCAAGTCTTGTCTTTAGTCGATCAACAAAAGTCGCTGCCAGTTGCTATCAGAGAAAAAAATAGCTAAATGATTATAGTTGGTTGTGAGTTCACCGAACTTCCGACCACTTTTTTCACTCAATCGAAACTAGAAATTCAATAAAATATAGAACTTAAGATGCTGTCTATTATTTGATCGAGGCTGTAACTCTTACCCTGAGGAATGAAATAACCTCAGTTTTTTAATAAGATAGGGTCATGAAATATTTATTTTTTTCACTTCTTTGCCTCTCTCCTCTGGTTTCGGAGGCGAGACTACTGAATATCATCCACACCAATGATCTTCACTCCTATTTTAAAGGATACAAGGACGGGCGCGGGGGTTATCCAAGATTAAAATCAAAGATTGAAGAATTAAAAGCGAGCTCGCTGGCACAAGGAATAGAAGTCCTTCAACTCGATGCTGGTGACTTTGGAGAGGGAACATCTTTTTTTATTTCTGAAGAGGGATCCGCCTCAGTTAAAGCGCTTGAACTCATTGGAACAGATGTTTCAGTCATCGGTAATCATGATCATATGCTGGGGGGAAAAATCCTTGGCGATCAAATACGTAAGGCGAATGTCAAAACGAAATTTGTCTCTGCGAATCTCGTTCAAACACCTGATATGAATCTTCAAGGAATTGTGACTCCCTTTGTGGATATAAAGCGCGCTGGAATAAAAATTCGGGTGATCGGCTTATCAACAGCTGAACCTCATTTTCAATACCCACTTCTTCCTGGATTCATTCTTCCTGCTCAACCAATTGGCGATGTTTTGTCGACTCAAGCAAAAAAAGAAGGTGCAGAGCTTGTGATTGCTCTGACTCACATTGGAAAAAAATCAGATATCGAATTGGCCAAAAAATCATCAGACATTGACATTATTGTTGGTGGTCACTCTCACTCTCGTATGGAGCAAGTCCTTTACCAAAAAAACAAGAAAGGAAATCTTATTCCGATTGTTCAAACAGGAGCTCATAGTTTAGCAGTTGGTGACTTATTAATTGATGTTGCTGACGATAACTCTTTTAAAGTGATTGATTACAAACTTCATGACATCACGTCAGACCTTCCTCAAGATCAGAGTGTTTCTGAATTTGTTGAGGCCGCTGAAGACGATAGAAATAATTATTTTGGTGGCAGATGGGATGAAATTCTAGGAGAAACGTTAATACCACTTTCTGGTTATAAAAATGGAGTGAATCTCGCTGGCGAGAGCTGTTGGGGTGAGCATATGGCGAAAATGGGCCAGGAGGCAACTGGGGCCGATCTTTCACTTCACCTTGCGCAATTTGAAGGTTTATCAGTTGATCCAGGAAAAATTACTTTTGGTGACATGATTGAAAATTTTCCGCATTTTAGAGATTATGGTGATAGCGGGTGGGAAATTTCAACCATTACGGTTCCGGGAACTGCACTTAAAATTCTTTTAAAAGCGATCATAAATCTCAAAAGCCTTGGCGTGAATTTCTATGGGGTTCAATACAAAGCATTCCAAATACCCTCATATGTTCCCTATATTGGAAATAGGGTTTATGCCTTTGGTTTAAGAGTTAACGGAAAAAAAATCGATAATAAAGCTAAGTACAAAATAGCTTTTCCATCTGAGGTCGCTTACGCTGTTAAGCTTTCTATCCCGGAAGCAGCAAGAAGACTTATGCCGAATCTCACTCAGACTGGTAAATTTTATTGGCCCCTGATGGAAAATTACATTCGTCAAAATAGTCCAATTGAGTGCCTTAAAACCAAAAAAATCGTTCCTATTCTTACTCCAGATGAGTAATTACAGCTGTAATAGATCTCGATCAATTTGAGAGCGATAGAAAAATGAGGCCCATTCAGGGCCTTTTGTTCTTCTTTTGACAAAATATTTAACAAGTTTTCTGTATCTCAGAAGTATTAAAAGACCTTTAATTCCCCTGAGTTTAATTATGATTGAAAGCATGCTCTCCCCTTTGTTTTTTATTGAAGGAGCATGAACGATGCCATTTCTCATAAACAATTAAATCAGGTTGGCGTTGAGTCATTGACTCCTAAGTTAGGGAAAGTTAGTCCAAAAAATCTAGACAGGCCGTTCCACTCTAGTAGATGATAGGGGCAACTTTTAATTATATCTGACCTAAAATGAATGCAAGATGCGGAAGTTTTAAGTCTAGTTTTAAAGGTTCACACAACACACTTTTCGAGAGGTCATCCTATGAGACTTAATAGGCTCATTATTCAAGGTTTTAAATCCTTTAAAGACAAGACAGTCATTATTTTTGATGAAGGTATTACCGGCATCGTAGGACCTAATGGTTGCGGTAAATCGAATATCGTAGATGCACTCTTCTGGGTCATGGGTGAGCAGTCAGCAAAGCACCTTCGTGGAACGAACATGAAGGACCTCATCTTTGCTGGTTCTTCAAAATATGCTCCCGCTTCATTTGCTGAAGTGACACTTGTGCTTGATAACGTAAATGGAAAACATATTCACATTAACGGTGCAGTTGCAAAGCCAACAGAAATTCACTTAACTCGTAAACTCTATAGAAACGGTGAAACTGAATACCGAATTAACAACGAACCAGCTCGCCTAAAAGATATCCATGAAGTCTTTATGGATACTGGAGCAGGAGCGAAGTCTTATTCCATTATCGCTCAAGGTGAAATCAATAAACTTGTTCAGGCAAAACCTGAAGAGCGCCGTGTGATGATTGAAGAAGTTGCGGGGATTACAAAGTTTAAACTTCGTAAGCGTGAATCCCTAAAGAAGATTGAGCTCACTCAATCAAATCTTATTCGCCTTGAAGATCTACAAAATGAAATTTACAAGAATCTCAAAAATCTTGAGCGTCAAGCAGAGAAGGCAGAAAAGGCCAAAACTCTTCGTGATAGAATTACGAAATATGAACTCATTGTTGAGTCACATAGAGAGCATGACTATCTTCAAGATTATGTGAATGCTCATTCAATGCTTGAAAGTCGCGCTGAGGAGCATGAGAAATTTACTTTAAGAAAATCCCAACTTGATCTACTCCTAGAAGACGAAAAAATCCAGAAGACCGACATGATGGAAAAGATCGATATTGCTCAGGATGATTACAATGATCATTCGAGGCAACTTGCGGCTTTTGAAGAGAGGGTGAAGCATCTTAAAAAATCACTCATTGAAAAAGAGAAGCATATTGATCGAGCTCGTAAAGAAAATGAAGAGCTAAATATCGATATTGAAAAAAGAACTGAGCGTCTTGAAGCATTATCAGTGCAACTTTCTGATTTAGAGGAGAATAACTATGAGCAAATGGATTTTTCTACTCTCGAAGAAAAAGTGGAATTACTTAAGTCTCAGATGTTTGATCTGGAAGAAGAGTTATCTGAAAAACGCAGAGATCTAAGTTCTTCGAAAGAAAAACTTCAGGCCCAAGATAATGAGGCATTTAAAAATTCGTCGAAACTTGAAGAATATTCAAGACTCCTTCAAGATTTAACATCTGAAATCGAGACTCTAGAAAAGAGTACATCGAATTTTACTGATGATCTTATGAGAGACCGCGCCCTCGTGAAATCATCTGGGGCCAAGGTTGAGGAATTTAAAACAGCATTACCTCTATTAAAAGAAGCCGCTGAAACTCTCTATAATGAACTTAAATCTTCAGATGTTAAATTCCGCGAATTGTCTCGTGAAGTGATTCAAATTGAATCTAAGAGAAATTCCTTAATTGAAATTAATAACTCAGCTGAAGGACGTAGAGCGGGAGCAGTAGAGCTTGTTCAGAAAATAAATGACGGAACTCTTGAAGTTCTGGGAAAACTGATTGAATGTGATCCTGAGTACGCGGTAGCAGTAGAGCAACTCATTGGGGAATCGCTGGATGTCGTTCTTTCAACGGCGGGCAAGGAAGCCTTTGCTTCTTTAACAACAAACTTCAATTCAACTGTAGATGTGCTATGGCCTCAAGAATCAATCATTTCGGAAGAGTCTATCGGAAGACTAGAAACTCAGGGCTGTCTCAACATGAAGGCGCTCACTGACCTTGTTAGAATTAATAATTCAGAATATGCAGATAAGCTTACAAAGATTCTTAACGGATTCTTTGTGGTTGAGAACTTAACTACGGAGCTGGCTTCTAAAATTAACCCGGAAATCCAGTTTAAAGGACTTGTTTCTAAGGATGGAAAAGTTCTCATTAAAAAAGTCGGCAACTCTGTCGTCTATGGTCTTCGCCATGATACGGCTTCAGAGGCCCAAGGTATTGTTCAGAGAAACAATCTCATTCAAGAAATGGGTGTTGAGCTTGAGAAAAAACAAGCTGAGCTTGCAGTTTTAGAAACGACAATTATGCAACTTGAAACTGAACTTGAAGAAAAGCGCCTCATCCTGGAAGCAAAGGGCAAAGAATTCAACGAAGTTAATACAACTTTTGCGGCCACGAAGGCAGCACTTGAGTCTAAAGAGGCGAACCAGTCATCGAACTCATCTAGATTGCAAATTCTCCTTAATAGAAAATCTGAAACTTCTAAGGCACGTTTAGAGCTTTTAGAAGCAGATGAAAAACTGATAGAGCTTAAAGAAGAACTAGAATCAACTGTTAAAGAACTCTCTTCTGCTGTCGCAGATCTTGAATCTCGCCATCATGAGGTTAAAATCTCTTTTGAAAATGAGCGCGATGAGATGATGGAGCTTAAGGTAAAGGCCCAAAGTTATCAGCAGCAACTCAGTTCCATTAAGTCTCAGATTGAGGATGTTAATTCTCAAATCGAGCGTTACCGTGAAAAACAGCAAACGAATCTCGAACTTTTAGAGAATTACCAAACAGAAATTGAAAACGCTCAAAATGAAGCGGAAGAAGTGGAGGCCTCGAATCGTGATATGGCGGAAGTTCTTTCTGAGAAAGAAACATATCTTAATCTTCTTAAAGATCAGATTGCTCAAATCCTTCTTTCTATGCAGGAAAAGGAATCTGAGCTTAAACAGATTACGAGTTCCTTGAATAAGATTGAAAAAGAGAATGTGGAATTGGAACTTAAAACAACTCAAATTATTCAAGAAGAAGAACTTCTCGCTAAGGATATTTTTGAGCGTTATAAAATTGATTTACGTTCAACTTTAATGAAACACCTCGAAATCACTTCTGAAAAGATAGAAGGATTAAAAGACCTCTCGGCCATGTACTTTATGGAATCAGAAGATGGGCCAAAAGAAATCGAAGCTTTGGGGTACGAATTTGAAAAACGCTTCCCTGGTCAAGTTAAGGAAGCACGCGAGAAGTTCAAAGAATATAAAACAGAATTCAATCGCCTCGGTGAAATCAACTGGCAAGCGATTGAAGATTATGATCGTCAAAAACTTCGTTATGACTTCTTAAAAGCCCAGGAAGAGGAACTTAAAAAGTCCCTACTTGATCTTCAAACGGCGATTGCTCACATTGATGAAAAATCGAAAGAGAGATTCAAAGAAGCTTTCACTGAAGTTAACGAGCGTTTCTCAAAAGTTTTCCCAATCATCTTTGGTGGTGGGGAAGCAAAACTTGAAGTCACTGGTGACTTGGATTCAATTGAGTGTGGTGTTGATATTATCGCAAAACCACCAGGTAAGAAGATGCAGTCGATTACACTCATGTCAGGTGGTGAAAAGGCCATGACTGCTGTTTCGCTTATTTTCTCAATCTTTCTTGTGAAGCCTTCTCCTTTCTGTCTTCTCGATGAGGTTGATGCTCCCCTTGATGATGCGAACGTGGGTCGCTTTAATGAGCTACTTCGCGAAATGAGTTCAGAGTCTCAATTTATTTTAATTACTCATAATAAGAAAACCATGGAACTTAATGACACTCTATACGGAGTGACTATGCAGGAGCCCGGCGTTTCTAAGGCCGTCTCCGTGCAACTCCATTAGTGGTTTGTGGACAGGGGAAGCGACTTCAGTAAGAGGAAGCTTTCCCCTTTTTTATTGGAAACAATATGAAACTATTTCTGATTTCACTTATCCTTATTCCATCGGTAACTATTGCAAAAGCTTTTGTCCCCGGTTCATTTTCTGCTAACTACGAAGAGAATCTCGTCTCTATTACGGGAAAAGTAAAAAAAAGCTTTGGTAAAGTTGATTATCAGTTTCCTGGACACTTAAGATTTGAAGTCACAAGTCCCGTGTCATCACTTTTTGTGGTTAATCCAAAGAAGACTTGGTTTTATCAACCAGCTTTTGTTAAAGGAGAGAAAGATCAGGTCACTGTTCAAAAATCCTCCAATCTGCCTCTTGTGAAGTTTTTAGATTCCGTAAAAAATGGTTTAGAAAATTCGAAGCTTTTTACGTCTCAGTATGTGGGGAATGACCTTATCCTAACATTTAATAAGAATTCCCAGAAAGAAATGGGATTTATTGAAGTGACTCTTCATGGTTCAAAAGATGCCAAAGAAGTTAAGGAATTAAAGGGATTTGAGAATATTACACTCAAGCATCTGAATAAAAATAAAACGAATATTAAGCTTATAGATCTTAAAGAAAATATTTCATTTCCTGAGGGAAATTTTGAATTTACCCCGTCGGCAAATACGAAAGTCATTACGAATTAGTAGGCATTAAATCCCATAGGCGTTTACGATCAGTGCCAAAAAGAGAAAATTGAGTGCCAATGTTAAATGATAAAAATGGTGATTCATTTTGACCTCATTTTTTATGCCACTAAAAGTTCAATATAGATATCAGTAGAGTAATCATCAGTGTGATTTTGCTGTAGGATGTTTTTGTTGGATCCAAGGATTGATTTAAGTTCCATTCCAAGGTCACAATTTTTATAGTGAGAATTGATTGAAGTTGAGGCAATCCACGTACAATCAGTGAAATTGCAGTTTTCAAAATGACATTTCTTAATGTGAGAAAATTCAAATCTGCAATTCTCAAAAACGCAGTTTTCAAATGAAACTCCTTTGAAATCACAAGCATAGAAAATGCAATCGGAGAAAACCACTTGCCGGTAGGTGCTCGATTGGATGCGTGAGCCGGCCAGGATTTGGGAGGTAATCACGATGGAGGCCAGTTCTTCGTCCTGTATGAATTGGTAGCTTCCAAATGAATCGTATTGAGTCTTTTCAATAGTTTGTGTGATCATGGCCCCTCCGATTGCGGCGCTTTACCTGAGTGCAATAATATGCAATTTTAAGCATTGCGTCAAGATAATTAATTGCATCAAGCAATTAATTTGCAGACCGATAAGGAATTCAAGGGGGTGGATTATGATCCGCTTTAGTACAGACTTTTTAGAAAACTTCTTAGCAGTTGTCAGAAAATACATGCAATTAAGAGGTGGACTCACCCAGAAAGACTTGTCGGAACAGATGAATGTTGGGATTTCAACCATGAGTCGTTTTCTCAATTTGAAGACTTCGAGTGTCGACGAGCAACTGGTTGCAAACATCATTGCAACTCTTGGCATACCCCTGCATGAAATCATTGATGGTGTTGAAGAGGATTCAACGGATACCTTTAAGCGCTTAGTTCAATTTTATAAAGATCAGAAAGTTTCCGAACAGAAGGCAGAGGAGAGTGAAGCAAGGCCACAGGATTCCAAAACTAAAACCAGTGCAACGATTAATGTAGGTGGACGTAAACAGCAAATGCCGTTCGGAGAGACAGGACCAATTGGAGTCACTAAAACGGATACGAGTATCCGTGAAAAGTTTGAAACTCTCTCGCCAAGGCAGAAGGCTTACTTGAATGACTTTCTAAATTTGGACGTAAATGACAGGGATCTTATCGTCGATTTGGGTGATGCCATATTGAGATATTTTCGCCAAAGGAATGTTGAATTTTGATTAAAATTATATTTTTTCTTCTATTTTCTACCACCACCTTTTCAGCTCCCAGGGAGCTTGAGGTTTGGTTTATTTCGAATACAAAGGTTTCTGCAGTTCAGAACCTTCTTGAGAGTACCCCTATTTTATTTCGTAGGCCTGTAGCGGAACTTCAGTGTGAAATGATGGGAGAGTATTGCTTTGACCCTCAGTATGGACTTTATAAAAAAGATGATGCGAACGCGGAAGTCGTTGAAACGGTAAAAATAGTGACGGAAGGTCCAGTTATTCCTACTGCAAAGTCAGTTGATAGAGACGTCATCGAGTGTGACAAAACTAATGCGTTTGATATGTTCTGTGGTAAATCAAAAAAAGAAAAAGCCACTCAGGCAAAACTTGATTTGTGGATTGATACAAGTTCATCAATGAAGGAATTTGATTATTCAGAGAAGGATGGAAGTTGCCATCGAAAATCATTGGTCAGTAAATTAGATAAGGCCTGCGGATTTAATCAAAAAGTAAACGTGATGATGTTTGATACTTCCATTAAACAAGCGGGAGATATCGATCAATTGTGTAATAACCAGGGACTTAACGATTACAAACGTCTCATGGATTGGATTGAAAGATCAGATGCAAAAAAGTTAGTGATCATTACTGATATATATGAATTTCACAAAGAGTTTTCCGATTTCGTTGAAAAGAAAAATGGAAAACTTCGCGGTGATAAAATGCCATTAACAGCAAAAGAGATGATAGACCTTTCAGGCCAATTGATCCAATCTTGTAAGTAAATTACAAATTCGAAAAAGCGGAGTAGTAACCCACATATTTCCTGTAGCGTTTGAATTTTCCGTTGTAGAAGATCTCTCCGAATAAAAACTCATGAAGGGCCTCGTTCATGGGTGGAAGCTGTTTGTAGCTAATATTAAGGATATGTTTGTTAATGATAATATCATCTAGAGCATTAAAACCCACGACTAGAAGATGAATCGGGTTTCTTTTTATCACTTCTTCAATTAATTTCGGGTGAGTTCCTTTTTTACCCATGATAAATTCCGCTTTTTGTGATGGAGAAAGTTTTTTAAATTCTTCGGCCAGCTGATCAGTTGGTAGAGAGTCAATATTGACATAGATGACGACTTTGTCTTCCGAAATCGAAATTGATTCTTTAGCATAAGTGAGACCCATATCTGAACAGAGAGTTCCAAGAGTTGAGCAGCTATTGTTTTTTTTCAACTCATTAAAATCAACCCCCTGATTTTTTAGAGGCGGGATTTCAGCTTCTGCTTGAGTAATAGCATCAAGAGAAGAATCAGATCCTTTAACAGATGTGCCTACCTCTTGAGTATCAGATTCATGAGATATTTCAGAGTAATAATAAAAACCACCACCAACCAGAATAACGATTAAAAAGAGTATAAGTGTTAACTGATTTTTAATCGTGCTAGTATCAGATTTCTGTTTCAAATATAATCCTTAATAATCATGATGTTTTAATACAATGTATGACCGAAGCACCAGGATTTGTCTCATCTTCTCGGACACACATTCCAAGAAATTCTTGTCCGGCCCTAAAAACTCCATCTTCTTCAGGTTCTAAGGCTTTACCTGTTTTAAGATCTTTAATAAAACTTTCTTGACCAAATTCTGACTTGCAATTTGTGACTACTCCAGTAGCAGAAAGAGGATCTCGAACGAGCCCCTCTGTTCCATACAAAACTCTAACTTCAAAATTCTTTTTAATCGACCTTCCACCAATAAGCTTATCTGGTTTTTTTAACTCCACTTGTACCACGATGACGCCTGTCTGAGGACTTAATCCTTGAATGCTTTTAACTTCATTATTAGACAGGATTCTTAGACCAATAAAATTTATTTTTGTTCCGCGAAAGAATTCATCCGGGTCTCCATCCACCTCTTCATAAATGAGAGTTCCCGTTTTATTGGTAGTCATAAGTCTTAAAAAATCCTGATCTCTTTTTTTATTCACAAGAGTAGCATTGCATGAGTCTTCGTTACTAAGGATAGAGCGGATTTGAGTGATGACCTCATTCATTTCACCATCTACGACTGCTTTTTTCTGCTGCTTAGTCTGCTGCTCTGTCAGGTTCATGAGAATAGCGGAAAGGATCCCCGTCATGCCGATAGCAATGAGCACTTGAACCAGCGAGAAGCCTCTATTTGTCCTCAGAATAACCATCAATAACTCCCTGGTTGAGTTTATTATAATTTAAATTAAGTTCTATTCAAGAATGAATTCATGTTATTCCCATGGGTTATAAATAAATCCCTCCAATATTTGGCTCACAGAGCTTCTGTGAAATGATTCTAACTCCTTAAAATAACATGTCTTTGTTAATTTAAAACAAGACTCTGATGATAGGAACTTATAATTATCGAAATAATGAACGAAGGAGATTTTATGAACAAGAGTACTTTTATATGGGCATCTCTTCTTTTAATTGTGCCTTTGATGGTCTCGGGTAAAAACGGAAATGGGTCTAAAAGTAAATATGTCCAAATTACTCAGGAGAATCTCCAACAGATGGTGATGAAGATGAGTGATTACGAGGTGGGAACTTTATTGGTTCAAAAGCAAGATCTATTAGGGACCAACTGTCGCGCCAATGAAAAAAAAATGGGCCAAGTTCTATACACTTTAGAAGTACCTGGTGCAGCCCCTAAAAAATTTGGGATCAAAAAGGGACATCCAGTTACTAAAATATCATTTAAAGATAAGAAAATATCGAGTATTTTTTCAAAATTTCTAAAACCAGTGAAGCCTGTTTTTTCATTTCCAGAGAGAACGCAGGACGAAATAGCTATTGCGAGAAAAGAAATGGGCGCTGCTTTTAAAGCAGAAATAGCTGATAGAAGCTGGCCTTGTGGAGCTGTTCAGATGGAGAGCCATAGGATTTCTCTTGAGGATCTTAAAGAAGAAGTCGAGTTTTATAAGGATCAAGATACAAAAGAAGTTGTTTGTATCTCTCCTAATGGAAAGAAGTCTAAAATTAGAAAACCTAATTCCTGTGAATTTGAGCCAATACTGGAAGAACTTCCTAAAAAACTTTGTGATTATCTCGTTTACCTTGCTCAATCAGAAGCTGAAGATGAATTAGTCATGGGAACAAGAAAAAAAATTAAGACAAATCCTAAGCTAGGAGAAAATCCTTCTATTAAGTTCCAAGTTTCACCCATTAAGCCCATGACTCCTGACTTGAGAGCAGGGCTAGCTATTTCAAGAGCAATTGTCGAAAACCCAGAAATCGTGGTCGCCGTTAATGGTGATCATATTCCAAGGGCCGATGATTTTTTAAGTGAGGACACAATAGATCAACTCGAGGGTAAAGTGGAATCAGTTGATTCTTTTGAAGATTTTTCGGATAAGGCCAAGGTTGAGTTTACCAAGATGGCCCTTTCTATTAAGTCCATTCAAGGGAGCAGTGAATTTGTTCAACCTTCAAAAGAGGTGATAGATATGGTAGATGAGATGGCGCCGCATGTAGATGCTTTTATTGCTGAGAATCCAAACCTGCAAATTGATCTTTATGATTTTCCAAAAATAAAAGATGTGGAAGAAACTTATTCAACAAGGCTTAAATCACTGACGAAAATTACGGGACAAACCTATAATATGAATCTTAAATGCTTTGAGCATATTAGGAAGCCAAGAAGATTCGGTTTTTCTATGCAGATTAAAGATGTTTTCAAAAAACCAGTTAACAAATTAGGATTCCCTAAGTTAAAAATTAAAGATGGTCGTTTTATTAGTACGGACATGTAGAATTCTGAGATAAAGAAGCCTGGAAAGGATTTTCTTCCTCCAGGCTTCTTGTCATTAAACTGATTTCCGATCACAATACATGAATGAAACTAGATAAGCTGTTGAATTGGTCTGAGAAAGAATTTTCATTTTTACCCTGGCGAAAAAACCGCACACTCTATGGGACTCTTGTTTCTGAAATCATGCTTCAACAGACGACCGTAGGAACAGTCAAAAATCATTTTGAGCGCTTTTTAGTGACATTTCCTGATCTTTTTCAACTGGCCAAAGCCACCGAAGAAGAACTCCTGATTGCGTGGAAAGGATTAGGTTATTATCGTCGAGCGAGAAATTTAAAAAAAATTGCAGAAACACTGGTTCAAGATCACAAAGGTGAGTTCCCGAAAGATCCCTCTATCCTCATGGGAATACCTGGCATTGGGCCTTATACGTCCAACGCTCTGGTTGGGATTGGAATGGATCAACGAGCCTTGGCGGTAGATGCTAATCTTGAGCGTGTTATTGCGAGACTTTTTAATATAAAAATTGAAAAAGGCATAAAATTACAAAAAGAGATTCATGCTCTTTTTTCCAGCAAAAAGATTTTTCCCAGAGTGGAGTCCTATCGAAAACTCAATGAAGCCTTGATGGATTTGGGTCGCACTTATTGTCAGGCGAGGAAGGCGAGTTGTGAGCTATGTCCGCTTAAAAAGGATTGCACGAGTTTTCAAAAAGGTGATCCACTTTTACTGCCTTTGATAAAGGACTTTGATAAGAAAAAAGCTATCGATCATGAACTTACTCTTGTGCGAGTTTTAGTGATAAAAAAAGATAAGATCCTTGTCTATCAAAAAAAGAAAGGGGAGTGGTTAGAGGGACAGTATGAAGTACCAACTTTTGTGTTAGAAAGTACTGACAATTCTTTAAAACAATATCCTCATACCCATCATGAATTTGAAGGATTAATGACTTTCAAAACAGGGATTACGAAGTACTCGATTAAGAATACTATTGTCGAGATGAATGAGACTCAATTTAAAAGATTATTTCCTGAATTCAAAGGTGAATGGCGAACTGTTGAAGGAAAGACTTCAAACTTATCTACCGCCACTCTTAAGGCCATTGACGGCTATAAAAAGCTAAAATCTTAAAAATTTCATATTTAGTTCTTTGGTTTTTCTTTCGATTCTAAGATGAGCCATTCGCGTAAAGTAAACAGTTCATGATCACTGAGAGCATCACGCTTATTGGTAGGCATTTCTTTATTTTCTGATAATTTATAGATTTCAGACTGATCTGGATTGTTTAAATCCACGTACCCACTGCTTAAAAGTTTTTTTGTATCTTCCATATCACCAAACCCTCCCTTGGCAACCCCATGAGCATGGCATCGGTAACACTTCATTTCTAGTATTTTTAGAGCATCACTTCTTGGATTTGATTCCATTGGTTCGTATTTCCCAGAGAAATCCTGAAGGCGAGTGATGAGTGGATCAACCCAATTTAATATCCTACGTTCATCCTCCTCAAAAATTCGTTTTGAACGGTAAACAAGAGTATAAGATTTGAGTGGCATTCCACGATCTAGAACTTCATCTCGGATAGATTTTAGAAGGGAGATTTGTAATGGGGTACCTTGGGCTTTTAATGGATAACCATCGACAAAATCGAGGGCCTTAATTCCTTCCACTTGATGTTTATGTATGGGATTAATTCGTGGAAAAATTCTTCCGTAAGCAGGAAGTTTTGTATTCGAGTCATGGCAATCAAAGCATTTACTTTTTAGGAGTGGTTTAATCTCTTCAAATCCAGCTTTTGCATCCGAAATAATCTCTTCCATTTCCCGTTTTTTTTCTCTTTGTAATTCTAGCCTTGCCACTTCTGCCTGACGAATGGCTTCCTGTCTTCTTTCCATTTCATCAATTTCTTCTTGGCGTAAATCTCTAAAGGTGAGTTTCCCTTTTTGTTCCATAGGAATACATGACGCCATGATGAGAAGAGCTAAGAATGTTATTTTCATGGGAAGGAGAGTATCATTTGATGGAATTGAATTAAATGTGAATGAAATTTTTATAGTCTATCTTGAGTTAGAAAAAACCGAGATCAGGAATAAGCCGGATTCTGTATTAAACCATCATTCCTCTAGGCCCTGGGTTACCCCAGAGCTCCAGCACCCTACCCGTGAGCTCCTCGAGCAGACTCAACGCTCACCTACATGGGCTTGCACCTCGTAGAGTTTACCTGATTTCACTACGCACCGACCGAAGTCGGCCATACATCCTTTCTGTTGCACTTGTCCTCGCCTCACGGCGGACGGGCGTTACCCGCTACGATGCTCTATGGTGTCCGGACTTTCCTCCCCCTTGCGGCGGCGACAGTCCCCTGATCTCGGTAGGGGTTATATAGCGAAATTACGCCCCATAAGGCAAGAAGATACGGGTGCACTGGGGGCAAGTCTTCAAATTCTTTTGCATGTCGATCTCAGATTCATCAATTCTTGATATTTTAAAGCGGCAAAAGAAACAACTGCCTTGCTCGACTCTAGTGAAAGGCCCAAAGGCGAGGTTTTTGGCCGAGATCTTAGAGAGTGTGGTTTTAAATTCAGGTGGAAGTTCTTCTCGAAGAAGAGCGAGGCGCAGATCGATGTTCTTAATATCTGCTTCAATTTTGGTAAGTACTTCTCGCACTTCCTGATCAATTTCCCCTAGGGTCTTAGTAAGACCAATTAGAAAAGTCTTATGGTCTGCTATCGTTGTCTCAAACTCATCAATGACTGAGAGGTATTCGAATCCCTTGTCCTCTAAAGATTTAATTTCAAGATCATAGGCCTGGATCTTCTTTTCATCACCGCCTAAGTCAATCAATCTTTGTTTTTGCTGAACGGCCGTTTTGATTTTGTCTTCAACTGTTCCAAGAAGCCCCTGGTGTTGGACGATTTCTTTTTTTAACGAAATAATCTCATTTTCAATTCCCTGACGTTTATCGTTGAGCTTTTGGACTCGCAGTTCCTGGTCAGATTTGACGTTTAGCTGAGTAATTCTCATTTTTGACAGGGAGTCGATTTCTTTTAATGTTAAAAATGACTTAACACTCACTTCATTTTCCTTAGGAATTGACGATAATGATATATACATGAAATCTAATCTTACGTATCTCAAAAAACTCGAACTCTTAAAAGAACTAGACAGTTTCAAAGACGGTCAGTTCTTTGCCATAGCAGATCATCGAGTTAAAAATCATTTACCTCAGTGGGTATCCTTTTCACCACATATATTTTGGTTAAAAAATCCTGAAGAAGAAAAAAACTTAGAGGTCTATAGAACAGCCATTGAATTTTTTCTTAAACAGGGAATGACTAGATCCTCAACGATTTATGCTATTGGCGGTGGGGCCACAACTGATTTTGCTGGCTTTGTAGCTGCCACCATTTTAAGAGGAGTCAAGTGGGTTTCAATACCGACAACACTCTTAGGGATGATAGATGGTTCAATTGGTGGAAAAGTTGCCGTGAATCTTCCACAAGGAAAAAATTTAGTGGGGGCCTTCCACCTTCCTGAAAAAGTGTTCATTTGCGGAGAGTTTTTAACCTCTCTACCTGAAGATGAATGGATATCAGGTAAAGGAGAAATCTTGAAATATGGATTTCTCTCTCAAGATATTAATGAACTCATTAACAACAAGTCTCTAGTTGAGGACATTGCCCTTGCTTGTGCGAAATATAAGAATGAGATTGTGGACAAAGATTTCAAAGACAAGGGAGAAAGAATTCTTCTGAATTTAGGACATACTTTAGGACATGCCTTCGAGTTGACTTTGAAAATTCCTCATGGCCATGCAGTTGCAATGGGGCTCAAGTACCTTTTTAAAGTCATGAAAGATGAAAACTCGCTTAAGGAGTGGGGGAAAATGGTGAAGGCCATGAATCTTCCAGAAGAAAAATTTGAACTATCAAATTTCCCCAATTTTGATATGAAGGCTTTTCTTTCTTATATTGAACACGACAAGAAAAAAATTGATAAAGATATCAGACTGGTTCTCGTTAAGAAGATCGGTTTTTGCTATGCTGAAGAAATGTCGATGAAAGATTTTAAAGCAAAGATCACTTCTCATGAAGACTTTACAAAATAAGAAAAGCTCGCTCTTAACTTCAATTAAAATACCTCCATCTAAGTCTTATGCAAATAGAGTCTTAATTCTCTGTGCTCTTTTAAAAAATTCTCCAGTCATTAATAATCTTCCCAATGCCAGTGATGTTTCAAATCTTTTGAGATGCTTGGAAGATATGGGGCTAGAGTTTCAGAGTTTTGGTGAGGGGATTAAGTTTTCAAATTCATTTCCTCAATGTGAAAAAGACGGTGAGGTCTTTCTTTCAGTGGGGGAAGGGGGAACGACGGCCCGCTTTCTATCTGTGATGCTCCTTCTTGGTAAGCAAAAATATACGCTAAAATTAGGTCATAGATTAAAAGACAGACCTTGGAGTGAATTTATTTCTTTAGCTCGATCATTAGGTGCATTGGCGGAACTTAACGATGACATACTGACTTTGAAAGGCCCAGTGATATTCCCTTCTCTTTTAGAGGTTGATTGTTCATCAACAACTCAATTCGCTTCAGCCTTTCAATTGATCAATCACGATAGTAAGACCGAGATTATCCCAAAGAACATGAAGTCTTCTCAAAGTTATTGGGCAATGACAAATGAGCTGCAAAAAAAACTGAAAGCGATGGACCATTATGAAGTCCCTCTAGATTGGAGTAGTGCTAGTTATCCAATGGCATATGCTGCTTTAAACCACAAGATCGTTTTTCCAAAACTTCACCATGATGAATTTCAAGCGGATTCAAAGATGTTCGATCTTTTAAAATCATTTCATTGTGTTGAAGAAAATGAATTGGGAATTTCTGTGAGTCCCCTGAAGATCCATCGAAACGTTGATTTAGACGTTTCTGATTGCTTGGATTTAGTGCCAACACTTACTTATTTCCTTGGTCATATTGAGGGTAGGCACTCCTTAAAGGGTATATCGAACTTGATTCACAAAGAGAGTAATCGATTAGAAGAAGTGATAAAATTGATCAAGATGTTTAATCGAAACGCCTACTCTGACGGATCAACACTTTGGATCGAAGGCTCAAAAGAACGAGTTCCTTCAGAAGTGGATTTGATTTTACCGGATGATCACCGCATGGTTATGGCAGGAACGCTTTTTCAACTACATCACTCTGGAGGAAAGATAACGCCTGCAGATTCAGTGAATAAATCCTTCCCTGGATTCTTTGATATTATTTCTTTTTAAAAGTGACTTTAATCAATTCTCCATTAGAAGCGTCTTTACCTTCAAGAAGGAGGGTATTGCAACCATTGGGTAAACCTATTAAGTTTTTTGAAACCTCACAGTAAGTCCTTTCAAGGTCCATTTTTCTATAATTTCCAGATGCGCCCAAAGTAAGCATAGATTTTACTCCACATTTTCCCTGATTCATTTCACCGATGATCTCCATCGTCGTGTCTGTTAAATCGTGACGAAGTTCTTTAAGGTCATTCAGGGTAACACGGAAAGAATCACTGCGGTTATTGATACCAGCGAAACTAACACGTTTTTTAATTTCATCTCTAATTAATGGATGAACATCTTTTTTTGAATTACCAAAGTCCATTATCCAGTAAAATTCTAAAAAATTATTTTCATTGTTCTTTTTACTCGTAACAAATTTGCAATCCTGGTCTGTTTGAGTATGAATCATCATGATGTTCCCGGGATTATGATTTTTTTCCATGGTAAATAGCTTTCTTTCGACTTGGGCGAAAGTGAGGAATGAGGTTGTGGCGAACGCCATGGCAAAAATAACTTTCATCATAAAATCTCCTTTTTTTGGGATTATATCAAAATAGGGTCAAGCGGACGCCTAACTTGGAAAAATTCTATTGAGGTGTACAGAAAATAGACACTCAAGGGGACACTAGGTTTATTTTTCAAGAATTGCCTATAACCCCAAGCAATAGCTTATAGTCCTTGAAAAAAGCCCTTCGTTTTTAATAGGAGTTCTCTATGAAAGAATTAATCTGGAAATCAATTATCCTTGGGTTAAGCCTAGGGGTCATGAATATGGATCAAACCTATGCCATGACGGACTTTCAGGCGATGGGAGAGGGAATGCTCCCGATGGAATCCTATATGATTAATGAAATAGAATCTATTGTGAATCCCGCCCTTACCAAAGAGGGAGTACTGAGAGCAGCGAGGTCTAATCGTTTAGTGATAGCGGTTAATAAATCAACTAATGGAGTCGATGCTCAAACGCTTACGATGTTTGAAAATGGTATCGAGACTTTGAAAGTTAAAGTTTCTACGGGAAGAGAAAAAGAAGAACTCGCGACCTCAGGGAGAAGGTACTTTTCCACTACGCCCAAAGGCTATTTTCGGCCTCAAAAAATGTATCAAGATTATCTATCTTACACTTGGCAAGCTCCTATGCCGAATGCTGTCTTTATCATCGGTGGAATTGCTTTACATGCCACAACCAAAAAGAACTTTGCTGAGCTAGGGAAGAGGGCGTCTGGTGGGTGTATAAGATTAATGCCAAAAGTTTCACTTATGATTAGAAAAAAGATTATGGATACCGGTCGAGGAAGTCGTCCGGGTCAATATAAGGTCCTTAATGAAAATGAGGGCCGTAATCGAATAACTGGAAACACCGTTGTTGTCGATGGACTTGAAAGACAAACAGGTGACTTTTTAAATGAAAAAATTAATTCTTGGGATACGGTTGTCGTGGTCTACGAAGAATAAAATGAATTTTTTTTTCTTTCTTACATTATTTGTATCTTTAAATATTTTTGCCCAAGACATTCTTGCAATTGATTATTTCAAAGATCTCACAGAACGCTATGGCATCTCCCCTTTAAGTCAGCAGAGTTTCTGCTACCAAACAGAGAATCGCATTGTCGGCTACCGGCAGGATCAACTTCAAAGAATAGCTTCTTTGTCAAAAATCTTTACAACCTATTTGGCCTCAGAGAATTTAGACTTAAGAAGACAATTCAGGACAAAATTTTATCTCACAAATTCCACTCTTCATATTATTGGGGGAGAAGATCCTTATTTTGAAGAAGAAAAGTTGCTATTACTTTTTAAAGCATTAAATGAAAGAGGCTATCATCATTTTGAAAAGGTAACATTTTCTAGTGGGTTCCATTTTTATGACCTCGCTCTTGGTCGTTACTTGCAAATAACACCCTCTCATACCAAGGAAAGACTTCGCTTTTATTTAGACAAAAAAAATCGATCCTTTGTAAAAAAACAATGGAGTAAAATTAGAGTCTTTGCACAGGAAGAAGGAATTAAATTATCCGACGAGTCGCCGGCCTTAACAGCGGGAAGTGTTTCTTTAAGCAACATTCTGCCAAAGGATCAAGTAAGCGAAGTTTTTACTCACGACTCAAGACAACTTCATCTATTAATTAAGTCCATGAATGTTCAGTCGAAAAACTATGTCTCGGAAAATATTTTTTCTATGGCGAGTAGATCGAAGTCCCTTAAAGTGCTTTTAGATGAACAGGGAATCTCTTCCGAAACTTATTCCATTCAAAATGGTTCAGGCTTACCGATGATTAAATCTGGCTCAAGGGTGGATAATCTCTCAAGTTGTGAAACCATCTTGAAGGTGATCGATCTTCTGGATAAGAGTATTAAAAAACACGACTTGAACTTAAGTGATATTTTGGCCATTAATGGTGGAGTCGATTTAGGTTCTTTTCGAGACAGGTTTAAGGAATTTCCAGAAACATTTCAGTCGGTTTTAGCGAAAACAGGCACCTTAAAGAATGCATCATCTCTGGCTGGCTTCATGCTAACAAGGGAGCAAGTTCCCTTCGCGATATTGAACCACACAACTTCAACAGAGGCAGCTCGTCATTTTCAGGATCACTTCGTTTCAAAGCTTTTCGATGTTCTTGGGCCTATGGGGCCATTAATTTATAATAAAATATCAATCTTTCCTTGGGATGATACGGCATTTCTCATTCCTGAAAATTAACAACATTGATTTTAATCACCAAGAGTTGCAAAATAAGCTCATATTAACAGAGGGATAGATATGCAACTCTTAGCACTCGTTTTCTTTTTTTTAATTTCATCCGCTTTCGCAGAAATTGGAAACGTTAAAAAGATTCTTGGGGACCAGGATGGTTATGCCTTAAGAGGAGGAGAAAGAATTAAGCTAGAAGTTGATCTTCCTTTAGAGTTGGGAGATGAGGTTTTTTCACAAAACAGTGTCGTCCTTCTTCAAATAGACCCCTCAACCCAGGTCAGCATGGCCAAGAATACCGAGCTTAAAATAAGCGAGCATCAAGTCCAAGAACTCAGTCAGTTAGAAAAAGCCTATTCAGTTATTGAATTCATTTCAGGTCTCATCAGAGTCAATGTGGAAAAGGATCAAAATCAGGAGATTGAGCAGCAAATAAAAACACGAAATGTTGTTTTTGGTGTTCGAGGCACAGATTTTGAGGTCACGCTTGAAAAATCGGGAGATGTGGATCTTGATGTTCTTGAAGGTGAAGTGGCAGTGTCATCTCCCTATATCCATTCTTTTGTACCTGAAATCGTAAAAGGTAATGAGGGATTTCGTTTCCAGAAATCAAAGAAGATCTTCCTCCGTCGAAAATTTATGTCCCGATTTAAAAACCATCCTGGATTTGAGCGTCCAGATGTGATGAGGAAGGCATGGAAAGAAAAAAAACTAAGAAGAAAAAGTTTAAAAACCACTCAAGTTGAAAAAAGACGGTCCCGAAAGGATCGAAGACGCTCAAGGTAAAAATTTTCCTTGAAATCTCCTGAGATAAGGTATCGAATTTTTCACCGTTTCTTTTTCTTAACACAGAATAAATCGTTATCTGTACTATTTTCCTTCTTCTTAATTTTCATCCTCTCGATAGTGGGGCTCAAATTCTCTAAGCTCGAATTAGATATCTATGATGTCTTAGATCCTCATTTTCAAAGTAGTTCAGATCTTTTTGAAATGAAAAAAAAATATGCAGGAGATTCGCAAGTCGTCTTGTTTTTTAATTTTAAAAATGACCCTAAGGCGAGTGAGCTCTGCCTTCTTTCCGATTGGATCAAAAAAATCGAACGTTCTCCCGAGGTTCATGAAGTTCATTCAATCTGGACTTTACGGCGTCCTGAGATTTTTGAATCTCGATTGTTATACAAAAAACAGTTGCAGGACCCATGCACGCTAAATCCAGAGGAGAGATTTAGGTATCCTGAAAGATTAAAGACCTCACACTTTAGGCATTTAATTCCTTCCAAAGGAAATAAGATGTTCCTTTTTGATGTCGTCTTAGATGGAAGTTATCATCTTGAAGAGCAGGTTGAAAAAATTATTACTGAAAGCCATTTATTTCTCAAAGATTCAAAACTTAATCTAAATGTTCATTTTATGGGAAATGGTTCGACTAGATATTATTTTAAAAAGATTTTGTTTCACGATAGCCTATATAATCTCTTGGTCATCTTGGTGATGATTCTTTTGTTACGTTTTTTTTATGGGACCTGGAGAAGTGGCGTTTATTTAACGATGACTCTCATCGCATCTGGTTCGGTTCTTTATGGCGCCTTGGCCTTTTTGGGCGGATCCATTAATATTTTAACAAACAATCTTTTTCTCATGACGGCCGTAGCGGGAGCTGCTGATTTTATTTTTGTGACTCATGATCAGCTTCATGGAGATTATGAGAAAAGTTTTTTAAGAATGATCACTCCCTGTTTCTTTACGACTTTAACAACAATTGTGGGTTTTCTCTCTTTAAATACCTCCGAATTATCTATTATTAAACAGTTCGGTAACGGAGCTGCAATCGGTGCTTTCTGTGAATGGGCGATGATGTTTTTATTTCTCCCTTCATTCTTGAAAGTCTTTGGTCTTAATCAAATTTGGGTGAACCCATCAAAAGCCTTTTCTTTTAAAATTTTTAATCAAATCGAACGCATTGAGCTTCCTAGGTCTGTCCTTTGGGGCTTTTTTGTTCTTATGTCTCTCTCCATTCCCTCCTTTTTCTTCTTAAATGATCAGGATTCTCCAGTTCAGAATTTGCCAACACATCATCCCATGCGTGAGGGTCATGAACTGTTTAAAGAAAATTTTCAATGGGAATCACAAGCCTACATTTATTTTCCAGAGGTTATTCAATCCGAAAAGCTAAAACCGATCATCGCCTCACTCACCCAATTAAAGTCGATTCATAGGATTGAGACTCCAATTGAACTTCTTGAAGATTGGACCAATGGACTACCTTTGTTGAAAAAAGATTTAATTTCTCGCGATTTATCCATGACTCCACTCTGGGAAAGATATTATTCAGCCTCAGGTGAATTAAGATTACCAATCTATCTTTCGACTGAAGACCTACACTCATTACGATCAGTCAGAGATAAAGTTAACGACATTTGTGGAGAGTCCTGCCGTTTGGCGGGTCAAAGAGTTGTGTATTTAGAATATGGTGAAAGAATCACTAAGATGATGATTGAAAGTTTTGCCGTAAGCATTTTACTTGTATCGTTAATCCTTTTTTGGCTCTTATGGATGGAAAACAAGGTGACATATTTTTTTCCATTAACGTTATCTGCTCTCATGGGGCCTTTAGCGACCCTTTCTTTTCTTGCTCTTTTTCAGATCCCTGTCACAATAGTGACTTCAATCTTTCTTGCCGTTATGGTGGGTCTTGCTGGTGATAATGCAATACAGTTTCTGTTTGCAGGTGAAGAGAATCTCTCTTCTGGAATTGAAGGCAGAGCACGATCAAGTATAGTTGTTACAATTTTGATGATGGCCGGAAGCTCGATGTTCCTTTTTCAGTCTCTTTTTCCATTGAAAATTATGGGAGCACTTTTTATTTTTGGATTCTTTATAAATTTAATTGGTGATTTGTGGGGTCTTAAAAAACTTCTAAAGTAACTTTTTTCTGACCTCTTTTTCTTCTAGTTTCCAGGCCTCAACAGTAAAGGGATACTTCTTAATAAATTCTCTGAGCCACGGATCAAATTTTCCAGTAAGAGTCATGAGATTAATGTGAATCACTGGTAAAAAAGTGGGGATAAATTTATCAGATGTAGATTTTGCTCCGCCACCATCATAGAGATAGTGACTTAAAAGCGGGAGATAAAAGAAAAAGAAAGCAGCGGTTAAAATAGTAATGGTTAAATTTAAACTTATTCCAAAGATAAAGAATTTATAAGCTGAAATGAGATAAAGAAAAGTACCTACGACCATCCCAAATGCATGAACCGCACGTGCTCGTGGATCTAAATGAATAAAATAAAACCAATCAATATAAGTTTCAAACTTCTCTGGCGTATAAACAGCGTTTCGATGCCTGTGAAAAGCTCTTGATTCACTTGTTGGGATGATTGGTGAGTGTTTTGGCCAAAGAATAGTTCTCATGATCCATTATCTTAAGCTTTTGTGTATTTTGACTCAATTGGAAATTTGAAATTTTGAAAGGTGGTGGGCCACTTGAAGGGCAATCACAACATTAATATACAAAAACTATCCGCGAGCTAGTTATGGATTGATTACATCAAATTTTATTAAAAACAATGACTTATGAATGTTATTTAACATGCTCAGATTCCTGCCTGGCTAGATTTTTCTAGTTTTTTATAGTAAAATAATAAAAAAGAGGGAGGGCACATGGGGGCCAAGCAACTTGCCACTAAGATAGATGAAAATATTAAGGCGGCTTTAGATTCATTCTGTGAAGAGAAAGGACTGAAAATTAATAAATTTTTAGAAGATGCAATTTTAGATAAACTTGAAGAATTTGAAGACGTTTCTGACTTGCGAAAACTGCGCAATGAATCTTTTAGACCTTTTGATGAAATCTTAAAAGAGCTTAAGGCAAATGGCAAATTATAGGATTGAATTTTCTTCAACTGCTGAAAAAGCATTAAAGAAAATTCCTAAGAAAGATTTAATTAAGATCA
The DNA here is from genome assembly GCA_947441615.1 of Bacteriovoracaceae bacterium. Lineage (GTDB taxonomy): Bacteria > Bdellovibrionota > Bacteriovoracia > Bacteriovoracales > Bacteriovoracaceae > Peredibacter. Next base: position 38,268 of record CANEUH010000019.1, on the reverse strand, counting down.
TTAATTCAATTCAAATTCTTGCTATTAATCCTTTCCCTGAGGGGTGTAGAAAGCTGGCAGGTGAAGAAGGTACCTATCGTATAAGACAAGGTACTTACCGAATTATTTATGAAGTAGAAGGAAAGTATTTGAAAGTTTTGATATTAAAAATCGGTCATCGTAAAGATATATACCGGAATATTTAAGATATGAAAGTAGTCTTTTATTAATCATTCTATCTATTTCTTTAACCTCACATGCACTAGAATGTTATTGGTGGCAGACGAAATATTCAGCTACAGTTGTCAATAAGTATCCAAAAAAAGGAAAAGTTCGCGAACATCCCCGTAGAGAGTATTGTAGGGGTCGCTGGCCCAATGCCAATCATTTAGAGATTTATTACCAAAATCCCAATTCGTATAAAACTTCTTATCCTAAGCTCTATGATTTTTTTAAGCAGAGGTATCCTTTATGAGACTGACTTTCTGGCTATTCCTATTTGTTGTTTCTTGCACATCGAAATAATCAGCATCTAGTAAGGATAGGTATGAGGTGATGAATGATTTATGGCAAAATAAAGCAAATAAAACAGAACTAATTTCTGCTTTAGGAGCTAACTACCATGTTGCCCCAAGCGGAATTACTTACTCATTTACGACATTCAATTATCCGAAGAGCGGCCATTTTTTTAATCAGGCAAATAAACTTACAGTTTAATTCATCTTTCTTGAGAAAAATGAGTGGTGGGCCACTTGATGGGCAATCACAACCTTCTTTGGAAGATTTCGACCCGAAAGAGAGAAGGAAAATGGCACGCAAAGACCGTAAGAGATATTTCACTTCAACTGTAATTGAAGCTCAATCTTTCTAATTTTTTCTTCAATAGTGCTTAGTCCTTTATCCTTAATTGAATTATTTTTATATAAAACGATCAAGTCCTGTTCAATTCTTTTTTCAAAATTTGAAAATGTCTTAGAGAGGTGATCATTATTTTTCAGCTCCATCATTAAGTTTTCATTCTTCAAAACAAATCTTCGAAGATGAGTGAAGGCCCGTATAATAAACTGACCCATTTCAACAGCTTTATCTGAGTTCAGTATGAAAGATAAAGCGAAGGATCCAGCCTCGGTAAACACATAAGGCTTGTTTCTCTTCATGTAGTTTCGATCACTTAAACTATGCATGGTCACAATTTGTGACCATGGGTTATCTAAGTCACTGGAAGTTAGTTGAAACATGAAATCAGATGGAAAACGTTCCAGGTTTCTTTTAACGGCCTGGTTTAGCGCTTTAAGTTCTACACCGTAGAGTTCTGCCAAATCGCGATATAGCATAACTTTTTGATCATTCATGATGAAGATCCGATTAGTGATCTCTATAAGCTTTCTCTCATCATTCATAATGTTTCCCCTGAGATTTTGGGAATGCAAAAAGGATAAAAAGAGTAATGATAAGTAGTATTAGAAGTCTTAAAGGTAATGTTTCATGTTAGAAATTAGTCGAAGATCTTTGCAGGAAATTTATTGATGTATTCAACAATAAAGTCATAGAAAAAAATCTCGCTTTATTATCTATTGGCGTGTGCCTTTAGTTAGCCTTTTTTTTGGTACTAGCCTATTTTATAGTTTAATAGCTTACTTCATCTTCGTAATCTCAATGGTGCTTATTTCTCCCGTAACTCCTTGGTATACATATTTCACCTTTGGACTCATTACTCATTTAGGGAAAGAGCTTGGATGGAGAGGATGGCTACAGGATCACTTGAAGATTGAGTCACCAATAAAAAAATCTTTGGCAATAGGTGTGATGTGGGCACTCATAATTCATATGGCAATTAACATTTCATTTGAGGGTACCACGCAATTAATAGCTTTAACGGCTTGCCTTCCATTTTGGGCATGGTTGATTTGGAAGTGGCCGAAGGCTAGCATTACCGAGGAAAAAGCTTTTGGAGGCTGGAATTGAGCTTGTTGACCGCCGCTGTAATGAGTATCTGCCTTAAGAAAGAAGATTAAGGCAATGAGAGAAAGAGGTCTAGCCTATCAAGCGATTGCCGATATTTTTAACCTGTGGGGAGTTAAGACCAGGTCAGGTCAAGGACGGTAGCACTCTAAAACAGTCAGAGAAGTAGGGATACTTGAAAGATGAATGACCGTTGACGAGTATACCTTGTTGTGGTATATGTAGTTATGGCGATTCTTGGCTTTGCAGACAATGGAATTCGAGAGTTTTTTTATACAGGCAAAATCCCGCCTAAGGTCGGATGGAGATCTGTTCATTCTATTGCTAGGAGGAAGTTGGACATGCTTCATTATTCTCATGTCTTACTGGATTTACGGTCTCCTCCAGGTAATCGTCTTCAAGAATTAAAAGGTACCCTGAAAGGTTTCTATAGTATTAAGATTAATGACCAATGGAGGATTATCTTTCAATGGACAAGTCAGGGCCCGGTCGAAGTCGACATAGTTGATTACCATTAACGAGGTTTTATGAAAATTAAGCGTTTTACGAGAAGACCTACTACTCCTGGGGAAATCCTTAAAGAGGAGTATCTTATTCCTCTAGGCTTGACTCAAAAAATCGTAGCTGATCATCTTGGAATTGATATTAAAGTAATTAATCGTCTTGTGAATGGGAAAACATCTGTTTCTTCCAAGTTGGCATTAAAGCTTGCTTCAGCCTTCGATACTTCGCCTGAGTTTTGGTTGAATGCTCAGCTTGCTGTCGACTTGTTTGATGCTCAGGATGAACTGAAAGACAGTGAATTACCAGGCAAGCTTAATAAAGCTGGATAAGTTAAAAATGAATTTTTTTTTACTTCTTATTTTATTAATTCCAGAAGCTTATTCGGTAGAGTGCCAGTGGTGGCAGAGCAAGGTGTCGGCTTCTGATGTGGATAAGCATCCTCGTCAGCAAACAACTGTTCGGCAGCATCCAAGGGTGGAACATTGTAGGAATCGCTGGAAAGATGCAGATGTTCATATTAAACAATTTTCTGATGATCCCATAATCGGGTGGTCTCATAAGGGAGAGGTTTTTAAGAAGTGGAATAGAAGTGAAGTGCAACTTATGCTCGAAATCTTGCCTACTTTACCTTCATGGACCGAAGTTAAGAATTATAACTTTCGACGAGCCAAGGATTCCATGTATAAAGGTAATCCAGCTTCGAGCGAGCTAGTCCATAAATCAATAATAATTTATGATCAATTTTTTAAAGAGCAAAATAAGAAATCTGTTATCGTTCATGAATCCTCTCATCACATTTATAAAAACTTAGGTCCAGATGGTGTTAATGATTTCGTTGACCTTTCAGGTTGGAAACTTGAGGTTGATAAAGCTGGACAAGTTTTTGAAATTCCACCGAAAGTGTTACTTAAACCTGATTCATCGATCAGCAAAGAAGAAGATTTTTCCAACCATGTGGAAGAATTCTATATTTCGCCAGAGACTTATGCGAAAAAATATCCAAAAATTTATCAATTTCTCAAAGGAAGATTGAAATGATGAGATTCATGCCATTCTTACTTTTAATAGTAGCTTGCGCTGCAAGCAAGAAAAGCCCTGACAGATATGCCATGATTAATAAGTTATGGCATGAAAGGGCTACAAGAGAGCAAGTGATCAAGGAGTTGGGGCCTACATTTGAACAAAAGCATAATGGAATTATCTATTGGTTCACCTGGAAATCAATAGAGAGTGGACATTTCTTTGATTCATTAGGAAGACTTAAGGTTCAATTTTTGTTTGTACCAAAAGAAAGATTCGATGAATTAAAGAAAACGATTTCGTGTTCGTGGAATGAAAAATCTGAAATAAAAAGCATTGGACACACGGTGCAATCAATCGAATCTGGTAAATGTTCTTCAGAAAACATTTCGTATTCATACCGTCCATCAATGCTTTTGTATGAGTTTAGATGGGAATCAAATTAGACCTGATGATGTACTGAAAAAAAAAGTGGTGGGACCAACAGGACTTGAACCTGTAACCACCCGGTTATGAGCCGGGAGCTCTAACCAATTGAGCTATAGTCCCCTAAGGCCTATTAATTTACTTGATCCTCCTATCATTGCCAATATTGAGTTTCCTCAATTTGTTCTTTTTCTATCCATCTAAGACACTATTTCAATAATTTGACCCTTGTGTTAGAAATAACTTATGAAAACTAAAATTAAGTTCCATAAGTACTCAGGTAATGGGAATGACTTCATCATCCTTAACCGTCCAGAAATACCTCTAACTGCTGAATTAATCTCCGCTATGTGTAGTAGGCATTTTGGAGTTGGGGCCGATGGTATATTAGTCCTTAGCTCAGCTGAAAATGCTGATGGGCGAATGCAAATTTATAATTCTGATGGCGGTGAGGCGGAGATGTGTGGAAACGGTATCCGCTGCCTTGTGACCTACCTAGATGATCAAAATAAAGAAAGAAAAAACACCTACCGAATTAAAACCATGAATGGTGTTTATGAAATCACTAAAAAAGACGGTGCATTTGCTGTTGAAATGTCTGAAATTAAAGACATGAATGCCTTTGATCTTTCACCCTTTAATGAGTTTAAGAGAAGCTTCTTCGTCAACACCGGTGTTCCTCATCTTGTGTTTGAAGTTCATGAAGCAAAAAGAATTGATATTAAATCCCGTGCTCCCCAATACCGCTTTCATAAAATGTTTCCCAATGGAACGAATGTGAGTTTCCTTCAGGTCCTTGAAGGCCATCAAGTTGCCTATGTAAGAACTTACGAGAGAGGGGTTGAGGATGAAACATTCTCATGCGGAACTGGACTTACGGCCTCTGGACTGGCCCTCAATCATTGGTATGGCTGGACTGGAGACATCACCCTAAAGACTTTAGGTGGCTCACAGCATATTTCTGTGGCGGATAAAATTCATTACTCAGGTGAGGTCAAATTTTGCTTTGAAGGTGAATACGCAGTGTGAAAGATCGAGCAGATAAAGTTCTCGCTGATAAGGGGTTTGTTTCAACCAGGTCAAAGGCCAAAACTATCATTGAAAATGGTGAAGTGAGTGTTAACGGGCAATTGATAAAAAAGGCCAGTGACCTGATTGATCCGGAATCCCATATTGAAATTAAGTCCCAAATTTTCGTTGGACGTGGGGCCTTAAAACTCTTAAAGGCCCTAGAGGTCTTTCATCTGGATGTGACTAACAAAGTCTTTCTCGATGTTGGAGCAAGTACAGGTGGTTTTACCGAAGTTCTTTTGGAAAAGGGTGCCTCAAAAGTTTATGCCATTGATGTTGGCCATGATCAATTAGATCCAAAACTGAAAGAAGATTCTCGAGTTATTAATCTAGAAGGAACGAATATCCGTGAACTGAATGAACTTCCTGAACTTGCCGATGGGGCGGTGATGGATCTTTCATTTGTATCGGTCACAAAAGTTCTATCAAACGTATTTAAACTCTTGATGCCAGAAGCTGATTTAATCGTTTTAATTAAACCTCAATTTGAGGCCGGACGTGAGAGACTTCCAAAAGATGGCGTGATTAAAGATTCGAAAGTCCAGGCGAGTGTCTTAGCTGAAGTGACTGCATTTTTTATCGCAAATGGATGGACTCACCTTGAGACAATTGATTCTCCCATTGAAGGGAAATCTGGAAATAAAGAGTTTCTTGGTTGGTTTAAAAAAGTCTAGAGACTAAAATCATATCTTAAATTAAGCGAGTTAATGGTGTTACTATCTGGTAGTCCACTTTTCGTTTTCCAAATTTTATCTTTTTGATAAATCAAATTGTAATCAAAAAAGAGATTATTGGTTAAACTAACGATAAACTTTAAGTCGTTAGAGAGGTTAAGGTTATCTGTCTCTATCATCCAGGAAGCCAAGTCTTGGTAGGGTCTAAGCCACAGAATATTTTCAAAGGCTACACGTTCATTAATTCTGCTTTTAACTCCAAAACGAAATCCATGCCTTAATCCACTTTTTGAGTCTTGTGAAACCTGTCCATTATTCATCACATCGGTTTTACGAATATCGTAGAGAGGAATATAGGAGAAATCCATATACTCCCAGGTTTTTGAATCATGCATATGCCAGGTGAATCCCAAAACTCCAACTTGCCAGTGCGAGGCGGGGGTTCCTAGGTCGCTAAATTGTTGTGAATTATAGTTAATAAGGCTAAGGGAGGACAGAGAGGGAGTCAGGTGGTGAATCACAAATTGCAATTGACCGTTTGTTCCTCTGGTTCTAACAGTTTCTTTCGTTAAAGGATCTTTTATTTGAGTCTGCTGTTGTTCAAATTGGGTCATTAGCCTGTACTTTGAAGCAAGGTTACCACCCTTGAAACCATATCTCAGGCTTTCGGCCTGATTGATCGATTGCCTCATAAAGGGTGATGCAAAAAGGGAAATATTATAAGATGAGAGGTCTTTTTTAAATTGCTCTTGATTCCAAGACTGTTCAACATAAAGTTTTCGTCTATCCAAACCTACAGGCTCAATGAGATCTCTTTCAGTAAGCTTTTCTGGTAGGTCATTAGAAAGGCTAAATGGATCAGTTCCTGTGACTGATTTAACCTTCTCTTTTGGTTCAACAAACTCACCCTCGTTTTCTATCCATTGGCCCATTCTTTTAGGAATTTCTTTATCGCTTATTCCAGAAAGAACGTAGACGTTATCCATAGAAAAAGCTTCAGAATGGGGGACTCGATAAATTTTCCAATAGGAAAGATCCGAAGAGGCCTTAAGACAAATGGCCCTTGAGCTATACCCATTCAACTCGTGACTTATCTTGGCGTGATCATGGCGTAAGATACCATCCTCTAGGCCTCGATTAATCATCACAATATTATTAGGTAAAACTTTTAAAATTTTAACATTTCCAAGCTTGTCGAAAGATTCGAGTGCCAGAGCTGAAAAAGAAAGTATGATTCCCAAAATGATCCACATGATTTAATTGTAAACCATTTTGGGTAGATTCAAAGAATTTAGTAATTAAGAACTGAGTGAACGGGAAGACCCTCTTCTTTAAACTTATTTAAAAAAGTCAGGTTAATGAGTAAGGACATGGCCTTTACTTCAAGTTTATTTTTCATACATAGTGATGCCGCTGCTCTTAAAGTTCCTCCGGTGGCGAGTACATCGTCCACGAGAACGATTCTTGCTGGGCGCTCTTCCTTGATCATCTCTAAGGTGTCAGTTCCATACTCAAGAGTATAAGTTTCAGCAATGACCGGAGGAGGGAGTTTTCCCTTCTTCCTCATAGGAATAAAGCCCTTGCCTTTAAGCTGTGCCATCGCTGCCCCTAGGATAAAGCCCCTGGACTCAATGCCCACAACGAAATCAACTTCATTCCAGTTAATTCCCAGTGACATCGCCTCTATGACTTCAGGGAATCTTTCCTGAAGGAGGGGAGTGATATCTTTGAAAACAATCCCTGGTTTAGGGAAATCAGGAACATTACGAATATGGGATTCAAATGAATGCATGCGAAGGACTCCTAGTGATAAAAGGAATTCAGAACTTATAAGTTTCTAAATAAAAAAGCAATTTATGTCTAATCTTTCGACATCCCTTTGTGTTCGAGACAAAGAGAGAAATCTAACTCATGGTAATTCTGTTTTATAGATGGCCCTGAGCTTGCTTAAGGTAAAGCATGAAAAACATCATCCTTTTTATCACTTTGTTAGCTTTTACCCATATCACTAAGGCATCTGAGCACCAGATGATTGACACGCTTGGGGCCTCACCCAAGGGACAATACGTCGCTGTGGAGGAGTATGGCTACAAGGCCCAAAATCATACTTACTATGTTCGAATTAAAATCATGAATGTTTGGAAAAAAGAATATGTTGGTAAGTCCGTAGAAGTGGAGCTCCCTGCACATCGCCCAGTGTTCTTAAGCAAGGCCAGAGACCGCGCCAGAGTTCTCGCCTTGGAAGAATTGAACCGTTTTCAAATCAGAGGCTAATCTTTATTTAATCAAAAGATAGACTAAGTAAGATCATAATTCCTGAACTTAGTAGGCAAAAATGGCCTGTGAGACCGATGACTTTTAACTTGAGATAATATATTCAGAATTTATAGGAAATTCTTCCTATGAATTTCAGGAAAAACTCATGTGTGGATTACTTGCCTACTCTGGAGATGTTAAAGAACTCCCGGATTTTGAAAAAAACTTTGCACAACTTACTCATCGTGGACCCGATGACGCTGAAGTCTTAAAGGTTGGAACAGAGGCTTCACTGTGTTTTCATCGCCTCGCCATCATGGATCCCACTCAAAAGGGTCACCAACCATTCGTAGATGATTCAAATGGTAATGTAGCTATATGTAATGGTGAAATTTATAACTACGAAATTTTAAAAAGAGATTACGAAGCGACATATAAATTTAAATCACATTCAGACTGTGAAGTCTTAATTCCAATGTATAAAAACCTTGGGATTGAAAAACTTTGTCAAAATCTTGATGCAGAGTTTGCTCTCGTTATTTGGGATAACGCAAAAAAGAAACTAGTGGCAGGCAGAGATCCTATTGGCATACGTCCACTGTTTTATGGTTACACAAAAGATAAAAAAATCATGTTCGCATCTGAAATAAAGGTGCTCACACCTTATTGTGAAAAGGTAGAGTTTTTCCCCCCTGGGCATTACTTTGATGGGGATAAATTCGTTCAGTATAAAGACCTTACGACAGTGGTAAGTTATTCTCCTAAAAACTTTGAACAGCATCTAAAAGATATTCGTGAAAAACTTATTGAAGGAGTGAGAAAACGTTTGGTTGCTGATGTGCCTGTTGGTTTTTTACTGTCTGGTGGATTAGACTCTTCTCTAGTTTGTGGAATTGCTCAAAATTTATTAGGAAAACCAATAACAACTTTCTCGGTTGGACTAGATCATAATCCAATTGATATTGGGTACGCCAAAATTGTTGCTGATTATTTAAAAACCGATCACCATGAAGTTTATTTTAACAAGCAAGATACTTTAGGTGTTTTAAATAAACTCATTTGGCACTTAGAGACTTGGGATATCACAACTGTCAGAGCCTCAATTGGGATGTATATAGTTTGTAAATACATTCATGAAAAAACAAATATCAAAGTGGTACTAACGGGCGAGATTTCAGATGAATTATTTGGATACAAATATACTGATTTTGCCCCGTCTCCCGAAGCCTTTCAGAAAGAAGCTAAAAAAAGAGTTGATGAATTACACATGTATGACGTATTGAGGGCCGACCGGTCTATTTCCGCCAATTCCCTTGAAGCACGAGTGCCATTTGGTGATTTAGATTTTGTTCAAAGTGTGATGCATATTCATCCAGAATTCAAAATGAATACGACAGGAATGGGTAAGTGGTTATTGAGAAAAGCTTTTGATGGCACTGATTTCATCCCTGATTCGATTCTGTGGCGTGAAAAGGCAGCTTTCTCGGATGCCGTGGGTCACTCCATGGTAGATTACCTCAAGGAGTTTGCTGAAGGTCAGTATACAGAGTTAGATGTTTTGGCCGCAAAAGAGAAATACCCTCATGGAACTCCTTTTACAAAAGAGTCGCTTCTTTATCGAGATATCTTTGAAAAGCATTTTGCTGGGCAATCCCATCTGATAAAGGATTTTTGGATGCCAAACAAAGAGTGGTCTAATTGCAATGTAAGTGATCCTTCAGCTCGGGTATTACCTAATTATGGAAAGTCTGGGCTATAAGTTCCTATTACGGGTACCCTTAAAAATATTTTAAGTGTTATAGGTTCCGAATCTTATAAACCAACGATTCTAATCTGCTCTATAGTAGTTAATATTTACCGAATAGGAATGGGCCTCGACTCAAGATAGAATTTTCCTATGTTTCGTAGTTATAAGTCTTATTATTCCAACCTTCCAAAAAACGTAAAACTCTTTCTTCTGGGGAATGCCATTCAGGGCATGGGCCTTTCAATTTATAGTTTGTTATTCAATCTTTATCTTAAAGAGCTTGGTTTTGGTGAGTCAGCAATTGGGGGATTAATTTCAACGACCTCACTTGGAATCTCACTCATGGCGGTTCCGGCAGCACTCATTATTGAAAAATTTCATGTTAAACATCTCGTAACGACCGCTATGATTTTCTCCTCAGTTTTTTATGCCTTGCAGGTGATGAATATTGATGAGGGATCTCTTTTTACGTTTGGACTTTTGGCGAGTATGTTCCAGGCACTTTTTAATATCTCTGTTTCACCTTTCTATTTAAAAAATTCGAAGCCTGATCAAAGAGTCCATCTTTTTACGATGAATTCTTCGATGAATATGGGCGCACATCTTTTGGGTTACCTCCTAGGTGGGTTTCTTCCAGATATGATGGAAGCCTTAATGCCCACTTTGTCAAAAGTAGAAGTCTATAGATTTTCGATGATGATTGCACTTGGAGCGGTCTTCTCTTCGAATATCATGTTTTTTCAAATTAAACGCCTTCCAACAAAAAAGATACATAAGAAGTTATTTGAAGGTTTAAGGGAAAAAGATTGGCATTTGTTAGCAAAACTTATACTCCCTAAGCTTTGTTTTGCGTTCGGTGGTGGACTAATAGTCCCCTTCATGAATTTATACCTAAAAGAGAAATTTAATCTTGCGACAGATAAAATTGGAGTCGCATATGCTGTTCTTCAATTTTTTATTTTTCTTGGAATCTTCGTTACTCCAACAATTATAAAAAAGACAACCCACCTAAGATTTATTGTCCTAACAGGCCTATGTTCAATCCCTTTCATGATTACCATGGGTATCACGGGAAATATTACTCTCGTCTTGGGATGTTTTTTTATGCGGGGAATGCTCATGAATATGTCAGGGCCGATCACCAGCATGTTTGAGATGGAAAGAGTCAGAGAAGAGGAGAGTATCTTCGCTTCAGCTATTATTATCTTTTTTTATCACCTCGTGTATACAACGAGTACTAGACTCGGCGGGTACCTCATCGAGACCTATTCTTTTGTTCAAACTTTTTATGTCGCAGGTTCTTTCTACGCTCTGGCCATTACCTTGTATTATTATTTCTTTAAGGATGATTCCAAAGAGCAAGATGATGACTGTGTTGTTGAAATTACTGAAGAAGCTGCTTAGAAAATCTTATCACTAACAACATTCATAATCGAAGTTAGCTGAATCTCATCAATCTCTGTGAAGTTTCTCTTAAGGGGAGAGTCTAGATCAAGAACGCCATAAACGATGCTGTTTTTAATCAACGGAATAACGAGTTCTGACTCTGTGGATGAGTCGCAAGCAATGTGACCGGGAAATTCATTCACATCAGAGACTTTCACTGTTTTCCTTTGAGTGTAGGCAGCTCCACAAACTCCGCGGTGAGGTTTAATTCGTATACAGGCCGGTTTCCCTTGAAAAGGCCCCAGCACTAGCTCTTGGTCAGTCTTATCCCATAGGTAGAAACCGCACCAATTCAGATTTGGCAGAGTGTGGTAAATCCATGAAGAAATATTGGCCAAGTTCGCGAAAAGATTTTTTTCGCCATCAATGAGTGAAAAAATTTCTTTTTCTAGTTTAAGGTAAAAATCTTTCTCTCCATATTTGGCTTCAATGATCCACATACTATTTTCTCACTTCCATCATAAGCTGTTTTACAAAATTCCTCATAAATTCGACTCTATCGATTGCGAGAATTTGAGCGGCCTTCGTATTCATGAGATCAGGTAACTTAAATAGTTTTACGAAATAATGGTCCAGCATGAAGTCCTTATCATTTAAGACTCGAGCTTCGGCAAGGGGATCTTGAGGGTCATAAAATTTTGAGTTCATCTTGGCATTTACAGCGGCACATCGAAGTATGCCGATAGATCCCAAGGCATCAAGTCGATCTGAATCTTGAACGATGGCTGCCTCTAGACAACTGGCCTTATCGCCTTTTGAAAAACTATGCTCAATGATGGCTTGTTTTATAATCTCAATTTCTTCGTTATTGTAACCAGATTTAATGAGAATTCGCTCAGCAGCTTTTGCAGAAAGGGTAGAAGCTTTTTTGCGATCTGGATGATCTTTAGCTAGATTCACAAGATCGTGGCAATAAACAGCAGCTAAAACGAGTTCAGATTTGATCCCCTCATTTTTACACAGGACTTCAGCATTAGAAGCTACCCGTAAAACATGCGCCCAATCATGGGCAGGATCATCTGAATGATAAAAGGGACGTGCGAGAGTTATAAGTAATGAAAGGCGGCTCATTCCTCTACCTTAAATCGGTTCTTAATGCTTTTAACTAAAAAACCCAACACAGGCACATTCTCATACACAAAAGCACCCATATCAAAATAATCCCTGTGATAGATCGCCTTACCATTAGAGAATTTTATGACAGAAGTTCCAGGCACAATAATAGGCTTTCCACCATTGAGTTTTTCAGTTTCCAAGGTCATCGTCCAAACACCAACAACATCGTCCCCGGATTCTACAAAATGAGAAAAATCAAAGCGGATTGTTTTCACATTCTTATACATGTTTTCATAATAGCTTTTAATTTTCTTAGTGCCCTTAATCATTCCTACAGGGTCATGAAATTCGATATTGGGATCATAAAACTCATCAATAAGATAGAGACTATCTTTAGTAAGCTTTTGGAAGATGTATTGGAATTTTTCTTTATTTGTCATGTTGTTCATTGTTTGTCCCCAACTCATGGATGACATTATTAAGAGAAACAGGAGTATAATCTTCATTGTGGCATCCTTGGAGTAAAATTATGTTCACTCATCTTATTTTAGCTGTTCTTATCTTTGTACACATCTTTTTCCTTGTCGCGTTGATTAGAAAAAACTTCGCAGTCATTGATATTGGCTGGGGACTTGGTTTTATTGTCATTGGTTTAGTCGCCTATTTTCATCATCCTCTATCGGTCAAAAATGCCTTACTCATGCTAATCGTGACCATTTGGGGGCTTAGGCTCGGAACATATATTTTGATGAGAAGTCGCGGTAAAGGCGAAGACCCACGCTATACGAAGTTTAGAGAGTCTTGGAAACCGAATGCGAATCTTCAGGCCTATTTTAAAGTGTTTATTTTTCAGGGATTTTTAATGCTCATCGTTTCCTTGCCTGTAACTTTTGCTATGGCGCAGGAGAGAAAAGACATTTCTCTATTAAATTGGATAGGAGTTCTGGTTTGGGTCATTGGATTTGGATTCGAAATTAGTGCAGATCATTATCTTAATTGGTGGAAGGCGAAACCTGAAAACAAAGGGAAAATTTGCACTACAGGTCCTTGGAGATTATGCCGTTTTCCTAATTATTTTGGAGAAGTATTACTTTGGTACGGGATTTACTTTGCAAGTTTCGAATTTATAAACTTTTGGACGATTATAGGGCCACTAGCAATTAATTTTTTCATCCTTAAGGTCACGGGAGTGCCACTCCTTGAAGAAAAATATCAAAAGAGAGTGGATTATCAAGAATACTCAAAAAAAGTACCGAAATTTATCCCGTTTACAAAACCTTAGTGCTTTTTAACAAACGATCCGTTTTGGCGGACGTATAAATTTTTTTGTAATTGGGCCTCGTCACTTTTTTTAAAATAAGGAATTTTCATCATAAAAAGTCTCAAAGCATGATAGTGGATAGAAAAAATAATTCGGAATGTAATTAAGGGATAACTAAAAAAAAGTTTAAGGATATTTTTTGAATTCCATTCAAGTCTCTTACCTGAATAACTCGCTCGAAGTTCAAGCTCATTATTTTTATTGAAATCATCAATATTTATCACTAGAGCATCTAATGATCTTTTAATCTTAAAAGTCATCGAGTTCTCAACAGAAATGAAAGGAGAGATATAGAATTCTTTTTTCGTTGTAAAGACCCATTCTTTCTCTTCTTTATGCTCAGGTCTCAGGAGGTAAGGCTTTTGCTCGTTAAAGGTGTTTCCGATGGCGATGATAACGTAGGGATTATGAATGGTTTCGATGAAATAAAAAGAAACAGGATTAAATGTGTAACCTAGAATCCTCGGATTCGTAACGAGCTCAATCTTTGAAATTTCCTCATGGATTCCATTCTCTGAAAAGTAAGCCTCAATATTTTTACGTGTATCATTGTGACCTAAATTAAAATGGTCACGGTCATAAAATGAAATTAGATTAAATCGATTTCGTGAAAAGAAAAAGAAATTTGAATCAAGCTCGTTAAGTTCATCAATATCAAATTTGGTCCAAAAAAAACGATAATTAAAATGATATTTTTTTGGAAAAAATCGAGAATGCTTTACAAAGGAGAGATAGAACTCAGTCTTCATTGAAGAACTTTCTTCCCAAGAATCTCCTCACAAAGAGTAACACTAGAAAAGAGAGCATCTTCATGAAATCCATATCTAAAATACGCCCCACAAAAATAGAGCTTCGGGTTGTTTTTATTTAGTTCGGATAGGTTCTCTTGAGCCTTGTAAGTATTCGAATCAAAAACAGGGTGATGATAAACAATTCTCTTTATGATTTTGTTTTTATCAACAAACTCTTCTCCGTTAATGTTGATAAAGTAGTTTTTTACCTTCGAGATTTTTTGAAGTCGATTCATGTAGTAAACTGTAAAAGCGTCATTTTTTTTGTAGACAAAATTCCAGGAAGACCAATTTGTCTTAAGCTTTGGCATCACACTGTCATCCGTATGTAGAATCGCGATGTTTTCTTGATACTTGAATGGCGTAAGAAGTTCTTTTTGACGTTCAGTAGGATTTTTTATCATCTTTAGAGTTTCATCAGCATGAGATGAAAAAATGACGTGATCAAATGTGTGCGTCTCGCCTTTTTCAGTCATGACAAGGACACTGTCATCTTTTACTTCAACGGATTTTACGGCATTGTTGATTTGGATTTTATCTCTAAACGTATCTATAATTTTTAGCTTATATGTTTGAGATCCCTTCTCAACTGTTTTCCATTGGTGTTGAGTATCAAGGCCCAAAAATCCATGATTAAGAAAAAAACGTACTAGCATTTTCATTGGAAAATCGAGCATTTTATCTTGTGGGGTTGACCAAACAGCAGAGCTCATCGGAACAACGAAATGATCTAGAAACTCCTGTCCGTAGCCTTCTCTTTTAACGAAGTCTCTCACTGTCATGGTCTCATACTTTGATTCAGAAATGATTTTAGGTGCCATTTTACAAAGCTTTCGAATATCTAAAATCATCCTCCAATAAGAAGGCTTAAATAGATTTCTTTTTTGAGCGAAGAGACCATTCCATAAGCTACTTCCGTTGTATTCAAGCCCAGACTTGGTCTCAAGAACACTAAAGGACATATCACTATCATAAAAGGGCACATTTAACTCTTTAAAGAGTTTCAGCATGAGTGGATAGGTCACTTCGTTAAAGACAATAAATCCAGAATCAATTGGTTTTTCTTCATTCTCTTCTTGGATATAAACAGTGTTCGTGTGCCCACCGATATAGTCATTTTTCTCAAAGATAGTTAAATCAAAATGATCTTTAAGAAAGTAGGCGGCACTCATGCCGGCCATTCCAGTTCCAACAATTGCTACTTTTTTTTTCACTTCTTCTCCAGTAGGTAATGAGAAACGAACCACTCTCGGCCCTGATCATATTTCCATAATTCAGCGCAGGCCATAAAGAAAATTCTCCAGTACTCCAACCATTTCCCAGCTTCTTTGACTCCGTAATGTTTAGTAAAAATTTCCATGATCTTTTTCTTGTTTCGATCAGTGTTTTTTAACCATTCTTCTGAAGTCTTCGCGTAATGAGTCCCATTATAGCGAACATGTTCAATCAGCTTAAATTTTTCTTGAAAATGTGTGAAGATATCATCAGATGGCATCATGCCACCAGAGAAAAAATATTTACTCATCCAATCACTTTCATCTTTCACTTCGAAAAGATAAGGAGTCGAACGGTGAACAAAAATATGAACAAAAAGTGTACCGTGATCATTTAACCAATGAGATATTTTACCTAAAAGAATTTCATAGTTTCTCATGTGCTCGAACATTTCAACAGAAACGACGCGATCAAATTTTTCCTGGATATCAAACTGATTCATGTCTGCAGTAATAATCCGGATGTTATTAAGTCCACGTTCTTTTGCTTTTTGATCAATATGCATTTTTTGAGTTGCGGAATTTGATACGGCGGTAATTTGGCATGTCGGAAATTTTTTCGCCATAAAAAGAGTAAGGGAGCCCCAGCCACAACCCAGTTCTAGAACTTTTTCACCTGGACGAATTTTTGCCATTGAAACAGTTCTTTCAAGCATTTTAATTTCAGCTTCTTCAAGACTTTCATCATTGTCAAAATAGGCACACGAGTATTTTAGATTTGGACCAAGAGCATAGAGATAAAATTCTGTTGGAACCTCATAGTGCTGTTCGTTTGCATCTCTTGTTTGTACTGCCAGAGGGGATTTTTTCATCATCTCGATGAATTTCGTTTTTGTCTCTTCTAGAGAATGAGGAGGAGTCGGTGTAATTTCTTTAATTCTTTCTTTTAAAAGTTTTCTAATTCCAGTTCTTAAGACGAAATCCGGGACGAAGCCTGAGCTGATGATTGAATCCAGCATATGTTTTCCTTTAGGTAGATGTAGATTTTTTCAATATGTTACAACTTAGAGGACAAGAAAATGAGAAAAATGTGAAGTTTGTTCTGAATTTTTATAACTGACTATTCCCCACCCTTGAACCAACCTCGCTTTCTGAAAAACCAAAAAGCACTGACACTGATAAAGATCATGCTAAAAATGACCCAAATAAGAGCAGTGGTCGAATGTAGACCCGGCAGATAATCAAAATTCATCCCATAGAATGATGCAATAAAATTAAGGGGAAGAAGTATCGTTGAAAATACGGTTAATATTTTCATGACCTCATTAGCCCTTTGGTCATTAAGAGAAATATGGAGTTGAAACAAATGTTCAAAGTTATCGGAAATATCGTCTAATTGAAAATATACTTGGTCTATATTTTCTTTTAAGTCCTGAAGAAGTGAGGGATATCCTTCCCAGAATTCCTTTGAACGATAAAGGGAGTCATTCGTTTGTTTTAAGATTCTTTTTATGACAAATAATTGTCTTCTGAACCGGTATATCTTAGACGTATGGAGACATCCTACATTTTTAGAAAGGATCTCTTCTTCAAATTCATCAAACATATCTTGAAGATTCATGACTGGCTTTTCATATGTTCTAATTATTGAAAGGATAATTTGATGGACAACGCCTTGGAGCGTTGAGGAAACTTCATTCTTTTTAATTTTCTCAAGCGTTTTATCAAGAAAGTTTAGTTTCACTCTGTGAATTGAAACAAGTCGATCTGGACTAATAAATAAGGCAATCTTTCTTGTGAGATCCTGGACCGTTGTTGCATCTATGTCAGATTCTTCGTCATAACTTCGCATCATGAGGAAGTGACCTTCATCGGTAAATTCGTATTTCGGTAGATGCTCAGGTCTTAAAGTATCTTGGACTAAAAGGTAGGGGAGATTGAACTTGATAGATAAAACTTCAAAGTCCTCATCCTGAGGTTTTTCAACATCAAACCAACTAAAATTTCTATTGCTCAATAGATCTTCAGTTACCATCTTGAGTCCAGTCCATTTTGATAAAAAAAAAGGCCGGATTGCTCCGGCCTTATATTTGGTTAAATCAAATAGAGATTACCAACGGTTTCCACCACGGTCTCCACCGCGATCGCCACCACGGCCACCACCGAAACCACCGCGTCCACCACGGTCTCCACCGCGATCGCCGCCACGTCCACCGCCGCCGCCGAAACCACCAGTACGTGGCTCCATAGGACGAGCTTCGTTAACTACGAGTGAACGACCACCCATATCTGAACCGTTAAGTTTTTCAATTGCAGCTTGAGCTTCGTCACCAGATGACATTTCAACAAAGCCGAAACCTTTAGAACGACCAGTGTCTCTGTCCATTACGATTTTAGCAGAATCAACTTGACCGAACTTTGAGAAAAGCTCGTTTAAGTTTTCGCTTGTAGCAGAAAATGGAAGGTTACCAACATAAATCTTGTTACCCATAAATACCTCCTTAAGGCCAGGGACGCGCTTTCAGAGAATCATGAGCAACTCGCTCGAAGAACACTTACAGCGACAAAACAATAATACAGGATCTAAATAGCATTAAATCCCAAAGAAAGCATAGCACAATTTGAGTTTGTCATGAAAATTTAAGGTAAAAAAAAGATCAAGCGATGGATTCAAAAAATCATCAAACACTTCTGTGCACAGCGGAATGTTAATGTATTCAGTGGTTTAAGTGCTTTTAGGGGGGTCATGGCCAGTGTTGAGTTCGCTAAGACCCCCGGTATATTTTTATCTTCGAGAAGCTGTCCGGATGTCCTTTTTTTCCGCTGGTCGGGCCTCATTTACTGTTAGTGAACGACCACCGAAATCGGATCCATGAAGCTGAGAGATGGCAGTGTCGGCCGCTACTGGATCACTCATCTCGATAAATCCAAATCCCTTTGATCTTCCAGTCTCACGGTCAATGACAATCTTAGTTGAGTCCACTGTCCCAAAACGTGAAAATGCTGCGGACAAAGAATCACTCGTTGCTGAAAAAGGCAGATTACCTACATAAATTTTTTTTCCCACAAAACCTCCTTAGGTCTGATTAAGCGTAAAGAGGCCCATGAAAAAGTAACAGTGGTCACTCGATACACGAACGTTAAGAAACAATACATTCTCGAAAATGGACACTTAAAATATCCTTAAAACTTTTAGGAGCTTAATGATGCGTGGTCAATCAATATGACCAACTAACTTAGTCTATAACAGAAAAAAACGCCTTCTCGACGGCCATTATTTTCACTCTTAAAATGAAAAAATGCACTCTACAAAAAATCAAACGACGCAACCAATTCAGGAGTTTCCTGTTTTTAATAATTGGAATGAAATTGCCAATGGTTGGTATTTTGTTATTCCTTCAAAAGATCTTCCGAGAAATGCTGTCAAATCGATTCAAATTTGTGGGCAAGAGCTCGTCTTTTTCAGGGGTGAAGATGAAAAGGTCAGGGCCCTCGACGCTTATTGCCCTCACATGGGGACTCACCTTGGAAAGGGAAAAGTGGTTGGTAATAACATCCAATGTTTTTTTCATCATTGGCAATTCAGTGAAAATGGAAAATGTGTTCATATTCCATGTCAAACAGAAATACCTCCTAAAGCGCAGGTTAAAAATTACTCAGTTCTAGAATTATATGAATCCATCTGGATCTATCCGTCGTCTCAACCTGATTATGGGCTTGTTGATTTTCAGGATCTCTCACACGCAACAGAGAAAATCATCCATTTTGGTAAAAGCTATGAAAGAACCTGTCATCATCATGTCACCATGATTAATGGAATAGATCCCCAGCATCTAAAAACTGTTCATGAGTTGGATATAGAAATGAACATTGATATTTCCGAGCCACAACTAGGAAATATGATTGATATATCGCTTAAGGGAAAAATTGGTGATGGCAAGTGGCGCGAAAAAATCGCCCGATTTATGTTTGGATCTCATTACTCATATTCTATGAGATATGACCATGGAAACAATGGATTTTTGACGCTGATGAAAGATGTCTATTTCAAAAATTATAAGTGGCCTTCACTTCATATGATATTTGCATACAGACCTTTAGAAAGAGGACGTTTGTTGGTGCAACCCATCTATGTGACTAAAAAACGTTCTGGTCTTCATGGTAGGATCGTGTCCTATCTTTTAATTTGGTTAACAAAAAGAGCTTTTTATTCACTTCAAGGAGAGGATGGAGCTGTTTACGAAAACATGAGGTTTTATCCCGCTAATCTTCTCAGTATTGATAGACCGGTTGCTCAATACATTCAATACGTCAATAAATTAAAATCCTCCTCTTGGAAATTGCCGTGAAAAAAGAATTAGTCTCAGAAACATTGAGAGTAAAAAAAATAAAGCGTGGAGATATTGAAAAAATGTATCAACTTTTTTCAGAGTATTACAACAACCACACCTTTAACACATTTGAGCACGACCTTTTTGAAAAGGATCATGTGATTCTATTAAAAGATAAAAAGACCAATGAACTTCAAGGATTTACAACACTCTTAAGAGTTCCTCTGAAAAAAGCCGGGGTCAAAGTCATTGGAGTCTATAGCGGAGATACAGTCTTAAAAAAAGAATATTGGGGATCTCCAGTTTTAGGGATCAGTTTTTTAAAATATCTCTGGAAATTAAAAGTAAGAAGACCTGGGACAGCAGTCTACTGGTTTCTTATTTCGAAGGGCTATAAGACATATCTTTTAATGGCAAAAAATTTCTCAACCTACTATCCAAGGTTTGATAAAGAAACGCCCCCTGAATATAAATTTTTAATGAATGAATTCTATAGTTCAAAATTTAAAAACAATTACAGGCCTGAGACAGGACTAATTACTTTCGAGGGGCAATCATGTTCATTGAAGCAAAATATCTCAGATATTACTCCTGAGATATTAAATGAGCCAAGAATCGCTTTCTTTCAGCAGCAAAACCCTAAATGGGCCGATGGACATGAATTAACCTGCATAGCCAAAATGACTTTTTGGATGCCTTTTAAGTATGCCTTGAAGAAAACATTTAAAATGAGGAAAAAATGAGAACTGTTTTAGTAACTGGTGCAACCTCTGGCTTTGGAAAATTAATAGCACAAGCCTTCTTAAATCATGGCGACACTGTTATCGCTACGGGTAGAAATTTAAAAGAACGGAAGGACATTTTTTATTCTGAAAGATCTTCATTCCATGGAAGGCTGGTAGAGCTTTCAATGGACGTAACTAATATCAATGAAGTTAAGGAAGTTGAAAAAGAAGTGCTTAATAGGTTTGGTAAGATTGATATCTTAATTAATAATGCGGGTTATGGTCTTTTTGGTGCCTTAGAAGATTTAAAGGATGAAGAAATTAGATATCAAATGGAAGTTAATTTCTTTGGAACTGTAAATGTAACAAAAATCTTTTTACCACTTCTTAGGACATCAAAAGGGAAAGTTTTTAACTTTTCATCGGTTTTTGGATTTATGGGGTTTCCCATGACTAGTTTATATTGCGCAAGTAAATTTGCCGTAGAAGGTCTTACTGAGTCTTTAAGGGGGGAGCTTGCTCCACACGGGGTCCAATTGTGTTTAATTGAGCCAGGTGGATATAGAACGAATTTTGGTACCAGCTTAAATTGGAGCTCGAAAGAAGAATCAACCTACGCACTTCAATTTAGAAACTATAAAAATCTTCATCAGAAGATCTCAACAAAAAAACCACAACAGCCTTCAGAAGTTTCAAATGGTATTTTAAAGCTCTCCCTTAAAAAGCATTTACCCATGAGAAAGGTTTATGGGAAAGACGCAACATTTTCTCACCTGTTAAGAAATTTCCTTCCGAGTTGTATTTATTTCGGATTAATGGATATGGTTTATAAGAAAATTTTCATGCGAGAGTCCAATTGAAAAAAATGGAATTATTCCTCAGCTCCATACCTCAAGATCAAAAAGATTTTTTAAATCTTCTTGATTTGACGGCTAAGGTTCATGGAGAGAGTAAAGAATTAAAAATGATTGATGATCACTTTTTATGGGGTGAGACATTTTATCACCTTGATAAATCCCAGTTGTGGAATTCTCTTGATTCGGAAAAACAAATAAGAATTCTAAAGACGATGACTGAAAATATTTTAAGAGAAGCTTATTTTATTGAAAGTGCGGGGATGGCCTATGCAGCCAAAATGAATTTAACTTCTGTCACTAAAGAAGAAAGAGAGTTTTTCTGTTTTGTTGCTGAAGAGGAAGCAAAGCATTTGCGTCTTGTTGAAAGTTTGTTTGATTTTGATAAAGACAGAAACAATATTCCTTCCTTTGCCTTGTTGATTGGTGAAATTATCCAAGAAGCTTCTAGGAAGTCTCATTTGTTATTGATCCAGATCTTACTTGAAGGCTGGGGGTTGAACTATTATAAGACTCTTGCTAAAGAATCTCACCACGAAAGGGTAACCTCCGCATTTAAATTAATTCTTAAAGATGAAATTCGGCACCATTCTGCTGGTGTCATATTATTTTCAAAGGATTGGAATTCAACAGATCAAAAGCCTGAAAATATGAATGAGTTAAGCTCCTATGTTCAGAGAATTTGTAAAATGATTCAAATTGGACCTTTTGCTCTTGTCCAGGAAATCTTTAAACAAGTTAATGTGCCAAATTCAGAAAAAGTCATCAAATTTCTCATTGATATTGATGCAGTAAAAACGACATCCCTAAAAATGAAGCTTGTTGAAGATCTTATTTCTAAAAGTTTATCTAGTGATGACATAAATGAGATGAGAGATAAGAGTTGCTTCGAGGCGCTTAGTCTAGAGAAGATGGCCGAAGCTCTTGTTGAATCCATGCCAGAAATTTTTCAGCATCAGAAGAATGACTGAAAAGAATCTTTTCTTTGATGTCGCCCAGATTCATGCCTTTTGATTGGCAATAACTTACATAAAGGGAGTAGGGTGATCTTGTCTTAATCACGACAGGGGCCTTAAGCTGATTTAAATTTCTTGCCAGTTTATAATGATAAATTGCATTCAACTTTTTATCCCAGTCAGTAAGGTCATGCATTTCAGTCAGAATAACATACCTCGGAAGGTCTTCACTTAAGTCCGGAATGACAAAAAAATAACCCTCGTGACCTTGGGTTAGACTTCTAAGTAAAGCCTCAGACAATTTTTCACCTGCCAAATCAATTTGTTGTCCGATACGGCCGACGAATTCCAAAACAGGAACTTTATAGTAAAATCCAGTGACCTTAACGATATCTTCAGTGTTATATCGAAGATACCCATTGTTTTGACCAGAAAGAACAACGTATTTCTTTCCTATTTCTAACTCATCTATTCCTTTTATTTTGTCTTCATCTAGAAACTCTATGATTGTCTCCGTGATCAGGGGAATGTTTCCGTTGGCCTCGGTCCAGGGAATCGTTATAGGAGCTTCGGTTAAAAGGAGACCCTTTCCCTGGATCTTAACTTGAGGAAATTTTTTTTGTAAAATATCGCTTGAGTGCGATGCCTGAGCATGTGTCCAACAAGAAATGAGTTGAAGCTTTGGCCAGACAGTCTTCCAGCTGACAAATTTGAAATTGAGTTCTGATTGGTGGTTTTCAATAAATTCAAGAAGACCCAAAAGGTAAGTTGGACTCCAAATAGAAATAATTTCTAGATTTCGATTTGAAAGGAGATCTTTGGCTATTTTGAAAAGAAATTCGTCAGAAGTTTGTGACTTATGCGTGTTTGGGTTGGAAACCAGAAAGGGAGACAATAATAATCTAAATGGTAATGATAAATATTTCCGATCATCATTTGAAGCATCTCCAATCTGTGGTGAGACGCTCATGAAAAACTTTCCACTTTTAAATTCAATTCCAGAATAAAAGATGATGTCGTGAACCCAAAGTAAAAACATATTTTGAAAACTATTAAGTAAGGATTTTGTGTAGGGTATTTCCTTCTTTGCTCCACTAGAACCCGAAGTCGTTTCATAATAGATCGTTTTTTCATGGGATAAATCCTTATTTCCCATGTAGTCAGAAAAGGTTCTTGTTTTTTCTGGGTAAGGAATTTTGCTTTTTGAAAGTATTCTCTGTTTCAATTTATTTTGGGTTTTTAATGGGTCCTTGCAAGCCTCAATGAAAACTTTTCTTTTATTTGACCCAAGGACCATAACCAGAAATTTAACCGTCAAAAAAAATGGGTTCAAGGCCACTCGCCTCGCCAGTAAAGTCGACTTTTGGGTTTGAGTTTTGTTCTTGGGGGAATATTGGCACCTGGTCCCATTTGTGAGTCTGCACCTATAAAGACTTTATCCCCAATGATAATTTTTTTTATAACGAGGGAGGGTTTACCGTCAATGTCGGCAACCATGTGTGAACAAAATCCTGATATATGCCCAAAGATAACTTTATCTCCAATGACCATCAATCCTCGGTCAACAATTTCTATTCTTGGGGTCCAAAATACATCTTTTCCTACTTTACTGCCCCAGGCACGAAGCCACATAGAATAGAGGCCAGGGAAAAAATGAATGAGAGATTCTAGCCATGGTAATGCAATGAAAGGGTATTGAAACATGTGGGACGCCCACCATGGATTATATTTTTTTTCAGAAAGGACCCAATATCCATCAGAAAAAGGGAAAAAGAAAAAATGGATTCGATGTGTGATCAAAGGGAACAGATAGATAATTCCAATTAATATAAGGAAGTCCAAATGCTCAAAATGTAAAAACATTTTATAAATCCACGAAAAGGAAACAAAAAAATAAATTATTGGGAACATCGACACAATCTTTCCACCCCAAGTCATTTTCCTAATCTCCTTGGGAATATAATTTCTTCCCAAATTTTATCACCTGGTAATTTTTCCAGTTTTTCGTTTGCAATAATGTCAGATGTAAGGGTTCCATGAATTTTATCCCAGAAATTTAAATTAGCTCCAAAATTTTTATTTCTACCAATTTTAGAGTGGTGAAAGACATGATGTTCAGGAGTGATGAGAAAGAGATCTAGATATTTTTTTAGTGAAAGAGGTGTTGAAACACCACTGTGCCTCCATAGATCGAGAGCAAATGTTAATGCGAATCCAAATAAAAAATAAGTAGAGTCACTCAAAAAATAAAGTCCAAGTGTTTGAGTCCATAAGTAAACGAAAACAAATGAAGTGATGAAGCTATTCCTAGAAGTTGCAAATACATCAAGATGTTTTGAACTATGATGCAGGCGATGGATATGCCAAAATCTTTTTGTGTGAAAGAATCGATGATTCCAATAATAGAGGTAATCAATTAATACGAAACTTAAAAGGACTTGATTCCATGGATTGATCTCAATCCTCTTATTGTAATGTGGAAAAAAGTATTCCAAGAAAGGAATCAAGAAAAGTGGGGAAATCGGTATAACAACACCTTGAATAAAAAGTCCCGTGAGATCAATGATCCACTCTTGTTTAGTTCTTGTAAAAGATGAAATGCTAGATTCCTCTCTAAGTAACCTTAATAAGACGAGAGTGACAAAGACAATAAAAAGGATGATTGTATTTAAACCCAAAATTCAATCTCCACTTCTTTCTTTGGCATAATATAGGGATCACGACCTCCTGATATTTCATCCTGAAGGGATTCAATCCAAGTGTGAATGATATCTGCCGGAGAATTTTGGAACTGTGATCCATACTTGTTGATGGTCTTCATTTGATTATTTAAGATTTTGATATCCTGATTAATAATCGCCTGTGCCTGAATTTTTACAAATGGCCTTGAAAGCTTAGTCCATATTCCATAATTGTACGTCAGATCGGTGTAGACGAGTGTTTCCTTGTCACTAACTGGTATTGATTGAGACGTAATGATAAAATGATTTTTTCCTCCAAAGCGATAATGAACGCTTGTTATATTTGGAACAAAAAATTCGTCAGTATGTCCAATTTCTTTTCCAGAAGAGTTTAAAAACCAAGAAAACCATCCAAAATTCTTTTTCTCATTTTTATAAGTGACCTTAACGCGTCCTTCTAGCCTTTCAATTCTTGCGCCAAATTTTTCATTCTTTGCATCTCTGAATATTTTCGGGTGAACGAAAGTCGTGTGAGGAATATCTACAAAATTTTCTGCACAATTAGTCACATTGTTGTGGAAAAGATTTTGAAGTCTTATGGTTGTATATCCAGATTCTCCAAAGGAGGGCATGCTAAATGGACGAAGTTCTGGGAATTCACTATTGAGTTTTACGTAGATATAATTTTCTTGCTCAATAACTTGATAAGTTTTTGCACATTTCCCACTAGGTCGTTGATTAGGCCCCATGGAAGGAATATTTATAACTTTACCAGCTTCGTCATAGGTCCAGCCGTGGTATGGGCATTGAAGTTTTCCGTTCAAGACTTGGCCATTAGATAATTGCGCCGTTCTGTGAAGGCACCTGTCCTGAACAGCTGTTACCTTACCAGTTTCACATCTAAAGAGAGCAATCCACTCATTCAATATTGAGCGTGAAATAACTTGGTTTTGACCGAGCTCATGACTTTCAGCTGCAATATACCAAAAATCTTCTTTCTTCATTAACCATCTGCTTTACGTATTTTAATATTAGTATTGATATGGATTTGGCAAGCAAGGCGAATCTTCTCATTTCCGGGATACATGTTATCTAAGAAATCTTTTTCATCTGGAGTCTTTGGTGGAAGAGGATGTTCGGAATCCATCACTTCAATAGCACAAGTTCCGCAAATACCTATTCTACAACCGAAAAGGATGGGAGAGTTGTGAATCGTAAGTTTTTCTGAAAGACAATCTCCCTGATTAAGTTCAACAGATTTTTTATCTGAATTAACAAATTCAATTTTGTAACCCATACTAGGCAACTCGGCGTTTAAAAGTTTCAAAAGACTTTCGATTGTTTTTTAAATGCTTCTCAAGGCTATTACTCGCCATCAGGGTCAATTCTTTATTTTCTTTATTAATATAATGAAAGTCTTGTAAGAAGGCTTTATAGCTATCAACTGATTCTCTGTGAGTTTTGTGACTCATTAACATCCCCTCACTTTCGACACAGAAACACTTTCTAAGTGCTTCAATGGCATCTCCATCGGACATATTAAATATGGGGGAACGTAAAACTTTATAGATTGTTTGATAGAGAGCAGGATCATACCAAAATATTCCGTTAATTGCGGTGGAAAAATTATAATGATCCATTTGGCAACCTCTAAGGGCCATATTACCGATCAGGGTTTCAAACTTAGAAGGCTTCGGTAATGAGTTTATGACTTCATGGGAGACAACTGTTGAGGTATTGAAGTGAAAGGATTCGTCAATAAAGTGGTAGTAACTAATTTTTGAAGGAGCTGGTGAGTTCTCCTTGTCTGTATGTTCGGAGTAGTAACGAGATAATTGATGCTGAACGATTTTTCCATTAAGGGTTCTCAGACCTCTGACAGTAAAATATTGGCAACCAATGAATGGGGAGTTTGAGGAAATCATTGTAAAGAAATTTAGTTGCCACTTTCTCCACCACTGCTGAAAATCGTTAAGGTCAGAATAAAGCATGGTCTTTTCAAATGGTGTTCTCATGGGATAAGTAAAAATTCTTTCCCCAAAATTTTCTTGTTCAAATTGTTCACTGATTTTTTTAAAGGCATTGATGTGGGCACGTTCTTGTGCTGATTCAAGATCGAGGGTATCACAGACGATTCTGAAATCTTCCATACCATAGAGGGAAGCCGCACTTGTTTGATTGAAGAAAATGGTCGCAATTTCCGCCGAAATGATTTGTGAATAATAAGCGACCCAATAAAGCTGATTCAGTTTAATTTTTTGGGCAGGTGTTGACTGTTCCCAGAGCCAAGTCTTATAAAGAAGAGAGAACTTTTCAGGATTCCACATTTCATCTTTACAACTTTCATAACTGAATGTGCTTGACGTGTGATCCATGTTTGCAGTTTGATCCAGTTCCTTACTCCGTTTCAGGGCAATTTCCATTCTCCTCATCGTTTTTTGGTCGTCGGCAAGGCAAACATTATGTCTTTGGCTTAAGTTTCTATTCATTCTTCCTACTTTGGTTCTCTTCTAAATCGGTACTAATTATTAAAAAATATAATTCCTAATCTCTTTCGTGGGTCATATAATTTTTGGCACCAATTTGTTCCTCATAATGTTCAACAAAATCAATAATCGCCTTGTCTGCTCTTATGGGATTATTGAATTTGAAGTTGATCCGATTAAAAATAATTGTATCCCCTTTCGCAAAATAATCTCCTACTAGCTTCGTAGCAAAAAGAATGATGGGATTCAGTAAAGGCCCAAGAATACCCTTTCTTTTCTTTGTGACAAGAATCGTCTGCCCTTCAGTATGACCCGACAAAGTAGGTCTCAAAGCAAATATAATATAGAAATGGATAAAATCTGGACCCACCATGACTGAACCCGTGTGACCCCACCAATAAGTCATCTCATAAGTAAGGGCCTTCGTATAAAAGCGTTTCGCAAATCGAAGGAGAGAGTTTTTTTCTGGCATCGGCGTTGTATTTGAAAGTTGAATGCACCTCTTTGAGAGTGGAGTGACTTTCATGTTTAAATCAACAATGAGTTGATGAACAGATCGAAAATGCTGAGCATCTATAGCATTAATCATCACAACGTTAGGATGACATTTTTTTAAAAAATTGGAACCAAGTTTATAATCAGTCGGAATACCCTTTAATTCTGGAATGACCGGAATTTCCTCAGGGTCAGACATATCACCAGTCCAGAGCCAGATGAGGCCATACGCTTCTTGTATTTTGTGAGATTTTAGACCGGGGATATTATTATTTTCAACTTGAGCTGGTATCTCAATACATTTACCATCGGAATTAAATTTCCAATAATGAAAGGGACATCTGAGGGAGTTACCCTCAACAAATCCATCACACAAATGGGCACCCATATGAGGGCAGTAGGCATCAAAGGCCCGAACCACATTATCTTCACCTCTAAAGAGAACAAGTTCGGTTTTTAGAAATTTAGCTGGATGGGCCTTTCCGCGTTTGACTTCCCCGGAACGTACTAGCCAGTACCAGCCTTCTGGTACAAAGCCATTAACTCCAAATTGTTTTATTCTGTCAAAATAGGCCATTTCTCATCTCAATAAAAAGATTAATCAACAAAGATTTCGGGTAAACCAAATACCATAGATGTTCCAAAGCTATATTGGATGATCCTTCTCGCCTCTGACATATATTTTGAATCTTTCCCCTCGGCACTTGGAACGAATGCTCTCCAGGCGGAATTGTCCCAGGCAATTGAACGTCCATGGAGATAATTTCGAACTTTTAGGGTTTCACCCTGCTTATTTTTGATACTTTTTTCTAAGTCCCCTAATTCAAATTTTGTAGGAAGCAGTACTCCTAATGAAGGGAGTGGATTCTTATAAAAAGAGGCAAGGTTTAGGGTGACAGTTTCACCAGAAATGGGATCCCTTACTTCTGCAGGTCCACTAACGACTGCCCTCATATTTTTAATTCCCTTATCAAGGTGAGGAGAAATTTGGTTCTGAAATAGAATTGGGTTAATTGTCATTGAAATAGACGAATCATGACCTTGAAGAAATTCATACGATCTTTCAGCATAAATCGTAGAGTTTTTTAGGGTAATATAAGCTTGCTTCAATAAAGTTGTTCCATACTGAGTTCCTTGATAATTTCGTAGTTCAAGAAAACGATGCTTTTTTATCGCATCTTTAATAAGCTTAACTCGCTCTTGATCAGTTAAACCGAAGTCCTCTTTCTTAGAAGAAAAGATACTCGAGTCAACTCCCAGGTGAGATCCCATCTCTCCTAAAAGTTTAATGGAATAATCTTGATTATAGGCACAGTAAACGAGAATATCATGCGAAGTTCTATAGAAAGTAGCGATTGTGAAATTCAACTCAGCAGTTCCATGACCTTTAAATCTTTGAATCTCATCTTCAAAGGCACCACGCCCGAAGGTCATCTTATTATCCCACACAAAAATTTTATCAGTAGCTTGTTTCGATAGAACTTCAAGCTTCTTAATTGAGTCTTGAAGTTGTGGAATAACTTCACTCATTAGAAAATTTTGTAATTCTGCGATAGTTTGGAATTGACTCTTCTTGGACATTTCTCTCGAAGGCTCAGTAAAAAATTCAATTGCCGCATCAGTTTGATTTGTTGGTAAGATTGTCTTTAAAGCCGATAGTGACGTTCTTAGGATTTGTACTGCAGTAACATGTGTCGATTTATTTCCAAAAAGTCCCTTGGTATTTTCAAACAGGGGCCTTGCTCTCCAAACGACACCTCTAAGGGGGATCATCGTGTGGAATTGGGCAAGGAAATATTTTGTGTCATCTGAAAAAGAATGATATTTTCCAAGTGATTTTCTTAGAAGGTTTTCCATCTCGTCGCCCGTCTTTACCTTGAGCCATTCATCTCTAAGACGTTGGTAATCAGGACTTAAATCACTATTTGTAAAAGACATTTCGCTGGCAAGTTTTCTTTTTATTTTTGACCATGAAGTTTTCTCTTTAAGAAATGCCTGATCTTCAAATGAATGCTCTTTATATTCTGGAATGGGATAAGTCGAATACAGAGGATTTATTGTCTTTGCCTCTACCGATAAGGAATTAACGATGATTAAAGAGAAGATCAAACCAGTGCTCATTTTTTTCATTTTATTCTCCAGAAGTTCTCAAAATATGATGCTAAGAAAAATCATTTTCTAACCTATTTTATCCTATTTCCTCTCTCAAGGTTAGTACGGTAAAAAAGATCTCTATTTTCTAGTAACGATTTTAATCAGTCATAGATGAGGTCAAATTTTCCTCCTCTAGACAACCGGGGTCAAAAACCTTTCGGAACAAAAAACTTGGTCGAAAAGATGTTTATAAATTTTCACCAAGGATTTGATATGAAAAACGTCATACTAGGAATAGCACTCTTAACGACCTTTAATCAGGTCCAAGCTTTTACAATTAATGTTACAGATTTTAATTTTAATTATAAAAATCCCCATGGAGAGGGAAGTGCAAGCTCTTTCTCAAGAAGCTCGAAGACCAAGCAAGGAGGGGCACAGGTTATAATTGATAGGCTTGATCGGGATTTCAGGTTTTCTGTCTCAGGGGCGGAAACCCAAGAATTTGAATTGAAGAATGCACCTTCATTAATGACGGATGCAGAGACGATGTCGGTCGGTGGATTTAATTTAAATATTTCAGAACATATTGATTTATCACTTCATTCAGCTCGGTTCACATCTAAAGATGATGTTCTTAAACTAGATGGAGTCGCATTAAATTGTCTGCGCCAAGCGGAATCAAAAGAGATAATGGATCAACTTATCTTAGGTTGTATCCAAAAAATAAATTTTAAAGTGAGTAAATACTCCTCTCAACAGGTTTTAAATTCATTCCAAACGATTTTAGAGGAAGCTG
Organism: Bacteriovoracaceae bacterium; assembly: GCA_947441615.1. Classification (GTDB taxonomy): domain Bacteria; phylum Bdellovibrionota; class Bacteriovoracia; order Bacteriovoracales; family Bacteriovoracaceae; genus Peredibacter. The sequence continues at coordinate 7,383 of CANEUH010000019.1, read as the reverse complement.
TTGGTGAGAATCCATTTGAAAAAAACAATCTCTCCGTTTCTTCTGTCGCACTGAAAGCAAATGCAGGTAAATATGAACTTTCAGCTGATGTGAAAGCTCAGGTGAGTGGAAAAGTTACCAGTAAGGGAAATTTTAGTTATGATCCAACGAATGGTATCATTGCGATTAAAATTTCAGAAGTGAAGGTCGCTTTTCTAAATATTACATCAAAAGTTTTTGATGAATTAAAAAAAAATGAAAGTGAAAAATTACGTGTGAAAGAACCCTTCGTTTATCTCAGCATTAAATAAGACGCTAAGGCGTCTTATTTAATTTTATGACAATGACAAGCTTGTTTTGAGTGTCCCATGATTCCCCTTGCTGGAGTTCTATCAGTCGTTTGTTCTCAATTTCATAAATAAAAAAGTGATCGGAATCAGAGTAACGAATCAACTGATTAGTTTGGCATTTCATCATTTCGGCGATTCCGTATCCACGCCTCATCATTAAATTAAAATCACTGACAGATTCACCCAGTAGCCTACACTCAACTCTCTCCTCACCCATAAAATAATAGGGCGCTGATGCTTGATTGAGTTCTACTGTTCTCTCATCAAATTGGAGCACGACTCCTTCGCCCGATAGAAGAACAATCCATCGATCAATGTGCTTGAATATTGAAAAGGGCCCGTCTGAATTAATTTGTGCGACTGAAAGTCTGAGGTCAAAGTTTTCAGATTCTTCTGGGATTTTTAAAAGTTCTGTCGTCTGCCCACCGCCATTCTTCCATGGCATGACTTTGAAATGGGCTTCGGACAAAACTTTCAATTTAAAAAATTAAATTTGAGTAAAGTTGATGACGTTCTCTCTTTCACTTAAGTGACAATTATCTTCAGTCTCTTCCTCACGAGCGAAAACACTTAGATTATTCGCCATCTTCTTCCCAGTTTTATCGACTTTGAATTCAATGACTAAGTTTGAGCGATACAGCCGACTGCAAACACCATCGGAATTATTAACAAGAGGAATCGTTACTCCCACTTTGAACGGAGCCGTTTCAAAATCATAGAAAGTAATCTTCTGAGATTTGTTTCCTAAAGATGTTTGCACATTCGCTTGAAAATAGGGCGACTTTGGTAGTTCAGGAACTATTGTTTCAAAATTATAATCCAAGACACAGAAAGTTTCCGGAATTTTTGATTCCTCTGAAGGCTTCTGATCAGCTTTAAAACAAGTTTCACTGGCAAAAGTTGAAAGGGAAATAAATGAGCAAAGAATTAAAGATGTAAGTTTCATATTATTCAATCCTGTAGGTTTGAGTTTCTTGATCATAAACTAGGACTCCTGAAATCTCGTCGCCATTTGCAATGAGGGGTTTCCCTTCAATCTCAACAATAGCTGAAATGAATTCTTCCTCATCCATAGGGCAGACGATACTTGGAGAAAACCAGCGGCCCAGGCTTAGTTGAAAACTAAAGCTTGTGCTCTTGGTTTTCAAATTTTTCACGTTACCAACGAATTGAGCTTCGCGGTTACAATCAGCAAAGGCAACTGATGAAGTTAACAGAATCATCATTAGTAAAAATGTTCTCATGCATACCTCTTATATTTAATAAGACGACTTATACATGATAGATTTATCAAATGAATGTTAGGTTTTTGTTAGGATGAAAATTATACAGGCCTCCTTGGAACTATCTTCCTATTAAGTACCTGATATTTCGATGGTAGAATTTTCACAGATAAAACATATAGCCTACAATTACTTGGGTCCCACAAAAGTCTATACTCAAGTTTCAAGGGGCCATTATGAAAATTCTTTTTTTACTTTCATTCATTCTCTCAACCAGTATGACTTCAGTCCCGGAGCCTTTTGTAAAAACTCATCAATGCACTCCAAAGATAGGCCCGTCTTGCGTGGTAGATATCCGTCTCTCTTGTCCACCCGGTTATTTTGATGGTTGCATTACAAATGAAACTGATCAGCATCTGTGTATTCCCTCAAATGATGGACCTTCTTGTGGACTTAATATGTCACTTAACTGTCCTGATCATTTTGAAGATGGGTGTTTAACTGGTGAGTCAGATTATCATCTTTGCGTTCCCAAGAAGGGCAAACTTTGTAGCCAAGAAAATCAATTTACTTGTCCATCAGGATTTGAAGACCCTTGTTAATGATGATACCCTTAAGTCATGATCCAACTAGGTATTGTAGAAGGTTTCTTTGGTCCCCAGTGGCCATCTGAATCGAGGAAAAGTTATGCACAATTCCTCTCCCGTTTCGGGGGAGGTTTTTATATATATGCTCCTAAACAAGATGCTCACTTAAGAAAAAAATGGCGTAGTCCTTGGTCAGATGATTACATTCACGAATTAAAGTCACTCGTAGACCATTTTCAGTCTCATTCTGTTCAATTTGGGATTGGTTTTAGTCCCTTTGGATTAGGTCGAGAATTAACATCTGAGGACAAAAGTTTACTCACAGAAAAATTAAACATCTTCAATCATTTAGGGATAAATATTTTAGGTCTTTTCTTTGACGATATGCCTACAAACGACAATTTGGCGGAAACACAAATTGAAGTTCTTTTATCGATAAAAAAGATTTTTAAAGGCCATATCATTTTTTGCCCCTCTTATTACACGCCTGATCCTATTTTAGATAAGGTTTTTGGCCAGCGCCCTGATCATTATTTAGAAAAAATTGCAACAGGTGTTCCTCAAGATGTAGCTATCGCTTGGACTGGTCCCAAAGTTATTTCTCCCGAATTAGCTATGGATCATCTTATCGAAACAACAGAGCTTCTTAAGCGAAGGCCATTTCTGTGGGAAAATCTCTACGCTAATGATGGTCCAAGAAATTGTAAATTTTTAAAACTTAGACCCTTTTCAGGAAGAACAAAAAATACGTTAAAACATGTCGAAGCTTTTGGGCTAAATATGATGAACCAGCCTGAGCTTTCTAAGATCCTTTACCTTTCCTCGAAACTTGTTCTAGATGGAGAAGAACCGGAAGAAGCTTTTTCTCATTCATTAGATATATTGTGCTCAGCTGGCCTAAAAAAATTTATTGAACTCAATAAGAAAAATTTGTTAAACCTGGGACTTGATTCTTTTAAAGAAGAAGAAAAAAAAATTCTTTTGAACGAATTAGCGACATTCCCAGATTTTGCCGCAAAAGAAATTATAGACTGGCTTAATGGGCAGTATGTGGTTGGATCTGAGTGTCTAACGGATTAAATCATATGAAATTTAAGTGTTTGGATATTGAAATAATATTTATTTCAAAATGCAGATTGTTTAAATGTTCTTCAATAGTTTTAATTTGAAAACGAAGAGTGTAGATATAAATTTTAAATCTTGAAACGATTCTGGGATAAAATACCTCCTCATGAATAGAAAAAATAGTCCTATTAATTTAGACCCAACTAGATGGCTTGTAGCTGGTGTCCTTGGCTGGGCCAGTTATCATTCTTGGTTTTTACTTATTGAATAGATCTTGGATTCCAAATCCCAAAACCATTTCTGTATGCTCTTTTGACTTCTAACCTGGTCCAAGTATTTTTGATTTCATTTCTTTCTTCTAACACTTTTAGGTCCATTGGCTGAACGTAGTACATGGAGGTTTTTAAGACATAGCATGATTCTTTTTCTTGGTTCTTTTCATATTCGGAGTAATGGTCAATTTCAGGGCACTCATTTTTTTTGGGGACGAAGAGATGACTCCATTCACTTAGCGGCAAGGGATAAGAAGCAAAAAAAGGATCTAGGACGCTAAAATAAGTCTGCGAGAATTTTTTTGTGTAAGCTCCTGGTGCTACATGAAACCACCATTTGTAATCATGCTCTCGGATAAATTTCTTGGTAAAAAACAAAAAAACTTTCATCGAATTAATATCAAAGCTTTTTTTAGATTCATAAACCCAAATATGAGCACGATTATAGCATTGTGAAATTCCCCTGGCGCCTTTTCTAAATGATTTAAAAAGATCACTCGTCTGATTTTCAGTAAGTTCAGAGGGGGAATAGTCTTCCTCGGATATCTCGGGGATGGTTTTAAAATGACTAGCTTCAGAGACATACTGAAAGCTAATTAAACGGTGTTCATTATCGATTTGAAAACGCAATAAATGATTTTTTAAAATATGATTTCTTAACTCACTTATAGTCTTTAAATTGCTAGATTTCACTATCTCCCCAGTGGAGAGATAGATTCGGTACAGAGGTGAAACGGTCTCAATCTTTTCAATTTTTAAAATAGAGGAGATGAGCTTATTCTCTGCAAATGAAAACTGAGACAAGAAGCATAGTATAATGATTAGTTTCATGAACAAACCTCATAATCTTAATGAGGGCGTAGAATAGGCGAAATTCATTTCATGAAAAACGTAATTCTTCCTTAATGTTTTTTAGCCGAGGGTTAGTCACTAATTGAACCACCACACAATAACGCCGGTAATAATCACACCAAGACTTAATCCATTAATGGGAGCGAGGAGATATTTATAGATTGTTTTTTGCCTAAGGTTACCCAGAAGAATTGATTTGTTGATTGTATAGAGTAAGTTCGTCGCTATTGTATAACTAGATAGAAAAATAATCGTTTCAAAACGTAGATCATTTTTTTGATCATTCAAAACAAACTGACTATTAAAGAGTTCTGACGCTGCAAAACTACCTAGAAAGAAAAAGAAGAAGAACAAGCAGCTTGTTACTTTTTTGGTGAAATCAAATAACTGAATCCAAACTCTTGCAACTAAAGACACAGCGATAAAGAGAACAAAACAAGAAATGCCAAATAAAAAGATTCTTATCTCAAAGCGTCCGTTTAGGAAGAATTCTTTTGCAAATGAAGCACCTAGAATAAATGAACCCAAGAGAGTGGCCACGATCTCTACTTTGTCATCCCTTGTGGTCGTTTCTTGAATATCAAAAAGTGTCTCGAAGGGTTTAAGGGGGTCATTCTGATTTTCCATAGGTAGTTTAATAGTAACAATGAAATCAAAAATTTAAAAAGTCTATTAAAGGGGAAATTAATATAAAATCACGAGTTGACCGGTCGGCTTTATGGTCATTTAATGAATTCTGAGACGTTTTTTTATCTTGTCGATCACATAAACTTCCCAAAATAGAAAATTACCACGCTTAAAGTCTGTCATCTTGGCACATTCCCAACAGGGAGCCCCTCCTCATGGTCATAAGTAAAAAGGTATTGAAAATTTAAATGGAGAATTCAAAGCAAATTTCCTAATTGCTTTGAGCACTGGTTCGGATATTGTTTTTTGGAGATTGTTGAAAGAGTTCCTGGATTATTCATTTTTAGCCTCAAAGATTAGATTTAAATATGGTATTTATCGAATTTATAGGCATGCTATAATCCAATCATGTGGATTTTAATAAAACTAACACTTTCCCTTATCGGTTTACTCTTTCGTTTTTGGGGAAGATTTTCAGACTTAGAGGAGAAGCGATCCAAAAATCTCAATGGAGTTCCTTATTTCCTTAAATTTGATTCTGAGGAGAGAAATAAAACTCAAGTTATTACTGCAACCTATTTTGGCTTCGAGATTGATTCCAAAGTTATTTTTGATATTACTGAGGAGAGTCGATGGGATATCTTCTTTAAGGCGATTGGATTCTCGGAAGAATTTCAAACTGGAGATCAATTATTTGATAAGCACTTTTATATCTCGAGTGATAATGCCGCCGTGAAAAGATTTCTTCGTTCAGAGGAAATCATCCGGGCCGAGATTATGAATTTGTTTACAGAGGGCTGTCTTAAAATTTACTGTAGTCGATCGATTGTATGGTTCAAGTTTTCTGGAGATCAAGCTCTAAAGAAAGAGCTGATAGGTTTATGCAATAATCTCCAAGAAAAAATCTCTGAAGCTCTTAAACTTGTAAGGCATTTAAAATCAGATCCTTTTGAATTTAAAACGCTAGTCATTGAGGGCTTGATCTACTCTTTAGCCATTTACTCTATAGCAGGGTTTTCTGAATTTTATTTTTTTGAAGGTGATGTTCATCTAACTCCCTTTCTGGTGGTACGTTTGGGTGTCATTGTAGGTGTGGGGGCGGCCTTATTTCTCATCTTTGTCATTTATCTTTTCATGAGGGGCTCCTCTCGTTCTCATCGAATAATTATAGAAAGTGCTATGGTCCTTGGAATCTCCTTACCTGCTGGAGGCTTTATAGCAGTAAGTGATATTAATAAGAACTTAGATGAGAGTGAAGCACATATCGTTCACGCAAAAGTGGAAAATATTTATATGACTGAACATCGAAGTCGAAAGAGGAGGACTACCTATACTTATCATATGAATATTTCCACTCAGATTGAGCCCGATGGGATAAAAATCCCAACAAAAATCAAGATATCTGAAAGTCTCTTTTCTCGCTTATCGGTCGGTAGCGGAGTTATTATTCGAGTGAAAGAGGGATACTTACACTACCCTTGGTTCGAAGATATTTCTCCTCAAAAAATAGAGTGATCTTTTCCTAGAAGACCGGTTTAGAATTCATTTTCGTTCTAGAGAATACCCGTTGCACATCAGTTAAGCTAATGGCGACTGTTCCCACTGCTCCTCCTACGAGGGTGGCAAACGCATCATATTTATCAGCAGTATGTTTAAGGGGATGTTGGGCATCATAAACTTCCTTCGCCGCTCCTATTAGGACTGAAGCTCCGAACCCAAGAGCTGCTGATACAAGTTTTCTGTTCTTCATCGTTTTAGTGAGTAATAAATGAAATGCGCCAGCCGTGGTACTTGAAATGATGTAACCCGCCATAAAATGTTTCGTCTTATCATAGTCAGCATTTAAAAGACTATAACTTGCAAGACTTGCTGCTGCGATGTTGGCCGCAAAGAGAGCATCGTTTTTAAAAGAGGCAAAATTATTAGTCGGATTAAGACAAGATTTGTTAATTTTTAGATCTGAAGCATGTACTGGAGATAGGTTTAGGAGAATAAAGTCTTTACCGTTGATTTTAAGTTCTTTTGAATTTGAGACAACCATTTCAACCTTGTGAACAGAAGCTTCTGAGGTTGAATCTCGATTTTGAGCTGAGGCGCCAAGACTAAGAAATAAAGCAATAACCAGAAATGTGGTTTTCATCTGTGTCTCTTTTTTTATTAAGAGATTAAAGCAAATGGTCGGCCATAAAAGGAGGACGTCATAATCATCCAAGTGTTCGAAGTTATGATGAAGGTAAAAAAGGAGTTGGCGAGAATTGAAGAAACAAGAATTGAAGAACATGTCTAAATTCTGGACGATTATGTCACATCCTAATTTCTGGGCGAAAATGTCACATCAATAACTTTTATGTTCTCCTAAGTTAATAAGACTTAAGGAGATTTATGAGTACGGATGGGATCTTTATGACCAAAGAAAAAGCTAAAATCT
>CANEUH010000018.1 GCA_947441615.1 Bacteriovoracaceae bacterium | reverse complement strand
TAAGACGCGGCTATGGATATAAAAATCCGGGCTATTTAAAGCTTAAAATCATGCAGCAGTGTGGGTTCTTAAATTCGACCTATTTCGATAAGAGCGGGAATATGGTCAATATATGAAATCAGGGAGTTTAACTTTTATGCAAAAGAACCCGGAAAAACTTGAAAAGTGTCTAATCCATTGACGGCCTGGACATAACTGTGAATTATTTAGTCGATTTACTCCTCTAAATTTACCTAACTTAACTCCCTCTATGCAAGGTCTAACTGATTGAATTATCTAAATTATTTAGTCCGTTCCAGCATATCCTACTAAAAAGGATTCCTTGGCATAGATCTTGGATAAATAAACTCAACTCATTATGTCCTGGGGGGGAATTATGAAAAGCTTTAACCGCCATCATTTGGCCTTACTACCGTTACTCACAATACTATGTTCATCACCAGCAGTGATGGAATCAAAATTCAATAACCGATCAATTGCTTCACTTGCAATGATTGTTGAATCTTATCCAAAATTAGAAGCTTTTAGAAAAAACCAAGCACCAGAATCAATTCAAAAAGATCAGGATAACTCTCTTGAGAAGTTCAAATTAAAAAGAGATGCTCTCAGTGAGAAAATAAAAAAAGAAAGGGAGTCTTTTAAAAAAGACCAATCTGATAAGGTTATTGTGAGTGATCAGAAAAAACTCATCCACTCCCTCGCAACTGAAGTCCTTGTGGTAGAGGCTGACTTAAAAGATCTACAAGATAAAAAACTTATCGAGAGCGAAGAAGAAGCTTCTGTTAAGGCAGAAACAGAATCGAAAAAAATAATAGAGGGCCTTCTAAGTGACCTTGAAGCGAATGAAGTATTGGTTGCTAAGGCCGACGTTCCAAAAGTAGAAGATCCTATAAAAGAGGAACCTAAGAAAGAAGAACCCAAAAAAGAAGAACCAAAAAAAGAAGTTTGTGAATCTGACGAAAAGAATAAGGTGTTAACAACTCAAGTTGAAGAATTACTAAAGCAGCAACAGCAAATCCTTCAGACGATGATGGGAATGACCCAAATGATGGTTTCAATGTTCCAGCAGCAACAAGGAAATCCTATTGCTAATAGCTTTGCCTATGAGCATAGCTTGTACCGTTATAACCAACCAATGACTGCGGGTAACTGGGTCTATTATCCAAATGGTTTTCAACCTAGTCAGCCCAATATCTTCGCCCCTCATCAAGGCGGTGGCATGTACCCAGATCAGGTAAACCAAGCTCCATTTCCAAAAGATAATAGAGGAGATTGGTCTATGCGCCCAACTGAATATTTTCAGGATCCACGCTTTCAAACGCAATACATGGCACCAGGACAGTTTGGAAATGATCCGTATAGTTTCAACATGGAAAATTCATTTCCGATAGTGACTCAAAGATAAAACCAAACAAGACAACTCTCTAATTAAGGCCCGAAATATTCGGGCCTTTTTTATTAAATAATATTTTTCTTTACCCGAAGAGGTCATAGATACTGGCCCAACCTTCGGGGTACAAAGTGAAAGAAGTTGAAAAAAAATCTAAAGAAAAATTACTCATACGAACTTGTCATTCGTGCCAAAAAATAAACGAGTCAGAAAAAGAACTTGAAAGATGCGCGCACTGCAACAAATCTTTCCTACCTCTTAGATATTTCGATAAGATTCACCATGAAAAAGAGACAAAGTGGGAAAATTACTTTTATCCAACAGATCTCATTGAGGAAGAAGATTTAATCAAGGGGCTCTTTGTTTTGTGGTGAAATCCCTCTCCCCTATGATAATTTCTAAAAATGGAATTATCATCACTGTCCTCAACTGAATTAAACCCTGTCATTCTTAGACTCTTTAAAAAACGTGGACTCACACCCACAGATGTTCAAGAAATGCTTTCTTGGAATCTAAAAGATATTCCTGATCTCACACAAATGATTGATCTCAAAAAAGCCTCTGAGCGGATTCTAAAAGCCCTTTCAGAGGGAGAAAAGATAGGCGTTTACGGTGACTATGATGTGGATGGAACAACTTCCTGTGCTCTACTTTGGCATTTTTTTAAAATGCTTGGGGCAACAGTTGAAGTTTTTCAGCCCAGTCGCTTCATTGAGGGATACGGAGTTCATAATTCATCCATTGATGCCGCTGTTGAAAAAGAAGTAAAAGTTCTCATTACTGTGGATTGTGGAATCACAAGTATCGCCACGGCCGAGTACGCTAAAGGAAAACTTGATCTCATCATTACAGATCATCACAAGGACGCCGCTCCTCATATTCCTGAAGCTTATGCCGTTATTAATCCCTCTCGTAGAGATGAACCTGAGAACTCCCTTTTAAAACCACTTGCAGGAGTTGGAGTTGCTTTCGCTCTAGCGCTTCAGATTAAAAATGATCTCGCAGCTCGGGGGACAGAAACACCAAGTATCTACCCACTTCTTCAACTCGTGGCGATTGGAACGATTTCCGATCTTGCTCGCATGACTCCACTGAATGTGAGACTCACGAGACACGGTCTCAAACAAATTCCGACTTCACAGTACAATGGAATAAAAGCTTTCTTTCAGGCAGAAGAGCTTAAAGTCAGCATGGTATCATCAGAGAAGATTTCGTTTCACGTGGGCCCTCATATTAATTCAAAAGGTCGACTCGATCACCCTGATCGTGCCTTAAGACTTTTAATTGCAGACTCAGTATCTGAGTGCAGAGAACATTACACTCATCTTGAAGTTGCCAATAGAGACCGAAGGATGATTCAAGCTGAAGTTTTTGAAGAGGCCAAAAAAGATGTCATAAGCTCTCTCGGTAGTGATGAGTTACTTATCAATATTCTCTATCGTCCTCACTGGCACGAAGGAGTCATTGGTATTGTGGCCTCAAAACTTGTTGAAACTTTCGAAGTACCAGCTTTTATATTCACCAATGCCGAAGAAGATGGAGTCATTAAAGCGAGCTGCCGGGCCGCCGGAGAACTTAATATTTTTGAGCTTCTTGATCAGTGTAAGGACCTCTTCATAAAGTTTGGAGGCCACAAGGCCGCTGCTGGACTTTCCATGAAGAAAGAAAATTTTCCTGAATTTAAAAATAGAATTAACTCACTTTTAAAACCTATTCCCTCGATTCTTAGAACAAAAATGAGAGCATTTGATATCGAGGTTGGTATCGAAGAAATCAATTCTCACCTTTTAAAGGACCTTGATAAACTTGAACCCTTTGGCCCGGGGAATGAGAAACCTGTTTTTCGCATGAAAAATGCCCTCATTCAATCTTTCCGAATCATGAAGGACGCTCACGTTCGTTGGACCTTTACAGGAACAAACTCAAAAATTTCTGTTCAAGGAGTGAGTTTTAACTATCTTGGAAAATGGAACGAGATGACGCCAGAAGAATTATTCGAGCTTCAAGGTAAATCTGGATTAACTATACAGTTCACTCTTGGAGTGAATCGCTTCAATGGAAATGAAACCATACAGTTAATGGTAGATAAGATTATTGCTGGGCAGGTTTAAAAATAAAATAAATGTCGTATAAATTAAGCAGCTCTATCAATTGCAGAAGTAATTTTTAGTAATGTTTCTATATTATAATTCGATCCTGCGGCCACTCTTCTAATCGTAGCTATTGGTAAATTGGCAGATCTGGCAAGCTCTTCTTTGTTAACGACACTTAAATAACCCATAATAATTTCTTGGAACGCTTCCTGATCTCCAGAGATAAGTGCCTCAGCAAGGCTTTTAGCGACTAATTGACGATCCCTCAAAAATTTTTTTGGATCAATTTTTAAGAGACCGTTCTTTTTTTTTATTCGAAGAGGCTTCATTGCTTCAATATTAAACTTTTTCATTTCTCTTCCTTTAAGAGTTCCATCATTAAGGTGATTGCTTTTTTGATATCACTCTTTTGAGTCTTTTTAGTCCCACCGTAAAGAATGATTATCGTTTTAGAATCAGAATCAATTGATATTGAAAAATACAGTCTTAATCCATTTTTCCATTTAAGTTCTGATAATCTTCTTGATAAATGTCTCGCTTCTCCAAAATGACCGTATTGAATGATTCTCTCAAGCCGAGTATTAATCAGGCATTGTATCTTTAAATTCTGGTCAGAAAACCATTCCCAATATCTTTCAGTGCCTAAAATCTTAAACATATAAATCCTATCATAAATGATATATTCTGTAAACGTTCGCGATAGATTAGCAGTCACCAATAATATTGATAAATTAGATTGAGATTAATTGAGGATTTATTTCGAAAAGGAAAAGAGGCTCTAGGTCCCCCTCTAAGTGAAGGAGACCTAGATTAAGATTTAAGAACGCTTAATTTCAACAGACTCCATCACAACATCTGTTCTTGGGCGATCCATAGCACCTGTAGCAGTATCGCCAATCTTTTTAACGATATCCATACCACGAACAACTTTTCCGAATACAGTATGGCGTCCATCTAAGTGTGGAGTTGGAGCGAGAGTGATAAAAAACTGAGATCCATTTGTTCCTGGGCCAGCGTTGGCCATAGAAAGAACACCTTCAGTGTTGTGTTTTAAGTGCGATTTAAATTCATCTTGGAAGCGGTAACCTGGGCCTCCACGACCTGAACCCTCTGGGCATCCACCTTGGATCATAAATCCACGGATCACTCTGTGAAAAATGAGACCATTATAATAGGGACCTTCTTTAACGGATTCTTGTCTTCCCTCAGCGAGGTTCACAAAATTCCAAACTGTTTCAGGTGCATCTTTGTGAAAGAGTTCAATCTCAAACTCTCCCATACTAGTTTTAAAAACAGCTGATAGCCCCTTCACTTCTTCTTTATAATCTAATTTTTCTTTTTTCATCATGCCGAACATAAAAACTCCTTCTTAGAGAACAATTTCTGTAGGTAAAAGTATTTCATTGGGAGATACAAAGCGTACATCCACATTAGGTGCTAAAAGTTTTTTTATTTCTAAATGAAGACCTGGCTTTAACTCTAGATCTGATCCAAACGGAGTTAACCATTCAGCAGAAAGAGTATAAAATCCAACTTGGTCTAAATTATTTTCTACGAGCCACTGATTTAAATCCTGCTTTGATAAACATGAACTAAAAAGAACCGGAACCCTTTCATCAAATCGGCCTAGCTCATTCATTTTTTTTAGTTCATTTACTTGATTGAGCGCCATATAGCGGTCAACCCAAATGATATCGACTTTAGAGGCCATCGTAGGTAGCTTAAAAGCTCTCACTCCTCCTCGAACATTTTCAAGAGTGTTAGAAAAGAAAGCTGCTTCCTCAACAGGTTTTACAAAACGAAGGGCCGTCGAACGAAAGTAAGACTCTAGTCGGTCATTGTATTGGGCCTGAAGCTCAATCAAATCCGGATACTTTAAATTATAGGTTTGACCTAGTTTTGTGAAATCTAAATACTGATATGAATGTTTTTTAAAACACTGACCTGAAGCTGAGTTATTTGCCCACTTTGGAAGTTCTGGTAAAAAATATTGCTCTAGACCCGAAGTGCGATACGGAGTCTGATCTGTTTCCTGTCTCAATTGTCCTTGTGTACAACTAGTGAGAACTAACAGGAGAAAAGAGCTTAAAAATCTCATCCTCAATTCCTTCTACTTTTAATAGATCTTTTTCCCAACATTCATTGAGATTTAATCTTGTTGGAGTGAGATCAAAAAAACCTTGTTCATTAGCATCAACTTCAACAAATGAGCGATCTTTTTTGGCGTGTGCAATGAGAATCTGATCTACTCCCACCGTTTTTAATTCAACGTTATTATTTTCTGGATGTTTTTTACCATGTCGGAACTCTGGTTTTTCAAGAGTCAGAAACATTCTCTTTCGATCAATTAACTCATCAATTGCAGTCACATTATGGCCTGAGAAAAAATTTAATCTTGGTATAGGCTCAGAAGGCCTTGGAATTTTGACCTGAACAAAATCATCGAGCTCCTGCCAATCACGAAGTTTTTTCGTAAAGACTTCAATCTCCTGCTGAAATTCTATTTCTAGATCATTTATGAGTTTCATTAATTGTTCTGCAGTCGTTGGATGAGCTTTAGATAAAAAATCCTTAAAGGGCTCATCCTCAGTCGTTACGACAAATAAATTTGAACGCTGATCGTGAATCCAAGTCCCGAGCGACAATAAAATATCTGCGGCCAGTGAATCTGAACCAATGATAGCAATATCTCTTAGATTAGCTGATGGGATGAGCTTTTTACTTTTTCCCAAAGCCTCTAGTGAATGAGCGACCTTTTCTGTTATACGGCTCTCTCCCAAGGCTTTACCACTTGCAGCGGCCGAGGCTTTACTTAAATCAGAACGTAAATCCAAAACTAAATCATAGTCTTGGTACATCTCAATCGTACTTGTAAGAGAGGTTATAAACTCTTCAGTTAATTTTTTATATGTTTCTGGGTTTATTTCTTTTTGCTCTTCAATGAATTCTTTTGGATTCACTCGGTAGATAATTCTAAATAGGTCCAGAAAACGAGAACGGCCTGGAATCACTTCACCTGGAGCAAGAAACCTCTTTGAGATAGAAATGACTTGATCACTTCTCACTTCTTGATGAACTCTTAAATAATCAATTAATGGTTTTTCATATTTCTGAGTCCACTCATTCCAATTAAATGCTGTCGGAGAATAATTGACGTTAATCTCTTTTAAAAGACTAAGTCCCAGATCACTTATGAATGAGTCCGAAGAAAAAGATGAAGAATCAAAAAGGGTAAAATCATCTTGATCAATATACCAAGTGAGTGCGGCTCCATGTAAATGGAAGCGAATCGCGGCTTCTAGAGCGAGCGGTGAATGTCCTAGTATGGCCAATTTCATAGGCCCAAATTATAACAAAGAAAAATCTATTGGGCGATGAATATGGACTTCGGGAGCCGTGCAATAAAAAAGACCTCTCATAAGAGAGGTCTTTAACTTATTAATGTCGTTTGTTTTAAAGAAAATAAACCTTTGACTCACCTTTATCCAGGCAAGAATACTCAGCATATTGATAGATAAAATTAATAAAGCTCGCCAGGGCCTTAAAACTTGGAAGAGATGTATCAAACTCCCCACCCAAACGAAGCCAGGCGTTTCCATCCTGATCAATGTACTCACTAGCGTGACGTACCGTGACGACAGCTGGGATATAAGTTCCTTTCGTAAAGAAAAGCTTCATTGTGACTTCGGTATCTGATTTAAATTGATTCTTGGCCTTCAAAGTAAACGGAACTTGGAATTGGCATCCCTCTCCGGAAATATCGAGAAGTTTCACCTCAAAACCAGCTCCCTGGTCATCAATCACCGTCTCGACACCTAGGAATTCTTGGAATACCACCCGCTCAAATGATCTTCTTTTTTGCTCGATGCTTTGTTTTCTTTTCTCGTTAAAATCCACAACTTTTTTGTCATCTGACATACAAACTCCTTGAACGCAGTCGATAACTTATCGACTGATCAAAGATGAAGCTGAGGAAAAAATCTTGAATTAATTAAAGAACAACTTTTTCCAACTGACCAATAGGCTCGGGATTCATAAGCTTTTGGGCCAACCTTTCAAAATGATCCGTGAGATCCGTAATACAGACCCGAATCTGTCGGGAATTATCAACCTCTTTAAGAATCACACCAGATTTAAAAAGTGCCTGAAGCTGCTCTGATAGAACTTCACCACTTTCAACCAGGACAACATCTGGACCAAGTGTTTTAGCGAGATCAGATTTAAGAACGGGATAATGAGTACAACCTAGAATCACTGTTTTGATTTTATCTTTTTTAATTTCTGAAAGGTATCTTTCGGCCACCATCTCAGTGATGGGATCATCAACAATCCCCTCTTCCACAAGAGGAACAAAAAGGGGGCACGCCTGCTCAATGACAACTGAACTTGAATCGAGCCTCTTTAAAGTTTTTTCATAAGCGTGGGAGCGAATAGTTGCAGAAGTTCCAAGTACAGCAATCTTTTTATCGGCCGAAACTCTCAACGCCTCTTTGGAACCAGGTTCAATAACGTTTAAAAGTGGTATTCCTTCAAATTCATGCTCTCCAAGAAAAACAGTCGAAGCAGAATTGCAGGCGATGATGAGGGCCTTCACATTTTGATCTTTTAAAAATTTTAAAATTTGAACGCCATACTTTCGGATCGTTTCGGGGGATTTATTTCCGTACGGAAGTCTCGCGATGTCACCAAGATAGCAAAAAGACTCATTGGGAAATTTTTGAGATAATACTTTAAGGACAGTCAGACCGCCCAGTCCAGAGTCAAAGATACCAATCGATTTTTTCATAATCACTTTCTTGAAAGTATTTTCCTTAGCTTCGCTACTTTCTCAAGGTTTCGCAAGAGTTCTGATGAAATTAATCCTGACTGAGTCAACATTTTGTCTGCAACCAGGTCCTTCAAAAAGTCTTTCTCCCAGATTGGTGCGTAATATGACGTTGACTGGTTTATCGCCATCTCCATCGAAGTCCTAAGATTCATAGGCACGATAGTTGGAAATTCTTTTTGAGCAAGTTCTTTGGTCACGACTGTTGGATGCCCCAAGCTCTCAGTGAGTTTTTTTCCAATCTGAGCATGCTCTGGGACTGCGTAATCAAGGGCCCGAAGAATGATTTTAGACTCCACCTCGGGAATTTTCACTTTCGGACGTCTAAGACCAGCAATTTCTGAATAGAGATCAAGAAGCTCACCATAATTAACTGCTTCAGGACCTCCAATTTCGAGTACTGAGTGTCCTGTTTTTTTAAATTCTAAAGAGCTAAGAAGGTATTTTAATAAATCACTCAAGGCCAAAGGCTGGCACTTTTGATTGAGTAAAGAGAGCTCTGGTCTAAGAGGAAACCTCTCACACATCGCCTTAATCATTTCAAATGATAATGACCCTTCACCCATAATGATACTGGCCCTGAACTCAAGCACATTTAAACCACTTGCCCCAAGAATCGCTCCAGTTAAATGACGGCTCCGTAGATGAGGTGAAAGTGATTTCGAATCTGGACCAAGGCCCCCAAGATAAATAATGTCAGGGCTTGATGGCTTAACCCAATTAATGAAATTCACAGCAGCTAAAGATTCTTGATATTCAAAATCCCGATCCTCCCCCTTCATGCCGTGGACGAGATAAAATGCCTTTTCAATTTTCTCCAAAGGATGAAGGGAAGCGGAGTGAAGTAAGTCCCCAGTGATCCATGTAACGTTTTCAATTTCAAATTTATTATTAATATCTCTTATAAGCGCAACAATATCGTGACCATCTTGAATAAGCTTATGAATAAGAGCGCGGCCCACAAAACCATTCGCTCCTGCGACTAATATTTTCATTTTTTTGCCTTTTGTCCTGAAATAAAATGCCATTTTAAGTGTTCACCAAAGGCTTTCATGACGATTAAGTGAACTATTGCTTGTGACCAGCGATAAATAAACCAAGGAAGAGCAGGTCTAAATTCATGGAGAGCTGCCATGACATATTGACGATTTAAAACCTCTCTAAACTCTAGTCTTCCTCTATCCATCTTCCCTGAAAGTAGGCCACCAACGACATATAGAAGCTGTCGATCAGGGGAGCTTCTATCAATACTTTTCTTTAAGACAAGAATTTCAACAGAGGGATCAATAAGATAAAACGTACAAAAATTACCAACTACTTTTACGGTTACGAGTGTAGAGAAGAAAAAAGGCAACCACTTAAAATACTCTAAGGCCACCCACTCAGCATTTCTTCCGGGAGGTAAAACAAGTCTCTGAATGGAACGAACATCCTTACGAGGAGGGCGGAACATTTTATAATTTGAGTCCACTGAAACATTTAAAGCGTCTTCTAAACTTTGATCAAGACTCGTTATAAGATCTTCTGGATGAGGCCAGGCGTTTTCTGGACTTGGAAGCATCTCGTGTTTAAGACTTAAAACAAGTGGATAAACGAGATCTCTCGGAACTCCGGTAATCACTGAAACCCATAAGCGAGAAATTGAAAGTGGGATAATATTTAATGTAATGAGAGTCGTAGATTTTCTAATTTTTTTAGCGGCCCTAATAATGAGGTCCTGATATGTCACGACATCCGGCCCGGCAATATCGTAAATTCTTCCTTGAATATCCTTTTCACGATAAGAGCGATAAAGGACCTTAATGACATCAGTTAAGGCCACTGGTTGAGACCGCGTTTTTGTCCATGCTGGACATATCATAATGGGAAGTCTTTCAATCAATTTCTGAACAATCGTAAATGATGATCCATGTGGGCCAACAATGAGACCTGCTCTTAGTACTGTCGTTTTGATTCCCGAAAAGCGAAATGTTTCTTCAACTTCAAGCCTACTTCTTAAGTGCCAAGAAAGCTCCCCGACCTTAGGAATCATTCCTCCAAGATAAATGATATGTTCTAAATCGTGATGATGACCGGCCCGAATGAAGTTATCGGCCATGATAAGGTCGAAATCATAAAACGTTCCTTGAGAAAGACTTGCCGATGGAAGCATCGAATGAACAAGATAGTAAGCTTCGTGGCATCCTTTCATCGCACTCGAAATATCTTTAAGTGAGAATAAATCACATTTAATCCAACTCACCCTATCGTGATCTGAAGTTCGCTCACTTCTTGAAAGTGCAATAATATGCACTTCTGGTTCATCCAAAAGTCGCTTAATTAATGCACGCCCTATAAAACCACTCGCACCAGCGATGAGAATTTTTCTCATATAAATCCCTGTGAATATCTCCATGAGTGTAGCATAATCAGGGGATGATTTTGATGAGAATATTACCAGGTGTACTAAAAGAATTATCTAGACACGTCCCAACAGTACTATTCCAAACTGTTGAGTGGTCAGATCTTGCTTCAGAATTACCTAAAATATCAAAGCGGATGCTCCAAAAAGAGGGGTTTGAGGAACTCTATCACTCAAATAAAGAACTTCTTCATGCCTACTCGATTCAACTTACAACTCACGCAAATGACCATAGAGAGTTTTCCAACAAGAAATGGGTTGGAGAAAAGATTCTCACTCTCTACTTTGTTCAACTTTTTTCAAAGAATGGTCTCTTCCTTGATTTAAGGTCAAATCACTTTTCTGAAAAAGACTCCCATCTCGTTTGGAGTCCTTCTAACTTCTGGACCAAGTTTGATGAAAACTTTCGCATAGGATTACTAAAAGTCTACGAGGGATTTTATCTAGAAAATGATGAACTCTACTACAGTGGACTTGAAGCGATTGGACTTTTAAAGAAAGATTTCTCTCTGTCTGATAAAAAACAACTTGGAGATCTTTTCCGGGCGCAATTTGGATCAGCTCTCACCGAGGAGATGAAATTTGGTCTTGAACAATTTAAAAATTCCATCATTAAAATGTCTGATTTCCTTCTAAGCCGTAAAGTGAATATCTCTAAAGACTTCCTTTACCTGGGAATCTATCTTGTCACGATGTACTCCATGTTGGAAGAAATGGGAGAAAGATATCCTGTAAAACAAATCTATCTTGATGTTCGTGGAAGATTTAAAGCAAACGAAATATAATTTCTATCTTATCCGTAAAAGACTTTTTGCATCAGTAAAATCATGAATGATAAAATCGGTCATTGGTTTTAATTCGTAAGCCTCGTGAGAAGTGGCCACTCCAATAATTTTACAACCGGCCCTTTCTCCTGACTCCAGACCAGCAAGTGAATCTTCAAAGACAAAACACTCTTTAGGCTGAAGGCCCAACTTCATGGCACAAAGCTCATAAACCTGTGGATCTGGTTTTCCTCTTTCGACTTGGGATCCATCCACTATGACATCAAAGTAGTGCCTAAGTTTTAAACGATCCAAAGTAAAATCTACATTACTTGTTGGAGCTGAAGTACCTAGAGCTATTTTAAATCTATGACGCTTTAATAATTCTAAAAAATCAATCAGACCCGTATGGGCCTTCATATCCTCTGCATATAATTTTTGATATATCTCTTCTTTCTCTATTGAGAATTTATGAATCACTTCAACATTCAAATCACCAAATAGCATCGTGAACAGATCTTTATTCGTTTTCCCATTAAATTTATCACGATAGATTGTTGAATTAAGCTCGAACTTATATTTTTCTGAAAAGGCCATCCAGGCCTTAAAATGATATTTGTGGTTATCAACCACAACCCCATCCATATCGAATATTGCACCTTTCATATCGGATCACTTGTTATTGTTTTTGCACTTTTATTTTTTTATCCATTTTCTGAATTTTATTTTTTTCTTTTTCTTCTCTTATCGATCGATCAGATTGATTAACATTCATTTTTTTCGGATCAAAGTCGTCTTTGTCATAACCTCCGGAGTCTTTCCATTTTAAACGATCCTTTTTTTTGATGCACTCAAGATAGCTTGGTGGAAATTTTGAATCATCGATACACTCAATTTTACTTTCAAAAACAAATCCCAAAGAAGTTTTGCATACAGTATCAAAGGTATAGAGCCTTTGAGATTCAGCGTTTTGGCCGATTTCCCTAGTTGTTAATATTCCAGGGATACATTCTTCGTATTTGTAGGGTCCTCCTGTCTTTGCGTATATATTTTGATGTTTTATAACTGCAAGCCCAGCTTCATAACTACCATGATCAGACGTTTTTTCTCTCTTAAGTGTTTTTAATGCACCTGATTTCAAACAATCATCAAACAAGATACCACCATCCTCCCCCATGCATTTAAATTCAATCTCCCGCTCCATCTTTCTTTTTTTATCAAAACAGTAAGCAGTATATGAATAAAAACGCGCCTTCTCTTTGGCCCCCTCGATTTCGTATTGTCTCCAACCTGAGGGCTCACACTTAGAGAATTGACTTACGAGAAACTCTTGTGAGTAGCAACTAAAGGACAATAACGAAATACCGAAAAAGAGTGGTAGTTTACATTTCATAATTAACTTATCGGTGAAATAAATAGTAGCCTAAAGAAAATCTGAGTTTAACCGACAAGTAATCTATGAAGAGAACCTTCCTTGCCCTCTCTCTATTAACCATCTCCACCAATGTTTCTGCTGAGTCGTGCCTTCCCTTGTATGAGAAAAAAGCAGAAGAGATTCAAAAGAAACATGGCTACACGGAGAGGATTGGAGGTCAGGTTTACATAAATAACGGTCAACTTGGATACTGGCCCGGTATTGAAGTCTCGGCCCATATAGATAATTGGGCGAAAGATCTTGTTTATGCCATTAAGTGGGGCCCAGGTTTTTTTTCCTATTCAAAAGATGATCCCAAAAAAGAATGGCTCGATTCATTCAGAAAAGCCATTAAAGATGAATGTAAACTTCCTCATGAAAATTATGATCACCTTAGGGCGATGCTTTCTGAACTTATGGAAGATGGATCCTTTTGTCCGAATCAAAAAATTTTTGATCCTGGATTCTTTGGTAGTAAAGGTGAATTTAAAAAAGTCTTAAAAGAAGCTATTAAAGACCAAAGATTTTCACATTACTGCCTCGATAAAGCTGTAAAAGATGACTCGGATAGATCTATTAAGAGAGTGGAAGAAGAATCGTCATCAAATAGAAATCACCGATCAAAACAAACAACAAAACAATAATCAATTTTTAACAATTCCTAATTTCTTCATTTTTTTACATGCTGTTGGATTATTATCTTTACAGGCGAGAGTCAGTGTTTCGTGATAAATCGTTTTTGAATTGAAGTCATCTGGATCTGCTTTCCGAAAATTGATTCGATGGCAAACGTTCTTATTTCCAGATAGACAGCTACTTACAAGCTGTTCATTTAGCCTTAAAAAATATTTATCAATTCCAATGAAGCCAGTGATAAGCCCGAGTAATACAAGTGAGATTAGTT
Source organism: Bacteriovoracaceae bacterium (assembly GCA_947441615.1). Taxonomy (GTDB): domain Bacteria; phylum Bdellovibrionota; class Bacteriovoracia; order Bacteriovoracales; family Bacteriovoracaceae; genus Peredibacter. The sequence continues at coordinate 68,472 of CANEUH010000018.1, read as the reverse complement.
GTTTTCTCTTGGAGTAAACCTTAGTCACGTGCCCTGGCCACAAGTGCCTGACTTTGGGACTCAAGATCATTCCTATACAAACCAGAGATACCAGGAGGCAGGCGAAGATGGAAATTAAGCTATTTGAGACAAAACCCAAGATCAAAAAGAGAAAAAGAATCATCCAGTTTTTCTCTAATTTTTTGCTGTCCATTTCTTTTTCTGGAACATTTTCTCTTAAGTAATTCACCAAACTTTGAAAGTTTCCAAAAGTATTTAATACATACTCCTCATCATGAGCGGTAACAAAGAGAGTCTTGCCGCGCTTAGAATGAAACCAAGATTGAATACTCTGTGTTTTAAAAGACATGGTCTGCTGATCACTAAAATGAACTGTAAACCCCTCTGGAGAAATATAGATTTCTTTCATCGAGGGAGCTGCAAGCTTTTCGTAGAATTTTATGATCCAACTAAACCCACCCCAAAGTAGGAAGGAAACAAAGAGACAGCTAATAAAACTAAAAAGAGAAAATTTATTATCGTAAAAAATGAAGCCCACGAGAATTAAATAAATAATGATAAAATATAATTTGAATGCTGTGTTGATGGGTAAGGAAGTCGTTTTCTCAATACTGATGACTCCCTCATCCCCTAGACCCTCAGAGAGAAATTGGATGAATTCTCCACCTATTGAAATATTGTCAGTTTCAGAAACGTTGATAAATTTACCGGGTTTAGCTAATTTTTCATTTATTGAAGTTTCAAGCTTTCGATTTAAAGATTTAACCCTTATTTGATTTTTCTTTTTCTCGATCAATAGATGCGCCCTAGCAACTCCCCAATTACCATCAAAAACGCTGAAAGGCGCACCTCGACCAACAACAATACGATCTGGACATTTAAAGACCTTGTCTTTAACTCTAAAAAAAATGGGCATCGAAATCTTTTCGGTGGGATAGAAAAAAGATTTAAGATGGATTTCAGTAAATTCTGTATTGAGTGGGCTGCAAATCACTCTTACCATTTTAGTGGTTTATGCACTTTATGGGCCAAATCGGCACATCAAGTTTGTTTAATTAAGTCCAATATTCTTTTTTCGCTTTGGCAATTTTGAATCAACAACGGCTTCAATATTATCCAACCTTTCAAATACAACTTTGAACAGTTTATTGGTTCCTGACTCAAGTTTATTCATTTTCTCAGGTAAGGAGTTTTCCATGGCAAGAAAGCTTCGGAGTCTAATGAATGTTCTTATTATGGATATGTTAACTCTGGCCGCTTCGTTACTGGTTAAAACGCTGGATAGCATGGCGACTCCGCCCTCAGTAAAAACATAAGGCAGATACCTCCGACCTCCTCGACCCACTTTTGAGGTTCCAATTTGGAACCTCAAACTTTCAGCTTCTTCTTCTGTAAGCTGAAACATAAAGTCCCCAGGAAATCGATCTTTATTACGACCGACAGCCTTGTTAAGGTTCTTAGTAAGAACTCCATAGAGTTGTGCCAAGTCTGAATCCACCATGACTTTCTGACCTCTGATCACGTAAATCATATTCTCTATCTTGGATAAACTAACGTCACTCATACTACCTCCATGATGTAACAAAGAAATTTATGACGTACAAAGGAAGGTAAACAAGATGTAGATGGAAGGATAAAAAAAGACTTCAGAAATGAAGTTCCAAAACCCATCAGGAGGGATGAGAGGTGAAGCCTTAGAATTTGTTTTGAAATCAAAGAGAATACAAGATGGCGCACTGGAGTGTTGGACTTCGCAACCGCTTGTCTTGAGGCAAAGTCATCAAAGCTACATAAGCAATTGTATTTATTGGGTGATTGACTTTACATCTCTACTAGTGTTACACTTAAGTAACACTAGGGGAGCCTTATGCCTACAGCTAAAAAACGCGTCAATCTCACTATCGAAGATGACCTATATCAAGACTTCGAAACCTTGAAAAACCTTCGTAATGAATCTTCAATATCAAGTGTGATTCTAGACTTGGCCAAAGAGGCATTGGAAATAAATGAAGATCTTTATTATGCAAAAATCGCTGAAGGCCGCTTGCATGAAAAAAAGCTTTCTCATGAGACTGTCTGGTCTAAGAAGAAATGACAAAGAGTCCTCATTCTAAATGGGCTATTAGTTATGTTCAATCAGCCATGGATGACATCACTGCCCTTGATGGCTCAGCTAAAAAATTAATCAAGAAGGCCATTGAAGAAAAGCTCATGGTAGATCCTTTAAAATTTGGGCATCCACTAAGAAGAAATTTAACTGGTCTTTTCAAACTTCGCGTCGGTGATTATCGAATTATCTATCAAATTTATAAACAAGAAGTTCTTGTAGTTGTTATTAAAGTTGGTCATCGTCGAGAGGTTTATGAAGATTAAACTCTTTCTGCTCCTCACTTTCTTTTTATCCACTAATGCTATGGCATCACCTCCCCCGTGCACAAAATGGGAATTCATCGTTCGCTCTCATGAAGTCCAGGCTTATGAAAAGAAAGACGGAACTAAAGTATCTGAGTCGAAGAAAAAAGATTTCTGCAAAAATAAATTTCCAAAAGTCGAAAGTTGGCAGAAAAGATTTACTGACGGAAAAATCGCTGGCTGGCCCAACAAGACCGAAGATTTCAAAAAATGGACTCAACTGGAAAAAGAAACTGTTCTAAAATATCTCAGCGAGGAGCCACCGCTATACAGGAATATTTCAGGAGTAACATTCCTTCGTGGAGTTAAATCAATCTACGACAAAAATCCAGGAGCTGCTGTTAAACGACTGAACGCTATTTCCCTGTATGACGAATTCTTTACTTCCAATAAAAAATCTCAAATTTTAAGTCATGAAATCAGTCACTTACATGTATATGAGCACAATAGAGAAGAAATTACCAAACTTGTGTACCTAATGGGTTGGAGGGAGGAGACTGAAACAACAAATCTTATAAGACTCACTCAATCTCCACCGCTTAAACCAAACTCGTTTCATGACCTATCAGAAGACCTTGCAAATCACTTTGAATTCTATCTACATAATCCCAGAGAATTAAGTGTTAAGAGTAAGGAGGCCCATAACTACATTCAAAATATCATGGGCAAAGACTTTAAATTGGAGAAATAAATGAGAGGGTATCTATTAGCATTTTTTCTTATAGCTTCATGCTCAACTTCACATTCTGAAAAGCCTAGTGAAATTGTAATAATGCAAGAAATCTGGGACTCAAAAGATCCTAATTTTGCCTTGACTCAGCTTGCTGAGCTTAAAAAGATTGAGGAAAATAAAAAATATTATGTATTAGGAATTAGTAAAGAGAGCAGTATTCCTCGTCTAAGTATTACTTATGACAAACAAACAAACAAACAAGGCCGTATCAGCTTCACTTTGGTTATTTGAACGTTCTAAAGGGACTGTTGATTATATTAAAACTCAAATAAAAACTTCTGACTGGGAAACGTTTGAGCATCCACCTAAGAACCATCCCCTAAGAACCGAAATTTCCGAATACAGTGACAGTAAAGGTGTTTCATTTCTTTATGAAAAAAAGGATTCAAAAAAAGAAGTACGCAAACTTTATTGGGGAGTAGATCCGAAGAAGATCAACTGGTAGAAGATGGCGCATACTTTGAGGCGCCTTAGTTATTAATGAGTTAGTGTACTGAAAAGCCAGAGTAAGCCAAATCAGGCAACTTTCGCCTCAAGCCAATGAGAACGCTCTAATTCAAAGACTCTTCTCACTGGGGTCTTGCTTGCTTTAGAAGCATAGACTTTTAAATCTTCATATTCTCTAAAAGGCCCTAGCTTTGAAAGAACTAGCACTCTGATTAATCGTTCAGAGGCTTCTTTCATATTTACAGTCCCTTTTTCCCATCGGGAAACAGTTTCTGGACTAACGCCCATCACCTTCGCAAAATCCGCTCCAGAGAAACCTAAATGAGTTCTTAGAAAACGAATTTCTTCTGGTTGAAGGACATTATTTTGCTTCGCTACATTTTCAGCTAAAAGCTCATGGAGTTCTTCAATGTTAGGAATAGTAACTTCCTCTTCACCGCATTCTTTATTTGAACATTTGTGAATGTGAACACCTTTTAAATAAACTTTTGATAAACCGCTACTGACGTAGGAAAAAAGTCCGGATTTATCCTCAGTCATTTTATGGCCACAAATTACACATTTCATTCTATTCTCTCCAGGCTGTAACAATAACAACATGATTAGGTTTTCTAAAAGCAATTACCACTGTGATCTTTTGAGTTTGAACCCTGTAGCGGTAGCTTCCATTTTCAAACTCTGGTTCATCATAAATTTTGCCCGCTTTAAGCACATTAAGAATATCACCAGTCTTTAAACTATCGTTTTTCATCTCCTCAAAAGCGTGTTTTGAGAAAGATATTAAATTGGGATTTTGATTAAAAATTTCGGACAAAACCTTCCTAGCCTGCCCTGAACTTAACATTGATGTTACATCAATTCTTGACCCTACGTCAACCATACTTCTTATTCCTAACTGAGTAATAACGTCATATTATCAGTAAGATGGAACTCAGGACACAAAAAAAGGAGGGGCACGGTTTCCCGCCCCCCTATCTCTAGTTATTATACAAACTGACTACATTCTCCATTACGACTTCCATCGGCAAAATTTCTAAGCATTCAGTGGCCCCAGCTTCATTCACTCCCGCTAATCTAACGTAAATTTCCATGGTCTTTAGATTCTTCCAACCACAGATTTTCATCACGATTGCCGGAGCAATATTTTTAGCAAGTAACTGAGTTGCAAAACACGCCCTCAATGCATGAAACTTCACAGGCCTTATACCAATTCCTTTCAAAAAGAATCTCAGCTCTTGGGCCTGTAAACCTTGGTTCCAGCCACCCAAACGCGGAAGCACATGTTGATTCATGCCTTTAGATTTAAGCCCAATCAAAAGCTCTCTGAGTTGACTTGAAATCGGAATGTTTCGCCAGTAACCTGCCTTCGTCGATTTAACAATCTTAAGCCGAGAGTTATACGACTTTGAAACTCGAATCAGCGAATTTTCAAAATCAATATCACTCCATTCTAAAGCGTAAAGCTCACCGTTTCTCATCCCTGTCAGAAGTGCCATGGCCCAAATTGGATACCACTCGTTCTGAAGCTCTTTCCCTCTTTCAAGAAATTGTTTAATTTCTCCTAGAGTCAAAATGTCAGGAACTTTTTCAGCATCGTTATTGAAGATCAGGGCCGCCACTGGAGATGGAATCGGTTTTGAAATAAACTTTTCCTCAAGGCCATAGTTGAACACAGTGTTGACCATGCTCCTAACTTTTTTCTGGCCTTGAGAAGTCATCCCAGCGAGTTCCATTTTCTTTTGAAGCTCTCTTCCATGGAAGCGAGTCAATTCTTCGGACGAAATTTCTAGCCACTCTTTTGTCCATCTTCTTAAGCCTGACACCGTATCCATGATCGTTGTCGGATCATACTTCCTTAAGAGTCCAGACTTTGCATCCTTCTCCCAACGATCAATGATACCAGACCAACTTAAACCATGCCCCGTCGCCAAAGTTAACTCCACCGAAAGTTCCGCAATGACTTGCTTCTCCATTCTTCTGGCGGCAGAAAGTGACTCAAGACCCGAAACACTTTTCTGTTTTCTGATCCTAGAGTTCTCTTTACTACGCAGATTGACATAGACTTTCCAATACACCTTCTCATCTTGATGATACGATTTAATACCCATTAGAAACCTCCTTTGGTTGGAGAAGTTTCCAAAAGGGAAATCAGATCCTTCCTCTTAAAATAAAGTCGTCGTCTATAAACTGTCGCCTTGATCTGACCACGACATACCGCAGTCCTGATCGCACCGACCGACTTCCTTAAGATGAAGGCCGCTTCATCACTGTTCACCCATTCCAAATTTTCAAAGAGCACTTGAGCATTTTTTTGCTCGCTCGCACTATATCTTTTCTCAGACTGATTGTAATTACCGCTGATAAAGTTTTCTGACATAGTTCTCCGATTTCTGTTTGTTTATTTTTCGCTGCTTAGACCCCGTATCCATTCCTAATTCTTCCTTCCTCAATTCTTCTCTTAATGTATTCATTTATTTTTTTCCTTTTTTTTTGTTTTTTTTCTTCAATAATACCCCCGCCATTACCCCGTAGCTTTGCTGACCACTTCCGCTCGTAGGGTGGGAGTGGTCAGCAAAATTGCGACGGGGGAGATGGCGGGGGTTTCTCGTTATTATTTAAGAAGATTCATGACTTGGATTTTTTCAAACTCAAACATCAACTCAAAGTTCTAGTTTGACTCCGTGTTTGAGTCTTCTTGTAACAACATTCTGATTCCTATTATAAGAATCTCTCATTCAAGAAAATCTTATCCGCTACGAATCCCGCGAGGATACTGGTCTCGAAGTTCTTTTTGAGGGGCTTGAAGCCGTTCAAAACCTGAATGGAGAGATTTTTGAGGATGATGAGACACCAACTAGTATTGAGAGCTTTTTGGATACGACCCCAGATCTTCTTACTGATAAAAGGGACAACGACCGCAACCTTAAGAAAGCCTCTTCAACGGATCAAGGACTTCGCGACAGTCTACCTGATGCCCTAGGTTTTGCTTCTTCTTCAGTATCCGCTTTCTTTTCTTGTCCCCCTGAAAATTTGCAGGACTCATTTTTTCAAACAATGTACGCCAGAGGAGATTTTAAGCGTGAGTCTGATGATATTCAAAATTTAGCGACATGCTTCTATCATAGGATTGATCTTCCGAATGAAATCCAAAAATTATGGCCCCGCTACACCGAAAAACGTTATCAGCTTACTAAAAATGCAATTTGGGCCAAGGTTCATAAGAAAATGCCTCCATGGGCGAAAAAGTTTCATCGAATATGGGATGATCTGACTCAGGCACAGACCGATGCCATGATGCTTGAATGGTTTTATGATGATTTTGAGAAACCAACCCAAGAAGAAAATGCTAAGAAGCTTGGAATAAGTATTCCATCTTGTCAGGAGCGTTTGAACTGGGCCTATAAAAAACTTCAGGAGCTTTACCCTGAGTTTCCCAGACTTCGGAGAAAAGGAAGACCGGTATCTCAATATACCGTAAATCCAGCCCCCCTTTATCAAGTCCTTCCATCGGGCGAGAAAATTCAAATTGAATTTCCAACCCTACAAGAGAAGGTTCTTACCATTCAGCAAAAACATGAGATCAAGAAATGGGTCTATGAATCCCGCATGAATTATATGTTCCGTTATCAGTCCTATACCGACGTAGAGGACATGGAAGACGAAGAAGAGCAGGAAGCCGCCGAGGAGTAAATTGAGAAAGAGCATGATGATTATTTGCGTTTAAAGGCATTGGAATCCGAGCAGAAAAACAAAGGCTGACCTTTATGGCCAGCCTTATTGGGTCGATTTCTTTCGCGTTTGTTTTCTTGGTTAGCGTTTCAATCTAGTGGTTTAGACTGAGCCCCTTTGTCTGGAGAATTTACCCATAGTTTTGTTCAGAAAATATGGGGTCGACGTATCTAGTCGATGGGACTCATTCCAGGTTTTAAAGTGAAAATTATTTTGGTAAAATAATAAATGCTTCAGAATCTTTTTTTGTTTTATAATCTTTATCGCCAGTTATATAAAGATGTGCTCCAGAATAATATTCATCATTTAAATCTATATTAATTTGGGTAAGAGGGATTGAAATTGTTTGAAAAATAAAGGCCTCACAGAAATCATCCTGAGTTTCATCAACTAATTTTGCATTACATTGTAGAGGATAAGTTTCAAAACACGGTCCAGGAACAAGTTTAAATTTATGTTCCTTGCAACCTCCACTATATTCGATATCAATCAAAATATTTCTCAGTGTTTTATCAAGTTTAGCCGATCGAACGATGGCTGCAAAAGATTGAGATACTGTTAAACAAAGTACTGCAATTACGATTAGTTTTTTCATATTTTCTCCAATTGTCTATGTCCTGTTTTATATGGGAGTAGACGTGTCCGTGTTAATAAAATCAATTTAACAGATCTAAAAAAGATCTCAATAGTGCTGGTATTTTTTACAGAGGGTTTCCCAAATTAACCAGAAAATAAACGATTTTTTGCCTAATTGTTAAAACCATCATGTTGTTAATAATTCTTTCGTCATAGTGTACAAGCCCAAGAATTTTAAAAAAGTCCTCCATGAAGTTTCTCCATAGGGGATTTCGAACTGTAAAAAGTTTGTACGGCCATTTTGAGGCTAACTATTGAAAACCAATAAGAAGCTGCCGGATCGTCTGGAGCTTTTCATAGCTAAGCTTGGCGGCTTCATTCCGGATTTCATCAATAAGAGTTTCCTTTGAAGAAAGCCTTTGCTCCTTCAATCGCTCAAACTCCTCCCAACTTGTCCGGTACCCCTTTAAGATTTTCTCTATCCATTGTGGTGATAAATTAATCCGGCCATTCTCAAGGGCCGTGAGCGTGGACTTATTAGTCCCGACAACTGGAGCCGCCTTGTTCACTGATAGACGCTTCTTTTCCCTGAGAACTCGTATGGCCCGGACATCATCCGTTACAATACGAAAACTTGATCTTGGTGCCATAAACACATCCTTTCTGATCAGAGCTACAACTGGATAGAGTAGCTCAATGATCCTTAATGGTTAAAGGCCCTTTGAAGGTGGAGTAAGTGAACAAACATAAAATCGAATTTCAGCAAAGCCAAATCGAAGCCAAGTAAAAGCCCAAATTTGAAATTTCCGGTTATGTCGTGTGATGTGAAGCGGATTTTCTAAAATCCCTTGAGAAAACTTCGAGTTAAATGATTAAAAATACTTAGAGCAATTTTTTGAAAAAAAATAAAAATATCAAAATTAAATGGCGCACTGGACAGGAGTCGAACCTGTGACCTACCGATTAGAAATCGGTTGCTCTATCCAACTGAGCTACCGGTGCGCATATCACTGAACTTCAAAAAATCCATTGATTCCAAGGGGTTTAACGGTTCAGACCTATAGCCAAACACTTTAATGTCCCCAATGAATCTTGTCAATCGATGGAGCTAGGTTTTTATGGTAACTTGTACGAATGAACACAAGGGCCCGCATATTTCGATCATCTAAAAGGCATTTTGACTGTCAGCGTGAAGACACTAAAGAGGTGGTTCCGGCGACGGCACTGGCCACACTTCTTAAAGAGGACCATTTAGTCGTTGGCGACTGGATTGAAATTTCTCCACCACCCCAGGGGGGAGAGGAATGGAAGATTGAATCCGTTATTGAGCGGAAAAACTCTATTTTTAGAAACTTACCCCGAGAACAGCGAAAAAAAGTCATCGCTTCAAACGTTGACGTCATGTTGGTGGTAGTCAGTGCTGGAAAACCCGCCTTCAAAAGGGGTCTCATTGATCGCTACTTAGCGCGTTCGGACTACTGGAATGTTCCCGCCTATCTGATTTTTAATAAAATGGATTTATATGATCCAGCTGAGTTTGATATTCATTTTGAGGCCGATCGTCTTCAGTGGCTTAACGTAAAATGTTTTGAAGTTTCTGCGGAAAAAACGGACTATGCCCCGAAGTTCTTAGAAAGAGGATTTAGTGAACTAACTAAAGAACTTTTTGGAAAAACGGCCATTACATTAGGCCATTCTGGGGTTGGAAAGAGTCGGCTCATTACAGCACTCTCTGACGGAAAAGTTGAACTCTTAAGTGGTGAACTCGGTAAAGTTGGGAAAGGTGCCCACACGACAACTTGGGCAGAGCTCATTGATGCTGACAATTTCACATTGATCGATTCACCAGGTATTAGATCAATGTCCTTAAGTGATTTAACCAAAGAAGATCTTCTCTACTGTTTTTCTGATATTAACGAGTGGTCAACGAAATGTAAGTTTGCCAGTAATTGCTCTCATGATGAAAATTCAAAAGGCTGTTTTTTCCAAAGTCTAGATTCAAAAAAAAGAGAGAATCAACTGATTCTCTCTCGATTAGATTCATATAAACGTGTCCTGGAAGAGGTCTCAGATATCCCCGACTGGCAGAAGAAACCTCAATAGGTCTTAGTACCTATTTCCAATACTTGGTCTTTCAATAAATTTATGCTTTTGGTGTTCTTCCTGTTCAACTGAAGAAATTCCTCTCTCATTACGGTAAGAAGCGCAGCTAACCATTAATCCAAGAACAAAAAAAAGCGCAATTGTCTTTGCCATTTGTGGCCTCCAGAAAGGTGTTTGGCTCTCCCTTCTATTCGGATTTATCGGCGTTATCATTAGGAAAATATTTCCTACATTTAATAACTAATCTTTTCGATCACTTAAAGATCAAACTTAAATTTGCACATCCCCTTGAGATGGGGGTAAAGGCACTCGCTTATCCTGTGGTTTTGCTTTTTTCGGAACTGTATTTTGATAAGGAAAGAAGACCAAAATTTTTCCATCTTTTTGATCCATCTTCACTTTGCCAGGATCGCAATCAGAAGGAATATTGAAGCTATTAGAAAATTGAGAATAACTTGAACCGCTCTGAGATTTATTCTCTGATTGACCTTTAATAACGATAAATCCATTTGCGATATTAATATCCAACTGCTGATTTGGATTTTGAGGTGTAATGACTAGAGTTCTCCCTGTTGAACTTTCTAACCACTGCATCTGAAAGTTTTGAAGAGATCCTGTACCTAATGAATCAAATCCATTCATGGACTCACTCATCATTTTATCCATCATCTCTTCCATGTCAGAAAACATATCCTGATCTGCTCCTACTCCACGGAGCATTTTATCCAAAATCCTTCGATGGATCTCTTCTCTCAGTTTGAGTCGATCCTCCATTTGATCAGATTTTTTTTGTTGACCAAGAATTGAGCCTGCCCAAAAAATAATTCCCGCTATAATAAATAAAGCGACGTACATTCTTTTCATATGTCATTAATATGGTGATTCTTTTTAGGCCGTCAAGTTAGCCACAGTCTCAATTTTTTCAAACATTTGATCTAGCCCATCAATGAAAAGTGCTGGACCGGGTTGAAGAAAAATGGCGGGAGGGAGTTCCCAAATACATTTATTTTGGATTGCATTGACATTGGGATATCTCGTCATGAATGAATCTAAGTTTACTTTTTTTCCGCACCAGCAGCCGAAAATAAGATCTGGATTTTTAAAAATAATCTCCTCGTCATTCACTTCTCTTTCCTTGGCCAATGAACCAACCTTGTCCGAAAAGATATTTACTCCACCGCAAACCTCAATAAGCTCTGAAACCCATCGAATGCAGGAAAATCGAGGATGATCCCATTCTTCAAAATAAACTTTCGGCCTAAATTTAAAGAGATCTGATTTTCTTTTAATGGCATCCATCTTGCTTTTGAAAAGAGAAACTAAATCTAATCCCTTTTGTTCCTCGCCTACTAAGCGTGAGATGAGTAAAATATTATTTAAAATCTCATCCAGTGAACGCTGATTTGTCACAAGAACTGATACTCCACGTCCTATAAGCTCAGAAGCAATATCTTTTTGGAGATCAGAAAAACCAATAACAAGATCTGGCTTCATGGCAACTATTTTTTCAATATCTGAACGAATAAATTGAGAAACGATCGGATGTTTTTTTGCTTCAGGGGGTCGCTCTACGTACTGACTCACTCCTAAGATAAAATCTTCTCTTCCTAGTAAATAGAGAGTCTCGACGGTTTCTTCTGTGAGGCATATAATTTTCATACGTTTTAAATCTTAAAGGATTCCTATGCTAAAGGCCATGATTCTGCTTTTTTTATCTCTCTCAGTTTTTGCTGCTGAAGAACATGCAACAATATCGATGCAAAGATGGGAAAAGAAGCTTGTTATATCAATTAATCATGACCAAGGTTGGCATACCTACTGGAAAAATCCAGGAGATGCCGGTATTGCCTCAAGCTTTAAATTTTCAAAAGAAATAAAACCGTTTGAGTGGCCAGCGCCTAAAAAATATATCGAAGCTGGTGATATCCTGACTATTGGCTATAGCGATTTGAAGCATTTCTTCTTTGAGGAAACGGTTGGTGATATTGAAGTTAAAGTGGGTGTTTTAATCTGTAAGGATATTTGTATCCCCGGAGAGGCGATCCTAAAGCTTTCGGAAAAAGACACTTTCGTTTCTAATCGACCTCGAGACCCTTATGCTTCATCCGAACTAAAAAAAGCCTTTGATGACTTACCTTCTGAAACGAATCGGCCAGAACATTTGGAATATTATCTTACAAGAGTTAAGGATCAACCCAAGCTCACTCTCCACTACGCACTTAAAAATATAAAGAATCCCAAACTTCCCCATGAACTCAATTTATTAACAGCATTTCCTCAATCTCCTTGGGGCTTTAAGAGAGAATCCCTTTACTTTAAAGATGGCGCACTCTTTGGAAAGACAGAAATTGAATGGGATGGTGAGTACCAAGAGCCACAGATTGATCTCCCTCAAGATGGAAAATTCATAACACCTTATGAACTAAAGTTTCTAGTCAATGCTCCCGGAATGGATAAGATTCAGGTTATTTCATTAAAGGCTGAAAACTTTTCTCTCGAAACTCCAACTTTAAATGATTTTTATAAAAATCTTCCCCCTCTCTCTGGAAGGACGAGTCAAAATGACAAAACTCAAGGAACTACCGGAAATATTTTTGAATACCTACTCTTCGCTTTCCTGGGTGGACTCATTCTTAATCTCATGCCCTGTGTGCTACCGGTTATCTCTCTGAAACTTTTTGGACTTATAAAGCACCAAAATCTATCAAAGCAAAAACTCCTAAAGCACAATTTGACCTACACTGCCGGAGTGATTTCAACCTTTATTGGTCTTGGTGTTGTGGTGGCAGGTATTAAGGCCAGTGGGGAAGAAATTGGTTGGGGATTTCAACTCCAGTCACCAGCATTTCTTCTCATTATGATGCTGATCCTCTTTATCCTTTCATTAAATTTATTCGGACTTTTTGAATTTAAAACACCCGGTGGATCGAAGCTAGGCTCAACTGAACTCAGTGAAGGTTTTACTGGTGATTTTCTTTCAGGAGTTTTAACCACAATTCTTTCAACTCCTTGTTCGGCACCATTTCTTGGAACGGCACTCGCCTTTGCCTTTACAACTTCAACATTTAATATCTTTCTTATGTTTATCTTTATAGGTCTTGGTCTGTCTTTTCCCTTTATCATGACAGCTCTCTTTCCAAAGTCTCTCCACATCCTTCCAAGACCAGGAGCATGGATGGAGAAGTTAAAATACTTTCTTGGGCTTACACTTCTTTTCACAGTTATTTGGCTTTATGATGTTTGCCTCTCTCTAGTAAATCCTGAGTCGATGAGTTTTATTATTAATGTCCTATTTATCCTTTGGTTCTTTGCTTTTTTTAGTGCAAAAAAGTTATTTCAATCGAAACCCCTTCTCTCCTTTGTTTTCGCTCTTCCAATCTTAACAACAATTTTCACCATTAAAAATCTAGAGCTAAAACCCATAACCGCTAATGAAAAGAGCATTTCCACTGATCAGTGGAAGCCATGGTCAGAGGAAAAACTGATTTCAGAGAAGGGAAAGCTTGTTTTCGTGGATTTCACCGCTGAATGGTGCCTGACATGTAAGGTGAATAAGAAACTCGTACTCGATACTGACGGGTTTAATGAGCTCTCAAAAAAATATAACCTCACTCTTATGAGAGCTGATTGGACTAAAAGAGATGATAATATTACTCAGTTCTTAAAAAGGTATAATGTTGTTGGAGTACCAGCATACTTCATCCAAAAACCATCGGGTGAGATTATTTCCTTAGGTGAAACAATCACCCTGGGAAAAATTGAAGGACACCTCAATTAACTTTCGTCATCAAATTTAGGTGGGAGCATCATAAGGTTTTGAACCACTTCCCTTGGATCAGCATTCTCGTAGAGAACCTCATAGAGACCGGAGAATATGCGCGCCCTGATGTTCATTTTCTGAGCAAGAAAATGAGCGGCCTTAGCTGTTTTATATCCCTCAACGACACTCTTCGTGCGAGAAATGATCTCACTTGGCCTGTGACCTTTTGCGATTTCAATTCCAAAAGCCTTATTTCTGGATAGTTCTCCAGTTGTTGTAAGAATTAAATCCCCCATTCCAGACGGCCCGTAAAAGGTCTCTGGTCTAGCTCCAAAGACACTTCCAAATCTAAGCATCTCCACAATCCCTCGAGTAATAAGGGCGGCCCTCGTATTATGATTATAACCCAGACCCTCCATGATACCACCAGCGATAGCGATGACATTTTTTAGGGAGCCACCCAAAAGAACACCCTTTACGTCTGTGGTGGGAACGGCCTTAAAAAAGTCTGCTCCCAACATTTCACAGGCCTCAAGGAGTCTGTCCCTATTTTCACCACCCAAAGACACAAGGGTGATCTGCTTATCAATGATTTCCTTCGCAAACGAAGGCCCAGATAAATACATGAGTTGTGAGCGAAATTTTTCAAAATAAGTTTTAAAAAGTTCATCTGGGAGTTTGAGATTCTCATGGTTAATCCCCTTGGCAAGGTTCACGAGAGGAACACCTCGTTCTAGTAACTGAACCATCTCATGTTCATTTCGCATGCAGAAGTCTTCGATTGCCGACATTGGAAGGCCGGAAATAATCAGTTCAATTTCTCCATTAGTTAATTCTTTAACTTCATCCCAATTAAGAGCGGCGCGAATAGAAATGGGGAGTTTTTGGCCTGGAAGGTAAGTAGTATTTTCTCCACGATTAATATCATCGTAATTTTCTTTCGAGCGAACGAGAATAATCACTTTTTCAAAATTTTGTGTCAGAACAAAACCGATGGCCGTACCGAAAGCACCACCACCCAAAACCAAGGCAGTTTTATAATTCATGAATTCCTACTTTTTATAAACTAATGACACCTTTAATAGTACTCATGGATTTATAAATCTCGATAATTTCTTCGGTGCTATGGACAAGTTTTCTCGCCGAAACAGATGTATAATTGCCCTTTTTAGACGGAGTTTCATGAATGGAACACCCCACCAACTTCTCCAATACAAGATGCTTATCATCGGTTTTTATAATGAACTTAAACTCGTAATAGTCTGGAAATTGGTAATTTTCTTCCAATAGCGATTTAAATTTCTCATTATCCATAAGTTCCTAACTTTGTGAGTTCATAAAAATGATAGCTTAACCCATCGTTATCATTATACGAAACAAGGATTTCGGGTGCTTAGTCTATGAGAGTTACCTTAAATTTTCAACCATCTTCAACCGATAAAGAGGTATCACAAAGGCAATTGAATGCCTTGGGAGTTCTTTATGAAAGTATGGATGCTAATCACTCTCTCATTGTTTTCTTTATCGGCAATTTCGTCAGAATTTTCACACATAAAACTCTCACCAGAATTTGAGAATTTTATCACGAGGACTCCAGAAAAATCGAACCTAATAAAGGCAGCGAATACTAAATCACTAAGTGCCCTTAGTTCTGACCCGGTTGTTAATCAGCAAAGAACACTTCAAACAAAAATGATGGGTGCTCTATTAGGAGTCGGAGCAACTGCGAGCGGTGGATTTACTGGAACCATTCCTATCGATGGAGAGGAGTCCCCACTTTATCAAGAAATTCGTCGCCAATTAGAAACATCCCATCAATCGATTGGTCTTTCTGAAGTTCAAACAATTAATAGACTGAACCAACAGTTTAATTTGGGTTCTTCCAACTTTTCTGGTTTTTCTTGGCAAAAACCATTTGGAGTGGTTCAAGTCTATGTAGACAGGCAAGTGACTCCAAATATTTTTGGTCAGAATTGGCTCATCATGGATAGCTTTACTTTTGAGTTGGAGGCAACGACATTTCTTGAAAAACTAAATCAAGCAGGACTCTCGCAAATGAGTGCTACCGAGATCGGAGCATTCGCAGGAATAACCTTTAAAAGAGTTTATACCTATTGGAGTTATGCCAATTCTTATCAAGAAGGATTAACAGCTGACTTTAGTAAACTCTTTCTTCCATTTCTAAAATTTAATCAAGGCCAAATGGAAAATATGGGTAACGAAGAGATCATGAAAAGAGAAGATGTTTGGACGGCAAGTGCTGGTGGGTTGATTACGACACCTCCAATTTATAACATCTCTTTTTCTGGCGGTGTATTAGCAGAGTATGATTATCAAAATGTAACGACTCTACAAAGTTTTAATAGCGGTGAACACCGTTTTAAGGTTGGAGTTCTAGCTAAAAAAACGGCATCAGCTGGTGCGACGATGGAGCTTCAGTTAGATTTTTTTAAATTGATAAAGTTTTCACTTCTTAGATATGACATCAATTATGAGTACGCTTCAGGAAAAGAATTCACACTCGGCTTCAAACCTGAACAGTGGGCCCATATCAAAAGTGATTCAGAGGAAGGTCCAGAATTTAGATCCATTCTAAGAGGCTTTGGAACAGTCAAAAAGCTTGAACCTTATGTCGTAAGACTAGATGAATCTAGCTCATCAGCACTAGAGCAAAGAGGAAGTGTTCTTCTTTGGGGAAAAATGCAGAAACAAAAAACAGAACAAATAAGAGTGATAAAAGACAATAATGTCCGTGTTTTCTTTAAGAACTACGCGCAAAACGTAAAAGTGGTCCAGAACTTTTTCAGTCGAATCTTTTCAGCTATTGTTTATAAAATTTTAAAGTTACCAGTCGGTGTGAATAATGCCGCAGTTTATTCCCGCCAATTAACAATGGAATACGAGGCCACACATCCCCAGGCCTCCGATCCCAAGATTAGTCGAATTGATAATTCTGAACAATTCTCTTTTATTCTCACTCAGTATTATAACGCTGCAAGAACAGATCGCTGGATTGATCGTAAATTTAAAAATGATCTTATATGGTTCGCGGATAATTTTACGACTCTTCCAAAGAGTTTCAAAACGGACATAAAAAATGAGGTTCTTAAGGGGCCAATGATTATTGAATCCAATTTACGGATTGAAAAAGCTGGATTTCAACACCTACTCGAGACCTCAGAAAATGATGTCTTTGGCCACATCGCCAATGTTTGTCATTCATCAAAAAAAGATGAATGGACTCATGAACAGTCACGTCGAGAAATGCTTGAGGATATTCAGAATGGAAGAGATGGTTGTGTTAAAGAAATTGGTGAAAAGTATATTTCTTTCAAAACAGACTACGCAGCAAATTTCCTTAAACCGTCACTAGCTAAATTTAAAGACTTTATTACAAATTACTATAAGAAGGCAGGAAATCTTGAAGCGATAACGGAACTATTTGGGCCAGATCATACTTTTATCAACGGAAGGCTTCAGGCGAAAACTTCTATGGGGACGAATTTTAATACGACCTTTTCTTCTGGACAGTTCCGCGGCTTAGGAGTTATTGATAACTTTAAACGCAGTACCGGTTCTAGAGTGCCGGCAAGCATCGCAAGTGAGTAACCTTGAATTTAGTCGATTTAAATAAGGCTAGAGATCTTCTTTTAAATGGAGAGGTCGTCGCCATCCCCACTGAGACCGTCTATGGTCTTGGAGGATGGATTTTTTCTGAAGCAGGTTTAAAAAAAATTTTTTCAACAAAAGAGCGCCCTTTTTTTGACCCTCTTATTGTTCATATCAACACAATTGAAAAGGCCAAATCTCTCACAAATGAATGGACCCAGGTTCATGACGTATTAGCGAAAAATTGCTGGCCAGGCCCCCTGACCTTAATTGCAAAGAAAAATGAGCAGGTGAATTCCCTCATCACATCGGGACTCGATTCCGTGGGGCTTCGTTGCCCAAATCACGACGTCACATTAAAGTTACTCGCTAAGATTGAAGGTGGTATTGCTGCTCCAAGTGCTAATAAATTTGGAAAGACCTCCCCAACAACGAGTCAGCACGTCTACCAAGAATTTGGTGAATCCGTTGCTATCCTTGAAGGAGGTGCTTCTGAAGTGGGGATAGAATCCACAGTGGTTGGAATTCAAAACGGAAAAGTTGAAATATTTAGACCCGGTTTTTACACTCCAACGATGCTATCTAAAATACTTAATGACCACGGAATAAAAATCGAAGTTGTCTATGCTGAGAGCCCGGTCGCTCCTGGGCAATTAAAGCACCACTATATGCCGAGGATTCCACTTATTATTGTCCCCGAAGGATTTGAACCTGAAAGTAGTAAAGCTCAAATAGGACTTTCATTTAAAAAACCTATCGTCTGGAAACAACCCACTTCTTCATCGATTGCAAGTAGAGAGCTTTATCAAAAGATGAGAGAGTTTGATGAACAAGGATATGATATTATATTTGCTGAAAGAAAATCCATTCACTCGAGCGAGGAATGGATAGGTATTTGGAATCGCCTAGAAAAAGCTAAAACAAAATCACTAGAAAGCAAAAACACCTAATTTTTTCAAAGTAAAAATTAAAACAGTAAAAGTCAGAACAACTAAAACGAATTTACGAAAGTTCGTAATGAGATTAGCGTAATCGTCCCGTGCCAAATCCCCCTGAATATTGTGCTGATCAAGGATAGCAATAACTCTCTCGACAGTGTTATCTGCTATAAGAAACATCTCTCCACTTTTAGTATGAATACTTACGATATGATTTGGATGCAGTAATTTATAGGTCTTAATATCCGTATAAAGAACTTCCTTCCCAAGGAAAGGGAACCCTCTATTAAAAATAAAGCCCTTTTCAAAAAAACGGGTTCCACGAACAAGAGAGTAATAGAAGGCCGGAGCTAAAAAAAGAAAGAAGAAAATAATAAACTCATGTGGGTACTTATAATGATACTGAATAACATCAATAATCTTGAATCTTCCATCGGCCTGAAATTTTTCATACGTATAGGTATCTAGAATAAAATCATTTAAAAAGATAAGGACAATCACTAGGATTGTGAGGCGAAGGATATTAATCATTGAAGTTTTATAGAGTTTTTTACCAAGCATTAGAAATCCTCATTTTCCGGATGAATATTTTGCGCGTAACGAACGAGATCAATCACTTCACGAGCACAACCTTTACCACTTTCTCTTTTTGTTACATAATCGACGATTTCAAGAACTTCTTCACAAGTATTAGGGACTGTGGCAGAAAAACCAGACTTCTTTAAGAGTGGGATATCAAATAACTCATCCCCCATATAGAGAACTTCATCTGCTTCGACGTTATATTTTTTTAAGACATCAATAAAGGCAGCTCGTTTATCCTCATTACCTGCGTAACAAAAGTTTAGGCCAAGCTGCTCTACCCTCTTTTGAACTGAAACACTATTTCCACCAGTAATAACTCCGACCTTGAGCCCTGCCTTCATAAGAACTTTCATTCCATATCCATCATAAATATTAAATGTCCGATTAAATCCAACTTCCTCACTTGCCCACCAAACATGGGCATCAGTCAAAATCCCGTCCAAATCAAAAATAACAACTTTGATTTTTTTTAATTTTGATTCAAATTTTTTGGCAACTGATTTCAGGCTCATTCTTCCACCGCTCGTCGTATTTTAAGAAGTTTTTCAACAATTGATTTTACTGAACTCAAAGGGAGTGCTGTCGCGGCATCTGAGAGTGCTTTTTCTGGATTTGGGTGACACTCCATAAAGATACCATCTGCACCTGCAGCAACGGCTGCTTTTGCAAGCACCAGAATCTGCTCCCTTTTTCCACCTGTCGCTGTTCCAAGTCCACCAGGACGTTGAACACAGTGAGTAGCATCGTGAATCGCACGAACTCCGTATGACTTCATAATTTGAAAGGAGGCCATATCAACGACTAGATTATTATAACCAAAAGATGATCCACGCTCAGTGAGAAGAATTTTATCTTTCGGTAGGAAATGGGACGCTTTATCCACAATATTTTTAGTTTCCTCAGGTGAAAGAAACTGCCCTTTCTTAACTTTTAGTTCACGATTATATTTTTTACAGGCCTCGGCCCCAGAAAAAATCATATCAGTTTGACGACAAAGGAATGCTGGTACTTGAAGTACACTTACGACCTCGGCCACTGGCATTGCTTGTTCTGGCGTATGAAAGTCAGTCAGAGTTGGAAGCCCGTACTGTTTATTAATCATACCTAAAATTTTTAATCCTTCGTCTAGCCCTGGACCTCGGTAAGAAGTAAATGATGAGCGATTGGCCTTATCATAAGAACCCTTAAAGTGAAGATTAATTTCATGCTTAAATGGCTCAAAATCCTTTAACAGAGTTTCAGCAATTTCTTTAGCAAGGTCTTGGCTTTCAATAACACATGGTCCGATGTAAAAATCCATCTTTTTCATAAATAGTCCTTAGAGCTTTCCACTCGCCTTCACAAAAGAGGCAAAAAGTGGATGCGGTTTAAATGGTCTTG
The DNA here is from genome assembly GCA_947441615.1 of Bacteriovoracaceae bacterium. Classification (GTDB taxonomy): domain Bacteria; phylum Bdellovibrionota; class Bacteriovoracia; order Bacteriovoracales; family Bacteriovoracaceae; genus Peredibacter. The sequence continues at coordinate 48,200 of CANEUH010000018.1, read as the reverse complement.
ATTTGAATTCTGGATGATACTGACAGGCTATAAAATAAGGGTGATCTTTAAGTTCAATCACTTCAACGAGATTAAGTCCTGGATTTTTACCAGAGACCACTAGACCCTTGTCAGTTAATTGTTTTATGTACTCATTATTAACTTCGAGGCGATGACGATGCCTTTCTGTAATCTTATTTGTTTTGTATATTTTTTCACCGAGAGTCCCTGGAGCAAAATCGCACTCATAAGCGCCAAGCCTCATGCTCCCACCCTTGGCCCCGTCTTTTGATTGACCAGACATATAATGAACAACAAAGTCCCCTGAATCAGTGAATTCCATCGAGGTCGCATTTTTTATTCCCACAACGTGACGAGCGAACTCAATGACAGCAAGTTGAAGCCCTAGGCAGATACCAAAGAATGGAATTTTTTTCTCGCGAGCAAATTGAATCGCTTTAATTTTTCCTTCAGTTCCTCGAGAACCAAAACCACCAGGAACAAGGATGCCATCTACTTTTTCTAGGAGGTCCGTCTTAATACCTTTTTCTAAATCCTCTGCATCAATATAAATGCGATTAAGCTGTACTTGATTTTCAATCGCTGCATGCCTTAAGGCCTCATCCAGGGATTTATAAGACTCAATGAGATCAGTATACTTTCCTACAATTCCGATATTCACCTCTTTAATGGGGTGCTCAGAATTATAAATCACTTTATTGATTTCAGTCATGTTTGGTTCTGCTGTCCACATGCCTAATAACTCTGTCACTCTTCTATCTAGGCCCTGATCATGAAACGCTTTTGGAACTTTATAAATAAGATCAAGATCTATTGATTGAAATACATTCTGCTTGGGAACGTTACAAAAAAGTGAAATCTTATCAACAATTGACTGATCAATTTCTCGATCCGCTCTACAAATAATGACATCAGGAAAAAGCCCAATCGAGCGCATCTCTTTAACCGAGTGCTGAGCGGGCTTAGATTTCAACTCGCCAGCAGCTTGAATATAAGGAATGAGTACGAGATGGATATAGAGGACATTTTCTTTTCCAACATCGAGAGCAAATTGTCTGATGGACTCCATGAAAGGAAGTGATTCAATATCACCAACTGTTCCACCGATTTCACCAATAAGAAGATCACAGTTTTGGGCAGCATTATGAATCCTACGCTTAATTTCATCCGTGATATGAGGAACAACTTGAACTGTTTTTCCTAAATATTTACCTTCACGTTCATTTTCAATCACCTGAAGATAAACTTTTCCAGTCGTAAAATTATTTTCACGAGTGAGTTGTAAGCTTGTGAAGCGCTCATAGTGGCCTAAATCGAGATCCGTTTCGGCCCCATCATCAGTAACAAAAACTTCTCCATGCTGAATGGGACTCATGGTACCTGGGTCTACATTGATGTAAGGATCCATCTTCAGCATATTAATCTTGATCCCTCTTCTTTCAAGAAGACACCCAAGACTAGCAGCTGCTAAGCCCTTACCTAGAGAGCTCGTAACCCCACCAGTGATAAAAATGTATTTTTTACTGTGTTTATTATTGTTCACGAAGTGCCCCTTCTACTTTTTTAACGTCGTCTGGTACGTCCACTCCAATTAATTTTTGATTCGTTAAAATCGCACCTAAGGTCATTTGATTCTCAAGCGCTCTTAATTGTTCTAACTTTTCTAAATCCTCTAATCTTGCCATCGGTAATTTAACAAAACGAGACAAGGCTTCTGTCTTGTAACTATAGACACCGATGTGCTGATACCAAGAATAGTCACGCCCACCATCCCTATCAAAAGGCAGAGACTGTCTCGAGAAATATAAACACTGTTTTGAGACAGGGCTATAGACCGCCTTAACGACATTAGGATTTTTAAAATCCTCTTCCTTAACTGACCTTTCCCTTAAAAGGGTGGCGATATCAAATTGACTTGATAAGTGAAATTCTGCGAGCTCTTTTAAAATCGGCCCACGTAAAAGGGGCTCATCTCCCTGGACGTTAATGACAATCTTTGGTTTTTCATTTTCAAAAAATCTCTCATAGGCCAAAGCAATTCGTTCAGAGCCTGATGGAACATCATCATTAATTCGAATAACCTTTCCACCAAAATCGTTAACATGATTTTCTATCCCATCGTGATCTGTCACAACAAACACAGGAAATCCAGATTCAAGACAGTTTGTATAAACTCTTTGAATCATCGATATGCCATGAATCAAGGCAAGGGGCTTCCCCGGAAATCGAGAGGAACTGAAACGAGCTGGAATTAAGATGACTGCTTGAGACATGAGGAAATGACCTTAATTAAATTGACCCCTCATCCTACGTTTTTTGCGTTCATTAGACAATCAATTGAGAGAGTAATTCAACTTTGCGTTAATCATTTCCCATGATAGTCTTATCTATATGAAATCGATTCTTACCGTCATACTTTTGGCACTTTCTAACCATTTATATGCTCAAGAAGAAGCACTGCTGCAAGATGCCGTCAACCAACCCGTTCAGAGCCTGAGATGTAAAGAACTCTTTCACGACAGATCAGACAAGATTAAAGTTCAACAAAGGCTTAATGGTCTAATAAAAAGAAATGAACAGCTTTTAAAAAATACCCCAAAGACCAAAGAAACCTTATTGGGTCGGCTCAAGTCTAATCAAGTAAAAATTAGAAACGAACTTTACCTTACGAATCTGAGATTGGAATCCATGGAAGAAAATATTGTCCGCTCAGGTTGTCCCGGCCTATCTCTGTAGAATCTGATTTTACTTCTCAGAAATTCTAATGCTAAGATTTTACCGCACACACTATTCGTACTGATTTTAAACGAAAGATTCGTTTGAAGTTAAAGTACATTTTCGGGAGAACCTGCTTTGATTAAAGCACTCTTTATTCTTTTAATTATGGGAAGTTCAATCACTTGGGGCCAGGAAGAGGACCTCAATGTCATGGAAACCTCTATTGAGGAAGAAAAAATAGTTTCTGAACAGGACACTTCTTTATCTTCAGTTTCATCAGGGGAAGAGAGGGGATGGAAGAGAAGAAATAATATTGATCCAACGGATTCTGAAAAAGCCGGACGCCCAATTGATCTGAGATCAATTCTTGAGGAGGGGTTCAGAAAAAATCCATTCCAAAAAATCAGAGAACAAAAACGTGAACAAATTGAGCTTTCTAAAACTGATATTTGGCAAAAGTTTTGGTTACCAAAAATTTCCCTCGAGTTAGATACTTCAAATCAAAAGATTGATCGCTTTCACCAGTCATCCCTATCAACACCGGGTATGGGTGCTCAACAAGCTCCGACTGGAAGTTTGGGTTTGGTGATCGATGAATACACTTTATTTAACTGGGGAAGAGATTATCTTCAGTATCAAAATAACAAACAAACTTTGAACAGGGCCAGTCAGCAATTAAGCGAAGCAAGACGACGATTAAAATTCGGTCTAATCACTCAGTATTTTAATATGATTAGGGCGAAAGAAATTAAAAAAATCAGACAAGAACAATTAAGGCAAACTTCTTTCATTCATCGTCTTGCGAGAGAGAAACTTCAGCTGAGAAAAATCAGGGCGCAAGAATATTATCAAACAAGATCCGAATTTCTTCGTTCCCAAACTGATTACCAAGAGTCCCTATATTTTGTGAGTCTACAAGAGGAAGAACTAGCAAACCTTCTTGGTGACGAATGGAGGGGTTCTTACTCGACAGTTGAACAGTTAAAATTCCTCTCAGTCAATGCAACACTTCCAGAGGCCCTTAAACTTACTGAAGAGCAGTCAGTTGATTATAGGGACGCAAAACTTCTCTATGACAATGCAAATAGAACATATGAAAAAACACTTAAAGAAAACTTACCTCTTCCAAAATTTTCATTCAATCTAGGAACTTATCGTACTGGCTTTGACCCAAATGGATCTAACTGGCAGTACCAGACATCTCCTGGAAATAAAAATGTTGAGCTTGTAGCAGCAATTGATATGAAATGGACACTCCTTGGAGAAGGTGGCTTTTTCAATTCTCGTAATAACCAACAATCATTTTTAGAAAAAAGAATCGCTGAGATCAATTACTTCAATATCAGACGACAGCTCGATGTTAAAGTTAGGACCATTTACAAGACTCTTCGATTTCTAGAGCAGAAAGTAAAAATTTCTGAATTCCAACATAAAAATGCTCAGAGTAATTACGACTCAGTTCTAGATAACTATATCGCAAGTAGAGCTACTTATGCAGATATCAAATTTGCAGTAGATAATTTGGTCAACTCTCACATCAATTCAGAGAACGTAAAGTACGAGCATCTCGTAAAAAAACTTGAACTCGCTGATTATATGGGTCTTGAAGACTTTCCTGGTGAAAACTTTGAACAATTGGCACAGAGATAATTATGAAATATCTAATCCTATTCATTTTGCCTCTCCAACTCTTTGCTAACACTTTTGATCTTACGGAAGAAGAATTAAATCCGGAGTCTGAAGAAATCCTTTTAAAGAAACCTGAAAAATTTCAGCGCCATGAAAGTATGATTTATAATTTCAATACCGATTTAGGAATTAAGGATCAACGCCGCTATACTGGTGAAGACAGGAACCGGTTTTCGATTGCTGGACACCTTTCAGGTGATTATGAGCACTTCAATCGCCTACTTGGTGGTGAAATCACTTACATGAGAAGATCAACTCGATATAACCAAATCTGGTGGGGAGCTCAGTTGTTCCAGCACTCCAGTTTTTTTAGTTCAGTAACTCAAAATGCAACTGCAAGTAGTGTCCCGAATTCTGAAGGAAGCTTTCAAAGAGGAAATTACGAAAAAAACACGATACTAGGTCTTGGTGTCGGTGTGGGCTATCGTTTTAAGCTTTTACTTGATTTTTTTCAAACAGAAGATGTATTTGAAAATCTTGAAGTTTACCTGAACTCCATTCAAATGGATGAATCCTTTATCAATAAACGCTACCAGGGATATGGGCTCACAACCAATTATGGAATTCATAAAAGATCTGGTCAAAATTATTTCTATGGGGGGAAATTCTCCTACAACGTTTCGAGTGTTACAAGAGCGGCCATCGGAAATGAAAGTAAGAGTGACAGAAGCCTATCTTTAGGCTGGCTATCTTTGGCATTTGAGATTGGTTTTTTCTACTAATTATTTAATCTCTGAAATGACATGTTCTTGACCGGAGAAAAGACTTTGCTCTTGCTTAATGTAGGCCTTGGCCTCTTCCACCGTTTTAAAAATACCTAAACTCACGCGGTACCAGGTACCTTTTCCCTCAATAGTAACTTCATTGATAATTGGGTTGTAACCTCTAACAGTAAAACCCTCTGCAAACTGCTTCGCCTCTTCTACAGTATTATAGGAACCAAGCTGGATCGTGTATTTGCCATCAGTTTTTTGGCCTTCAGTAACCGCATCTTTTGTTGTCTCAGCTGAAGTGACCTTTTGCTCGGCTGAAAATTTTTGAAGCTCATCAGAAAGCTTATTCTTCGATTCATCCATTAGCTTTTTGAGCTTTTCCTCATCTGTAAGCTTAGCATCCTCAGTTACGATGGCCTCAACGTCTTCCTCATCAGTTGATTTAAGCTCCACTGTTTTTACATCTTCTTCTTTAACTCCAGAATCATTGAAAGCAAGTTTTTTGCCCAATCGAATCCCAAGAGTAAAACTAGTAATAATTAAAACCACCACAAAAATAAAAACGAGGATGATTTCTTTTTTTTCAAAAATGACGACTTTATTATTTTCTTCCATGACCTTATTTTAAAGGCCTAGGCCATTTTACGCCACACTTTTTCAAATCCGAACAAATCGATCCACTATTTACCTCATTTGTGCCCATAAACTCCTCCCTGTAATACAAAACGACCCTCGGAGGGAACATGAAAAGAATGATTAAAAATGAAAAAGGCCAAGGAATTATGGAATACGTGATTATTTCAAGCCTGGTAGGAATCTGTTGTCTTGTGGCGGTTAGGCAGTTTGGAGATGTCGTTCAAAAAAGAATCGATAACATGAAATCTCAGATCACTGAAGAGATTCAGCTGAAGAGCTACAAGAAGTGAATATTCTTGCTTCACTTCTTTGCCTATCGTTTTTGATCATGACGCTAACTCAGTCGGTGGCCCTTCATAGGGCCACTATTTGTCGCCAAGAGGCCTGGCTTATAGGAACTGAGCTTAAAACAAGATCTCTATTAACCGATCCTAAAGTTATTGAAAATTCATTTCACGTACGTTGCCAACTAAGAGTCATTAGAAATAAAAAAGCAATCGTTTGGCACCATTTAAAAAATTTATCCCTTCAAAAGCTCCAACTGGATCTTAACGGAAAAATATGAATCAAAAAGGTGAAGTCACACTTATGGCGAGCCTTCTTTTATTCATCCTTTTGGGAATTGTTTTACTTTGTTCTCTTGAATTAAAGAAATCCTATTACCAGCTTAAAAAAAGAACTGATCTCTTTTTGTGCCTAAAGGAGGCCAAAGGCGAATTAAATGAATTCATAAAATTTACCGGAAGGACAAATTGGGCAATAAAAAATCTAAACCGTGCGGAACTCATAATGATGTTTATTCCGCTGGGTCAGGCCAGTGCAATGAATGCAAAAAAGTTAAAAAACGTTCTTATTAAGTCACAAGAGATTCGGCTTCTTTCATATATGAATCGTTTAAAAAAAATAAAGTCAAAAGGATGCAAATTAGACTTAAGAATGTTTATAAGTCCTTTCAAGCTGACTTCAGGAACTTTTAGAAGAGATAAAGAACAGGCAGTCATTTTAAGGGAAAAAGAATGGAGCTATTCATTTTATTCAAAACCGTATTTTCTATTTTTAAAAAAAACTCACAAAGATGGGAAAATCCTTCCCCTTATATCAAATATATATCCGAAGAGAAAACGGTGACACCACCATCAACCTCGCTGCCTGCCTTCTTATCTGCTCCATTCTCTTTATAAGTCTTATATGGCTTAACAAATATTTTGAAACTAAAACGAAGGAACATTTAAATGATTTCAGAAAAGATTGGAACTATCTTGAAAAAAAATACCAAGAATAAATTATGGTGGCTCAAGCTTGGACTTTCATTAATTATTTCAAATCTTTTCTTCTTCATCCTTTTTTCAAAACCAGAAAGTGAAACTAAGCAAACACAGGTTTCAACCCCAGGAAAAGTTGAAATCCAACTTCAAGCACAACTTTTAACTCCATTTCAAACTGGAAAAAAAGTCTTAATTGTTCATCGTAAAGGGAGAAAAAAGATTGAGGGAGTTCTAATCTCACAACAACTAGAAGACATGAGTAGATTCACTGTCCTAGTAAGAGAAAAAGAGGCCAATTCTTTATTTCACCTTTCAGACTGGGAAATACTTCCCTATATGAAATTTTTATCATTCGTTTCAAATATAAAGGATCATCAACATGAAATTCGCTATTAGCTTCTTTTTTTCAATTTCAGCCTTTGCAACTCCTATCAATGTCCTGCACGAAAATATTGAAGAAGATGCCAATATTTATAAAACTATTCTTGAAAAAGACTACTTTGTTCCTAGCGAACTCATTCAGATTAAACAAACAAGAAACTGTGAGGAGGTTAAGAAGAAAGGAAAACTAGACATGTGCCTAAAAAACAACGGAGACCTTATAGTGGTCTCCGTTGATCGTGAATTCATTAATGATTCTCTAAAAGTATTCCAGGCCCCCTAGGAGGACGTATGAATTACTTTGTAGCAGCTTTTTTAGCTACTTTTTTTGCAGCTTTTGGAGCAGCAGCTTTAGGAGCAGCTGTTTTTGTTGCTTTAGGTGCTACACCTTCGTGTACGGCAAACTTAGGAGTTGTACCTTTGTTACGGTTAGCAGCTTTTCTTTTTGCACCCATAGCTCTGTGCTTAGCTTTACGACGATTTTCAGTTACTGCGGTTCTAGAAGCCATAAATATCTCCTCAAGGAATTTTCTAAAAGATTCAAATTTGAAGCCCCTCAATGTAACGATTGCCCTCTTCTTTGTCAAAGGCTTACTTCTATTGCCGAGCGCGTCACAAGCATCAGACCCAACAAGTGACATAATTCTCTCAAAGGGAGAGCAAAAGGAAATAGACCTAAAGGGGTTAAAAAACTTCTCCGTGGGAAACCCAGAGGTCATATCCTACAAGTTTTTGGCAAAGACGGGAAAACTCTTAGTGAAGGGAAAAAAAGTCGGCTTCACCGATTTAGTTGTCTGGACTAAAAAAGGAAAAGAAATCTTCAGTCTTTACGTATTATCAAAACAAAAGTTTCTTAAAACTTTTCAGTTAGCAGAAGCTTTAAAAAATCTTGAATTAAGTATCGATATTAAAGGACCCGTTATGACGGCGTCAGGAATCCTAAGTGACTTTGGAGACTACCTCTACCTCCAAAAGATTAAGGGTCAATTTCAGGATCAAGTCTTTTTCAAAATTAACCTAGACCCTAAATTAAGAAATCACATAATTGCCCAAATCTACAAGAAACTTTACTCGAATGGTTTTTCTCACGTGAATTGCCAAACTGACTGGATGGATGTCATGTGTTTTTATGAGGGAGAAAAAAATGATCATCTCTTAAAGCAACTCGCCTCTTTTTACAGAGTTTCATTTGTTCAACAGGACTCGAGATTAAAGCACAAAAATTATCGATTAAAGCTAAAACTTATTCAACTAGAGCAAATGGACGGAAGAGAAATTCATCTGGGCCTTGATAAATTAAAATCTTCCATAAGCGATCTTTTTGAATTTGGAATAAAAAAACTCATTGATGATAATTTTGTTTTTTTGACTCAATCTAAAATGGATCTTTCCACTCTTGCTGAGCCGGAACTCGTTGTTAATCTAAATACACCTCAATTAACAGAAATAGGCTCTCAAATCCCCTATCAGAACATCAATACTCAAGGAGCAAATATTATCGCTCCTATTGATTGGAAGTTTGCAGGCCTAAGAATAAAAACAAAATTGACAGAGTCCTATGGGAAGATTCTTTTAGACTATGATACTGAATTCTCGAGACCCATGGATCAAGCGATCAGTGGCAGTAAAGAAACGTCATCAGCTCTCTTAGAAATTGGAGAGCCTTTAAAAATTTTTCAAATTGGGTTTCAAACAACTTCAAAAGGACGGCAAGGGATTCCTCTTATTTCAAATATCCCCATTTTAAAACACCTCTTTGAATCAAAATCTGATCAAAAAACCTATAAACAAATTTATGGATATGTCATTCTGGAGGCGATCGAATAATGCTAAGTTTATTTAAAGAAGATGAAAAACCCATCTCAAAAGAAATCGCACTAAAAAGAGCTAAAGAAATTCTTATTTCTTTTTTAAACAAAGGACTCATTCCTTCTTGGGAAGAATTTTATCATGAGCTCCCTCTACTTGGAGATGAAGATGATCTACTCCAGATACAAGATTTTTTTCAAAAACTAACGACATGGACATTTTTAGGGCCATTAATCTTGGAAGATTTGACTGAAATCATTTTCCACTCACCAGATCAGATTCAGAAAATCTCTTATTCAGGCAAGAAAATAAGCTGCACTATTCCAATTGCTGAGGAGGATTGGCAGTTGTGGTTAGAAATAATATCAGTCCGATTTAAACAAAATTGGAATGTTCAGGAACCCTTCACTAGCTTCTATGCTGATCTATTTCATAAAAAATTTAGGATCACCCTCATTCATAGTTCAACGTCTCCCAAAAACATTTCGAAAATGACATTAAGATCTCTTGCAACGAGACCCCATGATATTTCAACTTTTGGGAATATTTATGGCCTGAAAGAATTAGTGAAAAATAAAAAAAATGTCCTCATTGCTGGGTCAACGGGTTCAGGTAAGACCTCAATCCTTACAAGTCTTCTTAGTGAAATTGATCCAGAGGAGCATCTGATTGTTTTAGAAGACACTTATGAAATACTTTCTCCCCATCCTAATCAAACAAGGTTTCTCTCAGGAAGGACAAATGAAACAAGCCTTAAGTCTTATCTGGCCTATTCTTTACGCCTAAGTCCTGACCGGATTATTTTGGGAGAAATGAGATCCCATGAAGTGATTCCTTTCCTGATGGCGATGAATACTGGACATAAAGGACTCATGGGTACCATCCACGCTTCAACTGCAGCAGATGCACTCAATCGGATCGCCCTTCTCTTTTCTCTTTATTCTAATGAGGTGAGTTTAAACTTTGAAAAGGTCATGGAGCTTGTATGTCGAAATTTAGAGTATGTGGTTTTTATGGAAAACAAAAAGGTGAAGGAGATTATAAAGATACTAGGATCAGATAAAGGAATCCCTTTCTTTGAAATCGAAACTGATCTCAAAGAAAGGGATAAAGAATTTAATCTCTTTTAAGTTTTTTATAAGTAATTCGCTGAGGAATATCAGCTTTATCACCAAGACGGCGGCGGAGATCCTCATGATAATCTTGGAAATTTCCTTCAAACCAAGTGACTTTAGAGTCACCTTCAAATGCCAGCATGTGTGTACAAATTCTATCCAAAAAATAACGATCATGGGAAATGACCACAGCGCAACCAGCAAACTCAAGGAGAGCTCTTTCAAGTGCCTGGAGTGTATTTACATCAAGATCATTTGTAGGCTCATCAAGCAATAAGACGTTTCCTTCTTCCTTAAGCATTTTTGCTAAGTGAACCCGGTTTTTTTCACCACCAGAGAGTTCTTTAATACGTTTATTCTGATCTTCTCCAGTAAAATTGAAGCGAGAAATGTAAGCACGGGCATTCACTTCACGATTTCCTAGTTTAATTAGATCAAGTCCTCCTGAGATTTCCTGAAGAATCGAGGCATCAGAATTCATTTCGCGGGACTGATCAATATATGAAAGCTTAACAGTCTCTCCAACTTTGAATGTTCCTGAATCAGGCTGAAGCTGATCTGTTATCATCTTAAAGAGAGTTGTTTTACCAGCTCCGTTCGGTCCAATGATCCCTACAATTCCTCCTGGAGGTAACTTAAATGAAATACCTTCATAAAGTAGCCTGTCTCCAAAAGCCTTAGAAATATTATTGGCATCAATAACAACATCTCCAAGCCTAGGGCCTGGTGGAATGAATAAGTCCGTTGTCTCATTTCGTTTTTCTTTTGAATCAGAAAGCATTTTTTCGTAATTTGTAATCCGGGCCTTCGATTTTGCCTGTCGAGCTTTGGGTGAAGATCTGATCCACTCCAATTCTTCTTGCATCTTCTTTTGGCGCTGAGACTCTTGCTTCTCTTCAGTCGCAAGACGATTCGTTTTTTGCTCTAGCCAAGAAGAATAATTTCCTTCCCAAGGAATTCCATGACCACGGTCTAACTCAAGAATCCAGCCAGCAACATTATCAAGGAAGTATCTATCGTGGGTGATTGCGATGACAGTCCCTTTATAGGCCTGAAGATGGCGCTCCAACCAAAATACGGTTTCAGCATCTAAATGGTTCGTAGGTTCATCCAAAAGGAGAACATCTGGCTCCGAAAGAAGAAGTCGGCATAAGGCCACACGGCGTTTTTCACCACCTGACAGAACTCCACATAATTGATCAGAAGGAGGGCAACGAAGGGCCTCCATCGCTAACTCTAGTCGAGAATCAAGATCCCAAATATTTTGAGCATCCATTTTATCTTGTAATATAGACTGCTCATCCAAAAGCTTATTCATCTCATCTTCGCTCATCTCATCGCCGAGCTTCATATTCACTTCTTCATATCGCTGGGCAACTTTAACAAGTTCAGAAAGACCATCTTGAACGACTTCTTTCACCGTTTTGTTCGGATCAAGTTTTGGATCTTGCTCAAGATAACCGAAAGTCACACCTTTTGAAGCATTGACGTCACCAATGTAATCTTTATCAACACCAGCAATAATTTTAAGAAGAGATGACTTACCAGATCCGTTTAAACCCAGGACACCAATTTTGGCGCCATAGAAGAACGAAAGAGAAATATCCCTAAGGACCTGCTTCTTTGGAGGATAAACCTTCCCTACTTTATGCATGGAAAATATAATCTTGTGACCAGACATTGAGACTTCCTTTGAATTTTTAGAAGCCTCATTAAAGCACAGTTGATGGCAAAATGTCCAAAGTTTAGACTCACATGAGGAGCTTCAAATCCTCCAATAAAAAGAAAATAAATACGAGATACGATGGGAGGAAAAAGACTGACAGAAGGACCAATTTTATCACCATGAGTCTTTTTTCAAAGAGTTCATAATGCCATTTTTCAACAAACCGAAGTTCTTCCATCAAATACCGAAGATCCTCGTCATAGGAAGTGCCGTATTTTAATGTTTTATGACAGGTTTCTTTCAGCTTGGACACAATAATTTCCAAGGATGTTTGTTTAATGGATTTAAGCTCCTGCACCCCTGCGTATGTTAAAACTTCTGTCCTAGAGAGTGGTACCTTAGATAAAGATTTCAGACTAAGAAGAATCTTCCACAACTGACCGATATCGGAAAAATATCTTTTACGAAAATATTGTAATAAGAACGGTAGGGCCCCTATGCCACTTGTTTGCCAGAAAAAGATCATTAATAATTTTTTAATCTCAATTTCTAAATCAACAATTTTCAGAGCTGCGAAGATAAAACCCCAAGTAAGAATCACCATCATACCCATCTGAAGATAAACACCTCTGACCGTTTCTTTCATTTTTTTTTCAAACTGCTTATCACCCTGAAGACTTTCTCTCAGAAAGATCAAAGATTCTTGATAAGTTCCACCCATCTTTCTTGAAAGTTCTAAAAGTATGTTGATGACCCCTGAATAAAATTTATATTCTGGAAGTTTTGTGGAAATGGAAGAATCGATGCGACCTCCCCAGTTAAATTGCTTTAGCCAATGCTCCAGCTCATCGCCCTTGTCTTTTCGTGTAATCAGCAGGTTAGGAACGAGTAAAAAAGGGGCTTCCACCCACAGGACAAGGGATAATATAATAACAAAATAAAAAACATAGGACATGAAACAACTCCCTAAAAAAATCGTCTAAACATTCTCCCATTCATTGACAGGCTGCAAGGTGTTGTCATAATTTCTGTTCTATGAATTCACTTCAGAAACAAATTGATACAAAGGTGACGAACTCTCATGAGGACTATGTTGTCTCATTTGAGAAAACTCTGCTAGAAATCAAAAGTGTTGTTGAAGTCGAACTCATCATGAAAAAACTTCAGTTCCTAGGTCTTAATTTTGATCCTTTTCAAAATGAAGTCGGTTCAGAGTGCGAACAGATTATGAATCAGTTAAAGATAGCTGATCATATGAAGAACCCATATCTTGCAACCAATATTCTATTAAGACTCCTAGATAAAACTGAAGAGAGAATAAATAACCTTAAGCAATAATCTCTCGGACTTTACATGAACAAAATTCCTGAATGCCTGATTCATCCGGTATCTATTAAATTATTACGCCAGGGTCATCCTTGGATCACATCGGATAATTTTTCTAACCGCTTCCCCAGACAATCAGAATTTGTCATAGCGATGGACGAGAGAAAACGTCCCCTCGCCCTTTTAATGCATGATCCTTACCACAAAAATGTTAAGGCCAGAGTCTGGAGTACGAAATTTCCTTTTGATCGCGAGGCACAGCACTTCACCGCGAGTATTCAAGGAAGACTAGACTTAGCATTTGAAAAAAGAATTCAACAAAAAGAACTCAAAGAACGAGAGAACTATTATCTCGTTTTCGGCGAGGCCGATCAGCTTCCTGGACTTTTTATTCAAAGACTTAAAGATAGAGTTCTTATCCAATTCTACACCGGGTTTTGGAATCGGTATAAATCCATTATTCAAACGACTCTCCAAGAAGTGTTTCCTGAGATTAGGGACGAAAATGTCTGGTTTCAACTGCGCGGAGAAACAAAAGAACTTCAAAAACTACCCATCAATTCACAAGATCAAAATCGCAGAGATGAATTCCATCTTTCCGAATTTGGGATCCAGTATCTTATCCGTTTAGGTTCATCCTATGATCATGGCCTCTATACTGATATGAGTTCCATTCGACATCATCTTTCGAAATTTATAAATCCTGGGATGAGTGTTTTAAATTTATATAGCTATACAGGAGCTTTTTCTCTTTGGTCGATGAAACTTGGGGCGACCAATGTTGTTTCGGTCGATTTATCTCCAAAATATATTGAGTGGCTTCAGCAAAATATTGCTCTTAATCCCGATCTAAACCACACTGAACATGAAGCCATGACAAAAAGTGTTGATGATGCCTTAGATGAATTAATGGCCAACAATAAGTCATTTGATTTTATTATTTGTGACCCACCATCTTCTTCTTCAGATGGAGAAAAAAGAACCTCTGCCATCAAGGCGTACAAAGACCTTCTCGAAAAGATGAACAAGCTTCTTAAGCCATCTGGAAAACTAGTGATCTTTCTTAATACCCATCAAGTGGGACAGGAAAAATTTGATCGCATTTTAAAAGACTATCTCACAGAACTAAAGCTCAACTATAAAATGATCACACGACTTCAGCTGGCACAAGATTGCCCCACATTAAAGGGTTTTCCTGAAGGAAGCTACCTTAAGGGCATCGTTCTGGAGAAGCAATGATCGAAGTCAAAAACCTTAGAAAAACTTTTATCTCTCACCGAAAAGAGCCGGGTCTTAAGGGTTCTTTGAAGGCTTTATTTAAACGAGAAAAAGTCATCAAAGAAGCTTTAAAGTCAGTGAGTTTTAAAATACAGCAAGGAGAAATCGTTGGTCTCATTGGAGCTAACGGTGCAGGGAAAACAACTCTTGTTAAAATCCTAGCTGGAATTGTTCACCCGACTTCCGGTGAAGCAACCATTTTAGGCTTTAAACCATGGGAAAGAGATAATAACTACAGAAGACAAATGTCTCTCATTATGGGACAGAAAGCACAGGTCTGGTGGGATCTTCCTGCCCTTGATAGTTTTCTACTTTTAAAAGAGATCTATCAAATCGATGATTTTCTTTTTAAAAAGAATATTGAATTTCTAGCTGACACTCTCATGATAAAGGACCAGCTAAAAACTCAAGTGAGAAAACTCTCTCTTGGTGAGAGGATGAAGATTGAACTGATGGCGGCGTTACTTCACCAGCCGAAGGTGATTTTTCTTGATGAACCGACGATCGGACTAGATATCTCTGCTCAGAAAGCTGTACGAGAATTTATGAGGAATTATCAATCTGAATTTAAACCTATTACGATCCTCACTTCCCACTACATGGAAGATATTAAAGAGCTATGTCCACGCATTATGATTATAAAGGAAGGCGAATTCGTCTACGATGGTGCCCTCAGCGAAGTTCAAAAAATGATGGGAGATGAAAAGAGGCTAACAGTCACAACAAAAGAGAAAACATTTAAAGTGAATGTTCGTCGCTCTGAGCTTGGTTCGACAACTTCAGAACTCTTTAAATCTAATGATATTCTCGATCTCAATATTCACGATCCATCGGTTAATGACATCATTGAGTCTATAATGAATTATGGAATTAAATCCCCATGAAATGGTGGCGGTTTGTTGTCGCGTCCGAGATAAGAAAAATTCTCGCTTTCAGAACTGATTTCTGGGTCACTTTCCTTGGCCAAACATGTATTCAAATTTTTATTGCCCGCTCACTTTGGCAGGCGATCTTTGAGGCTTCCGGAAAAACAGTCATGGAAGGATATACCATTGAAACCATGACTCTCTATTACCTCATCGTTCCTATTGGTTCAAAAATGCTCACGGGAGAAAACATGGGGTTTCTTTCTCGTGAAATTTACGAGGGCACTTTTAATCGTTATCTATTATACCCTATCTCATTTTTTAATTATAAAACCCTGACCTACCTGACTTATAGTGCTTTTTATGGCCTTCAACTATGCCTCGCCTTCATTGGATATCAGCTTATCTTTGATCAATTTGATCTCAATCAAGTCATCCAACTTAGTTATGGATTGTTCTTCTTCATGTTGGCTTCTTACGCTTATTGTAACTTGGCGCTTTTCATCGAACTTATCTCAATCTGGGCGGATAACATCTGGTCTTTAATGGTGATGGCAAGATTTTTGTGTTTTTTCTTCGGGGGAGCTTATATTCCATTAAACTTTTTTCCAGATATTTTACAAAAAATCATTCAATTTACTCCCTTTCCCTATTTTGTTTCTCTACCCATTAATGCCATGATGGGAAAATTATCAACTAAGGAAATGATTCTTGGAGTTGTCATATTGTTGGTATGGTCTTTGATCTTTAACTGGCTCGCTAAGCGCCTGTGGGAGAAAGGTCAATATACTTATTCAGGAGTCGGGATATGAAAAGATATCTCAGGCTCTACTTTTTCTTTCTACAGTTTTCTTTTTCAAAAGCCTTAGAATTCCGGATCGATTTCTTTTTTAGAATCGCGATGGATATCATGTATTATTTTGTTAATATCGCTCTATTTAAGATTTTACTCCTTCACACTCCTCTCATCGCTGGATGGAATGAAGAGCAAATGATGATATTCGTTGGCTGCTATCTTCTCGTTGATGCAATCAATATGACTGTTTTTTCTACTAATATGTGGTGGCTTCCTTTTTACATTAATCGAGGGGAGCTTGATTATTACCTCATTCGTCCTGTTTCTCCTTTATTCTTTCTCTCCCTACGTGAATTCTCTGCAAATTCATTTATTAATCTCATGATCGCTGCCGTTTTTTTCTTCCATAGTCTTTTTTCTTATTCTCAGGATTGGAATCTTTTATCGCTCTTTGGACTGATCATTTTATTGATTAATGGCTCACTCATTTACTACTGCATCCAAATGCTGATGATTCTTCCCGTTTTTTGGACTCAAAGTGCGAAAGGATTTATTGATCTCTTTTATACTCTTGGACTTGCAATGGAGAGGCCTGATCGAATTTTTAAAGGCTGGCTAAGAGTGCTGTTCACAGTGGTGTTACCCTTTGGACTCATTGCCTCTTTTCCTGCGCGCATTTTTATCGAAGGATTTAATCTCCAAACAATTTTTCACCTCATCCTTGTCACTTCGGGATTATGGATCGTCGTTCTTTCAGTGTGGAGAAAGGGTTTAAAGAGTTACTCGAGTGCTAGTTCTTAGAATGCAGAAATTTTTCCCGTCAAAATTTCCCAAAACATTTTGAAGTCGCCAAGTAAACTATAGAAGGGGTATTTAAAAGTGGCCGGACGATTTTTCTCAAAAACAAAATGACCAACCCATGCAAAACCATAACCAACAATTGGAATCAATCCAATCGTCACAAGGTGGCCAGTAAAGAAGAATAAAAGCAGTAAAGAAATGACGCCGCAAGTACCTATAAAGTGGAGCCTTCTACAAATTAAATTTGAGTGTTCACGTAGGTAAAAGGGATAGAATTCTCTAAAGCTTTTAAATTCCATTATGTTCTCCTTCCTTTATCATAATGCAACAGCACAAATTCTCAAGAATATTTATTTCTCAAGATTTACCTGACTGAACCGATAAGGAATCAGAGGTCTATTTGAAAAACATTTTACTACCACTACTTTCCTTAATGATCTCCCTTTCTGTCTCTGGACAGGACTGTTCTAATTGCTCTCAAGATCAAAATATTTTTCGTCCATTGGTTCCTCAGTGGCCCATTGAGTATGTGACAATTCATACGGCCCAATATGAGAGAAATCCTAAGGCGAGTTTTTGTAGAAGGCCCACAGAAATGGTGGATACAATTGTGATCCATCATTCAGAAACCATCAACACTACGACTCCTGAACAAATCAATGGCCTCCATCTTGCGAGAGGAACTCCGGAAGACCCTTGGTATATGATTGCTTACTCTTATGCCGTCAATTCTCCCTATAATGGCGGCTCAACACCAAAAGCTAAAGTTACGGAAGCTAGACCTATGGAGCTCGTCGGGGCACATGCTGGATCCGATGCCTTTGTCCCCATGAATGAAGAGCAAAAAAAAATGTGGGATGATGGTTTGATCACTTGTGGAAGAGAAAACCAAGAATTTAAGATTAATCCTAATTTGATCCGAAATGGGAAAATCAAGGCCAATGTTACCACTATAGGAATTGTAGTTATCGGTAACTATGCTCCATTTTCAAAAACAAATCCTAACGGTTACCCTTTAGATAAACCTCGTTACCCAACTAAGTCTACTCAAGACTTGGTAGCGAGACTCTCCTGCCAACTTCAAAAGAAATATCCTAAGATTAATAATATCAAATGGCACAACTACTATCACCCCACTTCTTGCCCGGGAACGATTAAAGAGTACATCAATAAAATCATCACTCTTACTAGGAAGTATGGATGCGATTTCAAGTAACCTTTTTTATGTTATTCATCTCTTTTTATGCCCTGGGGGTTGATGATCAATCGATGAATGAGCTTTTTCAAAAATATGATTCGATTATGGACCATAAAAAGATAGAACTTATTGATGAAGTCTTCACTAAAAAATTTATTAAGGGTAGTGGTGGAAAAAAAGAACTCATAAACAAAATTAAAAGTCTACCTGAGTCTCTAGTCCAATCTCAAACCACGATGAGTTGGAAAAAGGGAAGTAAGGGAGAAATCTATCTTGCGACATTAAAAGAAAAATCAATAAATAAAAATATTTCGATCTCAAATGAAGCAGAATTCATAGTCGTTAAAGAAGATGGTAAATTAAAAATTGATGGGACAATAAGTGATGCTCAGTAAAACACTCATTTCTTTATTCATCTTAAGTGGATGCGGAAATAACATCACACTAAAAGAAAACAAGTTAGAAAACTTGGATTCTCTTTCTTCAAGCACGAATACTTCCTATAAAAAGTATGGAACCCTAAAAAAAGGATCTCCTTCACTAGTGACTTTTGAAGGACGCAACTACATAGTCAGTATATATAGCTCAAAGAGTGCCATAGACTTCATAAAATCTCTTCCAGTAGGAGCTCAGGTCTCTGTCGTATTTACTGGTGGAATTGATAATAATGAATTTGTCATTGAAACTATCGAGAGAAAATAAAAAGGGCCCAGTTTTGGGCCCTATGTTTTTTAATTAAACTTTAACAATTCTATCTCGCCACGCTTTTACATCTGGGGCCAGGTAATCATATTTCATCGTATCGATTGTATATTGTGAGAACTCATAATCATGAGAATGTGTTAAACATTCTGTAGGGCAAACTGTCGTACAAAGACCACAATAGCAACAAAGTGCTGTATCAATTGTAAATTGAGTGAGTTTCAATCTAATCGCTTGACCATTAGAAGTTTTTTTAATCTCAGATCCTTCAGGAAGCTTCTCAGAGGCAATATAAATACAGTCCACAGGACATGCCATCGCACACTGGGTACAAGAAATACAGTTTTGAGAATCATTAAAGAGACGCATGCGAGCGCGCTCAGGAAGAACCTCACGAACCTCAGGGTATTCAATTGAAACGGGTTTTACCGCCCAAACATACCTAAAGGTAATCCACATCCCCTTCAGCGTTGTAGAGATCCCATTAAAAAGACCACTAAAGTAATTTTTAAATGAACTATTTTGTTCTACGGCAGTACTCATCGGTCCACCTCTCCTAATACGATATCAATTGAACCAACACTTGCTACAAAGTCTGCAATCATTTGCCCAGGAGCAATCCTCGGAAGCATTGACGTGTGGGTAAAACAAGGAGACTTAACTTTTAAACGGTATGGCTGCTTAGAGTCTCCCTCTGAAACGAGGTGAATACCAAGCTCTCCACGAGGACATTCGTGTCTCATGTAGACTTCACCCTTTGGAAGTTTAATCACTTTTGGAACCTTGCCCATCACTGAACCTGGCTCTAATTTCTCAAGCACTTGACGAATAATTCTAATCGATTGAATCACTTCCTTCATTCGAACGTAATAACGATTCCAACAGTCACCAACTTGACCAAGTTCCGCTTCACCAACTGGAACATCAAAATCGAACTCAGAATAAAGTGAATAAGGAGCATTCTTACGAAGATCCCACTTCATACCAGAGCCGCGAAGGACTGGGCCAGTCGCCCCATAATCAAAACAATCTTGCAGGGAGAAAATCCCCACGTTCGCTGTTCTTTGAACAAATATTTTATTCATGGAAACGAGTTCGTTATATTTTTTTGCCTCTTCTTCCATCGTGTCACAGAAAGCTGAAACTCTGGCCAGCTGCTCATCAGTCCAATCATTCCATACTCCACCTATCCAGATGTAGTTATAAAGAAGACGGGCCCCAGAAACTTCCTCAAACAAACGAAGAATTTTCTCACGCTCCTCAAATGCATATAAGAATGGAGTAAAGGCACCCAAATCGAGTGCGTAAGTACCGAATGCCATTAAGTGAGAGGCAATTCGCTGAAGCTCAGCCGTCATAATACGAATGAGTTCACCTCGACGAGGAACTTCAGTGCCCAGCATCTTTTCGACTGCAGCTACATACGTCCACTCCATATTCATGGCCGCAAGATAATCAAGACGATCAACGAATGGAATGACACCACGATAGTCTAAGTTTTCAGCATGCTTTTCCATACAACGGTGGAGGTAGCCCAAGTGCGGGATCGCATGAGCAACCACTTCAGAGTCAGTCCAAATCTCAATTCTAAGAACTCCGTGAGTCGCAGGATGCTGAGGTCCCATATTTAAAGTGAGAAGTTCTGACTTTAGCTGTTCTGTATCTTTGTTGATGGTCGGCTTTTCCGGTTCACCAATATCCCAACGGCTTTGCATATATATTTACCTTCTTATTGAGCTTTTGCTTCTTGTGCTTTTTTAATCATATCCTGACGTACGATAAATTCTCTATCTTCAAAATTCATCTTAGAGTCTGGATAAACGGCCATTCCGTTATAATCTTTTTGAGCAACGTAATCCTTTCTTAAAGGATACCCTTGCCAGTCGTCCGGACAAAGAATCCTGCGATGATCTGGATGATTATTAAAACGGATACCAAACATGTCGTAAACTTCACGCTCTTGAAAGTTAGCAGCAGCATAATGATGGACGATTGAATCAACTGAAGGATTCACACGATCAGTAAGCTTAACTTTAAGAATAAATTCTCTCGGATTTTGAAGATCAAAGTGGGCCATCATGTAACACACTTCCATCCATTCAACCCAATCAACGCCACTGATGACTTGAAGAGAATTAAAAGGCATCTCTTTATTTGTCTTTAGAAATTCAACAACTGAATAAATTTTTGAAGCTTCAACTGTAACACTTGAATCGCATTTTTTGATGTCTTCAGGAACACTCACAGTTGCGTTCGCACCTGGAACATTCTTATTAATGAGTTCAGCTAATTTATTTACATCAACATTAAGCATGTTTTACCCACTTAGTACGAAGGAGACGCTCGTTGGCAATTTTCTTTTGAAGTGTCATCACTCCCTCAATGAGGGCTTCTGGACGTGGAGGACATCCTGGGACGTAAACATCAACAGGAACTACTTCATCAACGCCCTTTAGAACGTGATAACCATGCTGCCAGTAAGGCCCACCCTTGTTTGCACAAGAGCCCATTGAGATTACGTATTTTGGCTCAGCCATTTGTTCATAAAGTGTTTTCACTCGAGTCGCCATCTTAAGCGTCACAGTTCCTGCAACAATCATAAGATCTGCTCTTCTCGGTGTAGCCATGAAGGCACCACAACCAAAGCGCTCGAGATCATATTTGGAAGCACCTGTCGCCATCATCTCGATTGCACAACAAGCTAAACCAAATGTCATAGGCCAAAGAGAATTTTTTCGACCCCAGTTAAGGAAATCGTCAACTGTCGATAGAACAACACCATCTTGCATGGAGGAACTCCGGTTTCTTAGAAAAAATATGTACCCCTATTTTTACCTTTAGGGTCTTTTTTCGTCAATGAAACTGCTGAGATTTCAACAAATTGTCGAAGAATGTTTGAGAGGGCTTAGGGAGAGGTTTTTTCTCCACACCGCGCTGAATAGCTTTCAACAAACTTTACTTGTCCATTATTGGCCGAGGCCGGACCCCTCTTAGGTCCTTGCTGCATATAGGCAAGACGCTTTTTATCGTTCTCACAGACCTTATTAACCACCAGATCGAACTCCATCAAAGCCGCAACTGGATACGGAACTCCGTAGGCTGAGGAAATAAAATTTATTTTCTCAGGTTTTAGGTCTGAAAATGAGCTAGCGATATCACGTTTTTTGAGTTGTGCATGGAACCCATCAAAGTATGACCCAACATGATAAAAGAGCTCGACAGCCTTTGAATACGATAACTGACCAGAAGAGTCCTCGATTTTTTGGCAATTAAATCTACTTTGAACCCTTCGGGAAAATAATTCTTTTAAAACCCGGCATTCCGTTAAGAAGGCCTGAACTTCTCCACCAGCGCCTTCAATCGTTGATTTGATGAAGTCTTTCGCATTAAATGATTCAGAGTAAGGATTAAAGCCTTCCCGATACACGTAATGTGTTAGCTCATGAGCGAGATCTAAAAGAGCATCGTCCCAGGCAAGATTTTTACTAATATAAACAACTGATCGAGATTCATAGATGACATGTTCCGGCGAGTGAGGGGAAAATTTTCTAACAAGCGTTGTATCAGTGAGAGAACTTTCACCCACTTTAATCACATCTTCGATTAATAAACCTGTCCGAGCTGCCTTGTACTGAGCTTCTTTAATGATTTTTTCTCCAGTCGATGAACGAGAGAGAAGCTCCAAAAGTTTTTTTAGATTTAATTCTTTAGATGAAGTGTAATCCATCCAACTTCGGCCCGTGGTCAAGCTTCCTTCAACATGAATGATTTTGTCTTCTACCGCAAAGGCAGACAGACCAAAAGAAATGAAAATAAGAGCGCAGATCTTCTTCATCACCTAGCTCATCGGCGGCCACGGTGATAACTCGAGACAAAAAAATAAAATTTTTACTGGAGTGGAAAAGTATAAATGGTCTTAATCTGATCTTTTACTTGAATTTCTCCGACAATTGCAGTCGGTGACAAAGGAGCTTTTTCTCCGTCATAAAGCGCTACACCGATTTTGTACTGACCAGGTAGTAATTTAACTTCAGTCATTCTTAGGGCCTGAGGAAGTGTTGTCCAGTGGCGAGTGTCCGCCTTTTCAAAGGCGGAAATTCCTTTAGAGGCACCAACATATGTCGCCATGGCAGCAGATTTCGCCAGTAGATCTCCACCCTCATTACCTTTTTGAAGAGTTTGGTAAACCTTCATGGCCGCCACAATGGCAAGAATATGTTTAATCGCAACTCTTGTTCCAGTTTTTACATAATGAGAAACGACGTCTTCCTCAAGAACGACTTTCGCAATGTCTCCGTTTTCAGAAACAACTGGAAGCGGACCTTGATAAAAAATGGCATTTTTATCGTTTAAGATGAACACTTCAGTTCTTTTTACAGAGGGAACACTCTCAATCATCGGAAGCTCAAATTCAATAGCAGCTTCTTGAACTGCAAGCCTCGTCATATCATGAGCAAAAACAAAGCTTCCAGGACTTGCAGTATCTCCGGGATACATCCCTAATTTATTCATCGCAAAGTAGGTAATAAACTCGGTTCCAACTGTTGCAATAAAAGCTTTGGCCCCAGAATTATCTACGGAATTTATTGCTCCTTTAATTCCGAAATTAAATGGCTTTCCAACTTTTTGAGGAATAAATCCTTGCTCAAAAACTAAAACCACGTTCGCAGGACCATTCCCTGCTCTTTTTGCAATGTCATCTTTTGCATGAAGTGCTTTAATCTCTTTATTAAATTCGCTACTTCTAATCTCTTTTGTCAAAGAGAGAATTTTATAATGAAGAAAATCCTTAAGATCATCTTTTTGACTTGTTCCTTGGTAAAGATCAGAAGATATTTTTCCTTCTTTTTCAAAGTACTTTATATAATCCGAACTTTTTGTATTAAAAACGGAGAAAACGCCCCCCTGAGTGCTAAGAATATTGAGGGCATCTTTATATAATTGGAGGGAAATTTGCTTATCACTTCTGATCTCACTGACTTCATGAATTTGGCCACCAAAAACTTTTAGCATAAGATCAGTTGAATAAAGTGTCTTAGAAGAAGCCGATCGCTGCAGATCCGTAAAATAAGTATCCCAGGCAAGAATGGTTCCTCGCGATCCCTGTAAGTCTAATTTATTTCCAGATTTTTTAAAACGAGCATAAAGAGCTTTCGCTAAAAAGTAGTGCGCGTAGGAGCGCTCGTAACTAGCACCGTAAAAATCATCAGAAGCATCATTAATGAATAAGCTTGAGGCCTTTGAGGTGAGCTTCGTCGTGAAGAGCTTATCAATAAGTTCAAGTGATGTTTGAAAATGAGAAATCGACTGGTCTAGATTGTCCTGGGCCAGAGCGAGAGTCCCTTTTTCAAGATGCCACAAAAGAATACTTTTCTTATCTTTTTTTAGCTCAGACTTCTCAAGAAGCTCGGCAGCTTTTGTTAAATCTTTTGCGGCAAACGCTACTCTGTATTCCTTCATTTGATCTTTCATCTTGGAGGCACAGGCCCCCAAGAATAAAAGAGCAATTAAAGTTAATGAATAAAATCTTACCATCCGATCTTAGACTTCTCTGAATACTTAAAGACTTTTGTTCTCGTACGGAGAACTTCCGTTGCTTTCTCAATATCCGTCATACGAATATTAACCGAATATTCCTTGATAGTTTTTCCATCGCGCTTTTCTGGCTTCATGTAGACGTTACCAAAAATCATGATATCAGCACCTGTTTGCTTTCCAATTTTTTTAGCCGTAGCAGGATCAACCATTCCGTCATTTTGGTAAGTAATTTCTTTAAGAATCTGATCACGAGCTTGAGCATCAACAAGCTCAAATTCTCCAGACAGAGAAAGCTCATTTAATAATTCATCGTTTAAGTCACCGATCGGGAAATAGGCCTCAGAAGTTTGGTTCTGAACTTCAGCAATAAAGACCTTCGGTGTTCCGAATCTAGACTTCATTTTTCCGTAACCAGGATGGGCCTTCATTTGCTTAATCACATCTGTCGTCGCTTGAGTGGTATCCGCACTCATCCAGTTATCAGTAATGGCGAGCCCCTTCTCATCAGAAGTATTGGCGTCCACTCGCTGAGCTTTAAAACTTCCACATGAAGAAGCAAGAACAGCAAGGGACAAAAAAGTAACTAAAAATTTCATGAGAATCTCCTATTAAACTTCACCATGACGAGCTTTGACAAAGTCCTCATCAATTTTTTCAAGTGCTTTTTTTACATTGTCTTTCAATTCTGGATCTGCTTTTTCGACCAGATCTTCTGAAGCTTTATCAATCGCAGATTTCAAGCGATTTGTTTCCATGCGTATGAGAGCAGCGCAAGTAAATCCGATGAAATCCTTTTTCGCTCCCATTTTCTGTTGATAATTTCTTTTTTCCCAGTAGGTTTTAATGACTGAAGCCCCGTGGACTAGTGACTGAATTTTTTCAGCAAGAGTGTTTGAAACATAGTCACGAAGAGGTTGAGTCTTTGGATTATTTGCATCAATAGCAGTTTGCCCTTCTGTAGAGGCTGCGAGGGATTTTTGAATGAAAGTTGTAATTTCTGCAGCGATATCACTTCTAACGTTTGCCTTGGCTAAATTACAGGCGATTTCACGATTAACTTTTGGCTCAGTCTCAAAAGAGAAGTAGCGAAATTTTGAAACATCCATATTTTCTTGGGCCGTCCAAATTTCTGCATCTTCAATCCAACCTGGGCGAATGCCATTAGTTGAAGATTCTTTTACTTCAAAGTCTTTAGAAATTGTTGACGAGTAATCAACTTCCTTAACTTTCTTTTTTGAGGAACAGGCAACACCTAGAGACAGAACCAATAATAAAGACATTAGCTTCATCATAAAAAGCTCCTTTTAAATTAATCAAGACGTAAATCAGATAAATGTTTTTCTATATATTCATTAAAAAAACGTTTCACTTTCAAAAGTGCATCTGCCTGTGATCTTCCGGTAACAGTTTCAGATGCCGATAAGACTTTATTTTTTTCACCCTTCTCAAAACTCGTCAGATTCATGGTGAAGGTGTATTTTTCAAACCCCTGAACATTTAAAAACTCCTTGATCGAATCAACATTTAGTGAAATTGCTTTGTCGGCATCACCCTTAACTAGTTTAAATCCCGCTTCAGTCAGAAGTTCTTTTAGCTTCTCACTCATCCAATCGGGTGCCTGACCAATACGAAGGGCAAGTGGTTCAGGTTTTAATCGAGACTCTCTCCACTCTGTAATTTCTTTAAATGTCATCATTGAAGGTCTAGATGAACCCGAAAGAATTGAGTACCTCTCATTGAGCTTTTCGCGTTCCATATAAAGACGAATGATGTTCCGAAGATTTGTTCGGCTCCGCTTACTCCAGTGGGAATTAAGTTCATCATCTAACTTGGATAGCCTAGTACCTACAAGTTCAGAGGCCTTTGCCCTATCAATTGAAGCTAGAGAATAAGTGAGACCTTTATCTTTAAAACGTTTTTTAATTTGAACCGTTTCAAGGATTTGATCAACCGATTCCTGTAAGGATTGTTGAACTTCTTGATTAACTTGCCCCTGCCAATGAGATCCAGACTGACTAGACGTTTGTGCATTAAATTCTGATGTCACCCTAATTTCAAAAATACTTGCGAGATTACTTCTGGCCTGTCCATCAGCTTGAGCAAGAGATCTTGCCTCTCCCACAGCACATAGTTCTACTTCTTCTGAGCAGGAATCGTAGGGTGAATAAATCCATCCTGGAGCATTTTTTGAATTCTCAGATAGATCGGGGCCTGATCTAAAAATTGAACATCCGCCTAAAAGTAGAAGAAAATATATCTTTTTCATTTGCAAAAATTGTGAACTCTAGATCCATCTAAGTCAATGAGACTTTAAGAAACCTTATGACACGCTCTGTCTCGGTTGAACTCATAAGGAATAGTCTAATTTCTGAGTAAAAACGGAGGCCATTAGAAAGACTTTTTTTCCTATACTAGCGGGTAAAGTTTAACTTTATTGAATCTGGCCTGTTTGCTAGTATTAGAGACATGAAAAATTCAACCATACTTGTTATTGAAGACGAACAGGATATTCGTGACCTGATTAGTTTCCAACTAAAAACAGAGGGCCATGAGGTCATCACCGCCGAAAGTGTCGACAAGGCCATTACAATCGTAGAAAGGACAGAGTCCATTGATCTTTTTATTATTGATTGGATGCTTCCCGGAATCATGAGCGGTTTAGAGTTCACCAAAAAATTAAGATCACAAAAAAAATACTCTGAAACTCCCGTTATTATGATCACTGCACTCACCCAACCAGATAACATTGTTGCCGCACTAGATGCTGGAGCGGATGATTATATTACCAAGCCGTTTGATTTGAATGTCTTACAGGCTCGCGTAAGAGTTCAGTTAAGAAGCCTAGATAAATCAGAATCAAAAAAGAATGACTTTCTTGATTTTGGCCTTATGAAAATAGAAATCAATAAATGTAAAGTAACCGTTGGTAAAGAAGAAGTTCAGCTTACATCTACTGAGTTTAAAATTCTTTCAATGCTCACCCTAAAACCAGGCCACGTTTTTACAAGAGAACAATTTATCAACAATATCCAAGGCGAAAACATTTTCGTGACTGGAAGAACGATTGATACTCACATCGCAGGGCTTAGAAAAAAAATAGGTGAAGCTTCGGAAATGATAGAAACGATTAGAGGGATTGGTTATAGATTCAAAGATGTCCTCTAGGACGCCCTACCCTTGGTTCTTCTTTTACAGGATCGCGAGGCTAACTCTCGTGATCTTTTTACCGACCCTGTTTCTGATTCTTTTTCTCTATCGTTCCTCCTACCGCTCTGGACTCGTTTCCCAAATGACTATCCAGGTTGAAGAAGACCTACGTTTAATGAAACATACCCTATTAAGGGCAAACGTGAATTGGGAAATGTGGTGCCGATCCCTTCCTCCGCTTAATGACGTTCACTATACTCTTTTAACAAGAGACGGAACTATTTTGTGTGACAGTATCGATAAGTCAAAAGAAGGACAGAAAATAGTGGACCTCTCCGAGGTCGAAGCTTCCCATGAATCAAAATTTGCATCTGAATTAAAGAAAAGCCAAATTTTTGGAACACAGGCAGTCTTTTCTTCGATGAGGCTTGGCGAAGATCTTTTGATCAGAAAAGTCATTCCTGTTTCTTCACTTAGAGATAATATGGACAGGTTTGATAGAGTTCTTTTTTTAAGGATTGTTCCCTTTGCAGTGATTTCATATCTGGTTTTTATTTTTCTCTTCTTTAGATCGACAAAACCATTGGGAATCATTCTTTCAAAGGTTGAAAAGTTTAAAGACGATATCCCCTTTAATAAAAGTCTTGAGCTTCTTTACGAAAGAGATGAATGGGGAGCGATTGAAGAGGCACTTAATAAAGCTGATATCAAACTTCAAGAACAAATCTTGGAAGTTCAAATTGAAAACGAAAAGAACACTGCCATTTTAGAATCAATTAACGACGACATTATTGCTGTCGATCGTTATGAAAGTATTTTGTTTTTTAATAGTAAATTTAAAAATAATTTCATGAACTCCAGGGAAGGTCAGGAAATTAATAAAAAAATATGGCATATTTTCTCTGACGAAGTTCTTGCGGCCTTTAGATCTGTTTTAACAACAGGAGCACCTCAATCATTAAAGGCCATGAATTTCCCCTTGAGTAATAATTCTCATAGAATCTTTGATCTCACGATAACTCCACTTAAATCTTCTCATGGGTCAACGAATGGGGCCCTTGGGGTTTTTTATGACATTACTGAATTTAAATTGTCCGAACAAATGCGAGTCGATTTTGTGGCAAACGTCTCTCATGAAATTCGAACGCCTCTTACATCCATCAAAGGATTTACTCAAATCCTTCAGTCGCAATCCACCAAAGTTGATTCTACTCTTCATCCTTTCTTGGAAAAAATTGTTGCGAATACTGAGAGAATGATCTCGCTTTTTAATGACCTATTAAACCTTTCAGTTATCGAATCGAGAAACTACCTAAGATCTGAAGAATTTTTTCTGCCAGACATTGTTGACGGTGTTCAAGAAAATATCAAGGCCAGTTATTCTCAGAAGAAGATCGTATTTAATCAGAGTATAGAGGTTGATTATCTTCACGGTGATTTTAGGCTTATTGAACAAGTTATTCTGAATCTTTGCGACAATGCCTGCAAGTACTCTGGCGAAGATGTCACGATCAGTATTTGTAGTTTTATGAAAGACTCCAAAATTTATTTAAAGATTCAAGACAATGGCCCGGGAATCGGCAAAGAGCATCTTTCAAGAATTTTTGAAAGATTCTATCGAGTCGATGCTTCAAGAGAGAGCCTCAGAGGGACAGGACTAGGATTATCCATCGTTAA
Organism: Bacteriovoracaceae bacterium; assembly: GCA_947441615.1. Lineage (GTDB taxonomy): Bacteria > Bdellovibrionota > Bacteriovoracia > Bacteriovoracales > Bacteriovoracaceae > Peredibacter. The sequence goes on along the minus strand of CANEUH010000018.1, from coordinate 18,879 downwards.
GCAAATCGTTTCAAAACACAAAGGAAAGATTTGGGCCGAAAGTGAGGGCGCAGGCCTTGGAACCACTTTCATTATTGAATTTCCAGGAAAAGTTTAAAAAAGGTATTCTAATTCAAAGGCATAAATCGTCTTAGAATAAGCAAAATTTGACTCATCTTTTGAGTTATTTTTCTGATAATCCAACTTTAAATTAGCTCTCCAGTTTTTCTTAAACGTTTTCGCAATCCTGGCATTCGGATTCATTAATAATTCCCTGCCCCTCGTCGCTCTGGCGTTAATGGGGTCTACGGTTGTTAGCGCCAGTCCAAAACTAGGAGTAAACCAGTCTTTCACTCGGGACATAATGACGTCCCCTCTAAAAGTAAATGAATCTGTATTGTAGAGACTATTTTGAACGCGAAAACGATCATAGCTAAAATAAAAAAGTAAGATATTTAAATCGAAGTTTTTGATTTGCTCATACACAACACTTGTCATCGTTGAATCAGAATCATCTAGGTAACTATCAAGTATTCGGTACCTAAATCTCACGATGGACTCACCCCAGGAAAAATAATTAAACCGCTCACCAATCATGAGATTGTTAGATCTTGAATTAAAAACGAGCTTGTTTTCAGCATTAACATCTCTTCTCGCTTCATTAAAGTCATAGTCAAAGAGCAGGGCCGCCGGTTTTTTATTGAAAGTATGCTCAAAAGCGGATCTCACAGCAGGGGCGATAAGGTAGTTATCGTTTCTATAAATTTCAGGACTGCGGTTAAAGTAATAAGTATTATTAAATCGAATTTCCGGAGAAATACTGAGGTAATCTTCAATATAAAAAGTATATCTCCCCATGATATCTGTTTTTGAATAACCAGATGATTGCTTCGCCTTAGAAATGGTTGTTTCTGCTGGAGAAAACGTCACGTTTGAATCTTGCCCAAACTCTTGTGCAATCCGAAGAAGATAAGGTGGAATCAAAGTCGGTCTTCCATTTCTTAGATTAAATAAAATAAGATCATATTTTTTTTGAAGCTTTACAATTTTTTCTTGAATAACTGGAGCGAGGGCAGATTCCTTATCAAGGGCAAGAGTTTCTTCATAATGAGGAATGACTTTGTATTCAATTGTTCTAAAGGCATCTTTACTTTTTTCTGCTTCCTCTAAAAGCATATCCCCTATTTGCATTTCAGAGGCCTGGAGAACCTCTTTTTTTTCTTCGTCAGATAATTTTTCTATAAATTTAAAAAAGTTATAGGCCTTACTCTTCTGGCCCAGCTCTTTAGTAATATATCCTAAGTAATAAAGTGAGACGGCCCTTTTAAATTTTTTCTTAATGGACTCTCTAAACTGAAGACTTGCCTCCGTCAATTTTTCGGAAGCGAAGTAGGCCTGTCCTAATTCATAATTTATATCTTTGGGTGAAAAACCAAACGAGATGGAGCCTTCAAAGTGCTTAATCGCCTCACTAAATTCTTGAAGTCTATTAAAACAAATCCCTTTCCAGTATTTTATAAAACCTTGGACCTGTTTATTCCCACTATTTAAACTATCTATTTTTGTTTCAATTTTAACTAGTTCTTCTAAAGTACTTTCATATTTTCCAGACTGAAACTCAAGTGAGGCACTTTGAAAAACCTTACTCTTTGAGATAGAGATTGTTTGCACTTCTTCGCCAGCGAAAGCGCAAATATTAATGAGAATTAAAAGCATCCATGCAAATCGTTTCATCTACAACCTAATCAATGATGTTATGGGCCGACATTAATGGTTGTATTTGAAAAACCATTACCTCTGGTGGGATCATTGACATTACTAATACCGCCATTTTGTTGAAAACGATTATCAACTCCACCAAATCCCGGAGTAGGAATGTCTTGATTTGGGTTCCCTCCATTAGGAGCAGGAATCATTGCAGGTGATCGATCTGATTGCCCCATTTGTCCTAAAGTCGGTGATCTCGGTGTTACGATAGGTACAGGTGGAGCTACTTCTTTTGCTTTTACGTTGCCACCTTCAGAGGTTGAAACGAGGATCGTTCCCTTATCAGTAATTTCGATATTCTTTGGTGGGATGTAGGATCCGTCACTTGCGACGCGACCAGATTCTGAACCAGGAATATAGGTGTTCGAATTTTTATCTAAAACGGAATCTGGGCCTGGTGGAATAATCACTCCTGACTCTAAGTGAACGAATGAACCATTGGCCGGTTTTACTGTTTCCCCTTTAACGTATCCCTCGGGATCAGAAGATGACGATCTCTTATCAAGAGAAGAATTGTCCTGAATATTTACTTGTGAGAGTTCTTTATTTAAAACTTCAGGATTGTTACTCACCACTGCTCCACTTAACCCTGGTGGCACGACCGTCCTTGAAACTTCTTCAGGTTGACTACTACTTGGAGCACGCTCCTTATTCATATCAACGTTTTGTTCCAATTTTTCACGCTGCTGAATATTCATAAGAGCTGGAACAGTGGGCATTGAGCGAGCTGAGTCCACAACAGAGAATTCCCCTGGGAACATCCGAACACCGCGATCCACAATTTCTTCAAGCTTCTCAGTTGAAATCTCTCCCCTATTTTCAAATTTATTAAAGGCAATCTCTCCTTCAAATAAAATAGTAGACGTGCTTTTTCCATTCGTAGAGATAAGAAAATCAGTTCCACGGACACCCATGACAGCATTTTTAGTTTTAATGAAGAGCTTAGACTTTTCCTTATCTTTCATCTGAAGATAGTCTTTCGTCACTTGAGAGCGAATTTTTCCTTTCACAAGATCAATGATACCAGAATCTTTTCCCGTAAATGATTCCACTTTCATTTCTGAATTTGGGCCAATATTCATTTGCGACTTATCAATAAAAATGAGTTTTACAAAACTCTTCTCAGCTGTTTTAACGACTCCCCCATTATCTACCCAATCATCCACATTGAGCTGCTTACTTTTTCCCAATGTTAAAAGTGTCACTTCTCCACGAAGAATTTTCACCACAGCTATTTTTGACTGGGCAAAAACGGAGGTCGAAAACAGCATCAAAAAAATAAATAAATTCATGTAATAACCCTCGACTCCAATATCCATGGAGTTCAGACTAAATTATACCTCTCTCAGGGATTGACTCAATCAAGGCAAATTCTCTCTAGATTACAAAGAGTTAAGGGACGTGAACTGAGAACCAAAATGAGGTTTTATTTCATGATGAAGAATAAAATAATGCTAATGATAACAAACTATTAAGAATGAATAGCCAGTTTATGTGGGCAAAAGAACGAGGACTCTTTCCCTGACTCTAACAATCAGGAAACCCGTGATTACTTAGAGCTCGCGACTCCCCCCCCGTGCTCACTACCACAGGCCACAGTGATGACTCCATTTTGATCTACAAAGACTTTTTGAACATTGTTGGATGGAAGTCCATCGGCCGTTGTGAAATTGCTAAAAGTTGTTCCGTTTGATGAAATGGATAAACCTTTTTTTGTAGCAGCAAAAATGACTTCTTTCCCAAAAATATTTCTTACGAAGACATCGTTCACAAATAAATCTCCAAGTCCGGAAGTTAAACTCGTATGAGTATTTGCTCCTGGCGATTTTTTTAAAACGCCCCCAGTACTTGTAGCAAGGTAAAGATTGCCATTACTATGAACGTATATTTTATTTATTTCTCCTCCCGATTGATTATAGTGATTTGTAATCCATGCATTTGTCGAAGAATTAAAAGAAGAAATTGCGTACATTGTAGATATAGAAGAAGGATAACTGGCATAAATTTTTCCAGCATCAATAAAAATTCTTCTCACATGATTACTGGTTCCATTAATTGTAATTGTAGTCCAAGGATTGATTGACCCTAAATTATTAAGGTCTGCATATTTGATTTTACCTGAGGACGTGGCCGCAAAGACCTTGGGAGTTAATCCGTTAGTCACAAATAGATCATTAATGTCACCAACAGAATTTAAAACGCCACTAAAAGTACTGCCAGATATACCTGATAAGCTACTATGATAAAGATTGGCACCTGTGCCCTTTGTACCAACAAATACATCCGTTGGTGTTGTAAAGATAGAACTTACATTTTCAGTTGAACTAAGAAAGTTACTAAAAGAGTTCCCATTATTCGATGAGTAAGCGACTCCTGAGTCAGAGCCCACAATTAATTTGGCAGTCGATCCAAATCCTAAAACACCGAGGCTTGAGAGCTTATTACTTTTAAGACCAGATGTTACATTCGTAATCCCGAGAACAAGTGTTGCAGAACTATAAATCAAATTTTGTAATCCATCTTCCTTTGCAAGCTCGATTCCACCTGAGTGATAAAAAAGATCATTAATTTTTTCATTATTTAAGATTTGAGAAGAATTATAACTGCCACCACTAACTGGAATGACAATCCAAACACCAGACTGTTTATCACCTACATAAATTTCGTTTGTCGTCTGATCTATAGCGATTGAAGAAAAACTTCCTGCTTGAGCAAAAATTTGATCAAAGCTTGTGGATCCTTTTTTATACAACCCAGCGTTCGCATTAGTTCCACCAACCAATGTGTAAATAGACCCAGTAGTAGAATCGGCATCGACATCGATAAAGCTAACACCACTCGTTGATGTTGCTGACGAACCAAATGTGTAAGACTGAATAGCTGGAGGGGAAAAAGATACATTTGTTCCGCTGATAGTGACTGTTGAGTGATAGAGACCAGTTGTAGTTGCAAAATATAACTTGGAAGTCCCGTCAAAATAAATGGCATTCACATTTAAACTCCACGGATTTCCCGACGGTGTTAAAGTCATAAAACTAGACCCGCCATTTGTGGAGTAGGCAAATCCAGCATCTGTAGCAACAAGAACTAGAGTACTACTTCCACCACTTAAACTTGTAGCGAAGACGTCCTTAACAAAATTACTTGGAAGTCCATCAGTTGTTGTTTTGTTTGTTAACGTACTTGGAATACCTGTTCCTGACCAATAGCTTAGTCCATTCTCTGTACCAACAAATCCCTTAGGAGTGGAAGAATCCAAATAAAACACTTTATTAATGACGTTAGAGCCCAAACCATTATTGGTTGTTTTAACTGTGTAGTTACTAGATGTGGAAGTTTTTATCGCAAGTCCACCATCTGTTCCAACGATGCCCACACCAGAAGGGTTCATATAGACACTTCGAATTTTAGATGACGGTAACCCAGTGAATGAACCACCCTGAGGAACAGTATTAAAGCTAACCTTTAATCCATACCCTCCAATAGGAAATGATGTTGTGCCCCCTGTTCCTGATTCAGTAAAGTTAACATTGATTGCACCAGTGACTTCACCATTTGCTCCGGATGGTGGAATAAATTTTACCTTAAACTTACATGTGGAATTTGCATTTAGAGTTATAAATCCAGCGCCTGAATGGCAAGGAGTACTCGAACTTGCTAATACACTAAACGGTGGAGGGGAAATAGCACCCGACGAAGAGGAGGTAATGTTTGTCAGTGTTATGGCGGTCGAAAGAGTATTCTGTAAAGTATATTCAGTTAGTTTAACTTCAGTTTTTGGAACAACACCAAAATTCAAATCCCCTGAAGTAATGTGAAGCCCACCTAATCTCAAAAAGAAATCACCAAAAGAGACTGTATCAGAGGACTGACGGTTAACTCCTGATAAAGGTGGACTATCACCTATTCCTTTTGGAAAAACGACCGTTTGCTTATTTGAACTACAACTTGAATCCGAATAAATATCAAACGCAACTGGCATGAAAAAGCCCAAAGAGCCATATGGTAAACTTATATTTGTCGTCGTTACAGATGAAGTCGCACTGGTTTCAGAAATACATTCGGATTCAAGACTATTTGGATTATTGCCAAAAATACCCACTAGATTTCCACGTGTTCGCATAGGATGGGCCAATACTCTTATTTTGTAAGAAATTTGTTGAGAGATCCCTTTTGATGAGTCACAATTATTTCCTGCTACAGGGTTAACAATTGAAGAACAGTTTATTAACCTTATAGGTTTCGTTAATTGTGGAGTCCCGGCCGTTCTAAAAAGACTTGGGGAGAAAAAATTATCATTACAATTATTAGAACTAAATGTGAATGAAAGAGATTCGTCAGACTCTTTGAGTTGTTTTGAAATGCGACCACATTTTAACTCTCCCGTAAGTGCCGTGGATGCACCAGCAGTGCCTCCCCAACCGATCGTAATAAATTCCCAATTACCCTTTTGAAGCTTAAGATTAATCACATTATTTTCGAGTATGATCGCTCTTTGAGTGTTTAAATCTTTATTTATGGCATAAAGAATTAATCCACCGGCTGCTCCATTGGTACCAAGATTCGAAACCATTTGGAATTTAACATTTGAATGAGTAGATGATTCCTGATCCAGGAAGCACCCATTTAAAACAAATAAAAACATTAATAAAATAAGTCTCATCATCACTTCTCTTCTCGGTATTCTTATTCTAGACCTTAGCTTTTGGAGTGTGATTATCGGCCAATGATTCCTTTGCCTTAGGTAGCTGATCGCTGGACTCGGAATTAGCGATTAGCCAAAAAAAAGAGTCAGCCATTTCCCGGCTCTACCGATGAGAGAGTTATCACATTTTAATATTTTAAGAAGGTCAAAAATGGAAACCATCCCTGAAAAACCAGCTAATTCATTTCGTGTCACTCTAAAATTGGAATATCCAGAGTCGAGAATGGATAATGTTTTGTTGAATGCCTTAAGAGAGCAAGATGAAAATGAGACGCTTAAGAATATCTCTCGGGGTGCTTTGAAGGAACTCTTTAACCAAAAGAAAATTATGATTAAGGGGCAGAGAGCGAAATCAAACTCCGCACTCGCCAAAGGTATCACTTATGTGGATATTCTTGGTTTTTAATTAAGAGAACAACTTACATCTAGTTTGTATGTATCAAACCAAAGAGTTTTAGATTCAATTCCTTTTACGGTGATCTTTTCACTTATAAGGACTGAGTCGATTGATTTCTTTTTTGCTGTTCTTCTAAAGACAGCAAGGGTAACTTCCTCTTCCCCGCTCCAACCAACGATGGCCGATTGAATGGAGAGACCAATCATTTTTCTTTTTGATTTTTCTTCAATAAAAAAATCTTTAATGTGAATCGTTTTAAGGTCTTTATCAGAGGCAGACAATTTTGATTGTGCGATAGTGGAATGCAAATTCTCAGATTGAGCGAGCTTCAGATCACAGTCATAACCAGCGAAGGCGCTTAAAGAGCTCACAAGAATTAAACCAAAGATATATTTTTTCAAGAGCAGAATCCAAATTTCTTTAAACTTTTAACATAAGATTGAGCTTGATCCTTAGACTTGAGACCCCAACTATTCCATTTGCCTCCTGCGCGATACATAGTGACGAAGTTAGCCTTTGGACTCTTTTCAAATTTTAAAATACATTTTTGAGATTTGATTTCTTCTTCGCACACTCCCATATCTTGAAGACTAATCATTTCTTCATAGAGTGCATTCGCAGTACTTTCACGGAGAGGCATCTTGGAATGAATCGTATTCCCACTCACAAACTCCACAACCTTGATCCCCATGGTGGACCCTGGACGAATGTCACATGGACTTTCAGCATAGGCCTTAAGACCAGAGAGAAGGAGTAGATTCAAAAGAAAAAACTTAATCATCGTTGTGGCCCTTTTATCATTTGGGTCGTAGTCATCGCTATTTTAATGAAATCCATCACATTCTCTAGACTCTCCTGTAATACTTCCCCCCGGTGTCAAAAGATTAGACACCTATTTAAAGGGTTGTATTTTTCCTAAACAGACCAAGATTGGGGATAGGTCAATTCCTTGAAACTTGGTAAAAGTAGTTATGAAAATCAATATTTTAAAGCGCCTCCACCACCGCCCACCCTATCTTTTGATCGATGAAGTCATCGAAGCCTCGGGCCAATCCATTTGGGTGAGGAAAATTCCTAAAGAAGATGAATACTATCTCCAAGGTCACTTCCCTGGAACTCCAGTGGTTCCAGGTGCGATGATGCAAGAGATGACTACCCAAGCAGCTGGATTACTTATTACAGAGTTTTACTCTCCGGTTCCTGATTATGATTCAGATCGAACGATGGGCCATGCTTTGGGAGTTTTAAGATCAATTCATCAAGCGAAATACAAAAAGTTCGCGAGACCTATGGATGTTTTAGATATCAAGGTCGAGTTAATTTTAAATATTGATACTTCTTTTCGATTTAAGGCCTTCATTGAATGTAAGGGAGAGAAAATCATGTCGAATGAATTTACTCTCATTAACATCACGGATGAGCAGTTACGAGGTCCGGCGTGAAGATCCGCGGTTGGTGTGTTTTTTAAGGACTTTTTGAGACTCATCTCGCGCCATCTCTCCACTTGAAACTTTAAAAAGTTTATCTCTGGCAAATTTTCCACTCTCCATCACATCGACAATCGGATGAGGATATTGTTCACCCAATTTAAATTGATAAAGAGTTTCTTCCATAGAAGTTATTTTCCAAGGACAGTGAATAAGATGAGTGGGAAGACCTTTTAATTCCGGCACCCATTCTCGAATAAATAGAGCATCTTCATCTTTTTCTTCAGATTGTTTAATCGGATTATAGACACGAATGGTGTTAACTCCAGTCACCCCAGCTTGCATTTGGAATTGAGGGAAATGGATACCAGGCTCGTAATCAAGAAATTTCTGAGCTAGATATTTTGCTCCCACTTGCCAGGGCTGCCATAAATGATGAGTTAAAAATGAAACAACCATCGCTCTCATTCTAAAATTAAGATAACCAGTTTGATCCACACATCTCATGCAGGCATCAACTAGTGGATAGCCGGTTTTTCCGTCCATCCAAGAACGAACTTTTTCCTTCTCAACCGTTGTTCTTAAATGATCAAAGGCCCTATTCATGTTTTTAAATTCAAGTTCCACTTCGTCTTCAAATTTCTGAATAAAATGACAGTGCCATTGAAGTCTTGAAATAAATTGTAAGAGATTCTTTTTTTGAGGTGCCTCTTTTAAAAGTTTCGTCGCCTCTTGATAAACTTGCCTAATCGAAAGATTTCCCCAGGAAATGTGAGGAGACAATCTCGAGCAAGAGTATCTTCCTTGGGCCGGAGTGGAGATATTTTTCATGTAATCAAAGTAGCGATGATCAAAGAAATCTTTCAGAACTTTATGCGCTTCAGATTCGCCGCCAGGTTGGAAACTTGGATCAAGAGACTTAATGGGAGACGGAAGTTCATGATCAAAAGAAATCATGGAGGTATCTGCAAAACTCATACTTTCAATTCGTACCTTAAAGGGAACTCTTCTCATATGGGAGGCCCAAAGCCTTACCCACTCCCCTCTATCCCTTAAGGCCCTCACGACTCCATTGGATTGATACTCTTTCCAAAGAATCCCACGATTTTGGCACCACTTCTTGAATTCTTTATCTCTTTTGTAAGTAATGTCTGTCCCCGTTTCTTCGTGCGAGAAGACATTCTTAATTGTAAATTGAGAAGCGAGTTCCTCAAAAGTAGAAATCACTTCACCGTAATTCCAAACCACAGGAATTTTTTTCTCTAAATCGATAATAGATTCATAAACAAATCTCCAATGGCGCTCGTCCCAATCATAGTGACTCTGAAGGGAGGGTTCAAAGCAGTAGACCACAATAACTGGTAATTTAAATTTCGCTGCATAAAAGAGAGGAGCATGATCTTCTACTCTTAGATCTCTTTTAAGCCAGACAACTGAGACTTCTAGTTTCATTTAGTTTTACTCTGGATAAAATCATCCGCCAGATTCAAAAGTTTCTTCTTTTTTCCCGCATCCATTTTCTCTAAGAGCTTTACCATCATGTTCATGCGAGGATTTTTTGAAAAGAAGGTTTTATTGTTTCCAATAAATCTCCAAAATAGGCCGTCCCAGACTTCACACCAATCATCTTTTTTATAATCCGACATCTTTAAGACATAATTACTACCTGAAACATAAGGCTTTGTTGCAAATAGACCACCATCAGAAAACTGACCCATTCCATAAACATTGGGCCCCATCACCCAGTCAGCACTATCTACAAACATTTCCATAAACCAGCGGTGAACTTCATGGGGGTGAATTTCTGACAACAACATGATGTTGGAAAGAATCATGAGCCTTTCAATATGGTGGCAATAACCAAACTCATTGGCCTTTTTAATCGCATCATCTACTGGCAAAATCCCCGTGGTTCCTTCATACCAATCTTTGGTTAATTTTCTTTTGTGACTAAAAAAGTTCTTACTCTCTTCCTCATCTGAATAATTTTGATAAATCCCGCGAACAAATTCTCTCCAACCCATAACTTGCCTGATGAATCCCTCAACAGAAGCTATCGGAATATCCGTATCTTTTTCTTTTGCCTTCAAGACTTCATCGATGACCTCTTTAGGAGTCAAGAGCCCCGCGTTCATCATGGGAGAAATAATCGAGTGATACAGAAAAGGTGATCGGGAGGTTATGGCGTCTTGATAGTCACCAAAGTCATAAATGTGGTGCTCAATAAAGTGCTTTAAATTTTTTAAGGCCCCCTTTCTATTGACAGGTAACCAAAAATTTTGAGAACTTCCCGGATGCTGCTTAAAGTGTTTCTCTACAATGGACGAGACTTCTTTCACGTGAGAATTGGCGCCATGAGAGAGGATATCTTTATTCGTTAAAACTTTAGGTGCTTTTTTTCTATTCTCAACATCATAGCTCCACTGCCCTCCCAGAGGTTTACCCTTACCATCGAGAAGAATATTTAATCTCTTCCTCTCCCCTTCATAAAACGATTTCATAAATGGTTTTCGATGAGTTGAAAGGTATTTTTTAAATTCACTTCGTGAACATAAAAACATAGGGCCATTCATGAATTCATGCTCAATTTTTAATTTATGGAAAAGTTTTATGAGTTCCTGTTCAAAAAATTTATCCTGAACTTCACACATCTTAATTTTAGTGATGTCGTTTTTTTCTATGAATTTTTTTAATCGATCAATAAAAGTGATCTCGGAGAATTCTTCATAGTGAACTTGAAAGCCATTGTCTTTTAAATCCTGTGCATAGGTTCTCATGGCACTTAAAAAAAAGATAATCTTGTGTTTATGGTATTTGTAATGAGTACAAAGTCCCAAATCCTCGGCCATAAAAATTGTTGAATTTTTATGAGCTTTATAAAAAGCTGGTGGAAAAAGTTGGTCTCCAAGAATAATTAAGGCTTCTTTCATGACCCAAGTTTAGGTCATAAAAGAAGCTTTGAAGCATTGAGATCTCTATTGTCTAAGTTTTTTTAAGTCTACTCTGAATCCAAGGGATTAACATAGGGAGGATTGAAACAAAAATGACACCAAAAATAACGATCGTGAAATTTCTTTTGATGACTGGAATATTACCAAAAAAATGACCCGCTAAGATGAAAGTAAAAACCCACGCTATCGCCCCAAAGACATTATAGGCGAGGAATTTTTTATAATTCATAGACCCAATACCAGCTACGAATGGAGCAAAAGTTCTCACAATCGGAGCAAATCTAGCGGCGACAATGGTAAAAGCACCCCAGCGAGTATAAAAACTTTGTGTTTGAACTAAATAATCCATCTTAAAGAAGCGACTATCCTGTTTAAAGACCTTGGGTCCCAAGTATTTCCCAATGTGATAATTAACTGTATCTCCTAAAATTCCGGCGATCGTTAAACTCACAAGGAGCGTCCACACATTTAACCCATTCTCGAGGGCAGAAAACGCACCTAAAGCAAAAAGGAGTGAATCTCCTGGAAGAAATGGAGTCACCACCAGACCAGTTTCACAAAAGATCACTAAAAACATCAGAACATAAATCCAGGGCCCAAAGAGAGCAAGCCAAGAGACAAGATGCTGGTCAAGGTGAAGCATAATATCGATGAATTGGGCCATTTTTTATCCTTAATCATTACATTTTTTGAACTGAATCTATTTTGACCCTAAAGGCTTTGGCCGTCAAAAAATTAGACACTAAAAAGTGCCGAGGGGAATAAGTTTCAGGACCCCTCACTTCCTATAGGCATCAATAGTAATATCTCACATCACTACTTGGGAGACTTATGATTCATTTTCTCATTGGATTTGTTCTTTGCCTAAGTTTTATGAATTCTGCTCGTTCAGAACTTCCATCATTATTAACGATACCAAAAGAAGTGAATCTACCTTTTTACTTTTCGGATAAAAAGTCTGGTTATGAAATTAAGAACCAATTAGGAGTTGCTGGACGCTATAGTGATCACATAAATGGCTCTGTCGAAGTCAGCACCCTGTCTGTAGACTTTCAAAATGTACCGGATGCTAGAGTTAATCAATACTTAAATGTCATTTATGATGAAGATTCGAATCCTGGCCTTATACAGATATCAAGTTTTGTCTGCAGTGGTCAGCTACCTTTAGGTGCAGATGCTATTTCAATCAAACTTCATAAGAAGAAAGATGATTACCAAGACAATGGAACAGATGAAATTTTTATTGCTACTGGACAGGCAGGTGAAGATATACAAGTGAATCAGACAAAAAAGAATAAATCAAAAATTTTTGACACATTTTTAAGTTTGGCCGAAGAAGAGGCTTTAGAAAATCAAATTCGCTCTTTAGACACCGAGTTTTATATTCCACTCTTACTTTCTGGGCCCCTTGAAGACCAGGAAAGAAAAATACTATCGGCCTTCTTAAATGAAACGAGTTCTTCAGTTAATGGATGTAATGATGAATTTGAAAGATTAATGAGCTCTTATAAGATTGATAAACTAGAAAAAAAACAAATTTTTAAAGGGATTGAAGTTATAAGAAAGATCCCATCAACATCTCGATATTTTTTGAAGTGGAAACTCTAAATTACTTTTTCTTTTTTAATGACTGAACGTAGGCCCAAATAGAAGGGATATCGTCTTTTAATTTAGGAATCTTCGCCATGGCACTACTCTTTCTTTTGGGAACAAATCCTTTAGGAAGAGGTTGAGGGTATTTACCCGTCATAATTTTTGAGTACATGACTTCAAGCGGGGCATCAACGATTTCTGGGCCAATCGATCCCTTCAAGTTAGGATCTTTATTGTGACATCTAAGACAATTAGCGATGTAGAGCTTTCGACCCTTCTCAATGGAAGGGTTCGCAAAAACGGACATAGAAAAAAGAAGGGAGCCCAAAAAGGCCCCCAACAATTTAAAGATCATTAAACGATAACCTCAATAAGTGCATAAAGAACAACTAGAAGTCCAACTCCGCAGTGGATAACACCTCTGACTGTTGTCATAGGTCCTAGTTTTCCTTTTAGTGCATTTAACTCTAACGCTAAGATAACAAGAGTCACAACACCTAAAACAGCTGCAGGACTAAAGCCTTCTGGAATAGTGAGGCCTAAGTGTCTACAAGCTCCCATAAAGAACAACATTGGAATTGAGAAAAGGACATTTGTTCGTGATGCAAGAAGGGCCTCAGGAGCAACCTTAGCTGCTTCTGGATTTGCAGCTCCTCCAGCAAGAACAGTTTGTCCGTTTGCAATTAAAATTTTCTGACGAGGCCAAATCACAAACCAAACGTTGAGAAACATGATTGTCCCAAGAAGGGCCCCAGTATAAATATAGATTCCGTATGGAGTTTGGAAGAAATCAGATTTCAACTCATGGCCGGCCAATGCCAGCATCGCTACACCAGATAGGAAAGTAAAAAGAGCACCATAACGGAACCACAGCATGACTTTAGGAACAAGTTTTGCAAACACGTTGTTCTTAACACCAGCTTCTACTTCTGGCATGAATGCACCTTGTACAAAATTTAAATAATAAAGGTGTCCAATCCAAACAACCCCAGCAAAAAAGTGAACCCAACGAAGGATCATGACTAGACCTTCTTGAGTAAAAAGAGCGATATCCATAACAACTCCTCATCGTTATTAACTATATGATATATGTCATGTTTATCCTAACAGAGCTTGCAGGAGTTAAGCTATAGACTTCTGCTTATTTTGCAGAGAGTTAAAATGTTTTTAAGCTAGGCATGGAGTACTCGGTGACCCTTTTTCTTAAGGTAATTAAAAGTTTCCGAATCCAAGGGAGAATGGAGCTTCAAACCCAGTCGAACACCCCCTGTTTTCAATCCTGGGCCTTTTGAATTCATATAACAAATGACTCCAGTAATCGGTCGTTTGAGGGATTTGTTATCAATAGAGTAAATATTAAATCGATCATGATGCTTAAAAATATGCTTATTAAACATTGTGACTGTGACGCCTAATCCCTGCTCTGAGACATCGATGACCCTGAGTTCAAGTTCAAAAGTGATTTCTCCAAAATAACGTTCCATTTTTTTTAACGAAACAGAAATGTCTAAAACACTGGGTAAAAGAAATCTGTCACCCCCCGGGCGTCTTTCAAGTCCAATCATTTTCTCCGGCATTCTACAAATAAGGATCGGCCCCTCAATTTTGTAATCTCCGGGCCTTAAACGAAAAAGAAGACTTCTATAATTTAGTTTCACAAAAAGGGCATGATCATAATGAACCTCAAGATTATTTTTACAGTGTATTGTTAAGGTATTATCAATCTGACAAATAAAAATACTTACGATCTCATTCACATTTTTTTGGCCCATCTCATGAGACTGCCAGAGGCATCCTCCATAGAGAGAAGCCGTTGAAAAAAGTTCTATGAAATTTGAAGGATTTAAATACCTTAAAGAATCCATCCTCATAAAACACGTCCTGTGAAATTACTGGTTGTAGGTTTTTATCGACAATTTAAATAGAAAAATTTAATGCACAAACTATTTGATATATTTAAAGCGAATTTTAACAAGATCTATCAGGACCTTACCACCATCCCATAATAGAGAAACTTTGGACCCCTTAACATGACTCCATTTGGATATCGGGTACTCGTGGACTGAAATGGCGCCAGTTTGCATTAATCTCAAGAAAATCTCTAAATCAAAAAGCCACCTTGAAATAAATGGATTTGAAAAAGCAATTTTGGCGGCGGCCGAAGAAAATATCTTGGCACCACATTGACTGTCGTAAAGCTTGTGGCGCAGAAGAAAACTAGACACTAAATTAAATAAGCGACCAAGTACGAATCGCACCCATCGTCGATTAATCTTTGCGTTGTTTTTTTCCATCCGAGAAGCCCAAACGACCTGGCAATTTTGAATATTTTTTGAGTAATCAATCATTAGCAATAATTCATCTATTGGAGCGGAAAAATCAGCATCCCAATATCCTATCCATTCATATTGAGACAAATCTATTTCTTTTAATAATTCTTGAAATGCCCACTGGAGAACATTGCCTTTACCAAGATTATTTTTTGAGCTTAAAATTTTAAACCCAGATAAATGAGAAAGTTCTTTAAGCCTTTTTAAAGTACCGTCGCTTGAACCATCGTCAATGGCGACAATGTCTGTGATCCCCAATGATTTAATGATCAAATCACTGTTTAATCTTCTTTCCTCATTGTACATCGGGATCAAGATCAAGTTTTTTTTCAAGTGATAAATCCTCTTTAACCCTTTGAATTAAGACACAAAAACATTATCGGTACAAAAGAAATTTAAAATCAATGAAATAAAATAGATCTCATTGATAATGACCCCATTTGAAAGCCTTCAAATATAAATTCTGGTGCTTGTAATTGGTCACTGGCCCCATAGGCGTAAATAAGTGGTATAAAATGCTCTAGTGAAGGATGACAGATGTTCCATAATGGAACATCTTCTTTAATTTCGTTTAATAGGACGTTTTCATTTTTATTTATTAGGGCATTTTAATCAAGAAAACTCCTATCGATTCTCTTTCTTTCATAAGGCATAGTGGATACTATTATATGATGGATAAAACGACTAAAGAAACAATTCTTCTCTTGGTTCAAAAACTTGAACGCGCGCATTCTTTGAGTGCTGTCTGGGTCGCGAAAGACGTAGCAAGAAGACTAAAAAAGCTGACCATTATACATAAAACTGAAACTATTCTTACTGTTCGTGAGACTGAAATTCTGCAACATGTATCCAATGGATTTACAAATCCTGAAATTGCTTCAGCTTTAGATATAAGTGTCAAAACAGTACAATTCCATCTTCAAGGAATTTTTCGAAAGACAAATACGTCATCTAGAACTGAAGCTGTGAGCTTTGCACTCAAAGAAAAACTCATCCCCTAGGCAGTCGCCTAGGTTCCTAAATCATCAAGCTATGGCACCATTTGATTCCGGAGGTATTTATGAAAAAAAGTATTAACTGGGGACCAATTAAAAAATTTATTCTCGATAAAAATGTCTTTGAAATCATCATTGATCATTCATCAGATTCACTTATTGCTGGGAAGTCAGGAATCAAGAAGGGGCCAAACTTTAAGCCTCAAGAACTAGAAAAGCTTAGTCAAGAATTAATGAGATTCTCATCTAATCAAGACGCGCTGACGGCAGAAGTATTGTTACCGGGTCATATTCTCGTTTTTATAGCTCTTCCACCACTCGCATTAAATGGTCCATTTATTCGAATCTGGAAAAAACCTTCACAAAGTTTTGGACTTGAAAAACTTTTGGAGTGGGGAGCGATGGACGAAAAACAGATGGTCTACCTAAGAAATCTTATTCAAACGGATCAATCATTTATTGTAGGTGGTAACGCGGGATCAGGTAAAACAACTCTTATGAATTGTATCTTGAATACACTACCTGAAGAGTTTCATGTCGTGACGATTGAGCAGTATAGTGAACTAGATATTAACCGACCCCGAACTGTTAGATTCGTTGCTCCACAAAATAAAGCTTCTGAAATGCTTGATCTCGTAGAAGCTGCCTCTCGCTCAAGAGGTGACTGTCTCGTGTTGAGTGGTGCCAAGGGAGCAGAAATCTTCCCGTTTATGGAACTTATCAGGGAAGGACACCAAGGAATTATGAGCATGTCTGGGGAGAATGTTTTCGATGTGTTAAAAAGGCTAGAATATAAAATATCTGCCCATGCTCCATGGATGAGTCTAGATGACGTAAAGTTTTCCATTACAAAAGCTTTTGGACACATCATTTTTCAACAAAGAGCTGAAAATGGAGAAAGAAAACTAAATCAATTAGTGAAATTATCGTTTATTGATGGAGAGATTCAAGCAGTGCAAGTAAAACTATAAGATTTCATTGGCCCCTAGATTGCTTCTTCTATCTTGTTCTTAAAAAAGGGGCCAATATGGAAAAAAATCTTTTTCATCAAAATAAAATTGCTGTTCATTTTTCAAAAACAGGATTATCAAAATTTGAGTCTTATAGTTTAAAGCATTTTCACCCGAGATCTCTTTTTATTGATACTGCAAGTATGATTTGGTCTGTCTATTATCTGTGGGAAAATAATTGGACTCTGGCCTTGGGATTTCCTGTCCTTGGAAGAATCATTGCTTATTTAGCGACTTATGAAGTTGACCCAGAGAAAATGGCGCAAACGACTTGGGGAAAAATTGCTCTTCTCCATTTAAATCCAGTCAACTTAGTGATTCAATCAATAGGACTAATTTTATTCATTTATAGCGTATGGGAACATTCAGTAGTCCTCATTCTTGCCTCAATCTCTATGATCTTGATTGGTCATTTAAAAGGTTGGAGAGAAGTGGATAAGAATTTCTAACAAAAAAGGTGGGGAGACTAACTCTCCTTCACTTCATTATTGATTTGATCTAAAACCTTATAGACCATAGTAGGAAGTGAGCCACTTTCCTGAGCATAAAGAAAGGAAGCGTAAATAACCATGTCCGATTGAGGCGTTTTTACAAGTCTAACTTGTTGATGCCCGTCATTGGTCATACATTGACTGGCGTCACCCAAAACAGCATTCGTCCGGCACACGGAAGGGCGATCATTATAAACTTTACAAGCACCGTTTTCATCAAGAAAAATACAACCCCGCTCTTTATAATCCAACTTATAAAAATCTGAAGCGTCATCACCTGCTTGCGCCTGCAAAATGAGTTGATCAATATTAATTTCAACCCCATCTGCAATTCGCTGAACAAGTAGCTCAGCTTCATCTCTCGTCACACTTACCTGTGTGTGGCAGCAGGCAGAACAACCTGACTTACAGGGACTAAATTGTTTTACTAAAGGATGAGAAAAGACTTCATTATTAAATTCATCAATGGTTTGATGAATCACTTTTGCTCTTTTCATAGAAAATGGAATCTTTGAAAGTTTATCTATAATGAATTGCACTATAACCATAAATTCTGGTTTTTTGCTTAATTCTTCAAAAGATTTGTTTGCAATTGCTGGTACCTTCACAAGTCTATTATAAATAAAATTATTTTTTTCCCAACAAAAAAATTTTATGGGAAAAGGCAGATATTCAAGATGACAGGAAAGGGCAAATTTTGCCTAGCCATAACCAACTTTTTTAATCTGAATCATCCTCAACGTGAAGAATGTGTAAAAGCCGATGAATAATAGGGGCAAAAAAGACTGCGGTAATACTTAAAAAGGCCACTCCACTATAAAGAGCGTAGAAAGAGGAGAAAAGTTTCGCCTCTTGGGTTTTCATTTCAACCACTGGGCCCATTCCAGTAAGAATCATACTAGACATATGTAGACTGTCTATAAAATCAAGATTCCCGAAAGTTGAATACCCCATAATTCCCAAGGAAAGGGAAAAGAGAACTAAGAAGCTAGTGAGATAAAAATATTTAAAAACCCTTTTGAGGAATTTATCAACTGAAATAACTTTCTGCTTTTTATGCTCAAGCTTCATGTTTGTAATTATAGTTTTAGACTGAGCCCCTCTGACTGGACTCCTGTCCATTAATTACTGAACAGCTCGATCCAAACCCAGATTTATGGTAAAGCCATGATCTATTCGTTGGAGAGCTTATGGATATTTTAAGAAAACGCCCACCTAAAGAAAAACGTCCCCC
>CANEUH010000017.1 GCA_947441615.1 Bacteriovoracaceae bacterium | reverse complement strand
GTCGACTCACTCATTAGAGGTGCAGTGGTTCTTGCTCAGAATGAAACACGAAACAATCTCTCGATGCAGTGGTCGTGTACGACAACTGAAGAGAGAGCTACGATAGATCTTGAGATCGTTGGTAAAGAGTTCAGCTTAGATGAGCTTCGTCGAAATCATCAGATGCTAGATGGTGGATCGGTCGTTAGTCAGTTTGCTCGCGCTGAAAAGCAGCTCGAGACTTATCGCCCAGCAATCAAAATTGTGCCAAGTGAAGGAAAAACAAGAATATCACTAAGCTTGGAAGTAAAACCCGCTCATCCAGCGGTTCTGCAGGTTCAGTGAGGAGATTTTAAATCTCCTCATCGGCCTTAAACAGTGACGAGTCACTCGCACTCTCGCCTTCTGCAGCGTCCTTAAATAGAACTCCAAACCCCATTCTCACTGGCTTATTTGAAATTGGCTCGAGAACTCTAATGACGGCCCTTCTATTTAGTTTTGAAATATCTCTCGGTGCGATACCCGCTTTAATTCCTCTTTTATATTCTGCAACAGGTTCTCTATCTCCTTTTGCAACAGCAATCATCTTTTCAGATTTAAATCCAAAATACTCAAAGCGCGAAATCACGCCCGCAGCTCTCATCGCACTTAAAGACCAGTGACTCATATTCGCAAGGAGTCCCTCATCCTTATCAGCGTGACCTTCAATCATGATTCGATACTCAAGGTCATGAGATTTAATCATGTCAATTAAAGTATCTACCATATCTAGAGTTGAACTATCTAAACTGGACTGTCCTTCAGAAAATACAGCACTCCCAGTAAATACGATGACAAGTTCCCCGTCTTTAAGAGTAATTTTCATCCTGTCTTCGAAATCTGGATGATGGGCCATTTCACTCTTTAGTTTTTCTAATGGCAATTCAGCAACAGCTCCTGACTTTGTGAATGTTTGTGCAACGACTCTCGCTTTTTGCTCAAAGCCTGGTGGATCATAGTTGGCAAAAGCCATCATTAACATAAAAAAACATGTTAATAGACTCATGAGATCCGCGTAACTGGTAAGCCACCCTTCTCCTTCTTCAGGAGGTGATGGCGGCATTTTTTTTGCCATTATTTACCTCCGCCAAGAACCGTTTTCCAGTCAAGTCGTTCAGATGGTCTCAAAAATGAATTGAGTTTTTCGGCAGCAACAATCGGGTTTGTTTTTTCAGAGATTAATTTAAATGACTCAATCAAGATTCTATTCTTTAGATACATTTCTTTTGCTTGTTCAGTCATATTATCCGCAAATGGTAAGAACGTGAAGTTTGCTAGAACTGTTCCATAGAGAGTTGTAATCAAACACACTCCCATCGCTGGACCAACTTTTTTAATCGCATCGGCTCCACTTAGGTTTGCGAGAAGAACCACCATCCCGATAGTTGTCCCCATCATCCCAAATGCTGGTGGATACTTACCTAAAATTTTCATTTTTTGTGCATCTTCTACATATAAATAATAGAGATTCTCGTTTCTCTCTTCCATCACCTGAACAACTTGATTCATATCTAGAATACCGCCATCCATGAGCTGCAGACCCTCTTTAAAAAAGAAGTCATCCGTTTTCTCAGCTAATGATTTTAGTGACTCTCCTTTCCTATACGAATCGAGAGTCAGAAGAACTTCCTTAATCATGTTGCCGTAATTAAATCCTTTACCTTTAAAAACTCTCGTAACGAAAAGTTTAAAAAGAACCCAAAGACGTTTAAATTGAAACGACAAAGCAGCAGCAGAGGCAGTTCCACCAAAAACAATAAACACGCTTGGAAAATCGTAGAAAATTTTTAACGAATCACTTGAAAGAGCGAGACCCGTTACAAAAACGATGAGCGCCATAAAGACTGAAAATATGGTTGCTATATTCATGATTTCTCCTAATGCTTGGCTTTTCGGAGAATAAAATCAGAACTTTAAGTCATCGCAATAATAGGAAAAAGGTCGGGTTATGTTGGTTGAACCAGAGGAAGTTTAAAAGTAAATACTGTACCTTTCCCCTTCAAAGAATTGAGTTCAATATGCCCACCTAACTGGTTCACATTTTCTTTGATATCAAAGAGGCCTACACCTCGACCGGAAACATCCGTTAGGACTTCGGCAGTACTAAAAGAGGGATCAAAAATATGGTAAATGATATCCTCATCAGATTCATTCACTTGATCTTCAGGGTAACTAAGCTCTCTCATTTTGTTTCTAACCCGTGCTGGATCTATTCCTCCACCATCATCTTGCACATGGAAGACCATTCTCTGACCAGTGTAATCAAGATCCGTTTCAAAAGTCACACGAATGGTTCCTGATTGATCCTTACCATTTTGTAACCTCACCTCAGGCCTTTCGATACCATGATCGACAGCATTTCTAAAGAGATGGATACAGGAATCAAAAAACTTTTGAAAGTAATTCATATCAACTGAGAGAGAACCATTAACGACAATCATAGGATGAATGGATTTACCTAGCTTGGGCGCAAGATCTTTAATGAGATTTTTATACTGCTCGATATATTTCTCTGCTGGAATTTCAAGAAACTCTTCAGAGAATTTTTTAGCTGCAACAGGATTTTCTTTATAGAGTTTTGCCCAAAAACTTCTTAAATGTTTTTCTGGGATCTCAATAAATTGTTCCTTGTTCTCACCAATAAAATCTTTAAGACGCAGAATATTTTTTCTAAGTAACTCTAAAATCTCATCAATCTTTTTTAAAGTGGAATCTGTATCAAGCTTATCTTGTAAAACCTCTGTTTCAAACTGGTGAAGAAAACTCACAATATCAGAAAAGGAATAGAAAGAGGCTGAGCCTTTCATCGAATGGAGAAGTCTCATAAAGTCATTTTTATTCAAATCATTATTCAATTTGATTTTTTCTGATTCTTCTTTAAATGATGTTTCAAATAAATCAATAAACCTTAAGAAGTTTCTCTTATCATTAATGACTTTTGTAACGAGCTTAACATAATTTTGCTCTTCAATAATTTGCTTCTGGGCTTTAAATTCTTTTGTTTTATCTGTAGCAACCATAACAACATTTTCAATTTTCCCTTCTTCACTTCTCATTGGAAAAAAATCGAGAGTTACGTGTTTAAAATTTATAGATTTGTAGTCTTTCGTTCCCGGTAGTGACCTAGGTCCTAATTCAACAATACTTTCAAAGGGAATCATCTCTTCAAAAAGATTTGTAACCCAGTCTCCAAATGTTGAAGAATCCTCTGGCTTCACAACTTCAGCAAGAGGTCTATTTGAAGGATTGACACCCATGAGTTTTTCACAGGCCTTGGTATATAAATCAAGACAGACTCCTGACTTATCAAAAACAAGTAGACCTTGAGCAAGACTATCCACCATCGTTTTAATGAAATTATTCGCTTTCTTTAACTTCTCCGTTCGCTCTTCAACTTTTTGCTCTAGTGTTCGATTATATTCTTGTAGTTTTTGATTATAATCCTGAATTTTTTCAACCATTGAATTAAAAGTGTCTGCCATGGTTTGTAATTCAAGAGTATTTTGATTTTCGACTCGAACATTATACTTCCCACTTGCAATTGTTTTAATCACATTAATAAAGTCGTCAATTGGACCAGTAATGGATCTTGCAAGAAAAAGGGAAATAATATTAAAAATAGCAACCAGGAGAAGCACATAAGTCAAAGTCGTTGCGATAAGCATTGTTGTGACTTCATAGGCCTCTGAGGTTTTAATTCCACAGATAATAAAGTAATCAGGAAAGTTTTTTATCCGTTTATACCCCAAAATATATTGATCATTGCCGATAAGTTGTTCTTGAACACCCATCGGATCTCTCTTGCTTGCATTTCTTGAAAATTTAGCATTGAACCTCTTAAAGAATCTTTTGTGAGCAGGTGTAAAGCTCTCCGGTCGGTTTTGAAAAACAGGTTGCCCATCACGATTAATAAGGAAATTAGCGAATGCTGATTTGGTAACAAACCTTTCAATGATTTGATCAAAAAAGAAATCAAAACAATAAATCAGGTTAGTTTTTTCATCGAATTTTACTATCAGTAGTCTTGGTACGATATTCTCTTTATATAAGATCGTTTTTTGAGTCGCTTTTTCCGTGAAAGCTTTTTGACCCAGGATATGCATGTCTTCAGTTGGCGGCAGAAGGTAACTTATTTTCTTTTTATATTTTCCGAAGTAAGTTTTATTAGTGTATTTGACGTCCGTTTGAGTTGGACCCTCTAGAAATTCTTCAATCGATTTACGATCAATTTTTTCCCGATCTCTCGCTGTGATAAAAAGACGATTCGGCATGATAATCTGACCATCTGGCTGAATCCCTAAAGACTCTAGACTCATTTCTCGAACTTGAAAAAGATCTAGATCCTGTCCATAAGTCTTGAGTCTGTCCTCATCTGTTCCTGGACTGGATCTAAGATAGGACTCAACTAATCTCACTTTGTAGTCTATAAAGCCTTCAAAAGCTCCAGATATCGTCTCTAGATTTGAGTAGGCGCTATCGTAGAGATAGGCCTGTTTATCTTTAATAATCATTGAAGAAGAAAAGTAGACTATTATGACAGAAACAGAGATAACCACCATCGTTAAAATGATGATTAATTGGCTCCGTAGAGAGAGCTTGAATAAATTCTTCTTTTGTTCAGTCACAAACTCTCATATAATTTTGAGAAGTAGTTATTAATGTTATTGTATTGATTATCTTCGAAGCGTGAGACAAATGAATAGACAGGAAAAATTTATCATCTCTCTTTCTGTGGCATTACTTCTTGTTGCTTTCATGGCCTACAAGATAATCCCCGAAGTCATGAGCTCCCTTAGACCTAATGGAGGCAACTTTATTGGAATGGTTTTAGAGTCTCAAGGCGAGATAAAAATGAGATTTGGTGAGTCGGTCAATTGGAAGCCTGCTCGCAAGAAGGACCGCATTTACTCTAAGGTGTACCTATTTACAGGTGAAAATTCTTCGGCGAGTTTTGCATTTTTGGATGAAAGCTCCCTTAATCTAGGCCCAAATTCCCTAATCTATATCGACCTATCTTTAGACCAAAATGGTAAGTCAAAAAAAGATGATACCAGTAACCAGCTAGCTATTGAGTTAGTCGACGGACAGATGCAGGTGGATTTAAAGAGCAATAACATGATCAAGAAGCTCAAGATTGATGACGCCTCGATCGACATCTCAAAAGAAAACTCTATTGTAAAACTTAATTACAATGAGAAAAACGGAATGGAAGTTTCTGTGATGAAAGGTGATATCAATATTTCAACGAAAGAAAACAATTTCCAAGTTAAACACGGTGAAAAGATACAGGTCTCAAAGAATGAAGAAGATTCGAAGGTTGAACCTATTCCGGCCGATGTTCTCGAGGAAATGAAAAGAATGTCAGAATCAGATAGAAAGGCTTTCCTTGAAGAAATGCAAAGGAAAAGGGGTCTAGCCGAAATAGCCCAACAAATTGCCGAATTAATTTCAGGCAACAAGTAAGTCTAATATTTTACAAAATATTGTTTTTTTATCTCAATAATTTCTTCTTCAGTCAAAGCTGTGCTTCTCGCGGAATGGATACTTGAAACATGGTTTACAAATCTTCTTAAGGCCTGCTTGTCGATCTCATCAACATAATGAATTAAACCACGGTAGCAGTTTTCAACATTATTCTCCTTAGAATTTAAGATATGAGGAACGATCAAAATCTGGATGCTAATGGGAAGTTGAACTGAGTAAATTTCACCGATCTCCAACTTTTCCTCTGAATGAAAAACGATTTCAAATTCGGACATCCAGATCATCTCTATGTGAATTGAATAAGAAATGAGGCTATCGATATCGTCGAGACTCTTATAAATTTTATGATCGAGAAAGACTTTTTCATTTAAATGACTGACACTTAAGCCTCTCTGCTTTAGTGAATCAAAATTCTTAGTCGCTTTCTTTAATTCTTTTTCCATTTTTTTAGAACGGTAGAGATCAAGTAACTTAACTATAACACTCTCGTTAATGTCAGCTTTCGTTGCAATAACAAAATGATACTGAAGAGAATGCCTTAATGTTTCAACATCAAGACCAGCATAGTTAAAAAGCAATATAAAAGGGAAATAATCGCGAACCTGAGTTGTCGCTGAAATAATTTCGACAATTTTATCGTAATTGTTAATCTCATCACAACAAACAACAACAATCGAAGGCTTATCCCTAACGATGTCTGTTATAGGATCAATTATAAGAGGTTGCGCTAATACAGTTGAATTCATTTGATCAAGTTTAACTGTCCCAAGAGTTAGGATCGAATATTTTTGATCATAAATACTAATCGTGTCCTGGTAATAAGGCTGGGTTTTACACTGCTCATAAAGCCAATTAAAGAAGTAAGCCTTGGTGCAAATTTCAAGATTTCTTTGAGCTGCCGCCGGACTGTTATCGTCAGGCTTTAATGACGTATCTTTTTTGTCAGAAACCAATAATAAACTTTTTGGTTTTTTATCAATCTCCTCGACTGAATCAAAGACTAACTCCCCGATAGGTAATTCCTGTAATTTGTACCTGTACTCCGCCAGTAGCCGAGTTCTATCATCAGGTTTAATTGGGGTCGTGTGGTATTGGTAATCGAGACGATAACTATATGTAAAATGTGTGACCGAGTCCGATGCTGATTTGGCATTGATTTTATGTTTTGCAGTTCTAAAGATTGATCCAAGATAAGGAAGAGTAAACTTAATCAACGCTCCATCTGTCCAGGAACGATTCGATTCAATTTTAGCGTGATTTTTAGTAACATAACTAATCCGGATGATTTGTTGTATGTCTAATTTCTCATGAAAGAATGCTTTTGCTGCTTCCTGGTTTCTCACTTCATCCGGGGCCAGTAGGCTCTTTATACAATAAACAACATCTTCTTGCTCGACTGTCTTGATAAAGTAGATCATGTCACCCAAGTTTGCTCTTTTATCAAGATCCCTACGGGTCTGCTCGGGTGTCACACAGATAAAATGCTGTACGGCAAGATCAGGGTTTAATTTCACTGATCGCATGAGCTTACGAAGATGAAGGAGATTCCCATCATAATCAAAAACAATTAAGTCAGGCTTTACTCTAAGAATCTGTTCAATTGAGAGCTTAAGATTGTTTTTGGGATCAAAGAGAAATGTTAAGAAAAGCTTACTATTTAGCTTAAGCTTTGATTCCAAGTTAGAAATGTATTTATCTATCTTACCAAGATATAGAATTTTTTTCATATAGCATCCTATAAGCTTATGGTATTATAATTTTCACATTCAGAGGAAATTTTTATGAAATCCGACACACATTTTTTAATCTTAGACGATTACTTCAATATTAGAACACTGGTTCGTTCTCAATTAAATGATTTTGGATTTACTGAGAATGTAACTGAACATGAAAATGTTGATAATGCGATCGCTTTTCTAGAATCAAAACCCGCTAAGCCGGTTGATTTCATTATTTCAGACTGGAATATGCCTGGTAAAACTGGATTAGATTTTCTTAAATACGTTCGCTCTCAAGCACATTTAAAAAACACTCCATTTCTTATTCTTACAACGGAGAATGAGCAGGCAAAAATTATGAGTGCCATCTCGGCTGGTGTTAGTAACTTTTTACTAAAACCATGGGAAACAGAAGAATTGGGTAATAAAATCCAACTCTGCTGGAAAAAACATAATCCGTAATTCTATTTTGTCATAAGCTGACTGATGAGTTCATTACAAGTGAGCCTTAACTCTCTTACCTCTAAGTTTGACTTTTTTAATCGATCGGCCAGAAGTCTGGATAAGTTCAGCATCATAATACTCATCGCACGAGGGTTTTTGTCATAAACACTCAAAATCGCCTGGTAATTCAGTAATAATAAGTCAGTGGGAATAACTGCAAAGGCGTCTGTCGATCTAGTTCCTTCATAGAGAAGAATCATTTCACCAAAAATTTCAGCTTTACCTAAACTCGCAATGAGAACACCCTTTTTCATGATATCAATCTTACCGTTAAGAACAAGGTAGAGATCTTCTCCGGTGTCGCCTTCATTAAAAATTTTTTCACCAGTTTGTAACTGCATGACATGACAGCTTTGAAGAATACTATCTATCTCACTATCATAGAGATCATTAAAGAGAGGTGCTCCTCGAATAATACTTTGGATCGACATTAAGCGGCCTTGTCATCTCCAGGGACTTTCGTAATAACTTGCCCCTGATGTGACTGAAGTTTAGCAATCGATTCATTAAGAGCTTTTAGCGTCTGAAGTAATTCACTTTCATGATTTGATGAAAAGTGAACATGGTACCAAAGGGTTTGAATGGAAGTTTCAACTTTCTTGAGAATCCTTGAGCGCATATCCTTGATGGGAAATAAGGCATTCATCACAGTCATGATGACTGAAAACACAATCCCAGCAAGAGATGTTTCCATCGCGTAAGCGGTATTTCTAACGAACACTTGAAGTGTTTCAGCTGAGCCATCAATGTTATTGAAATCAATTTTAGCAATCTCAGGTAATGCCATACTGATACCAACGAATGTACCGAAAACTCCGAAAACAACAAAGAGACCCGGCATAATATCAATGAGCCTCGAGACTCCATCAACCGGAAGTTTTTTTAGGATCATTGTCCAATTTGAATCTTGACCTAAAATCCGATGAGTAATCTCATTAAAATTGGGAGGAGTCTCACAGTGGAAAATACCAGTTTCTGCTCTTAATATATTGACAAAATTTTCATGGCCAGAAAGATAGCCATCGATACTCATGATCTTTTTTCCGGATGGATTAGAATCTTTCTTTTTAAATCTAAGTGATCTATTGGGAAGCTTATCTGAAATCTTGCTGAGGAAATGAGACAAATAATGATCAATATCCTTAATTTGAACTTTTTCCTCTTTATCTTTTTCAATCGTGACCGCTATTTCTCTCACTAAAGTCGAAAAATATCCGTCATTTCTTTTATTGGAATAGAAAGCTATAAGCCTAATGATCAAACAGAGACCTAGGACGACTCCCATGAACTCAATCAAATACTGGTTACTTAATTCTAAGAGTAAATGTATCATCTGATATCTCCATTGGCGTCGATAATCTTTTTAATCTCGTCCATGTTATCTTTTAATAAAAAATTAATTTGAACTCTTTGTGATTTATAACAATCAAATGGCCCACATTGTCCCGAATTGGCTTCAAAATCTTGAACCGAAGCGGGTCCTCTTACTATTGCTTGCGCAGGGGCCACTGGTTTCATGTAGGCAAGTCCCACACTTTGAAGAAGGAGTTTCATTTTTTCTTTATGAGGATAATCACCAATTTCTTTACTCATTAGATAACTTGCGACCGAAGAAGCTCTCAGCGCAGATAGTCTCATATTAAAACTATAAGCATCTGAGTTTTGCTCTGTAGGTGGAACGTATTTCCCACCGAAACTTGGAGAAGAGTGTCCTTCCATGTTAATGGTCTCAATTTGAGAGTAAATTTTATTATCACTTAGGAGCACTTCAGAATAGATGGGAATAATCTTTTTTAGAATGACTTTCGCCTCTTTAGAAAGTTTAGCACTTCCCTTTTCAAAGTTAAATCCCTCACCTGAAAGAAGAACGACTTCCCCTGTTTTTAAATCCACTTTTGCGTCTAGACCATTTTCCTTAAACTTATCTTGGAGTTTAAGTGCGACACCATTTTTAACAGAATCTTTAAGTTTAGTCATCGTATCCGCCAGTTGACGAAAACGAAGATTCGATTCATGGAGCTGACCTTTGAGTTTATCTAAATCACCCATTTGCTTTTCAAATTGGTCTTTCCATTTATTCGCTGTTTTCTCTGCTTGTGATGATTTAGATCCTAGTTCAGAAAGTTTTTCATTTAAGGCTTTGTTGTCTAACGCTGCTCCTTGAAATTGTTTCTCCAGGGAGTCATATTTCTTTTTTAAAGCATCTCTTTGATTACCAATATCAGATAAACTTGAGTCAAGTTGTGACTTTTGTTCTGCTAGCTTTCCTGCGGCTTCCTTATTTTTTCTAAGTTCTCCTTCAATCCCTGCTAATTGGGCCTGAAGTTCACTCACGACTTTTTCTTGCCCGGACTTATAGGCTTTTTCCTGCTTGAGATCACTCTCCATCTTGGCCGATTCTTTTTGGGCAGCAGAAAGTTTTTGAGTCATCGACGCAATTTGACCTTCAAGTTCTTTCTGCTTTACTAGAAGATTCTCTTGAATCTCTTTTTCTTTTTGAGCAAGTTTTTGCTCTAGTTGTTTTTGCTTGACTGACGACTGCTCTTCTAATTGTTTTTGTTTGGCGATAACTTGTTGTTCAAATTCCTGCTGCTTTACAACAGCATCGTGTTCGATCTGTTGCTGCTTAAGCTGCATTTCTTTTTTAACTTTCTCAAGTTGTTTTTTGGTTTTTTGAACAGAATCAGTTTCACTCGCAATCGAGCGTCTAAGAGTTTCTTCCCTTAGAACTGAATCCTGGTGGATGCGATTGACTTCGTCGTTTAATTCTTGAATTCTTTTTTGATTCTCTGCAAGTTCTTGTTCTTTAGATTTTACTTCTTCTTGTTTCGCCGCAAGTTTTTCTTCTGCGGCCTTAATCATAGTGTCTTGTTTGGACTGAGACTGAATCATCTCTTTCAAGACTTCTTTGTTTTCTTGAAGTTTTTTAGCGTAAGTGTTGAGCTCTTGAACTTTTTTATCGATGATATTTTCATATTGCCGCATTTCTTCTACTGCTTTTTCAACCTTTGCGACTCTTTCTTTCCCTTTTTGAATTTCCTGTTTACTCATCTTCGCTTTCAGTTCATTTTCATGTTGAATTTTAGTTTGAACGTTTTTCACCTGAGACATGGTGGCCTTAATGAGCGCAAAAACAAACATTACAAGGAAAATAATGGCGACGTTCGTGAATAAGTCAGAGTAACTTGCCCACACATTTGAATCTGATTCGGAATTTTTATCATCGTTTGACATAATCGTCTTTTCGGTAAAATCGCCAATAACTTTAGCCATACGATCAGACATGACTTAAATGAATTTTAGTGAAAAAAAAGAGGGCCTACTGAAATGAGGTTATTTCAGTAAGCCATTGAAAAGATTATATCGACTGGGATTTTAGAATTTTTTGATGGGCCTTAATGACTCTCGAAGATCCAACGGGCCCATACAGAGAAGAGCAAGAATCATAGGCGCCCTCATTAAACTCTTCTTTATTCGTAAAATAAGCAGCGTAGTCATTAGCTAAACCCACAACCCACGGGTCACTTACCCCATGCTCTTTGGCCATATTTTGAAGGTCCCACCCTAACTGAGTGGAGGGTTCACCTGGCCAAGTGAGGAGTGTGATATCACCAATTTGAGCTTGAGAAATATAGGAGTGGGTCGGAAGTAATGGAAATAAATTAACTCTTACCCATTTTGGAAGTCTCGAGATCCATCCTTCACCACAGAACTTAATGGGGCTAGCAGGAAGACCAAGGAAAACCTTTTTCTTCGCGGATTTAATCACCGGTTCAACAGGAGTCAGGTTCTCTTCAAGAAAAGCTGAGGAAGCCTCACTCATAAACTTTTTAGAAAGTGTATCAATAATCTCGACCGATCTTCCGCCAACAGCTCCAACATCACCTTCGGCGCCATTTAAAAATAAGAAAACTGGCTCCTTACCCACAAAAGTATTTTTTAAAGCGAAGTGATTTTCTAACTCATGCTCAATGGCCCCATTTAAATCAGAGCTATAAAGCATGAGTCCGACTGGCATCGATCCGCCATGAACAGAGAAATTGACAACTCCACCTAACCACTGGCCACTTGCTCTTGAGCGAGCAACGATAAAGCCTGCAGTGTTGTCGAATTTTTCTACTTTCCTCCATTTATTTCTCTGAACACCATTAATGGTCGCTTTAGTTTTATAAACATCCGCTGGTTCCATGTGTTTCAAAGCGCTTTTTATGGATGCCACGACCTGATTTAAAATGTAGCGATAATTTTTTTCTCGATAAAGATCCACCGCAATCATCTGGAGTGGAACCTTTTTACTTAAAGTCCCAGGGCCTCCATGAGTATGGGTTGCCGTTAAAACGAGTTCATGGGGCTTAATATGAAAAGATTTTAGTCCTTTGAGAACATCTTTAGCTAAACGGTGCTCAAGACCAATCGTATCTAGACTCACAAGGATGAGATGATCTTGACCTTGCTTTAAGGCCATCACTTTCGAGCGAATTGCTGAATGATATCCTTCTGATGGCCTAAAGAGTGTGCATTCGGGATAACGGAGCCTCCAATCAATAAATTCCGGAAGACGGCGTTCATCAGCTCCATAACCAGCGAGGGGAATACCAACGGCTGGCTTCATGTCCAAGGAATTCATCCCGACGAGCAATGGATTAGATTGAGCATACACATGAAACGAAGAGATCAGTAATACAAAGAAAAATAATTTGGTCACCATAAGGTCCTTATTGGTTAATGATATCTTTATGCTTTTGAAGAATATTGTTTCCACCATCGGCCCCAAAAAAATTCACACAGGTCTCATAGCCACCTGCTAAAAATTCCTCTGGAGTGGTGAAGTATGCCAAATGATCATTCGTTAGTCCCATCACGACGGCACGGTTGTAACCATTTTGATAAATATGATTTTTAAGTTCTAACCCTAGAGCACTTGTTGGCTCTCCAGGCCAGGTGACAAAGAGCATTTGTCCTAGCTGTATTTGTGAAAGTGTCGTTGTTGAATTGATATATCTTTTAATTCGAAGACCAAACCATTTAGGAATCCAGTTTTTCTCTAGGCATTTTCTTAAGATGACTTTCGGTGTACCTAATTTAATCTCCGTACTTCTAACTTTAATTTCTGGATTAATTTCTTCCGTAGAGCTCCAGCTTTCATTTAATTTTGAAATGAAATCTTTACCAATTCTTTCCATTCCTTCCTTACCATAATGATCAGGGCTAACATCGCCTTCTGCGCCATTAATCAAAAGGATAGTTGGTTTCTTTGACGAGAAAAAAGGATTTTGTTTTTCTAGATAATCTTCTACACTTCTCTCAATTGAACCGGGAACATCTGAACTAAAATATAAATTGTCATCACCAAGACAAACTCCATGAATGGCAAAATTCACGATTCCTCCAAGCCATCTTCCATCATCGCTTCTCGCTAATAATGTAGTGACTTCCCGATCGATATCATTTCCACCCGCTCTTCGACTATGAGTAAGACCATCGGCCTTAAAACGGTGACTGAACAAGCGAGCAGATGTTTCAGAATCAATCGCTTCTTTAACTGCAGAGACTATTTTATCAATAAAAAACTGATAAAAATCATTCTGAAACCGATCCATGGCAAAGACTTGCCAGAAATGATTTCTCGAAAGCGCTCCAGGACCAGAGTGGGTGTGAGTTGCAGAGATAAACAGATGCTCCGATTTCACTCCTAATGGAGCGAGCTTTGATGAAAGAGCAGTGTGAATTTCTGCTGGTGCACCAACGACGTCTAAACTAATCCAAACAATTCTTTGATTGTTTTTATATAACGTCATGACTTTCGCACGGATGGGATCAAGAGAGCCTTGTGCTGATTTAAAAAGACGTAGAAATGGACGAGTCTTAAAGAACTGAAAAGGCCAATTTCTTCTAGCGGCACTCCCATAGCCACCCAAAGGAACTTGCATTTCAGGGGTTAGGTCTGCCTCAGATATACCAATCGATGTTTGAGCAAAAGTTAAAGAAAACGAACTTAGCCAAAGGGCCAATAGTAACTTCATCATATGTTTCTCCAGAGGAAGAAATCTTACCTGATAAAGTTCGTATCTTGGAAGTTTACAAAATCTGTCACCTACTAAGTACCTGATAATACATCCTTCGAGTTCGTACATTCGCTATGTTTAAACCCTAGGCACAAGTTGTAATTGTTTCAAATGAGACCCTAAACTCCTCGGGAGCCGGATACACTTATCAGTATGAGAAAAACAATTATTATTCTAAATTTTATTTTATCAATGACTTCGGCCTTGGCCGATCACTCTCCCTTCTACAGTTACAAAGAGCTTTCCGCAATTGTCGGTTACAGCGATATCTACGAAGCACAAAACCAAAAGAAAGTCTTAGAAGAAGAGGCTTGGGCACTACAAAGTTATGTCGAATATGATGATCCTATCTATCCAGAGATTAATAGCTATTTAAGGACTGGTAAGGCCGAAGACCTTTACTATTTTACTGATTTAGATGATTTAAAAAAAACGATCTCAAACATGGATAAAGGAATAAAGAAATTAGCAAAGCTTCCATCAAATTTAATGACTTTTAGAGGTGTCACTTTTGGATTTAGGAATAATAAATGCTATGAAAAAAATGAAGTCTACCTGGATAAAGCTTTTGTTTCGACATCGGTAAAACTAGCGGTAGCGGAGGCCTTTGCTGGAGTAAATACAGAAAAAGTAAAAGGCAGTGGGGTTCTTTATCTTTACACCGACTCAAGTAAGCACCCTGGGATTCTGATTAATCAACTTGAGGAAGAAGTTCTTTTGCCACGAGGCTTAACATACAAAGTCATGGACCGAGTAGATCGAAATGGAACATGCCAATTATTAGTTCAAATCTGTAACCAAACTTGCACGGAAGAAGTCCAAAATTCAACGATCCAAAAAACGTGGAATCATTTGATGAAAAATAACGAACTACCCGACAAAAAACATCCCCTACTGTCCATAATTTCCTCACCCTTTTATTTCTCAGGGTCCTCTTCAATCTTGTTATAATTTCTGCATAACAATTTCAGTAGGTTTATAATGAAAATCCTGGGTTTCATCACTCTTTCTCTTTTGTCTTTTGGTATTTTGGCGGCCCCTAATTGGAAGGCCACTGAGATTATGAAGAAAAACGAATTCTCTAGAAAAATGATTCAACTAAAGGCCGAGGGGAAAATCATTATTGATGGCGGCTCAAGAAAAAGACAAGAAAAAACATTTTCATGGTGGAGAAGTCTTCAGAAAAATGGAATTCACTATAATACTCTGACGAAATTTCACACCCCTGCCACCGTAAAAGACCAGGCCATTCTCTTTCTTGAAGCAGAGGGGGATAAAAATGAAATTCTCATGTGGCTTCCTACCTTTAAAAAAACTCGCATGATTGAAAGCTCCCAGCAAAAAGGAAGCTTCATGGCCTCTGATTTTTCTTTTTCAGATATCACGGCACTTCAAAAT
The DNA here is from genome assembly GCA_947441615.1 of Bacteriovoracaceae bacterium. Lineage (GTDB taxonomy): Bacteria > Bdellovibrionota > Bacteriovoracia > Bacteriovoracales > Bacteriovoracaceae > Peredibacter. The sequence goes on along the minus strand of CANEUH010000017.1, from coordinate 71,071 downwards.
GAGGACTACCTCTATAAAGAGATGGGAATAGAAGCTTGTCCAAATTTTTCAAATGATAAAAAGCTATCATGCTACAAAATCACTGCGACGTTAAAAAATACTGCAAGTGCTGATCGACTAGGGTACTCGAAACTTCTTTTATGGATTCGAAATGACAATTTCATGAGTGATCGAGTTCATTACTTTGATGAATCAGGAAAACTTTTTAAAGAATTAAATACCACTAAGATTGTGAATATCTCAAAAAACACTTTTTTCTTTCAGTACCTTCATATGAAAAATCTTACTAACGGAAACTTTACCATCCTGGAATTTAGTCAGATCGATGGAAACAAGAAAATCCCTGAAAATCTTTTCTTTAAACAGAGACTAGGAAAAAATGATTAAATTTGGATTACTCTTTCTATTGGTCCCTTGTCACTCATGGGCCCAGGATCAAAAGATAGACTGGGGTGGTAAGATCTGGGGAAATTATCTAGGAAAGCTAGATGCCCTGACTGAGAATCATTCAGAGTTGAATGCCGGTGGGATTTTAAAACTTAAAAATTCGATTGATGAAAATATCAAATTTAATTTTGAAGGGATTTCTTATCAGGTTCAATCTCCTTTATTATCCGTACCGCACAAGAATTTAAAAGCAGGAGAACTTTTTTCAGAAATAAACGAGCTCAATCTTTCACTTTCCTCTGGAAGTTGGAATGTAAAAGCAGGACAAATCATAACCTCCTGGGGAAAATCCGATGGCTTAAATCCTACCGATTTTCTCACCGGCAAGAGAAATATCCTCCTCGTCACAGATGATCAACTGACCCGTCGCGGACACACGAGTACAATGATTGAATGGCTCCCGGATGAAGGAGCTTCACCATGGTCACTTCAGCAGTGGATTGTTGGGATTCACTCCAAAACTGACGTATTATTAAACAAAACATTGATTGCTGACTTTGTTCAAATTTCTTCGCCTGAAACATCAAAGAGACCTGAAGTTGCCACCAAGATTAGTTATGCAGGTCAAGGTTGGGATTTTGATTACACGTATTTTTCTGGAGTTAATAAAACTCCCGTATTTATTCAGGACTCATTTAGCCTTTTTCCTTTAAAGTTGAAACTTACCCCTAAGTATGTTCGACAAAACGCGCATGGATTAAATCTAGTCAAAGATTTTGAAGATTTTATTGTTAGATTTGAAGGGGCATTCACACAAAGAGAAGAGACTGAAGATTCAGATTATATTAAAGACCCAAACCGCATCGACTTAATTGCTGGGTTTGAGTCTAGTTTATTTGAAACACATCGGTTTAATTTGCAAGGAGTCGTTCACCACTATCCCAATTATGAATTAAAAGAACCAACCAGTCAGCTTCAGGAACAAATTCAAATATTGAATCGCTTCATTCTTGCTCAGCATCTCCAAACTAGATTAGGTTATCTCTTTATTTATTATTTTGAACCATCGGATCTGAATCAATTTAAGTTTAAGTTTTCTTGGCTTAATTACTTTCACCAAGAAGACTCAAATCTTTTCACTCCGCAAGTGGACTATCAATTCAATAATAATCTTAACTTTCAATTGTATGGACTCATCTTTAAAGGTAGCTCAAATGCTCCCTTCGGTGCGCTCGAGGATTTAAGCTCAATTGGCCTTGGAGCGAATTACATCTTTTAGTTACTCGTACTCAAGTGCTTCTCTTAAGTTTAGTTTAGCTGCTTTCAGAGCGGGAAATAGGCCTGCGGAAAAAGAAACAACTAAACCAACGATAAAGAGAATCAAAAAATCCATGCCCGTAAAGTAAAACTGAACCTTCCACCCTAGAAGATGACTTAAGGTGGAATTCACCCAAATGTAACCGATAGGCAGGGTAAGAACAAAAGCGATAATGACTCCTGTAATACCTAACGTAACTGATTCGAAGAGAATCATCCCAATAAGCTGACCTTTAGTCATGCCAATAGATCGAATACAACCTAGCTCCCTGAATCTTTGAAGAATACTGATTAAGAATGAATTAAGAAGTCCCAGAGTACCGATAAAGAGTGCGATCCACTTCGTAGAATCAGACATCGCCATATTATTATTGAGATTTTTTTCAACCTCTTCACTAATTTTTGAAGGTAAATTAACCATCAGATGTTCTTTCTTATTTAACTCTGGACCAATGAGTGCCTGATAGTCACGGCTTGAAATATCTGATGAGTGATTAATTGAAATCAAAGTGACGAGAGGATCCTTCCAATATTTTTTATAAACATCACGATTAAAATAGACAACACCATTGGGACTCGCAAACTCTCTAATGTTACCAGCGATAACGAATGTTGCCTTCCCCATCGGGGTTTCCATAGTAAAGGTATCCCCAACTTTCTTGCGAAAAAACTTCAGCATTGTTTCAGAGAAGAGAACACTTTCAACTTGGGGATCAAATAGTCTTTTACCAAGTTCTCTACGGTCCCCCTCGATGGGATCAATAAAGTGAAATTCTGCATTTCCTCCAGGCATGTCAAAAGCCTTAATCATAAATCGACTCCCTTCAATGGTAACGGGAACGATTCTAATCCCCGTTAAAGGAGACTTATTTTCTGGATTCAGATGAGGGAGGGCCTGCAATTTTTCTTTTAAAGATTCATGAAGAGGCTGAACCTGAAGACCTGAGAGACTCCCCCAAGAACTAAGGTTAACAATATTAGGGGCGCTTGTGATGATGTTGGCCCAATTGATGATGGTGGATTTAAAGGAAATATTTATCGCAGAAACAACAATGACTAAACTAAATCCCAGAGACAAGTGGATTGATGTACTCGCTGTACGCCCTGGATTTTTTAATAAATTGGCCAAAGAAAACTTCACAAGGAATGGGAGGGGTAATCTTTGAAGATTTGAAAGGACAACTAGGACCAAATAGGGTCCCGTTAACATGATACTCGTAATGCCCGTAAGAAGAAAAAATGGTTGGATTTCTTTATTTTGAAGAAATTCTTCTGTGTTGGAAAAATAAGCAGCAATGACTGTAAAAATGAAAAGTAGAAAACCTACTCTCCCCGCCCACACAAGCCCCTTCGGTTTTTGATGGAGACCAAAATCAACCGTCGTTGGTCGAATGGCTTCAATCGGATGAATTTGTAGTGCTTTATAAAGAGGATAAACAAGAGCAATCGTAGAACTTAATAAACCTAAAAAGAGTCCTGAAAAAAGATGCCGAGACTCAAAAACAATGTCCATTTTTGGAACATTCGTAAAGAGCGTTGAATTTAATCCGGCAGCAACCTGATCGGCCGAGCCTTGTGCAATTAAAAATCCAAGCCAACAACCCAAGAGAGAGCTACAGAGTGCTAGAAAGATAAACTCACCGGCAAAAAGAGTAATGATATGAACCGACTCTGCTCCAAATGCTCTCAGGGATCCTATATCTTTTCTTCTTTGAGAAATCGCCGTATTCACAGTATTGACAATAATTAAAAATCCCACAAGAAAGGCAATGAGGCCAAGCATTCCAGAAACATCTTGAATTGATTTCACCAATTGCTGCATGGATTCTGATTGTTCTTTTTTATCTTCAACTTTAAATCTTGAACCTAAAAGCTTCTTAAGATCATTCTTAAGAATCTTAACACTCACACCTTTTTGAAGGATGAGATCAATTCGATCATACAGACCATCCCTGCCAAAATTAAACCTGGCCCCGTCGATATCCATGATCGCCATATTTCCATCAAACGCCTTCGCAGGACCAATATCATCAATCATTCCTCTGATAGCAAATGACTTTAGGCCCTCTTTCGTCAGAAGATCAATCGAACTTTCCATCTCTAAATGATGCCGTTTTACCCAAGACTTTGTTGCAATAATACTGTCTGCTTGATTGAGAAACGCTAGAGGATCAGGGATAATATCCCCTCCTTCCTTATTGTATTCACGTACAGAGTTATCTTTTAATAGATCAATACCAAGAAAGATCATTGGCCCACTAGATCCAACAGATCCATTCTCCATGTAAGCATAATTAATGATTAGTGGGATGGCGGATTTTATTTGTGGGATATTTTTTACCTTTTCAAGAACAGAATCCTCAAACCCCATACCATCTGAAGTTATCGTTAGATCAGCTTTACCTGTCATAGATTCAATGTTCTCATCCATTGATCTCAGGGTTGCATCATTCAATAAGAGTATGGATAAAAAAAGTGAAATTCCTAATGCCACTCCTAAAAATGTCAGGAAAGTCCTGAAAGGATTCATGAGAAGATAACGAAGGCTAAAATATCGAAAAAGATTTGAAATCATAGATCTCCCTTAAATGACGGTTCCATCTTGCATGAAAATCTTGCGATCAGCATAATCTGCAGCAGATTTATCATGGGTAACCATAATGAGTGTCACTTTAAACTCTGTGACGAGGTTTTTTAAAATAGAAAGAACCTCTTTACCGTTCTTACTATCAAGATTCCCTGTTGGCTCATCCGCCAAGATGAGAGAAGGTTTATTAATGAGTGCTCTGGCGATAGCAACTCGCTGCATTTCGCCTCCGGATAATTGATAAGGCCGGTGATCTAATCGATGAGAAAGCCCAAGTCTTGAAAGAATTTCTTCAGCATCTCCCCTCACTTCTTTTAATTTTTTTCCATCAAGAAAACAAGGGAGGACAACATTTTCAAGAACAGAAAGTGTGGGCATTAAATTAAAGAACTGGAAAATAAAACCTAAATTCCTTCTTCTAAAAATGGTGAGTTCTTTATCAGTCATTGATCCAATTTTTTTTCCGTCGATAATGATTTCTCCGCTGGTGGGCCTATCTAGTGCTCCCAAAAGCTGAAGGAAAGTACTCTTTCCAGCGCCACTGGGACCCATAAGAGAAACAAACTCCCCTTTTCCTATCTCCAAGTTCAAGCCTTTCAAAATTTCAACTTGGTTATCATTACTTGAGTAAGTCTTCTTAAGATCAGTGACTTCAATGAATGCCATAAACCGCTCTCTTTAAATCAATTTTTTCTTCTTAAATATCAGGAATCATTAGTCAATACAAGGCTTTTAGAGTGTTTTCGGAAAAGGCTTGGGTTGGTAAGTAGAAATTCCATACTTTAAAATCACATGTCTTGAGTCACCTATTTTCTGCAAAAAGAACCAAAATAATTTATAATAAAACTTATCAAGGATACTCCTCTAGGTATGAAATCTTTTAAAAGGATAAATATTTTTTTCTTCTCCCTTAGTACTGTGATGTCCATCATTGGCCTATATTTTTTATTTACAGGAGGGATTCGAATTGGCCTAACAGAAATCACGACATTCCTTGTTTTATATTTACTAATCGCTTTTTCTATATGTGCTGGATATCATCGCTACTTCTCCCATAAATCTTTTACGCCCAAATTTTCTTTGAAATTTTTTTTCCTTTTATTAGGGCCAGCTGCTTTTATGAATTCAGCACTTAAATGGGCACGAGATCATCGCCATCATCATGCTTATCCGGAAGACGAAAAAATGGATCCATACTCGATCAGTAAGGGTTTTTTATATGCCCATCTAGGCTGGGCGATTCATTCTGATGAAGTCAGCTCCACCGTCAGCTTTGTTCAAGACCTAGAAAGTGATTACTGGATTAATTGGCAAAATAAATGGATCATCCCTTTATCCATACTCATGGGATTAATTCTTCCGATTTTTTTAGGGATACTGATTGGAAATCTTGCCTTCGGTCTCTTCTTTCTTGGATTTTTTCGAATCTTCTTGTTCCATCATTCCATCTTCCTCATCAACTCTTACTGCCATATGTTTGGATCTCGCCCGCTAAAAAATATCACCGCAGGAAACTCCCTATGGATTGCTATCTTAACGATGGGGGATGGCTACCATCATTATCATCATATGCTCCCAAACGATTATCGCGCTGGAAGAAAATGGTATAACTGGGACCCTGTTAAATGGATTCTCTTTTGTCTGAAAAAAATGAAATTAGTGAGTGCTTTGAAAAGGCAGTCGCTTTTCAAGTCATTAGATGACCAAGCTTCGTGTTCATAATCTTTTGCCTTTCAAGGCAGCGTTTTATTTCTGGAAACCATTCCTCATTTTGATGACGGTTTTGTAATACTTCCATTGCAATGCTTCTAAGCTCGACCCGCTTGAGCCATTCAGGAACATTATAACTAAATATAATTTGGCAAAGGATAGGATTACTAAAATCACTTAAGAGAGAGCGAATCGTTTCTGTATTTTCATCAATAGTAAGCATAAGGAAACGAATATAATCAAGCATCTTGATTTCTTTTAAATCAAAGGGTACAGATTTTAGCCTGAGAGAGGGTGGAAAGAAACTGTGAATTGGTCCAGTTCTTGCCTCTGAACGAAGACAAGCTGTGACACATTCTCCCTGGAAATGGTAGGTTTCATGGATGAAATCACTGCCCCTTTTTATACCTATGACATCACCAGCGATGAGCTTTTCACTCTTAATCTTATTCAAATCCCCTTGCGCTAACCAGTCATTGTATACTTTTATTTTTTCAAATCGGAACGTCGTTTGAAAATAAATGCCTTTAATAACCTTGAACGCACCACTGAAATTATGATCATGAATGGAAGTATTGGCCTTGTTCCAGAAGTATAAATCTAAGTTGTATCCTTCGTAGTTCAACAGGGTGAGCGGGAATTGACTAAAATCTTGACCATTGAAAGTTTGTCGGGCCATTGGTCTATCCCGAAGAATTTCTGGAAGCTCATCTAAAAAATTTTCATTCAGCATGTGGGTGCTGTTTAAAATTTCCATAGGCCCATTAATGTCATCGACATCGGTTCGAATCTCTGCGATCTTTTTCTTGATATTAAGAATTAAATCCTGATAACATTTCCCCATAGGTAATCCATGACCAAAAATACTTTAATCCAATTCTTCAATAAAAAGCACATCGCAGAATTCTACCAATTAAGTAGTGAAGTCGCTTTTAGAAAGTCGGATGGTAAGATTGTTGCATTTCTTTTCAATGAAGACGAGTCGATTTTTGAAATAGACGGCATCGCAATTGAAATTTTTGAAGCTATTTCTCAAAAACAAAGCCTGATCAATAAGATGCTGACCCTACAAGAAGGGAAAAACTGGGATAATAATCAGTTTCAAGAGGATGTTGCAGCTTTTATAAAAAATCTTATCGAGTACAAAATCATCGAAGTTATCTAAATTAATTGTCCTTCAAATTCTATGGGTACAAAGTGAAAGAAGATCATGTGGCAAAAATGACCTTCTTTCCTATCTTCTCTCCAATGGAACTGCTCGGTACCGCGATAAACCAGAGCACTGTTTTCTTCTAAATCAAATCTTTCAGCACTGCCATTCTCTTCAACGAACAAAGGCCAAGGTTTATCAAATGTAAGACAGTAATCGAAAGAGTACTGGCATTGGATACGATCAACGTGACGCTTGCAGACACCATTCGGTCCATACATCGCTAAGTAGCAATAGCTTTTTTTTAGTTTTCTTCCGTAGTGTTCACTCATAAATTCCTCTAGCAAAAGATGGAACTTCTGTAGCGGCTTAGGATTGTGCACGAAATGACGATTAAATTTTTCATCCCACCCTAACACATCTCTTTGTGAGTATAGTTTAGTGGCATAATCTTTGATGAGGGAATGCTCCGCTTTAGAAAAAACATTTGGAATATATTTAATCATACTTATGTAAAACAGTGGGGATAGGACGGACGAATGATCTGCTCCCATTTTTTTCCACAAAATTCCTCTAATCTCTTTTGATTCAATTCATCATATCTTCCCCAGAAGGGCTCTTGCAAGCCTGTCTGATCTGCCCTCCAAAGAGAAAAGGGCGCATCTTGAATCACCCCAGTGATTTGGTATTCCTGGGCCGTAGGTAATCCGTTTAGAGTCGTTCGGTTGGAGGATGGCGAGGCCAGGTACGTATCCCAAAACCACTCCCCATATTCTATATCTTTACCAAGATGACCATGGTCGAAAACACTCCAATCTTCTTTTGATCGAAATTGATTGATATTAAAACTAACAGGAGATTTTGAGCTCACCAAATAGGAATAAAAACTCAAACACTCATTCTGTGCGTGAATAGCTGCCTTTTTGGCTGATTGGTTAGCTCCTAGTCCGATACATATACCAATTTTTCTTTCCTCATCTCTAAGTGCTGCTACTACTACGTTTATATCTCCATGAGAATGAAGTCGCCTCAACTCTCCTATGAGGTTTCTTTTTTTAAGTAAATCACTCCACTCATCCGAGAGCTTACAATCATCTAACAGGCCAAAAGAAGTTTGAGTATAGAAATGACAAAAGAAAGCATCTCTTTCAAGTGCCTCATTGATGGCCTTTTCACGGGCAATATGAGGGTCAATATGCAAAGAAGTTCCACTTGAGTGTTTCCAACTGTTATCAATTACCAATCGTCTTTCTAAAGATTCCATTGCAGCCTTCAGCTGAGCGCGTCGCCTATTATGGTCGGCCCCAAACCCTATGGCCAAATGTCCGAACTTCCTTAAATGACAACTATATAAATGGATATTGAAATGCTCCACCAATTGCTGATTTAACTCAAACTGAATTTCCCATTCCTGGGCCTTATTGAGGATCCATATCAAAGCACTATTTTCAGCATCGGCCAATTGCGAATTCTGCATAATGATTTATGCTATTATAAAAGTTACTAAATGAGAAAGGGGTACTTATGAAGCTATTTTACATGCTGATTGTAATAAATTGTTGGGTATTCTCATTGGCGTGGGCAAAACCTTTTCCAGGACATGTTTACTATGAAGTTAGCTACAGTAAAAACTATGTTAGCGGCAATCTCCCTAGGGAATATGAGTTTCATTTTTATATGTCAAACAACAAGAAAGCTATCGTCACAACTGCTGGGTTAAAAGCGAACGACAAACAAGAATTTATTTATATATTTGATGACGAAAAAAAAATAATGACTTTTGTGGACATGAAAGAAAAAACATATTCTTTAGTTAATTATGACAAACTACCAATATTAAAAATTAGTGAAGATAAACCACGTAATCCGTCTAACTCAATGGAAATCTTGGGTGAAAAGCTTTATCCTAAATATTATAAAAATGATCAAACGAAGATGACTTACAGTCTATGGTATAGTTCCTATTCCGTAACTCCATTTGTGATGAATCGTTTGGACATTGAACGCATTGTTGAACCCCAAACGGGTCGATTAGCACTAATTTTAACCAGAGAAGTCGCAAAAGATATAAATGCAATCTATATAGCCAAAAAAATAGACACTATTATTCCTCAGAAAATATTTTCAGTACCAGAGACATTTAAAAAACTAAACTAGGCAATCGTAAAACCTTCAGGATTTTGAATGAGGTCAAGCCTTTCATCTAAATCCTGAATGCTTCCTTCGCTTTTCCAATAGAGGATATCAAAAATTTCATTTAGATAATAAATTCTTATATCTTCTAATCCAAACACAAACCGGGTATGAGGCAGAGGGCACCATTTATACCTCCAATTCCAAAAGAAGGGAAGCCTGGAGTTCCTTCCTCTTAAGCGATAAGGCCACATTGTTTTTTTTTGGATGATAACTTGGTCTCCAAGAGATTCTTTTTTCCATCCAAACCACTGTAAAATATGAATTAGAATTTTAAAAAAACCAAACTTTTCCGTAATTGTCCTAATAGAAACTAGTCTCCTTCCATCCTCTACCAAATTCATCTGCCATTTTCTTTCAAGTTTACGAATAGACTCTCCTTGAAAATAGAATCTTTTAAGGTAACCAATAATTCCATGATTCCAATAAACATAGGATCTCATAGATGACTCCGTAGCAAACACTAACCCTTCAAAGAAACACCTAAAGCCAAGATCAAGATCCTCAGACCGAGGAAGGTTTTCATCAAAACCACCTATCGCAAAAAAATTTTGCTTTTTAATAGCAAAACAAGCTGAATTAAGAATTGGTATAAATGATTCCGTAAGAAATGAGCAAAAGGTTGCGTTGGTTTTTTCGCTCACATGATTATATCTAAATCGATTTAAAAAATTTTCTTTTCCGGAAGGGATGATTGGGCCCTGAATGATCTCATACCAAGGATTCTTTACGGCTTTAAGAAGTCCCTCACTCCACTTTTCGTCGAGGACAACATCGGAGTCAAGAAAGACCAACCACTCCTTTGTGGCAAGACTAGCTCCGAAGTTTCTTGCAAGGGATCGACTTTGAACTGAAAGAGAATGGACAATGGCCCCTTCTTCTTTGGCGGCCGATGCTGTTAGGTCAGTTGATCCATTTTCAACAACTATAATCTCTGGAGGAGATTCCCAATTGTTCTTAAGTATGGATCTTATGGTAAGTCGGATTTGAGACTCTTCTTGGCACGCAGGAATAATGAAACTAAACATTCTTTAGGATCCAAACGGTCCAAACGGTCCAAAAGTAATTGGTCCAATGCAATTAATTGGAGACTGTGCAATCGCAAAAACGTCCTCAACAATCTCGATTTTTTTTACCGTGAGACCTCCAAAATAATAAGTATCAGAATTATTTGGATCACTTTCTTTGGTATCATCATTCATAAATCAATTATAGGCTATTATGTTACTATTATCCAAGATTTTCACATTAACTTTAACATCTGAGATCTAAGTTGTTTAAAAAACTCATTTGGACCCCATGAACATGATCATATTTTTAGGATTCATTGGACTCAATATTGTTGCATTCGGGCTACTGGAGAAAAAATATACACTGGGCAGAGCTTTCTTTTGCGACCTTCTCTTTGGTATGACGAATCCAATAATTGCGAACTTTTTCGTTTCAAAAGTTCTTTTTTACTATTTTTCACTATCTGGAACCTGGTCATTTATTAATCTTCCCTCAATCCTCCCATTATGGGTGTTATGGGTATTAGTAATCTTCTTTGCTGACCTATGGGCCTATACTTGGCACCTAATCTACCATGAGACTTTTTTGTGGAAACTTCACTTCATCCATCACTCATCTCGCGATTTACGCTGGCATTCATCATTGCGATTTCATCCGATCGAAACAGTCATTACTCATTCGACTTTATTTATCATCCTCGGATGTTTTGGTATCCCTTATAAAAACTATGTATTCCTAAATATATTCATGTTTGTATTTTCAGCACTATCACATGCGAAGGTTAACTGGCACTTCGGCATACTTGGGAAGATGATTGTAAGTCCAGCATACCATGCACTTCATCACCAAGAAAAAACTCAGCATAAGAATTTAGGCCATATGTTTGTAATATGGGATCAGTTATTAAAAAAAAGAATAAATCCAGTTCATCTACCTAAAGAACAAAATCAAACAGGAAATGATACTTGGATAAAATTATGGATTCATCCCTTTCGTTTCAAGAAATTTAATAGGAAATGAGTTAGTAATAACAACGCTGCAAAACCAAACGTAGACAAAAATCCCAGTTTTTCAAAAAGAGTTGGTCTCGTTTCAAAGTAAGTGATCTCAGCATTCAAGACTGTTTCTTGATGCCAGGCCGTCGTTAGCGACTTTCTTCCATCCGGGAAAGCAATTCCAGAAATTCCTGTATTTGCGGCTCGAATGATTGGGACATTGAGTTGTTCAGAAAGAAACTCATTCATTAAAAAATGTAGATAAGGTTGAGACGTTTTACCAAACCATCCATCGTTGGCCACATTGATTAAGAAGTGTGGCCGTATTTTAAAAGTACGCAACATTTGCATTACGTAATTAGGCTTTAAAGATTCATAGCAAACACTTCCAAAGAATCTTACTCCATTAATTTCAAAAAGGTTTTGATTAAAACCTCTGATGACTGGGTATTCAAGTCCTATCAAATTTGCGATCATAGGAGAAGCATCACCAAAAGGAAGTTCTTCAGCGAAAGGTTTAAGATAGCCTTTATCGTAACGTTGAAGCTTCCCTGAATCCCACGCCAATAAACTATTAGTTGCCTTTTTATCCCCTTCTCTCAGGTAAGCACCAAACACCAAGGTACTGCGAGTGAAAATTTCTCGATAGAGCCAATTCTGCCTCTCTCCAGGTAACATTTCTTCATAGGAAACATGTAAGGGCACGGCTGTTTCTGGCCAGAAAACTAACCCCGTCGCGAGCCTAGTTTGACGAGCAAGAATCTGCATAAGCGATTGGAGCGCCTGTCTTTCGCCAAATTCAGCTTGAATCTTCGCCAAATTAGGAACGTTCGGCTGGACTAGGGAGACCTTGATATTTTTTGCTTCCCCCTTTTCAGATTGGTCAATAAATTCAACACCCAATAAAATTAAAACAAAAATGCTTGCGATGGTGAGCTTAAACTTAGGTCCAGAGTTCCAAAACCAAAGTAGGCCATAGATAAGGACAAAGGTAAGAAAAGAGGTTCCCCCAATTGAGGCCCAAAAGGAGGAGGAAAGAAAATAAAAGATATGTCCTGCATGAACAGGAAGGATTTGCGGATAATAAAAGTCTAAAGTCGCAACTAACAGAGCTACAGCAAGGAAGCGAAGGCTTTCATCTTTACTAAACTTTTCAAAATTAAAATTCTTAGTCAGAACCCAAACTAAAAAATAATGTCCAAAATTGATAAGAAAAAAAACAATGCCTAATAAATGACTGACTGGTTTTGAAATACCTTTAAATTCATGAATCGGAAAAGTAACCCAATAAAAGGTCATGAGATAGTGAACGGCAAAAAACATCATGAGAAAATAAAAGCTCTTCCTCTTAGGTAATCTCAGAATTCCCCTAACGAGAACTGATAAACCCAATAGAGCAATTAAAAAGGACGGCCACCCTTCACCCAAACCCGCGGTAAAAATGATTCCAGGAAAGGGTAAAGAAAAAAGAAAAGCGCCCAAGGCTGCGAAGGATAATGAAGCCATGATCTAATATAGAGCTTTGAGATACATTATACAAATACACCACCGCTTTTATTTTTTCCCTAAGATAAGTTTTTGGCCCAAACAAGATCAAACCAGTCAGGCACTAAATTTGACGTTGAGTTTTGGGTCAGTATCTCCGATCCGTGTCCTATGAAAATGTTTTTTCTCTTATCCATTTTTCCTTTTCTCGCTTGGTCTCAAACCGAACCAATGAAAAAGCTCGATCTCCTTTCTCTGTGTATGGATAAACCAATTACGATGCCCATCATTGTGATTGATGATGGATTTTGTGAAGAATACTTAAAAAAAGAATCGGCGTCACTCACTTCTGAATTATTAAAAAGCACAGAAAATGGAATTAATCTTAATCCTGAAACATGTTTTGAAAAATCCTCAGGAGAACCACCTCTTCCAGTGAAACCAAGTAATAAATGGAAAATTAGACTCTACGCGAGTCACTCTTACACAACCTACTTTAATTCCGACATAAGTTTTCAATCTTCTAGGTACAATGTTGAAATCAAAGACTACGAGTGGGCGGAAAGAAGTTCGAGAGAATATTTTTCACCTGAAACTTGGAAACAAGAAGGCAATAATCCTTTTCAAATGATTGATGAACCCACAAATACTTTTGTCGTGAGTCTTGAAAAGGATGGTCATGAATTTTTTCTTTCTGCTTTCCATCCAAAATTCCTTCAGGCCGATGGCCAAGTAAAGTATATGAAAGGAACGATTGATGGAGTCTCAGTTGATGGTGTTCAAGACGTCAATAAACCTTTTGACGGATATAATCAAACTCCTGGCGAAAGTGAACTCGTAACAAATCGAAACTCCCATAAACAAATGACTTTTGAAATTGGTTATGGGCATCGATTTAATTTACTGGATTCAAAACTAGGCTCCCTCACTTATGTCCCAAGTGCTGCTGTTGGAGTCATGACCGGTGAAAACGTCACAGTCATGATTAAAGAAAATGCTTGGTGGGATTTTGATGGGTACACTGACAAATTCGGAATTCAAGGCTATGGCGGAAGTCTCACCAATCGAATTGAATTCAATACTCCTAAGGAGAGATTTGGTTTATTTTATGAAAATAAATTGAGCTTTTATAAACAAAGTCATGGTTTCATGGATGGAACACAAAAATACAATCTTGGCTTTATGGGAAATAGTGTTGGTATGAAATTTATGATTAACAATCCCAATAGACGTAAGAAAGTAACAGATCCATTAGATTAAAAGCTATTTCCTAAAATATTTGCCCTCATTCCCTTACACTACATTTTTATTGTCCAATTCTTCGGATGGGAAACTTGTCCTTCAAAATAAAAAGTCAAATTCACTCATTTTATTTTGAGTGTACAGCTTAGTCTTAATTTAAAGATTATTAAAAGGTTCATTTTTAGAAAGGAAATATTATGTCTAAATTTAAATCTACTTTAAAAATAACCAGTTTACTGGCAATCATTTTAGTCTCAGCTTGCTCAAAAAACGAGAGTAGCTCTGGTGTTGGCTCATCATCACCTGTACCAAGCATGGTGACAATTGCTAAGGCTTCACTTCCTAGTTCACTGGAATCTTCATCCGTAGGTTTTAACCTCAAGGGTGAAAATCTATTTGTTTCAGAATTAGATGATATGAAAAGTAAACTCTTCTCCCCCGGTCCAACAGATTTCATGTATCGACTTAATAGCGTTGACTCAAGATTAGATAGTCTCGCAGATGCTATCATTGTCTGTGCCGATACTCCAACTTCTACTTTTACTCCACCAACAATTGCCTCTGGATTTAGTTTTCCCATGGAATTATCTTGCGTGCAAACAATAGATGCGAGTTCGATGGGAATGTCTGACTTTAAAGTTTATTTCGGAAAGGCCGGTGGTTATTGGTATGTGGCCGAAATACAAACGAATGCGAGTTTTGAATCTAATGATTCAGATCCACCAACAATGGCCGTGCTGTCAAAAATAGATGAGAATGGTGATGACATGGAAGTTTTTCAAATCAGTGTTGAAAAGAATGGCGGCCAGTACTATTCAAGTGTCACACATATTAAAGCGGATAAATTACAAGGCATTTTTGAGTTATCGAGTGCTTCTTCTGCAGATTCAACACAAACGAATTCTCCAGGAGCAAACTTTACTGGACTTGGTTGTGGTATCCAAATGAAAACAGATGGAACCTATGTTTATGGTACAGGATATTTTTCACAATCTCCTTCTTGTCCTCCAATTGAAAATCCATGCGGGCTCGCAACAGATCTTTCTGATGCAACGGGATTGTGTGGTTCACTAACAACTTTAACGACACTCCCTATGTTAAAAAATACGATCAGTGGAAGTTTTGCGAAGCAACTTGTCGTTGATCGCACTTGGTTATCTGGACTATCTTTAGAGTAATTTTTTTCTAAATTATGGGTCGCAAGAAAGAACTCTTGCGACCTTTCCACCGAAAATTAAATTTGAGAAAAAGAAAAATCTGGGGGCAACATCTCGCAACCAGATGTCCCAGCGCAATTTCCACCAACATCTCCATCGCAAACTTTGCCATCCGTATTAACCGTGAACTTTCCGACTTCAGCACCTGCTACAGTAAGAGACGAGCCTAAATGAATCCCAGCATCTGTATTTGCTGTTCCACAACCGGCAGTGTTACATCCAGGACGATTAAATGGATTCCAATTTTGTGAAACAGCATCTTTTGCGGTTGTGATGTACATCACAATTCTATCCTCTCCAGATGTACAGGTTGTTGTACTTCCATCAATCTGAGTTGATGTCGGTGCACCACCACCACCTCCATTATCACGACATACATCTTGAATAAATGTTGGAGTACAAAAATTTGTTGGCCCGGCATGGCTCACTCTAATCTGATCTGAAAACTCAATCGCCACACAGGGATAAGTTCCATCAGCAAGCTCACCTGAGCCAAGATCAGGGGCCCCCTTAAAATCTTGGTAGCTTGGATTAGAATTTGTAATCACGGTCGTTAGGTTTGAGCAGTTTGGAGAAGTTGAAACGGCAAATTTATAAATTTTTAATTCAAGCGCGTTTGTATTAACTCCAGCTTGAGCGCCAAGGGATAATACTGACGTCATAACTCCAGTCATTAATATTTTTTTCATATTAACCTTCCCCTTGTAGTGAAAAGTTACCACCGCTCGAACTTGCTGAATCACTTTCTGAACCACAAGACACGCAAAGCACTGTCATGAGAATCAGCATAATAAAAACCTTCATCATCTCCTCCTTTGAGATATCAAAATTCATATAATTAAATTTAAAGTGAGATATTTTTTTTTCAGCTCAAAATATTTTGAGTGACTTGTGGTCGAAATTTTCCACGTTCTGGGACAAGAGTTGTCTGTTTTTGACCAGTGAGTTAAAAGACTAAGCTATTATTTTTTGATCAAGATGTATTTCAGTTCCTTCGAATTGGATCTCTTGATGAATGAATTTTGAATGCCAAGAAATTTCTACGTTTTGTTTACCTGCAAATATTTTGGCTATTTTTATGCCTAGACCTGAACCGATTTCGCCATCAGATCCTAACTCTGAAAAAAGTGAATCCGTAAGCGCCTCTCTTTTTATACCCTTTCCTGAGTCACGAATGATCCATCTCGCCATATTGTTATCAAGTTTTATGACCTCAAGCTCTATTGTTGATCCTCTGGGACTAAATTTAATGGCATTGGTAATCAGATTATTAAAAACTTGATATAAAAATGAGTCGATATTGACATAAAATTTTGGTCCATCGGTACCATTTATCAATTTTATCTGAATAGATTTTTCATCTAACCTACTCTTAATCCAGGGTAGAGTTTTTTCTAAAACCTCCTCAAGTGAAATCCAATTTTTTGGTATTTCTGTTTCTACGGTTGAAGACGAATAGCTTTCTATATTTGAAATAACTTCTCTAATCACCATCTGTGCATTTTCAACTTGGTTTAGGAGAACTAAATCTTGTTCAGACGCAATTCTTTTTCTCAACTTCCTTAAGTATTGAAGAGTATAAACCATGGGCTCTTTAATATCGTGACACAGAATTTTAAGTAACTTTTGTCTCCAAACACTTTCCTCGAGAACTTTTGCTTTCTCTTCCTTAACTCTCATTAATGTATCCCGCCAATTTTCAACAATCACTTTAAATTGATAAATCGTAAACGTAAGAATACTAAGATCGATAAGACTCCTTAAAATGGCAAGATTTGATTCTTTCATCCTTTTATCGAGATACACTTCATTCACAAATGGGAATAGAGGCAACATTAGTAAGAAGAGACAAACGACTCCAAGAAAAATTTTTAGTTTCGGCTTCTTATCGAACATCATTAATACAAGAACAAACTGGGGAATTGCAACGAGGTTAATATGCGACGATGGCCCAAGGAATGAACAGGTCCAAACAGAAGCCAACGCGTTTGAAATTTGTGAAACGAAATTCAGATAAAGACTTGGAATTCTACTTTTTCGAAACCAATAAGGAGCGCCGATCAGGTAAAAAAGGATATTAACAATCACAGCGACTTTGAGATTAAAATCCTGGGGCGTAAAGTAGACGGAAAAAGTGAGAATGACACAGCAATAAATGAAGGTAAATTTTTGAACATACAACTGATCTGTTGAAAATGTTGCAGCTACGATTGGTGAACTTGAATCATTCTTCATCAGGTGACTTTTTTATGATGAAAATATTTTCTAATTCTTTAGTTAACCGGTAATCCCAAGAATTTAATTTCTTGTTCATCTTCCAGATAAAAGTATTGATCGTGCCTACTTCGACTTTGGGTTGACGCCAAATTTCTTGTTTTAAATAATCACAGGTCAGTGGCCTTGGGTGATTTTTTATTAAAGACATCAACAGATGAAATTCAATCTTTGAAAATTCTAATTCCGTGTTTTGAATTTTAATCAACAGCCTAAAAGGATCTAATTCCAAAAGACCAAAGGTGATCTTCGTATCAGCCCTTGCCCTAAGTCCTCTTGCGATGGCATTTTCTAATCTCAGAATCATTTCTTCTGGCGCCATGGCCTTCCAAAGATAATCATCAACCCCAAGGCCAAGAGCATCCACTTTGGAGCTCATCGTTTCATCATTTGACAGCACAAGGATCGGAACAGGGATGCCATTCTTTTTTAGTAAGGTTATGACTTCTATACCTCTTCTTCCATTTTCAAGCTCCATATCAATAAGGATGGCCTGATAAAGATTGAGTCCCTGAACATCAATCTTATTTAAGTCATCGCTAGAAGAAATATTATCCAGATGGTACTTCTGTTCAAAATCCTCCCTCAAAAGGGAGACATATAATTTATCATCTTCAAGCCATAAAATTTTTGGAAGATGAACTTTTGGTAATAGATTCGATGGATTATTCATAGAAATAGGAAGTCTAGTTTATGATCTATTCTAGCATCAAACTGGTCGGTTCCGTATCAACTTATTAGACTCAATATATTTTGAGTCACTCGAATGATTTCGAAAATAAAGGATGTATTAATAACTAGTTATAAGGCCTGTAAACACACCTAAAACCAATTTCCGGCATGGATGTTCCTGGACCTAGGTGAACCATCATCGCAAAAATTCCTGGTACAGTTAGGCCATCATACCATTCACCGCCTCGTATAATGGCTCCGGCGCCACCTGTATGAATTTGACCTAAACCATACCCAGACATTGCTCCCGTGTATGTCAATAATGGAAGATATTCTTTTGACTGATAAGCACCCGGACAAGTCGTAGAGACATCAGAGAATTCAATCCACCCACCATTTCCACAAATAGGTGGAGATGCCAAACCTGGGGCCGTACTCCAATCAACCCATTCCCAAAGGTTTCCAGGTATGTCCCAGATAACTTGCGTATTAGAGAGCACATGTGTTCGTTTATAGTTAGGATTAACTCCACCAACTGTACAATCATTCGCTGTAACGTTAGATAGTAATCCATCACACGCTCTATAGGTTCCGGCGGAACTATTTGTATGTCCAACACTCAGTACTCCACTTCCTACTGATCCATTAGACCAATTAGATGCAGTCCCTTCAATATTTCGTGCGATCGCCATCCACTCAGGGTTTGAAATAAGGTCATAGCGATTAGTGACATCGTTTAATGAATTAAGTTCTAAACATGCAGTAGATGCTTGAATTTGAGTAATAGATCTCCATGGTAATCCTTGAGCTGTAGAGACAGCGACCTTAGTTGTACTTGAGGCCCCCGTGCCTAATGCACACGAACTTGTCCCTGTAATATCAGTCGCGCACTTCGCTTCCCATTTCATCACACAAAAATCATCTGCTGCATCCACTGAAGAATTTTTAGGCACTGGTACATAACCAGTTGGACAAGCAAAGTGAAACGTTTTTGAGAGATTCTGGCAACCAGAAGTTACTGATCCTTTAGCATAAAGACTTAATGTCTGAGATGTTCCAATCGGTAATGAATTTGTTAAAATGTTTGCAGTCACTGGTGCACCAGAAGCAGTCGCTGATCCAACCGATGAAGTACAACCACTATCCGTATAAATCGTAACCGTCTCTCCTGATTGAGCTCCAAGAACAGTAAAACTAATTTTAGACATTTGTGCAGCAGAACCAGCAGTTGTAGCAGAACTCGGTGTGATCCAACTACCAAAAGTTAATGTTGGGCCAGCGGACGTTACTTCATAGGAAAGCTTTCCTCCTGAACAACTTGAAGTACTTCCATTTTCAGTTACAATGAAAGCGAATTGATAACTTCCAACTGACAACGAACTTGATGTTACCGAAGCAGATGATCCACTCGAGGTAGCAGAACCAACTTGTATGCTACATGTGCTATTAGAGAAGAGTTTTATCGCTTGACCAGACTTGAGTCCTGAAACTAACAATGTAGGAGTATTATCTGTTGAAGGTGAAGAAGTCGGAGAGCTAAGGGATAAATTGATCCCAGTGTCTACAAGCACAGCACTCCCATTAAAGTTCGCTGTTCCGATGTTATTACAAGAATAAATGAGTAATAACAAAGGAACTTAAAAGAGATTCATGGAGATTCTTTTCATAAACTTAGTCCTTATCATTTGATCTGATCGGACGGTTATTTGGCATCCCTTAATATTAATTCTGTAATTCCACAATTTTCATTTAGTTAGCAGAGGGATCCGATGCCATTTAACTAGGGTAATCAAATAAATTGGCCCAAATTCTCCAAGATGATCGATTCTGGAGCAAATGAAAAATCTCTTGATACGACATTTTCTTACTTAAGTTCGTTCGTAGGTTTGAGACTGGATTTAAAATAAAGTAGTGAATCTTAATTCTTCATTTCTTCCATCGAAAGTTTCCTCGTCCAAATTTTGGGATTTCGAAGTGTCCCCTCAAAATGGAAATTCGATCCATCATCCTCAGAGCCAACCGCAAAAGAGATGGACGCTGTATCAGGTGTCTCTTTGGAGGCAAAACTAACTTTTCCCTCAGTTTCAAGTTCTTTACCATCCAAATAAAGTTTCATTTCATTTTGAGCATAATCTATCACAAGAGTGGCAACATGAGCTTTACCCTTCGAAATAAGCTGCTTCGCTCTCACGACCTGCCCCTCTTCGGTGTCAGTAGAGCGTGCAATTCCAACCAGTCTTCCTCCTGGCTCAAGTCTTAGGCTCGCCCTAGAAACGTAACTTTTAGGAGTATTTCCTCCGACAGAAATCGCCATCATATCTTGAATGTTATTTTGAGGGCCCGTTTCTTTAAATTCAATCTGAAGAGTGACTGTGCTCACTTTACGTAAAATATTTTCTCCACCCCGCACTTCAAAATATTTTCCATAAGAAATAAATTTAATATCCTTTCGAGGTTTATTATCAACCGTGAGGGATAACTGAGCACATGAACATAAAAAGAGGAGTATAAAAAATTTCACGCTCTCATTTTATCACAACTTAAGACCTATTTCACCGGGCGATCTAAGAGGTTGCTATCACTTGTTTAAACAAATAAAATGGAAATCATGAGACATCTAGAAATCTTTCTCACAGCTCTTCGCTTGGGTTTTACATCCTTTGGTGGTCCCGTTGCTCATTTGAGTTTTTTTCATGATGAATATGTGAAGAAAAAAAAATGGCTTAGTGAAGAAGCCTATGCTGACCTTGTGGCCCTCTGCCAGTTCCTACCAGGACCAGCGAGTAGTCAGGTGGGAATGGCCATCGGCTTGTCTCGAGGTGGAATTTTTGGAGCGATTCTTTCTTGGATTGGATTCACATTACCCTCGGCCGTGATTCTCATTTTCTTTGGACTAGGTATAACTCACCTTGATTTAAAAGATCATCAGCAATGGTTGCATGGACTTAAAGTTGTTGCTGTCGCCGTTGTGGCCCAAGCGATTCTCAGTATGGGGAAAAAACTATGTCCAGATCGAGAAAGAATCACGATTGCCCTTATTTCAAGTTTTATTGTTCTTAATTTTAATTCTCCCTACATTCAAATTTTAGTTCTTTTCGGTGCAGGATTTCTCGGGGTTCTTTTTTTAAAATCAACGACTGATCTTCCCCATGATCCGATTCACCAAGGACGCAAAAGCGTTGGAGCGATTTTTGTCGCCGTCTTTCTAAGTCTTCTTGTTGTATTGCCTTTATTGAGAGCAGTCTTTCCTAACCAAACACTTCATCTCTTTGATAGTTTTTACCGAGCAGGCGCCCTCGTCTTCGGAGGCGGTCACGTTGTCCTACCA
This sequence comes from Bacteriovoracaceae bacterium, assembly GCA_947441615.1. Classification (GTDB taxonomy): domain Bacteria; phylum Bdellovibrionota; class Bacteriovoracia; order Bacteriovoracales; family Bacteriovoracaceae; genus Peredibacter. The sequence continues at coordinate 49,503 of CANEUH010000017.1, read as the reverse complement.
CTATTGAAGGCAGAAGTTGTTCCATCTGGATGGGTCACAAATGATTTATTCATGGCCGGTTATGGGGTGGCGAATGCCATACCGGGGCCACTTTTTGCTTTTAGTAGTTACCTAGGAGCTGTTTCGGCTGTACCTCCCAATGGAATCTTGGGAGGAATGATCTCTTTGATGGCAACTTTTCTTCCTTCATTTCTTTTAATTATTGGAGTCATCCCTTTTTGGGAAAAATTAAGAAGTCTCTCTAAAATACGTCAATCGATGATGGGTCTTAATGCCGGTGTTGTCGGAATTCTTCTAGCGGCTTTCTATAATCCGGTTTGGACCAGTGCTATTTTCTCTTTAAAAGATTTAGCACTCGCTTGTGTTTGTTTTATTTTACTCGAATATTGGAGACGTCCATCTTGGGCAGTTGTTCTTTTCGCTATCGTAGTGAGTTTCTTTATCTACTAGAATTAAATGTAATGCTATAAAATTACCGATACCAAATACTTGTAGTGTATCTATTTTTCTATTTCTTCCCATTCACATCAATTCCCTTTAATTTCTTATTCCGTATTAATGTCCTTGTGATAATTTTTCGCAACTCCTCAGACCAAAGAACTAAACTTGCGGCAATACCAATACCGACAAATTGCGGTGTCTTGATAGGTACTGTATGAAAGAACTGACTCAGTGGCGACCAATAAATAACTGCCGCGTGGAGCGAAATCCCCAAAGTTAGCCCTCCTAATAACCAAGGGTTTTTAAGTATAGTCAAAGAGAAAACTGATTGAGTAGATGATCGGCAATTTAAAACATTAAACCACTGACAGACAGCAAGAACCGTGAATGTTTCCGTTTGAACGAGTCTTAGTGAAGCGCCTGATGAAGTCCGATAGATGAACCACCCGAATGTGGAAATGACAGACGCCAAGACCATCACTGGAAGTCTTGACAACAGCTCCTTGTCTAATAATGGTTGAGAAGAAGGTACTGGTTGCCGTTTCATTTCATCACCATCAGATGGCTCCATGATGAGATTGATTGTCAGTGTTCCCTCAGTAACAAGATTAATCCATAGAATTTGTACTGCCGCTAATGGTAGTGGATATCCGAGGGTAAGCGCTAAAAATAAAACGAGAATTTCATCGATTGAAGTTACAATCAAAAAAAGAATTAATTTTTTTATATTCTGATAAACAAGTCGACCTTCAGCAATAGCTGCCAAAATTGTTGAAAAATTGTCATCCGTAATAACCATCTTTGCAGCCTCTTTGGCCACCTCAGTCCCAGTTATTCCCATAGCAATCCCAACATTCGCTCGAACTAATGCCGGAGCATCGTTTACTCCGTCCCCAGTCATAGCGACGACATCCCCTTTGGTTTGATAAGCTTTAACAATCCGTAGTTTCTGCTCTGGGCGTACTCTGGCAAAGACACTAATGCGATCAATTTTCTCAAGAAGATCTTCATCAGTAAGCTGGTCCAGCTCCTTACCATCAACGGCTAAATCGTTCGCATGACTAATCCCGAGAGTTCTGGCAATAGCAAGCCCCGTTGCCTTATGATCACCTGTTATCATGACTGGCCTAATTCCAGCTCCTTTACATTCTCGTATAGAGCTTGCGACCTCATCTCTGGGCGGATCAAGTTCACCTATCAAGCCAAGCAGAATGACCTTATCTTTAAAGGCAGTGAATTTCTTCGTAGAATCAATGAAGGCATCGTTAATGAATCCGACCGCTAACAATCTAAGTGCTGATTCGGCAAATTTTTTTGAGACTGCCTGAACTTCATTTCGCAAAACTTCATCAAGAACCTCAATATGACCTTCATCATAAACAAAATGGCACAACTCTAATAAATTTTCAGGAGCACCTTTTATATAAATGAGATCTCTACCAAAAACTTCATGTTGAGTTGCCATCATTTTACAATCAGAATCAAAAGCTAATTCGGCTTTGCGATAAAATTCTTTCCTCACATTCTTAATATCTACTCCACTTTTGGCGGACAATGTGAGGAGTGCTCCTTCAGTTGGATCACCTAGAATGCGCCAGCGATTTTCTGAAGAATCGGGTGCAAGCAATTGAGCATCATTGCAAAGAATGCAAGCCTCTAAAAGTTTTTGAAGTGTTTTTTCTTTGCTTAGGTTAAGTGGTGAACCATTAGATTCAAAATCTCCAACGGGATCGTAACCAGCGCCTGTAACGATTATTTCCTTCTTTTTAAAAGGTAAGTATATACTAGTAACAGTCATTTCGTTTCTCGTAAGCGTACCTGTCTTATCAGTGCAAATAACTGTAATAGAACCTAAGTTTTCAACAGCCGATAATCTTCTAATGATAGTTCCTCTGCGCGCCATCCGTTGCACACCGATCGCCAAAGCAATTGTGATTGCCACAGGTAGCCCCTCAGGGACGAGAGAAACCATCTGGCTTATTGCAATCATGAAAATATCCGCAAAAGCAAATCCTCGCCAAATCCCAAATCCGATCGTGATAAAAAAAATAATAACAGCGGCTTGAATAAGATATTTACCAAACTGATGAATGCGTACTTCTAATTGAGTTATTGGCTGAGTCGTAGTGGCTGCAAGCTTAGCAATTTTACCAATCTCGTTTTTTATCCCTGTTGCAGTGACAACAGCGATACAGCGACCACCCGAAATATAAGTACCTGCAAATATCATATTCTGACGATCGGCTAGATGTGTGTCGGAAGGAAGAGGAATGATCGTTTTCACAACTGGAAGAGATTCTCCAGTAAGTGCAGCTTCTGCCACGCTAACGAATGATACATACAATAATCTAGCATCCGCAGGAACCGCATCTCCTGCATTTAAAATAAGGATATCTCCTGGAACCACTTCAATTGCTTCAATTAGATGCTCTTTACCATCTCTTAAAACACGGGCCATTAACTTGGATAATCGACGTAATGCTTCGATTGATTGCTCAGCACGTCCCTCTTGGAAGGTTCCAATAATAGCATTCATTAAAACGACGATCAGGATCAATACGGCATCACGTAATTCTCCTAAAGAATACGCAATGATGGTAGCTAACAACAAAAGATATATCAGTGGACTTAGAAACTGATGAAAAAAAATAGATAAAAATGAACGGACTTTAGTTTCAGGTAATGAGTTTGACCCGAATCGTTTCAAACGCACCTTTGCTTCGGCTTGAGACAGTCCATGCGTTGCATTTGTTTTAAGTTCAGAGATTACGTCATCAGACTTTAAAGCATGCCAAATGATTTGATGCTGTTCGGTCATATAATTATCGTTTTACGGTGAATCATAATAAATCATTGGCTGATAGGTCAGGATTCTCTTTTGACCAACACCTGAGAATACCTCGTGAGTGGAAGCATCATATGGTAAAACACTGAGATGATATTCATAATTTCTTCTTAATTCTACTTGCGTAAATTATGGAATCCTTCGATCCGTTTCGGGAGATTTAAGTATCTCAAGATTGGTTGAACAAAAGCCGAAGGTGCAACAGGAAGATTGCCATTGTGAAAATCAGGTTAGAGACGATAGAAGTTTTGAGTTGGTCATAAATTTTTATAAGTCTTTCAAAACAACACCGACTAGTCGGTGTATATCTTTCTCTAAATCATGTTGATTATGATACTTTTTTTCTTCACTTGGCATTTTACAAAAATGGTTTGAATACATCAAAGCGAGATGGACAACATTTGAAAATATCATTTTTACGGCCCAGTACATATCAGCTTCATTGACTTCATGATCTAGTTCAAGGCTTATTGCCTCGGCCAGCGCTAAACCTCCGGGAGGTCCAAACTTCTCACCGTTATCTAAACATTGATTCTCAGGTCCCCAGCCTTTCTCAGACAACATCATTTGGAATACAGAACGTAAAATATCTGCTTTTTCCAAAAAATACCGAAAGATCCATACCGCAAGATCATCTACTTTTTCATTTGGATTTTCTAGTCGTCTTGTTCGAATGTTTTGGCTTGTTTCGCGAAAAACAAGATCGATGACTTTCTTGAATAATTTATCTTTAGAAGTGAAGTGATAGTTAACTGCAGCAATATTTACACCAGCTTCAGAGGCAATTTGTCGAATTGATGCTCCTTCAAAACCTTTAGCGGAAAAAATAAATCTCGCCGTATGAAGTATTTTATCTTTTGTCTCATGGAGCTGAGTCTCGGTCATGTTAAGTCTCCACTCGGCTCATTAGTCTTCTCCATTGTTATCATCATTCTTGAAAAAACTGGTACACGCTTAAGAAAAGCTACCCAGTCTTCTAAAATCGCATAAGCAGGAGGTATGAAAACTAATGTTAAGAGTGTTCCTGAAGTTAGGCCCCAGGCCATTGCAAGAGTGATAGGTATGAGCATGTCGTCTGAACCTCCAATACCATAGGCAGTTGGAAAAAGACCCAAGACCGTGGAAAAAGCAGTAGCAACAACAGCAAGTAGTCTTTGGCTTGAAGCCTTAACCAAAGCTTGGTGTAATGCCATACCTTCACGTCTAGCGATTTCAATAAATTCAATTAAGACAATTCCTGAATTCACAATGATTCCAGTTAATCCAATGATTCCAATAAGCGCCATAAAGGAAACAGGTCTTCCGTGGAGAAAGAAAGCAACAGAAAATCCAATCAATCCTAAAGGAATAGTCATCATAATAATAAAAGGTCTTAGGAATGAATGAAACATAAAAACCAGAAGTGCAAATATTCCGATGAGTGCCAAGATAAGAGCATCAAAGAGAGACTGCATACTTTCTTGAGTACTTTCTTCAACACCCCCGAAGACTAATGAGACCTCAGGATATTGAGCTCGGATAGTGCTCCACTCATCTTTAAGAATTTTATTAATGGCAAAAGCCGTCGTGTTGGCCTCATCAACTCCTCCGACGAGAGTCTTTGCTCTCTTAAAATCAAATCGTTTAATTTGTGGTGTGCCTGGTATGTTTTTAAATGTTGCGATACTTCCCAGTGGTACAAGGTTTCCTTGACCATCAGTAACCTTGATCTTACCCAAATTACTTTCTTTTTCGCGAAAGTTGTCCATGAACTTAACATTGAGATTAACTTCTTTATTATTCAAAGTGACATCTGAAATGAATATTCCACCCAATGCCGCTCTCACAGTCGTTCCAACTTCAGAAACGCTAACTCCTCGCCGGTCAGCATCTAAGTAATCAAGTTTCACTAGCACTTCATTAGCATCTACAAAGTCATCAACCTTAAGATCTATGACTCCTTCAATTGGTGCGATTTTATTTCTGAGGTGATCAATCGCCGACTGAAGTTGATCAGGATCGTTGGAACGAAAAGTTGCATTGATTGGAGATCCCACTGGTGGGCCATTAATCAATTCCTCAAAAATGACAGTTCCATATTTTTTGACATCAAGAGTCCGCAGCTTTGCTAAAAATTGTGTGTGTGGGACTCCGAATTTTGCGAGATCACTTGCATAAATGACAACAAGTCCTTGTGAGTCCCCTTCTCCACCTTTAGGATCATCGCCACTAACTTTTGAGGAGCCTGCCTTCGCAGTTACATGTTTGGCCCAATCTGGAACTAGATTTCTTATGTCCTTTGAAAGTGTCGAAACATTCATTAAAGTTTTTTCAAGAGGAGTTCCTTTAGGAGATTCCACTCGAGCGATATAGATTTCTGTTTGATCAGCAGGAAATAAGATGAAGTTGTTACCAAAAATCATCATGGCAAATGCACCTATGATGAGAACAGTACATCCACCCACAGTCATATAACGGTGAGTGACAACCCAGTTCATTAAGACTTCAAATTTTAGTTTAAATCTATCAAACCAGTGAGATTCTCCTGCCTTGGTTTCTTTAACTCTATGTCCGACGACCACTAATCGCATCGGTAAAAGAAAAAATGATTCCACGAGTGAAACAAGTAATGCAAGAGTCACAACGATTGGGATTGGAGCAATAAATTTTCCAAGTATCCCTTGAGTTACAAGCATCGGCAAAAAAGAAGCAATCGTGGTCAAAACGGTTGCGGTAATTGGCGCCCATAAATCCATCACAGATTTCTTAACTGCCGGAACAATTTCCATTCCCTTTCGGCGAAGATCCACGAAATTATCACTGATAACAATTGAGTTATCGACTAGATTTCCCATGGCAATAATAAAGGCAAGTATCGAAATAGAATCAAGATTTAATCCAAAGCTTGGCATGAGTCCAAAAACCGTCATCACACCAATAGGAAGAGAAAGTGCTGCCATCGCTCCAATCCAACCAGGCATAAAAATCATTAAGAAGATAATGAGAAGGATCAAACCAGACCAAGCATTAGAGGCAAGGGTTGATAATTTAGTTTCAACTTTTTTACCCTCATCATTGTAAACAATAAAATCAGCTTTACCTTTCCAGTTTTTACGATAAATTTCGATGATCTCATGAACCTTTCGTGCCAGATCCAGCGTATCGGCCCCACCTTTTTTATTCACGATCAAACTGACAGAACCCTTTCCTTCATAGGCAGCAAGTGAGCGTGGCTCTTCAGCTCCATCTATAACAACAGCGATATCTTTTAATAGAACATTTTGTCCTGTAAAATTCGAGCGTATGACTATTTCACCAAGCTCCCGCGCATCTTTGACTTTAGCGTCAAGTCTTACCAAGTCCTTTCTAGCGCCAGAATTGATATCTCCTCCAGGAAGAGAAATGTTCCGTGACTGGAGTTTATTCAAAACTGCTGGAACTCCAATATGCAGTTTATCCATTTTGGTTAGGTCAAGCTCAATCGTAAATTCTCTTTCGCGGTAACCAATCGGTCTCACATCTTTGACTTCATCTAAATCTTCAATTTCATTTTTCAAAAGGTCTGCGATTCGATCACGCAGTCTTTCTTCTCCTGAAGCAACGATAGCAATTTCCATCGCAGGGAATTCGTCAGATTTAATCTGAGTAAAAATTGGCCTTTGTTCTAGATCCGTTGGAAACTTAGAAACGCGCTGAACTGCTTTTTGCAAATCATCCATCACCTCTCGTTCATCAACTTTATCCATATCGATTCGAACGAGGATTGTACTCAAACCAGTTTGAGAAATAGACTTAACATCCTTTAGACCTGAAACAGTTCTGATTTCATCTTCAATTGGTTTGGTGATAAGTGCTTCTATGTCAGAGGGAGACGCCCCCTTGTATTGTGTTACAATTGTTGCCATTGCAAAATCAACTTGTGGCCACGATTCAGATTTCATTCGAGAAAGGCCCTGAAGCCCCATGATCACAAAGAAGCAAGTAACAACGATTGTTAGCTTATAGTTACGTATAAAAAAATCTACGAAGAATTTCATATATTATATCCTGTTAAACTCACATGGAGTTTCCGTAAAGACGACAAGGTAATCAAAAAGAGTATTCAGAATCTCTAACTGTGTGTTGATCGTTGTAAGACTAGAATTCAAAAAAGCATCTTGATCTTGAATGAGATCATTCACATTAAGTCTCGCTTCTTTAAATTTCCTATTTTGAACAATAAGCCTGCGCTCAAGAGCTTCAGAGTTTTCTTTTTGAGCAATAACCACATCAGATAAAATTCGGATAATTTTGACGAGCTGGTTGTGAGTATTTCCTATAAGTGCATCATTATGACTTAATTGATAATCAAATTTCTTTTGTGCGAGAAGCTCTTGAGTTTGTTTTGTGTCACCTTTCCCTACAGGAATCACAAGTTCAAGACCTGCAGAGTAACCAGTACGATTGTTGTTTGCCATATCATCTATTGAGGCGCCGTACGAGCCTACATTCTTTCCAGCTGGGTTAGAATTGCTCCCAAGACCAGTAGATTTAAGTGTAGCTAAGAACTTTAAATCGACCTCATCATAGCTAGAGGCAAGTTTCATCTGCTCTTTTTGTGTTTTTCTTATAAGCTCAGTTATCTCATCATATCGTGTAAAATCGAATGGAATATTTCTCTGTGATGCAATGATTTCTGTGCAACCAAGAACGTTTTTTATCATTGAAGAAACATCATAATTACTGAGAATAATTTCTTTATCTTTCAATTCTGGTAGAAGCATTTTTAGTTGTTTAACCAGTATCTCATGCTGGTAGCGATAATATAGCGCTGACCCTTTTCGGGATGCAACTTGTGCTTCATATCTTGCAACTTCTCCTTTATCACTGACTCCCGCAAGTAAGCGTTGATTTGAGTCTTTAAGTTGATCTTGTGCCGTTTTTTTTAATTCATCATAAATTTTAATTTGTTCATTGTTAGCAACTAAAGACCAATAAGTTCTTCTCAAGGAAACTGCGAAAGCTTTGCGGTTTATTTCTTTTTCAAGATCAGCTCTTTCTTGATTCAAGCTCGCCGAATCAATTTGAGCTTTACTTAAACGCCCTAGTAGATCCCTCCAGAGATCGACTTGTAAATCAAGTCTTGCAACAGTCGTGGTCACATCTCGAAAAGTCCCGGCAGCTGACATTGCACTTCTTTGATCTGTACCTACGGCAGCGCTTAAAGAGACGCCACCTCTAAAGGCTTGCCGAACTCCCACCTGGGCAGTTTTAATGGGGCTCCAAATAGGAATGAATTGAATGATTGGTCTTTCACGATTTTCAGCGTACTTGCCTTGAGCAAAGACTTCTGGACGGAATCTATCTTTGAGTTGCATGGCCTCAGATTTTGAAGCCAAGAAAGCAGCCTCAATTGATTCCCACTGGGGTGAGGTTTCGAGTGAAAGACCCAGCAAGCTCTTTTCACTAATACTCAAGGTTTCATTGCCTAGTGCATGAAAAGAAAAAAAACTAAGTAAACAAAGAAAATAAGCGAGCTTCACTTCATACCCCTTTAACTGAAACAAACGTTTGAATCACGCAGATATTATTGGAAAAACAATAGGTAAGGAAATTAAAAAATGGATGACGAGTTGATTTGTTCAATAAATGTATCTGACATTTAAATGCTTGTGATTGAATGACATTTTCTCAAATGGCCGCCTCTCCAGCTAACCTGAAGCTAAGAAAATAATGAGAAAAATTAATTCTACTAGAAAGATAAATTTTAAGATTTTTGGTTGCGGGAGCAGGATTTGATACCCGTGACCTTCGGGTTATGAGTCAGGGAAGAGCAATTTCTAAGTTTATGTAATTCTTAATTTTTATCAACGATTCTCAAGAGTTAATTCAATTTTCAGTGCGGTCCATTTCGGTGAATTTCGGGCTATTTCGAGGGGCCGTAGTCAATTTGTAGTCAATTTAAAAAAATTATGGCCTTGAAACTTTTATGCTCACAAATTCTCCTGCATTTACAGTTCGCGCCTCGATTAGATTATGCTTCTTCCAAGTTATTATAAACTTATAACTGACGTCTATCTTAAGCCTTGGAATTTTAAATTCTGAACTTGATGTAATTGTTGCAGAAAAAACTTTTTTATCACTTTCAAACAATTCGACTTCTGCTCCGTTACAGGTTCCCCCATTGAATTCACAGACTCCCATCAAAGAATCTTTTGGAATAGAGTCTTTTTTGAAAGATTGTAAAATGGCGCTGGAAGTATTTAATGCAGCATTGAGGGGATTACTCGGGTTTATAAATTGAGCAAACGAGGATTTCGACAAGAGAATTAAAATAAAGAAAGTATGTGTTAACTTCATAACTCACCCGAAATTAATCTTTTAATTGTAAATGTAAGTCCCGAAATCATAGGTCAAATCAGAATTAAAATACAGCTCCAATTCAGATTTAAGAATTTCTGTACTAATAGGTATAAACTTATACTTTAGAAAAAACCAAGATAAGAAAGGCAGCATTCCGCCCTGAGACTTAAATTTGTTATTTAAAAAAGAAATAAAAGCTTCTCCATGGTGATAATAAACAGTTGTATGTCTAATATAAGAAGGAAGCTCATTAAGTTTCAGCGAACAATCTTTTGATGTTAAGCAAGGCAGTTCCTGATTTTTGTATCCATGAGTTATCCACTCTGTGATGGCTTCATCTATCCAACTTGATTTTCCATCTGATGACATGACTCCACGGGCAAAATAGCTATGTATCAATTCATGCCTTAGGTCTTCTATTCCGGATGAAGTTGCCCCGTGATATTCCATTCCTCCAGGTCCTTCATTAATCTGTATTAAAAGCCGCTGATGAGGCCAGGCACCAATTTTACTCTCAAGCTCATGGAAGAAGCTTAAAGTTTCTGAAGCTGCACGATCTAAAATATCATCCGGAGATGGGTCCTCCATCGTATAGATTAATACTGGAACCTTTAGCCCAGAAATAGATTCTATCTCAAAAGACTTTTCTCGATAGGCACCGACTGGAGCGATGTGGATGTATGCCGCAGAAGTATTAAAATAATCCGGAAAAGATAACTTAAAGAAATTCTGCCTTTGGTGAAGTGTCGTGCCATTATGGTAGATCTTGTGATTAGTCTTTGAATTTAAAATCGTTAACTCAAATGTAGAAGGGAATTGATCATACTCCAAATTTGAAACTGCCCAGATTTCAAAAAATTCTCTGTCTAATAAGTCAGATAAACTCATATCAAAATCGAGCCTATTACTATCAAAATCAATTCCACCTGCGAATTCACCAATATCACTTTCAACTTCTAAAGAATGAAGTCCTTTTTCGAGATATCGGTTTAGCACTCTTAGTTTTGTCTCGGCACCGGGAGGAGTAACTTCTGAGGCAGATGATTTATTCGAATCAATCATTAAGCGCTGTATTTTTGTTCGGATGTCAAAGATAGGAAATCCACTCTTGTCTTGGTAGAATTGAACTTTTGACACCACTGTTGATGTTTTCTTTTTGAAATCAACAACTACTTTGTATTCCGCTTCTCTAAAATCTACGAAAACAGCCATTCCATTCTTGAATGTAAAATCACTGGGTGCAACTTCAGCGGCAAAAATATTGAATGAGAAAACGAAGCAAATGATTGTTAGAATTTTCATGTGGGTACTTATATTTTGAGCAAAACATTGCGTCAAAAGGTATCTAACCGTTTGAGTTTAAACCACAAAAATCATGTAAAAGTTACTTGATTTCCTTAACAATTCTGGAGTCTTAGCTGTATCGACATATGCTTATCTCCATGTACTCCAAGTTGGTGTACAATGCTTAAATGAGAATTGTTACCCAGGTAACCATAACCAAAAGCACAGAAAAGGATGTTCGTAAACTTCCACGAAACATCCAAGAAGCCCTTTTGACATGGATCACTCAGGTTTCAACTCAAGGCCTTGCTAGTACCCGAAAGATTCCCGGCTACCATGATGAGCCACTTTCAGGTGACCGCAAAGGCCAAAGATCGGTAAGACTCAATAGGGCCTACTGAGCAATCTATATTCAAAACAAAGATGGAGAGATTGAGCTTGTGACCATCATTGAAGTCAACAAGCACAAATACTAGGAGGCAGTATGGCCAAGATTAAAGATGCTAAAAACTTTATGGAAAACCTACTTGGTGAGCCAATGTCCTTTGCTATGCTACTGCGTTCAATCCGCACTCGTGATGATCTTACTCAAAAAGAACTCGCCGATATTTTGGAAGTCACTGTTTCTCATATCGGTGACATTGAAAATGGAAGAAAGTTTGTCAGTGTGGAAAGAGCTTATGAGTTTGCACAAAAGCTAAAAGACTCCGAGAAATTTTTTGTTGCTATTGCTCTTCAAGATCAAGTTAATCAAGCTGATTTGGATTTTAAAGTTGAGATCGCTTAAAAAATTTCAAACACTTAAATAAAAATACTAACCTTGAAAAAGTGTGCGGATTACCGTACAATAAAGTTTATGAAAAATCTCGAAGTCCTAAGGACCGAAGAATTTGATACATGGCTTGTAAAGCAGCCTCCAAAAACAAGGGGAATTATCCTTGCACGATTAGATATGCTTACCCTTGGCCACTTTGGTGATCACAAGCGCTTTGAAGGCTTAATCGAACTTCGTTGGAAAAATGGGACCCGAGTATATTCATTTATGTGGGGTGATGCAATAGTCATTGCCTTAAACGGAGGAAATAAAAATGGCCAGGATCGTGACATCAAAAAGGCAAAAAAAATCAGAAACGAAATTCTTGAAGGCTCACGCTCCATTCAAAAGTAGCGAACTTAAGGATGTTGAACTAGTTATTGATACGCTTCTTGATTGCATCAAGACCGGTGATATAGAAACTTTTCGTGAGGTTTTAGTGGCCCATCTTTTAACAGTTAATAAAGTAAAACTCGCCAAGAAGGCGGGTATCGGTCGCAGAACGCTCTACGACTTAATAGATCCCAAAAAAGAATTTAATCCAGAACTATCGACAATTTCTGCATTGATGCAAGCATTAGCAGCTTAAATCAACTAGGCACCTTTTGGTCATGGACGTTGAAATTTTTTGTTCATAAGATTTGACTATGTCACTAATTAAACGTCCCCCAACAATTAAAATGGCTCCCCCTGGCTCTCATGTTGTGAAACGACATGCGAAGATCTCTCAGAATGGCATCAAGTATTATGTGAAGGCCCATAATCGTAAGAATCGAGGAAAAAAATCAATATTGTTTCCAGAAAACCTTCTCTATCTATATTGGCATGGTGAGCACGACCATACACCTATCGGGATAGTCAAAGGATTCGATGAATATCCTGAATTAGATTCTGTCATTAGATTTTGGTTAAATTTTTGGAAGGAACAGGGGCTTCCCTTTCCAAAAGACTTTGATCCACTCATCGTAAAGGTCATTATTGCCAAAGAGTCCAGCTTCAGGTCAGAAATTAGATCCCGTGCACATAACAGTTCTGCCACTGGACTTATGCAAATTCTTCAATCTACTCTTTATCGCTCAGAAGGAATCCCTGAAAATAAAATGGTTGAGGTACAAGGTCATTTTCTTGAACTTAAATTAAGAGATTTAATCGACCCAGTTATTAATATCGCAGCAGGGATACGCTGGCTTTCTCATAAGTACTATCTTCTCACCAAGAATAATCAGATAAAAAGAAAAGACCTATATTCGACAGTAAAGTATTACCACCAATGGAACAAATTAGGAGATAAATATGCTGACGAGATCTTCAAGATTTATAAAGAATCTCTCGCTAATCAGTTTGCTCCTATACCTTAATGTCCCCATCTCTTATAGCGTAATTGGCATTGATGAAATCATTCTTGATGCAGATACAAAATTAATTATGCCTAATAAAGTAAATCCTGAATGTTCAAATCCTGCAAGATCCGAAGATGTAGATTGCTCTCCAACGACTCGTTTAGAGCTAGTTAATAAAGGAAAGTTTTTTTCAAAAAATGAACTAATTGAACCTTGGGCTGGGGGATTTTTTATACATTTTGTGAAGTTGAGTAAAAATTCTTACGCGAAAGATCTTAATAATGATGGTCTGAAAGAAGTCGCAATTTATCCAGCTGTTTGCGGAAATAGCCATAAGTCTCTTGCATACATTTACTCTGTAAAAGAACATGAACTCTTGCCATATGGAACAGGCGTTTATTACTGGGAAGCCGAATTGCCAGTAACAGAAATAAAAAAAGACTCAAGATTTAAGCCGGACATTTGAAAATTTAATTTTAAGATTTTTGGTTGCGGGAGCAGGATTTGAACCTACGACCTTCGGGTTATGAGCCCGACGAGCTACCAGACTGCTCCATCCCGCGATTGATAATGAAAAGCCTTGAAAATTAAGGTAGTTATACTCCCCACAAATCTGCTTGTAAAGGTATAAAACCCGTAATCTTTTAGTCCAGCATAAATAGCTAAATTTCCTAGAAATTGACCCGATAAAGGACCTACAACGCTCTTCCAAAGGATGAAAAATGGAAAGTTTGGCCAAAAAAGATAAAGAACTCTTCTTGAAGATGGAGACAGAGGGCCTTTCAACGACTCAAATCAGACTGATTAAAAACATCCATTCACTCCTGGCAGCTGTTGTGACTTCTGAAGAAGAAGGCGAATACTTTGAAGCAAGTGCAGAGCTTGTTAAAAAAGCGGCCGAGCTGATTAAAAATTCAAATTTTCCACAAACTCAAAAAAATATGTCTTATGGTCTTCAGGCAGTGGAGTATGCAGTTGACTCTGTAAATGAATCACTGAATGATAATAAGCTGAATAATTTTGATAATTAATTATTTAAAGAGATTATAAACAAACGGCACCACTTCAATCGTAATTAAGATGACAATAATCATCTCCATCGTCTGATTCCGCGACTCATTCACCTCTGAGTGAAGAAGTTTTGAAACCTCAGCTAAATTCCCGAGTTTCTCATTGATACTTTTTTGCCAATCATCAAATCTAAAACGCTTCGAAGTGGCCCGAAATATTGTCGCGAGATAGAAATCTCCCACAGTCTTAAAAGAATTTTCCACGTTTTCCACAATCTCAGAAATCTCGAGATAAATCTGACTCGCCTCTTCAGCTAGCTGTGAGTACTTATTGGAGAAAAGACCCTTTTTTCGTCCCACAACTTCGTTATAGAGTGTGTTTAAACGCTGATCGAGTAAATCATCATAGTAGCGCATCTCGAATAATTGATTAAGAGCAAACTCAATAACAAGAGGCACGTCCATGGATCCACTTGGCTCAATCACGAGAGCTGAGTTCCAATCCACGACAACGAGATCATCTTTTGAGTACTGGTACTGGTTCTCTAAAATACTTTTTTTCATCGAATCAGAAAGCACCTCTTTCGATTCTGCTAAAATAAGGGCTGGTATATCAAGTTTCTCTGGTAAAGATGTTAGTGAGACATCTAGTCCATCAAGCTCTTGAATAAAGTAAGTGACGTAATCCTCATTGATCGCCCATTCCGTAATCACAGGAATTGCGGACTGAATATCTTTTTGAAATTCTTTGGCCTTTTCTCGAGCAAAGGTTTCAAGTTTATCATCTTTTTCAATCCAACTAGCGATTTGAATGAGTTCAGGCCAGAGAGTGTTTTCTTTAATGGGAATTTGAAAGCAGAGGGAAACTGTTCCAAAGTGCCAAACTTTAGCAATAAGTTCAGCTGAAACTTTTTGATCCATAAGACTAATCTCAAATGTCCCAAGCTGCACCGACACCGGAGAGCTTGAGATAATAAGAGACATATTATGCTTACGATCTAATTTAAAACGCTCCTTAAGGTTTTTATCCTTAAAGAGCAATTCAACTTTATCGAGGTCAACCTCAGAACCGATGTCAAAGACACGGTAAACTAAGATTTTCCCTTTCTTAATTTTGATTTCCATAACCTTTTCTTGAATCTGAACGCTTCATTGTTTTAGCAAAACGAGAAGCTTTCTCTTGAGCTTCTGCTTCAGCTTTTTTCGTTGCATCTTCTTCAGCTTGACGCATTTTTAGATCTTTAATGGAAGCAACTGTTTGATAATAATTTTCCTTACGGAAAGTCTGGAATCTCTTATCGTCGGCCGGACGAGCCGTTTTACCAACTATTTTAGAAACCTTCGCCACGTTAAGAGTTTTCTTCGCTGAAACAAACTTACGAAGAACCACTTTCTCACCGTGCTCATTAAGACCTAGGGCCTTTAAAAGTTCTTTTCTTGTTGTGAACATATACTGTCCAACCGGAAGAGACTGGATGTTAAGACCTTCAATGGCAACTCGGCGAAGTTTATCCACGGTTAAATCAACGGCATCACAAATCTTTCTGATCTCTCTATTTTTTCCTTCATTCAATCTAAATTCTAACCACGTCTTATTAGGAAGCTGCTCGATCACTCGGACTGATTTTGGTTTCATCAAACCATCTTCAGTCATAACCCCTCTTTTAATTTTTGCGAGAAGTCCTTCATTCACGTGACCAAAGACTTTCACTTCATACACTTTTTCAACTTCATATTTCGGGTGCATGATCATGTTCGCAAGATCACCATCGTTGGTTAGAATTAAAAGACCTTCAGAGAGATAATCTAATCTTCCTACTGGGAAAATTCTTTGATTAACACCATAAATGAGATCCATCACCGTCGGACGACCTTCAGGGTCTGATAGAGTTGTCATATAAGCTCTTGGCTTATTTAAAACGACATAAACCTTATCAACTGCAGATGGCTCTAGGGCGACACCATCAACCATTACTAGATCAGTGGCAGGATTAACTTTCGTCCCTAACTCAGTGACGACTTTACTGTTCACAGACACGCGGCCATCTAAGATATAGCCTTCAGCTTTTCTTCTTGATGTCACTCCACAATCTGCGATGAATTTTTGTAAACGGATATAGACGTCTTGATTCGACTTCATTCGAGCTCCTATCTGCCTCCCGGCAGTTGAATATGGTTTAAGAGAAAGAGGGCGATACCTATAAAGGCGTTATTCGCCCTCAGTCTCTAATGTGGGTACAGATACTTCGTTTAAGAACGAGAGGTCAAGATCAAAGTCTTTCCCTTTCATAATGGCCTCATCGATAGAGAGGTCTAAGTTATCGATATTTGGATCGACATTAAATTCCATTTCACTATCTACAAGTTTTTCACCAGTTAATTGCTCAAAAGCAAAATCCAGGGCCTTCTCAAGTTCCAAGGCCTCATTCGCAAGATCTCCAAATTCCGCTTTTGCTTCAAGGGCATCAACTTCGGCCATCTCTTGAGCGCGAATCGCTTCAAATTCTTCGTCAATTTCTGGAGCATTAAAAATCACATCATTAATAGATACATCGATAACTTTTGGCTCCACAACATTCATAAGAGTCTCTGAACTGATGGCGGCCATATTTTGACGAAGAGATTCTTCGCGGTTAACAAAGTCTTCTAAGATATCAAAAGCAGATTTACGAACCACTGACTCTCCATCAGTTTTCTTTTTATCTTCTGACTTAAGAAGCATCGTAAAATTAGTTTCTGAAGCGATACTCTGTATGCTTTCTGAAAGTTGATCAAGCTCTTCAGTTTCATCAACGCTAAACTTTTTAGAACTATCACTACGGAAAACAACTGATTTAATATCGGCAATTGTTCCGATGGTATTCTTAGTCGCCATTTCTTCTAGCTCGTATTCTGGAGGAAGAGCTGAAATATCAGCGAGATTAAAGACTTCTAGGAACTCTTCCGTTGTGCCAAATAGTGATGGTCGGCCAAGTTCTTCTGAACGACCAGTGATTTTGACTAATCGCTTATCCATGAGAGCACGGATAATGTGAGAGGAATCAACCCCTCTGATTTTTTCTACTTCTGTTTTAGAAACTGGCTGCTTGTAGGCAATGATCGCTAGAACCTCAAGAGCTGTTGGAGTTAAAACGAGAGAGTTAATTTTAAAAAGATTTTGTACGAATTTAGAATACGTCGCTTTAGTACGGAATTGATACCCTTCCGCGACTTCAACGAGACGGATCCCGTGATGTTTTTCTTCATAACCCAATTGAAGTTTTTGGAGAGATTCATGAATCACACGTAGAGGTAGCTCATTATCAATTTGCGCTTTAATTTTTTGGATCGAGATCGGGCGATCAGACATAAAAATGATCGTCTCAATCGAGCCACAGAGTGTATCAGGATTAAGACCAGTGCGGGCCTGCCAAAGCATATCTTCTTGGGCCTTATCGTCGTAATGATTTAATTCAAGTGAAAATTCTTCACTAACAGTTTCAGCTAAAACTTCTTCCACTTCTGTCGAAAGATCCCACTCATAGTTAATTTCATGATTCAAAGAATCCATAGCACTTCCTTATTGGATCGTAGCTTCTGCAGGAGCAGATGCTTTAGGAGTTGAATTTGCCTCACCTTCAGGTTCAAATCCATTGGCCGTTTCTGGGTCGAAGGAATCTAAACTCTCCTTCACCTCAATGTAAATGGAGCCCTTGTCCTCATTCTGGAAGATTTGTAATTTTTTCAGACGGGCAAGCTCTAAAAGGGAGATAAATGTAATAACTTTATCAATAATTCCTGTTTCATTTTCATCTAAAAGCTTATCAAAGAGAGTTGTCTCCCCTTCTTTAAGCATCGACTTCAAACGAACAAGTTTCTCTTTAATGGAAAGTCGGTCACGCTTAACGACGGCATATTTCTTCTTCTCACGACGAATCAGATCCATCATGGTTTCCGTCAATTGCTGAAGATCAATAGGAGTGAGAATGGAGTTTTCAATCGCCTTACGGTCAATTTTTGGGTGAACAAAAATCTCGTGCCCTTTTTTAGGGAGACCCCAAAGTCTCTGGCCCAAACGCTGAAACCTTTCAAGCTCTTCAAGTCGCTTAATAAGGTCTCCACGAGTTTGGATCTCTAGACCCATTTCCCCGGCAGTAATTTTAATGAGATTCTGATCTTGTGACTCGTCAGCAACAGTTTGAGATTTTAAATAAAGAAGTGTCGCCGCCATGAAGAGATATTCACCGGCCACATCAAAATTTAAATCCTGCATTTTCTGCAAATATTCTAGGTATTGATTCGTGATTGTTGTCAGTTCGAGTTCTTGAATACGCATCTCTTCTTTCTGCACAAGGTGCAAAAGAAGGGCGAGAGGACCGTCGAAGCGATCAACTTTTACTAAGATTTCATTCTCAGTCATCCAATACCTCCGAAGAGTCCAAGGAAAGAAAACATTAAATAATTTGCCATTGTCTGAGCAGGCAATAAAACATAACCCAGTGTATGGATCCCCATAAAACTAAGGGCCATCACAACGATGAAAATCACCGGTGTATATTGAGCAAAGCTTTCATACTTATAAAGAGCTCTACCTTTTAAAAATGAAGAGATCATTTTTGATCCATCAAGAGGAGGAAGAGGTATTAAGTTAAAGAAGGCCAAAATAAAATTGATGAAAACTGAATAGCGAAGCATTCTAATGGCAATTGTATAGAAGCTCCAATCACTAGAAATTTGAGTGGCAATAATGGCGAGTAAGGCAGCCGAAAGAGTTCCGAGGATTAAATTTGATAATGGTCCCGCAAAACTCACCCAGAAGATTCCGGATCTAAAATTTTTGAAATTTCGTACATCAATTGGCACGGGTCTCGCCCACCCGATCATAGAAAAATTCGTGAAGGCCGCGAGAAGTGGAAAAAAGATGGTTCCCCACGGATCATAATGAGCAGCTGGATTGAGAGTCAGACGTCCCTGATTTTTAGCCGTTGAATCACCGAACTTATGGGCCATCCAAGCGTGGGCAGCTTCATGAGTAACGATCGCTAAAAGAAAACCAGGAAGTGATTCAGCTATACTAAAAAGGATCGAGTTCAAATCATTCATGCATCATTCATATCAAATCGCGGCATATGACGCAATTTATAAGTTGAGCTTTTAACTCCACTACGCAGAGCAAAGCTATTAAAATTCCAATCGAGATTTTGGACATTCCTGATCTTGTCGCTCATAATAAATTATGGGGAATAAAACTAAAAAAGCTCAGGTTGTTCTGGCAGTCATTGACGAGGCTAGTCATTCATTTGATTTTTTACTTCTTCGCACCAACGAACGGCGCGGCTCCTTCTGGCAAAATGTCACAGGAAAAATAGAAGAAGGTGAAACGATCGAAGAAGGTGGTCTCAGAGAGGCCATTGAAGAGACCAATCTTGATATCACTCATATCGTCGATATGATGGGGCTGGGCCTCTCGTTCGATTTCACTGATGGCCGAGACAGAAAAGTCCACGAAGAATGTTTTCTTATCATCCTGGATCAAAAATGGAATATTAAAATTGATCCTCATGAGCATGATGATTTTAAATGGGTTTCTCTTAACGACATTGATCGCGATAGTGTGAAGTATCTTTCAAACTTTGAAACTCTTGAAAAAGCTTCAAATATCCTAAGGCACTGGGGAGGCCAATGATCCTTCCCTTTTTATTTTTAATCTCTCCTCTCTTTGCTGCGACAGATTTATCCGCCATTAATGAGCTTGAAAATAAATTGCCTGATTATACGACAGAAAAGCAATCTGACGAAGAGATCAAGTACCAAAGACAAAATCGCCGTTTCACGCCTCCTTATTACATTGTTTCAATGGAAGAAATTCAAAAGAGTGAAGTTCAATACGGGGCTTTAAAAAAAGGCAGCTCCGTTCGAAATATCGAAACCAATGAGATACAGAAAAATGCTGAAATGAAGTATGTGAAATATTTTTCTGTTGAAGATGAAAAAGGCTTTAAATATCTTCAAAATAAAGATGGGTCAGTCACTTGGAAGGTTCCCAGTCGTTTTATTGATCCACTGAAAAATGAACTCACGATGTACGTTCCACCTGATAAGTATACGCCTGCTCCCAATAATTTAGTTAAAACTGTTTACGATCGGAAGTTGAAAGTTGTTCCAGAGTTTAGCTACTATGTCGGTCTTGTTCAGGGGCAGTACATGAAGGACCTTTTTGAAGACAAAAGGGCACTTAATGGTACGAGTAATCAGTATGGGATTCAACTTTTTACGGATTGGAACCTCCCCATTAAGGCCGGTGTTGTCGTTCATTATGAAAAAGCTTCTTATCCGCTTCAAGCTGGAGGGAATGTTTTTTACTCCTCTACTTCGTTTGGTCCCCAACTAAAAACGAAAGATTTTGATTTTTTTGGTTCTCCTTTGCGATTTCAAACTCAGCTGAGAATTGGCCCGTTTGCCAAAGCGAATGCCGAAACTATTTACGGGAATGGCTCCTTTAAATTTAATTCGACAGATCTTCTCGTCTCAATGGAGCGACCCTTTAAAAATGATTGGGGTGAATTTGTGTTGGGATTTTATTCTCAATCGCAGTGGCTTAGTATCGTTGACCAAAAAGTGAATGTGAATTTAAAGGCCAGTAATGCCATCAACCAATCTTACGGGTTCTCCATATCTCAGGTGTTTCAATGAGAAGTCTCATTTTCTTATTCATCATCTTTATTCCCGAAGTCTATGCTCTTGACGCCGTCGTTACAGTTCTTGAAACCCCTATCCTTCAGGAGCGAAGTTATGATGCCAAGGTTGTTCAGTATTTAAGAAAGGGTGAAATCATTCGGATTCATCCCTCTGTTGCGAACGACAGAGGAATGAATCAATATGCTCCACCGATAGAAAAATACAAAGAAGTCCAAGGCTCATTTAGAAATAGTATCGACTACAAAAAAGATCCTCTTTTTAGAGGAGAAGAAGAAAATACCTTCGGCCTTGAAGATGAGTTCATCCCGGTTATTGATCGGTTGGGAAATATTTCTTACGTCATTTCAAAACACATCTATGTTTACTTCAACGATACTAGGGAAAATGAACAGACCATTTTAACTAAAGACCCAACGGATTATAGACTTGAAGAACCCCTGCCAAGAAATTATCCCCTTCCCTGGGTCTCTGGACTTAGGGGCCAGTTTCTTTTGGGTCTGACTCAACCAAATTTTGAAAGTTATGATTATCCGAATCAGGTGAGAACCAAGGGTTACAGTAGCCCAGTTGATTTTAATTACACTCTCCTTAAGCAAGCACCGGGTAAGTATGAGCAGAGACTCTTTATCGGCGGTACGTTTGGGTTTAGGTATTACAGTAATACTTATACTTTTTATGATCTAAGAACTTCTGAGGAAAAGGGAATCAAGCTTGGGATTGGCCCCACTATTAGCTACGATGCCTACAAGGGAGAAAAAAATAGAATAAATCTCTCAGGTACTTTTATAGTCAATCTTTTTGATCGCCTTTATATCAACCAAAACCTAGGCAGCAATATCGATAATCGCGAATATGCTGGAAACTCCCTTCTTTCAAAGCTCGCTATCCAGTACCACCGTAAAAGCATCTCACAGGATCTAGACTTCGTTTTAGGCACTTCCTTAGAGGTTGGATCGGCAACAATTTTCCGGGCGAAAAATGCCGGAAAAAACCCAACTTGGTGGCAGAGTCGTGGAGATGATAAATTTACTACAAGGACAACATTCACGTTGGGCGGGTATGCAGGCCTTCAAGTCGCATACTAGAACGATCAGGAATATTTGAAAAAAAAATTTTCACTTTTTTTTCAAGATGACTAAAGTTTTTACAAACCCATCCGAGAAGTTAATCAAAGGGACTTACAGGAAGTAAGTTCACCTGAAAAACCATGGAGGGTTTATGACAACTTCGAAAAATTCAAAAAACACTAATTCAAAAACAAACACAGTAAAAAACAATGTGAAAGATGTTCTTTTCCAAAAGATCGGGAACACATGGTTTATTTTTTCTGAAGTAAATAATGAAGTAGTTTATTCTGTGATGCCAAATGGTATGGATCCAAAATCTACGAAACTTGAACTTTATGAAATTATCGAAGAGCACATGACAAAAGTTGCATCACATAAGCGCCGTAACCCTGAAGCTGCTGCTTAATTTTTTATGGGTGCGCCAAAAATTATTTGGGAAACCAGTAAAGAAGATAAGACTCTCCAAGATAAAAAATCCATTGAGGCGTTGATGAAACGCCTCAATGAAATGATTCAAAATGATCCTAAATTAGCAAAGAAAGCTGCACTCATACTTGAAGAGTGGATAAAGAAAAAACCTAAGCCTTAAACTGATTAACTTTTTCTACAACATAATCAATTTCTTCCTGCTTCATGTAAGCAAAACATGGAAGATTGATAATTGATTTCGCAATCCATTCAGCATGTCCGTGAGAAATTTTCCCGCCTAAATGCGCAGCTGCTCCAGGTTGAGCACTCATAGCTCCTGGATAAACTGTACCATAACCAATATCATTCGCTTTTAGATACTCAATGAAAGCTGGGCGAGTTTCTGGAGTCATAATGGCAACGGAAAGATACCCATTTTCCCAAACATCACTATGAGGAGCGATAAAATTAAGCGCAGGATTTTTAATTTTTTCTCGGTACTGCTTACAAACGACACGACGAGATTCAAGTCTCGCATCAAGATGTTTTAAAGATTCCACCATGAAGTTTGCTTCGTAAGCCCCAAGACGAGAATTCCAACCAATCATGCCGTGATCATAGTGACCAGTGCGTCCATGGTTTAATAAAATTTTTGCTGTATCAGCTATTTTTTGCTCAGAAGAAAAAATTCCTCCAGCATCACCGCACGCTCCGAGAACCTTCGCTGGATAAAAGCTCGTCGTGGCTACGTGAGCATTGGTAAAAAGACTCTCGCCCTTAATTTTTACACCCACTGCTTGCGCGCAGTCCTCAATCAAGAGCACACCTTTTTCTTTACAATATTTTCTTATTTCATTTGTTTCAGGACAGGCCCAACCATAAAGGTGCACAAGTAAAATCGCCTTCGGATTAAACTTCTCTACTCCCTCTTTTACTGAAGCAAGTGTGAGATGAAGAGTTTCTTTTGAGACATCAATTGTATAGGGAACGGCCCCAACATTGACGACAGATTCAAACGTTGCCCAAAAAGTCATATCAGGAAGAAGAACTTTATCATTCTTCTCTACTCCAGCAGCTCTAAGTGCAACTTGAATAGCATCAGTTCCATTCGCACAACCAAGAGCAAATGCTGTTTTTGTATAATCTTTTATCGCAGTTTCGAATTGTCCAACAATTGGTCCACCAACAAAGTGTCCATTCTTAATGAGTTCAGTTGTTTTCGTTGTTACAGTCTCAAAAAAATTGTTTTCGAAGCGAAGGATATCAATGAATGGTATTTTCATTCGGGTTTTCTCTCTGGAAAAAATTGTTTTTTGAAGTGTACTCAAGTTTCAACTTTACGTCGAGAAAAGGACGCTTTAATACTTTGCGTTAATTAAAAAGATCAATTTACATTTGCCAAAGGCGAAGTAGTTGACCGCACCTATCCCTTGTTTACGGTTTTACAGATACTTGACATGTTCCCGAGTAAATAAATCAGTTTATTTTTCTTTAAAAGACGGAAAAAAATTCCTCAGGTTCTTAAAAAGCCCACCGAAAAGCTTGGTCAACAGGGCTTCATCATGGTGATGGGCCATAAAAACAAAAAATGGCATGGTTGCCTAATGATGGAAATTGAACACTCCATCATCTGACTGGGAGGTTGGGATGAATTTAACCGGAGGGTAGTCTATGGGTTTCAGAATTAACACGAACGTTGCATCACTTCAGGCGCAGACGTCTTTGAACAAGGTGACAAAAGAGTCACAAGAAAGTTTCTCGAAACTTTCATCTGGTTCAAGGATTACTAAGGCCGCAGACGATGCTGCAGGATTAGGGATCTCAGAAAAATTAAAGGCTGAGATTAGGTCGACTCAACAGGCCAGCAGAAACGCGAACGATGGTATTTCAATGGTTCAAGTAGCGGAAGGTGGATTGAACGAAACTTCAAACATCCTTGTACGTATGCGCGAACTTGCTATCCAATCGTCTTCTGATACTGTGGGTGACTCGGAAAGAGGAATGGCAAACTTGGAATATCAACAGTTGAAGTCAGAAATGGAACGTATTTCTCAGGTGACTGAGTTTAACGGTAAAAAACTTCTGAACGGAGACGCTGATAAATACGAGTTCCAGGTTGGTACAAAAGGTGACGAGTTTGAAAACCGTATTGCCTTTGAAGCAGGCCAACTGAACTCTGGTATTGAATCGCTTGGTGTAGGTTCTCTAGAGATTGCTTCTAAAGATGGCGCACAAGGTTCCCTTGAAGCCGTTGATACAGCCATCGATAGAGTTTCGGGTCAGCGCGCTGTTCTTGGTTCACTCCAAAACAGATTAGTGTCGACAACGAATAACTTACAGACATCGGTTGAAAACATGAGTGCTGCAAATAGCCGTATCCGTGATGTTGACTATGCTGAGGAAACTGCTAAGCAAGCTCGTAACCAGATCATTTCTTCTGCCGGTACTTCGGTACTAGCTCAGGCGAACATGAGTTCTCAAGCTGCTCTTAAATTGATCGGCTAATCCGTTAGAATCTGACAAACTACGGCCTTCCCGAAAGGGGAGGCCTTTTTTTTGGTTTACTGCATTGTGTTTTTTTGTTACTTCCCCTAAATATGACAAGCGAAAAATTAAAAAAAACGATGGACGATAACTTTGTTTATCGAGCAGATTTTAAATATACGCACGACAATCCTTACCACGACAAACTTGAAGTTTTTGATACCTTCGTTCTGCGTGACGAAGAAGCCGAAACCAATGTTGGGAAGTGGAATCAATTATTCAAAAACGACAAACCAATAGAAGTTGAGATTGGAACCGGTTACGGCGAATTCATGATGGAGTACAGTCAAAAGTATCCGGATGTGAATTTTATAGGCCTAGACCATCGCTTTAAAAGAAGTTTTAGTGTCGCAAAAAAATTAGATAAACTAGAACATAAAAACTTCCGATATCTACGGGCCCGCGGGGAGAGATTGGAATTTATGTTTGACGCTAACGAAGTGCAGTCTGTTTTTTATTTTTTTCCAGACCCGTGGCCAAAGACACGTCATCATAAAAAAAGATTATTTCAAAAACCATTTTTAAATGCTTGTCACAAAGTTTTAAAACCAGGTGGGACTCTGTTTGTGAAAACCGACCATGACGGATATTATGAGTGGATGTTGAAGCACCTTGAGGGAGACAATCGTTTTGAGGTTCTTCTCACTTCCAAAGACTTAAGAAATGAGTATCCAGAACATTTTCTCTCGCAATTTACCACGAAATTTGAAAAAATATTTTTATCTCAAGGTACACTGATAAAGTCTTTAGTTCTTAGAAAAATTTGAAGGAAGAAACGTGGCATACGAGCAACTAAAAGAGCGGATTAAAGAATCGCCAGTCTCGTTGGTCATCAATAACTTTATTAGCTTGAATAAAAAGGGCTCGAATCTCGAGGCCCTGTGTCCCTTTCATCCAGATACAAAACCCTCTTTAAAAGTGAATGACTCCAAGGGCATGTATAAATGCTTTGTCTGTGGTGCTGGAGGGGACGCCATCACTTTTGTGATGAATTTTAAGCGCCTGGAATTTGTTGAAGCATTAAAAGAAATTTCAAGTATTCTCGGACTTCCATTCGAAGAACAAAAAGATAAGAAAAAAAATCCGAAAATTGAAATGGCCTTTAGAGTGCTAAATGCCTCAGTAAAGCTTTATAAAAAAGTCGCTGCTCAAAAACCAAATCCTTATGTTGAGTTCCTGGAAAAGAGAAAATTGACTGAGGAGACGGTTGAGAAGTGGCAAATTGGTTATGCCCCAGGGAATAATGCCCTCTTTCACTACTTAGATACGCTTCCGGGTGCCGACGGAAATCTCGCCCGCTCTGTGGCAAAAGAAATTGGAATCATTCGGTACAATGAAAATCGTGATTCACATTATGATTTTTATCGAGACCGTGTGATGTTTCCAATCCATGATCACTCAGGTCAAATCCGAGGCTATAGCTCTAGAGCAGTCCTTCCTGACCAAAATCCAAAGTATCTAAATTCTGGTGAGTCGTTTGCCTTTGATAAGGGCTCCATTCTTTTTGGGTTTTACTTTGGAAAAAATACTATCCGGCAAAATGATCAGGTGATCATCGTTGAGGGTAATATGGATGTGATCATGATGCATCAGTTTGGATTTCTTCAAACTGTTGGAACCATGGGCACGGCCCTTTCAGATCAATCTGTGCGTCTTCTTTCAAACATGACGAAAAATGTTTTTCTCGGCATGGACTCGGATGCCGCAGGTAAAAAGGCCATGCATCGAATTAATAATGATTTTTTATCTATTGGACTGCTTCCGAAGTACATCACTTTTGATCCTCACAAAGATCCCGATGAATTTTTAGTGAACGAAGGCCGCCTAGCACTCATTGAAAGACTAGAGAAGGCCCCAATTTATCTAGATGTCCTGATCCAAGAAATTTATCCAGAAAAAATTCCAGAAAACACGGATCTCAAACTGGCCACACTGCACAAGGCATTTGAACTCGTTGCTCCACTAAAAGAACACCTCGCTGCCACGGAAAGAATCATCAATGCGGCCAAAAGTTTGGGCCTAAGAAGTGATCCAGCAACTATTTTAGAAAGCTATAAAGAATTTCTAAGTCATCAAAAAGAAAAGATTCACCACCGTGAAGAGAGACCTAAACTAGAAGAAGTCGAACAAAAGTTGGAGCAATCCCTGGAAGAGGCCCGAAACTTGCAAGAACTTACTTCGAACTCTGCTCCACCACCTCTGACTAAAAGTGAGAGGCTAGTCCTGAAGGAAATTCTTTGTCATCCCGAGTTCTTGACGCACCTTAAGGTAGACGAATTTCTTGCCACGATTGGGCATCCTGAGGTAAAAAAACTAATTCACTGGCTCGTTAAAATTTATTTGGAAATCGATGATGCTGAGTATGTGTCAATCGTACAGGATGAAATTCAGTACGGTGGATACACCAAAGAAGTCATTGAAGTAGGAACAGAGGCCCTGTTTAATTACGGAAATAAATATAATGAGAAGGTCATTGGACGAATGCTCAAGGACTACCAGTTAATGCTGAAGATGGACCAACTAAAAATTCGACGAAAAGACCTCGTTGAAAAGCAAAAGTCCTCACCTACTCAGCAAGAAGTTGATTTAATTTTGAGTGAAATCTCAAAACTGGATAAAGAGATTTTAAGTCTCAAAAATACAGTGCCCTAAGTTTTAGGAGATACTATGTCACTAGTTGTTGCCTTTTTAAATTCTCGAGAATTTTCTCGTCTCGTGATGAAGGGTAAGGATCAAACCTACCTAACTCCAGAAGAAATCAATGATGCCATACCTGCGAATATCGTAGACCCAGCATCGATTGACCAAATTATGGAGAAAATTGAGGAAGCAAGAATTCAGGTTAAATCCCCTGAGCTTGAAGAAGAAGAATCAGACAAGGCCAGCACTGAAGTTGCTGAAGATCCTTTAACTGTTGATGAGGAAGCTGAGCTTCGCGCCTCTTCCAGTGATCCAGTTAAACTTTATCTTAAGAAAATGGGGTCTGTGGCCCTCCTGACTCGTGAAGGCGAAGTTAAAATCGCTAAAGAAATCGAAGAAGGCGAAAAAGAAATCGTTCTCTCTTGTCTTAAGTCAAAACATGCTCTTGAAGAGATTGTAAAACTTAAGAACAAAGTAGTTCAAGCGGAAGAGCAGAATGAATTCGTTAAAGACCTTGTTCGTGGTCTTGATGATGAATCTTCTGAAAAAGAAATTCACGATACACGCGACAGAATTTTTGCTGTTGTTGAGCACGTGAAAGATCTCGTTTCTAAAATCGTTAATGAAGACGGAACTCTGAAGAAGCTCGATAAAGAAGAGCAAAAAATGATGGATAAAGTTGGTGAAGAACTTGTTGACCTTACTTTTAACCGTAAGATCATTAACTCTTTTACTGAGCCAGTAAAATCTTACTACCTTCAATTCCGTGAACTTTATGAGCAACAAGAGCGTATCTATAAGTTTCTCGAAGTGAATGATGATGATGGGTATAAGGTCCTTTATGACCGTTTAATGGAAGATGATTCCTTTAAGCGTGAATTGGCCCGTAACCTTTTCACGACAGATGCAAAAATCGAGCAGATGATCAGAACCCAAGAAGATATTCTTCGTAAGCTTCGTCGTCTCGCTATTGATGCGGGTATGGCGTTTGAAGACATTCAATCTGTTTACAACATCATTGTTACTGGTGAAGAAAAAGCCGATAAAGCGAAGTCTCAACTTGTGGAAGCAAACTTACGTCTTGTGGTTTCCATTTCAAAAAAATACACGAACCGCGGTCTTCAATTCTTGGATTTGATCCAAGAAGGAAACATCGGTCTTATGAAAGCCGTTGATAAATTCGAGTACCGTCGTGGTTATAAGTTTTCAACTTATGCTACTTGGTGGATTCGTCAGGCGATCACTCGTGCTATTGCCGATCAGGGACGTACGATCCGTATTCCTGTTCATATGATTGAGACAATCAATAAGCTTGCTCGTACATCAAGACAACTCATCCAGGAACTTGGTCGCGAACCAACCCCAGAAGAGATTGCTGTGAAGATGGAGCTCTCCGTTGATAAGGTGAAGAAAGTCTTTAAAATCTCTAAAGAGCCAATCTCTCTAGAAACACCAATCGGTGAAGAAGAAGATTCATCTTTAGGGGACTTTATTGAAGATAAGAAGATCATTTCTCCAGCCGATGCTGTGATGAGTGTGACTCTATCTGAGCAGACTCGTTCTGTTCTTTCAACTCTCACTCCAAGAGAGGAGAAAGTTCTTCGTATGCGATTTGGTATCGGAGAGAAATCGGATCATACACTTGAAGAAGTGGGTCAGGATTTCTTTGTGACACGTGAACGTATCCGTCAGATTGAGGCCAAAGCTCTTCGTAAGCTACGTCACCCCTCTCGCGCCAAGCTTCTTAAGTCTTATTTAGATAACTAAAAAATGGCCCCTTAAAGGGGCCTTTTTTTTGCCGACAAATTTTCTTCACCAAATTTTTAAGCTCTATTTAACTGCCAATTTTAGAAAAACTCTCTATACTATTCTTTTGGAAAAGAAGACGAGATGGAATATACGAATAACTCAAGTTCTTTAAATGAATTACTGGATAAACACTTCCAGCCCAATATCTTATTTCAATCCAGAAAAATGGTTGAGCAAGGAAGGGTTTCACTTTCTTTTATGAAAGGTTCATTTGAAACCTATCTCATTATTTCTGGCATCATTGCTGAGAATAATACCAATTACGAATCGAAGATCAGTTTTAAGAGAATTGAAGGCGAAGATAAACTCACGACAAACTGTACCTGTATTCTTCCTCAACCATGCCATCATAATGGAAGTCTTCTCGTAAAATTTATGGATCTTCAAAGTAAGCAAGGTGAGATTAAAGGAAATCCCATCTCCCTCAGTTTACTCTCTCAAGAAGGAGTCCATGTCGAGCGCTACGGCACACTCTTAAAGGGTGCACCACAGATTCCGGGTGCAAAGATGAACTCCACCTTTAGCTCCCTTCAGTACACTCTTACCAATCGAAAAGTTGTGAATTTTCCTGCTCCATCAAAATGGAAGGGAAAGCTCATCATGAATATCATCAAGGCCTCTGAGTTAGAAGAATACAAAGATGTCCTCTATGTCGATGAGAAGTATGCCTATCAGTTTCAGTGGCTCTTTGAAGAAGTAATCACAAAAGAAGTTTCCATATTTGATGTTCTTTATCTTTATAACTGGAAAACTGGTGAAGCGTTTGATCAACCTAATGATATTCGAGAACTCGTCTCAAAACTAAAGCTTATTGATACCATTGGTGATATTCAGGATTTTATCCGTTTATTCCTACCTCTTAAAGAAAAAGGGGTTGCTGAACTTTATATTGAAGGTGAGGCCTGGGAAAGTTTTCCTGTTGAGGACATGGAGTATCGGTTTTCAATTAATCCATCTCCTCGAAAAAGTTTTTTAAACCTTGAGCTAGAACTCTTTACTCAAGATCAAAAACTCGTCCCAATGCCATCACCCTTTCTTCTCTTTGTTAGTGAACAAGGTTGGGCCGGAAGCTTTAGAACAAAAAATGATGCTCTCACTTTTTTTAAGACTCTAATTGAAGACTTTGAAAGAGAAACATTCTTTCATAAAAAGTATCTTCACTCGGCCTCTAAAAAGGCCATCATGAATGAGTGGATCACACTCATTATGAATGATGGAGAACTACCCTTCTTTGATCCTACTTTTAAAAAAGTTTTTATGCTTAAGACCAAAGTTTTTAGGAAAGTCTTTACGGCCTTCTTGGATAGTTTCGGAGAACTTGGTTTTAAAACTTCTTTCTACATAAAAGATGATCGTAAAATTATCTTTCAAATCCCAAAAAATAATCTTCTAGAGGGAATTGCTAGTTTCTACCAGGATCTCACTCCTTTAAAAATTCCGATCTTTTACGATCAACAACAAATCCGTACCTGGAAGAGTTCTATCCGTTTTGAGAGGAACAAAGAAAAACTCGATTGGTTCCAGATGGATCTTATCGTGAGTGATGATGACCTTGATGTGATTAAGAACGCTGAGTTAACAGATAACTTTCTTCTCTCAAGTAAGGGTCTCGTTCTACTATCTGATGAACAGAAGGATCTTTTGCGTTTTATGAAACGCTACACGAAGTTTGAGGGTGAAAAGAAAGAGCAGTCAAAGGGTCTTTCTCGCTTTGGCCTTTTTCTTCAGAGATCTAGAATTTTTGAATTATTTGAATTAAAACGCCTGGGAATTGAGGGGGCCCTCACACCGGAAGAAGAATTATTCTGCGAAAAGATTATGACCATGCAGGATATGCCTCAATACGATATTGATCCACGCTACAAAGAGATCGCCAGACCTTATCAAATTGGTGGTTATAATTGGCTACGATTTTTATATGAACATAAATTTGGCGCGTGCCTCGCTGATGATATGGGTCTAGGGAAAACTCTCCAGACCATTATGCTTCTTCAGACACTGAAAACCAAAATCAAAAAGATTCTGATCATTTGTCCCGTGAGTATTCTTTATAACTGGAAGAATGAATTAGAAAAATTCTCTGATCTCACCTACTCCATTTACTACGGCGATGAGAGAGAATTTAAAACGGATGCTCAAGTTGTTTTAACTTCTTATGGGCTCATGAAAAAAGAATCCCTATCGACCCTTGGTGATGAAGAATTTGATATTCTGATTTTTGATGAAGTCCAGCACCTAAAAAATATTCGCTCATTAGGAGCAAACGCTGCTCGCCAACTTAAAGCGAAGTTCAGAATTTGCCTTACAGGTACTCCTGTAGAAAATGATCTTTCTGAATTTTATAACATTATGGATCTTTGTGTTCCTGGTGTTTGGGGTGATTTAGGAATCGTGAGATCAACCTCCAAAAATAAGAACCGTCTACTAGCAAGAAGAACGGTAAAACCTTTTATTCTAAGACGAACAAAAGATCAGGTCTTAAAAGAGTTACCTGAAAAAATTGAAAATCACGTGTTCCTTGATTTCTCACCAGAAGAGAGAGAGTTTTATCAGCAAAAACTCAATGCCATCCGGTCCAATATGCTCGCCCCAGGGGCCAAGCGCTACGGCGAAGTTTTAAAATCACTTCTTGAGATGAGGCAACTTTGCCTTTGGCAAAAGCAGCCTCAGCTTCAATCAACGAAGATTGATTTTTTAATGGAAAATCTTGAGCAACTCGTAACCGAGGGCCACAAGACACTCGTCTTCTCTCAGTTTACGACTTATCTTGATATGATTGAGAACAAGATTAAAGTTGCTGGTTGGAAGATGGCACGGATTGATGGTTCTCAAACGATAAAAAAACGTGGGGAGCAAGTTGAGCTGTTTCAAAATGGGGACGCTCAAATCTTTCTTATCTCACTTAAGGCCGGGGGATTTGGATTAAACCTCACGGCCGCAAGTTACATTTTCCTTATGGACCCATGGTGGAACCCAGCAGTTGAAAGACAGGCGATCGACCGGGCGCACCGTATCGGTCAAGAAAATAAACTCACTGTTTACAGGCCCATCATAAAAGAATCTGTGGAAGAAAAAGTCCTTGTTCTTCAGCAAAGTAAACGTGAACTCTTCCGTGATCTTATGGCCGAAGATGATGACGAGTATTTTAGCGGTAAACTTAACATGGAAGATTTCCAACACCTCTTAAGCTAAAGGAAGTTTTGATATGAAGGATCAATCAACCGATATCTTTAGTAAAATTCCTGAAATGAATCACAATGAACCTATTCTAGAAACCTCTCAGGAAGAGTTTGATAAAATTATTCATAACAGACGTTCAGTTCGCGTTTACACCAACGAGAAAGTTCCGAATGAAGTCATGGAGAAAGTTTTAGAATGGGGAATCATGGCCCCAAATTCATCAAACCTTCAGCCTTGGGAGTTTTACTGGGTCCAGAATCCAAAAAAGAAAGCAGAAATTGTGGAAGCTTGCTTTAATCAGCCTGCAGCAAGAACAGCTCAAGAAATCATTGTGTGTGTCGCTCGGTTAGATAAATGGAAAGAGATTCGTATTGAGATGCTCAATCTTTTAAATAAAAATGAAAAAACGCCAGCGGCGGGGAAGGCCTATTATCAAAAACTCGTCCCGATGGTTTACAATCAGGGGCCTCTGAGTGTTTTTGGGTATAGTAAAAAGATCTTCGCATCTATTGCTGGATTATTTCGACCCGTTCCTAGGGAACCCATGTCTCGCTCGGATATGAGAGTTTGGGCAGTAAAATCAACTGCCCTTGGGTGCCAGAATATCATGATGGGTTTTTCTGCTTTTGGTTTTGATACTTGTCCGATGGAAGGGCTTGATTCATCTCGAGTGAAAAAGACCTTGGGCCTCGGGAGACATGCTGAGATTGTGATGGCGATCAGTGTGGGTAAACGTGACAAGAAAGGGGTCTATGGGCCTCGGATCAGGATGCCCAAAGAAAAATTCATTAAAAAGATTTAAGGCCTTTATGAAAATGATTTTCGTTTTCCTTTTTTCACTTTCGGTCTTCGCAGAAGAATTTAAGATGGAAACTCTTTTAACCAAAAAAGATGTCATCTGGGGATTTGATTTTTTATCTGATGGGAAAGTTATTTTCACAGAAAGAATGGGAAAGTTATTCACCTTTGATCCCATGACAAAAAAAGTGTCTGAAGTCTTGGGTGTTCCTAAAGTTTATGCCTTCGCGCAAGCAGGTCTATTGGACGTGAGAGTTCATCCCACCAATGGCTTCATCTACCTCACCTACTCTGAACCTAAACCTAAAGACCAATCGGCGACAGTTCTAGCGCGATTTAAATTAAAAGATCAGAGGGTGACTGAGTTTAAAAAAATTTTTGAGGCCAATACCAACGCCAACCCTTACCACTATGGCTCTCGGATTGAGTTTTTAGAGGGAAAAGTCTTTATCACCTCAGGCGAGAGAGGAGACCGACCAGCTGTTCAACTCTTAACGAACACCTTTGGTAAAGTCGTTCGGATGAATGAAGATGGATCAAATCCTGAAATCTGGAGCCGAGGTCACCGAAGCCCCCAAGGCCTAACCTTAAGACCTGGGACAAAAGAATTATGGGAAGCTGAGATGGGCCCACAAGGTGGAGATGAAATTAATCTCATTAAAAAAGACGCCAACTACGGTTGGGCGGTTGTCACTTATGGAAAGGAATATGAAGGTCCAAAGATTGGTGAAGGGACAAAAAAAGCTGGCATGGAAGATCCACTTATCTATTGGGCCCCTTCGATTTCTCCGTCTGGAATCACTTTTTGGAAAAATGATCTCTGGATTGGAACACTCTCAGGGGAGCACCTTCGGCAAATAAAACTTGATGGATCTAAGGTTCTGTCTCAAAAAGAGCACTTTAAAAATCTCTCTTGGCGATATCGAAATGTGCGAGTGGGTCCCGATCAAAATCTCTGGTTTTCAACTGATGAAGGAAGACTCGGAAAAATCATTCCTACGAAATAGTAGCAAGAACTTTTTTCACTTCAATATCTTGTGAGCACTTATAGTGCCCTAATGGACAACTCTTGTGACCATGGAGCCCACAGGGTCGGCACGAAAGAGAATTTCCTACATCGACCACAACAGAATCATCAGCGAGTGGAGTGTATCCAAATGAAGGCACAGTTGAGCAAAAAATCGCCGTGGTTTTTGCGTTCACACAACTTGCGAGATGAAGTGGTGCTGAATCATTTACAAAAACTCTTCTCGCCTTTTTCATCAATGCAGCTGAATCCAATAAATTTAAGGCCCCACAAAGATTTTCCGTATTTGGTAAATCTTTTCTTATGCGGTCACAAAGATCCTTATCTCCTGGAGCCCCCACAAAATAAACCTTTCCCATTTGACTGAGTTCTGTCGTGAGTTCACGAAACTTCTCTTCGCTCCAGGCCTTCGTAAACCACACCGAGGCGGGAGCCATCACAAAGTAATTATCACTCACGTAGGTCGACACTTTTTCAAAATGCTTAGGTAGCAATGGAAGTTCAGGTTTGTAAATTTTGGAGTTATCCACAATTTTAAAACTAGGAATGAGTTCAAGATTTCTCTGAACTTCATGCCACCCTCTGGGATCTGGAATTTGGTGATGAATTCTTCTGGTGTAAAAAAAGCTTAGTGGGTTTTGTTTAAACCCCACCTTCACAGGGGACTTCATGAAGGCCGTCACGAGCCCAGAGTTAAAGTGCCGGTGAAGATTAAAGACCATATCAAACTGAATCTTTCTAAGCTCCCTAATGAGTTTAAAGAGATTTTTTGTTTTTCCGTTTTCTTTACTCCAAACCCAAGTTTTCTCAATCGTGGGAAGTCCCTGAATGACTGATTCATTCCCCTTTCTAAGGAAGAAATGAATCTTCGAATGGGGGTACTGCTCTTTGACGGCACGTGCAAAGTGGCTCGCAAGGATCGTGTCCCCAATGAAAGCGGTCTGGATAATAAGAATTGTTTTAGACGAGGCGTCATTCATAAGCTAAAATCATTGTATTAAAACTATGCAAAAAATCACAGCGATTATTCCGACATTCAACGAAGAAGTTAATATCAAGGCCGCTATTGAGTCGGTACTTTGGTGTGATGAAGTGATTGTGGTGGACTCTTTTTCAACAGATAAAACAGTTGAGATCGTAAAATCCTTCCCACAAGTGCGCCTTCTTCAGCATGAATACGAACACTCTGCGGCCCAAAAGAACTGGACGATCCCCCAGGCCTCACACCCATGGATTTTTCTTTTGGACGCTGACGAGCGACCTACTTCAGAACTTGTGTCAGAGATTAAAGAGCTCGTGAAGAATGGGACCGATTATTCTGGTTTTTGGATCTACAGAAGAAATAACTTCATGGGAAAAAGAATTGATTACTCCGGCTGGCAATCAGACAAGGTGATTCGTTTATTTAAGCGTGATGAGTGTAAATATCAAAATAAACATGTTCACGCTGAGATTGAGTCTAAAGGGAAAATCAGTATCCTAAGACACAAGCTCATTCACTATACCTACAAGGACGTTACTTCCTATTTAAAGAAGGCCGATCGCTACACCACTTGGGGTGCCCTTGATCGCTTCCATAAGTTTGAAAAATCTGGTCGCCGAATTGGTCTTCTTTATCTTTTTTTTAGACCCTTGGGGCGATTCGTCCGTCACTATATTTGGCGCCTGGGATTTCTAGATGGTACTCACGGATTTGTGGTGTCAGCACTCGCTGCCTACAACGTCTTTATCCGTGCGGTAAAAATCTGGAGACTTCAAAATGGTGAGAAGATCGAAGATCCGTTTAAAAAATAAAATCTAGAATCTGTCTGTAGAAAAAACAGAAGAGAGTGACTTTGGTACCGAATAAAACGAATGTGGCCAATTGAGCTGCACTTTTCATGACCTGAGTATGCACTTTTCTTTCTTTACTGTGGAGTAAAAGAGTGAAAGTTGGTAATAATTACCCAAACTTTTAAAGGTGTAAGCTCATGAAAATTCAAGAACTCATTAACTCAACAGATCTAGATATGACCGAGGCGCAAGTGAAGGCCTTCTTTTTAGGGATTCTTTGTGCTGAAAAGCCCCTCAATTTCGCGAAGGCCTTAACTGAGATTCTTTCAGAAACTCCTGAAGCAAAATCCGTTCTTGAAGCTCCCTTTAAAACACTTTGGGATGAGCTTAATAAAAATTTAAAATCTGAACTTATGAACATGTTTCCTACTGAAAAAGATCTCCATCTTTTTTTGGAAACGAGTAAGGATCAACTCGATTTTTTCCTCACCGGAATGAGTCTCTCGGGAACTCACTCAGAAAGCTGCAAGAACGAGGAACTAGGCGAATTTATCAATGAACTTGAAGATATGGTTGAAGATATTGAAGACTATATCGGAGAGGATGAAGCCGATGAAGAAGATGGCCAAGATATTAAAGAGTTTCTACTAGATTCCTGGAAAGAGTTCGCCTCAACTAGGTAACAAGATTTAAAATCTTCTCTCGGTAGGAGTACTTAAATTCTGGATGCTCGAGACTAAAAATCTTGAGCCCATTGTTTCTTAATTTACAGGCCGGGCACTTTAAACAACCTTCTTTTTGAATCCCTTCATAACAAGTGACAGTTGTTTCTAAAAGATACTCTAAAACGCCTAAGTGGTGGCCTAATTCCATTGTTTCTATTTTATTCATCATGACTAGTGGAGTTCTGATTTCAAACGTTGGATCATTAAAATCTAAGCGAAGTGCAGATTGAATAATATCCATATAGGCCCGTGAGCAATCTCTGTAACCAGAATTTGCTTCTTCTAGTTCCATCACTCCCATATAAATGCATTTCGCTCCAAAAGAATGAGCATGAATCGAAGCTAGTCTCGCCATAAGACCGTTTCGTCCCACGACCAGTGTATTCGGAGCTTCACCAGAATGGTGTTCTATTTTTTTGGTGTTACCAATGAGAGCTGACTCCGTAATTAGAGACAAACACGACAGATCTAATTCCACATGATCAACACTAAAATGTTTTGAAATTTCAGCTGCCCTTGTCAGTTCTAATGAATGGCGCTGGTTGTAGCTAAAGGAGAGAGAAAGAACATTCTTCTCACCGAATTCTTTGACAGCAAGAGCGAGACAGAGACTTGAATCCATGCCACCGGAGTGGACAACAATGGCTTTTTTTTTCATTAGTAAGGACGCTTCTTTT
Source organism: Bacteriovoracaceae bacterium (assembly GCA_947441615.1). Lineage (GTDB taxonomy): Bacteria > Bdellovibrionota > Bacteriovoracia > Bacteriovoracales > Bacteriovoracaceae > Peredibacter. Next base: position 12,122 of record CANEUH010000017.1, on the reverse strand, counting down.
CCCACTCATAGGCAGATTTAATGATGAGATTAAGATCATCATATTTGGGCTTCCATCCAATCACCGAATGAATGCGATCAACTTTGGCGGTGAGGCTCGCTGGATCTCCTGCACGTCTTGGGGACTCCACGATTTTAATATTCTCACCCGTGACTTCTTTTACACGCGAGAGAACTTCACGAACCGAGAAACCGTGGCCATAACCGCAATTTAAAATGTCTGATTTTCCACCCTGATTGAGATACATGAGGGCCTTCACGTGAGCGTCGGCAAGATCCGAAACATGAATATAGTCTCTTACACATGTTCCATCAGGAGTTGGATAATCAGTACCAAAAACTTGAATCGATGCTCTTTTATGAGTCGCCACTTCACAAGCCACTTTTATAAGATGAGTCGCCTCTGGAAAAGATTGACCAATTTTTCCCTCGGGGTCAGCTCCCGAGACATTAAAGTAGCGAAGGGCCACATAACGAAAATCTGAACAAGAAGATACATCTCGAAGCATGTGCTCCGTCATGAGTTTTGATTGGCCATAAGGATTGATGGGACGAAGGTCAGACTCCTCCGTACAAATTCCTGTTTGGGGCATTCCGTAAACAGCAGCAGTAGATGAGAAGATAAATTTATTCACATAAAATTTCTGGCATAGAGAAATCAGAAAATGTGAATTCACTGTGTTGTTTAAATAATACTTAAGGGGATTCGTCACACTCTCCGGCACCACAATACTTCCAGCAAAATGGAGAACGGCTTCAAATTTATTTTTGGAAAATAGTGTTTCGAGTTTTTCTTTATCGGAGAGATCCCCAACAACCAGTTCACCAAAAGTAAGAGCTTCTCTGTGCCCAGTGGAGAGATTGTCATAAACGATAATGTCGTGACCGAGCTCACCCAGGGCCTTCACGACGTGAGAGCCAATGTAACCAGCGCCACCAGTAATAAGGATTTTCATGCCCCTATCTTAGGCGATGGATAGTCCTCCGTCCACTGCTAGAACTTGGCCCGTCATCCAAGAAGACTTATCTTCCAGAAGAAAAAGGGCCGCTTGTGCGATATCCATCTGATTTCCGATGCGCTTTAAAGGGTGCTTTTCAGTGGTGACTTCAAGAGTCTTGGGGTTACCAGTGATTTTCGCGGCAAGAGGAGTATCAACGAGAGAAGGAGCAATCGCATTAACTCTTATTTTTGGGGCCCACTCAATAGCAAGGCTTCTCGTGAGTCCTTCTATGGCCCCTTTGGCCATCGCGATGGAGGTATGAAAACTCATGCCTTTTTGAACGGCCACAGTTGAAAAAAGTACCACGGAGGCAGCTTCAGATTTTTTAAGTTTTGGGTAAAGGGCTTGAAGAATCTTAACTGCTCCAAGGGTATTTAGTTCAAAATCTTTTTGGAAGTCTTCGGCCTTAAGAAGGTGAAAGGGCTTAAGGTTAATGGAGCCGGGGGCGTAAACTACGCCGTCAATCACTTCAGGAAGATCACTGGGAAGAGAGTCTTTTAGAACGTCAAAATTTGTTGAGCGGGAAAAAGAAAAAACATTCGCACTAGGTTCAAGTAATTTCACTAAGGCTTCACTTATGCCGTGGCTTCCACCAATAATAACGATATTTTTCATAGAGGCTCCTCTTAGGGCGCCATTATGTCATTCTTTTGGTTCAAAAGGTAGCGTATACCTTTTCGACACCTTTTCGACAACTTCCATCAAATGGGTCATGTCCTTGTCACCTACGAAGAGAATATTTTTAATTTCTGCTAAAGGTAGAGTATGGGCAAGTTCTTTATCGAGTGCCGTGAAAAGAATAATTGGTAATTCTTGATTGATCTTACGAACTTCTTGGCAAAGCTTAATGCCGTCCATCTCTGGCATGTTAAGATCAGAGATAACGAGGTCTATCGCCTGCGCCTTTAAGAGGTCCAAGACCTCAGAAGGCCAAGAAGTTTTAGAGACTTTAAATTTTTCAGAAAGAAGTAGTTCCAAGACCTCAAGGACTTCTAAAGAGTCATCAACAATTAAAACTCTCACTTCGGTTCTTCTCGTCTCTTGGCACGCTCCAGGAGTCTTTCTTCAAGCTGTTTACTATCTCTTTTATAGGGATCGTATTCACGAGCAAGAGTTGAAAGTTCTTGCTCAGAAAATGAATTAAAGATTCGAAGACAAAGCTCGTACTTTTCAATCGTTTCAAGGCAATCAAATTCTTTTAAAGCTTCTTTGGCAGCAATTATTTTAGAATCCTCTCGCTGACCGTCTTCAGGAAGAACAATAATTTTATAATTCTCCAATCGATCTCTTCTAATACAAGGGTATTTTACATCAGGAGAAAATTCGATTTTAACTCCCTTGTAATCAGTCATCCCTTCAAGACCTAGTTTTTTTCCAGGTTGTTGATCATGTTCAAAAAATAACGAAACGATGGCATCCATAATTATTTTGAAATCTTGCGGGTGAATATCTTCTACTTTTTTTACGCCACTACTGGTGATTAATGTGTTCATCAGTTTTTCAAAGGGTGACTTATCTTCCTTCTTTTTCATATTGATCTCACTTGAAAGTGCTTATTAATCAAACATTTTAATTCTTTCATAACGACTTTCAAACGATTTAACGTTAATTTTTACGAATTTACATGAATAATCGCTACCCTCTAGTCAAAATCGTTTGAAAATTGATACTCTTTTATTCTATGAAGAATAGTCGCAAAACTCCCAAGGCCCTTTCGAAGAAAAAGCAGAAGCTTTCTCCGATTAAAACGTTTTTTATGAATGCTTTGAAGTCTTGGTGTAATGAACCTAAAGCGAGAGCTGAAAAGACGAATAGGAAAAAAGAAATTGCCCGCATTCTTCAAAAAGACACACAGACTCTCAAGAATATGTATCTCTATGGACAAGGCTCTCTCGATCATTGGTTCAGGGCGATGGATCACATAAGCCACTTAAAGCAAGAAACGATTATTCAGATGTATGATAGTTATGAACTCATCGAAAATAAGCTCAGTGCGTTTTCCGAAGAAGAGCTGAAGCTTCACAGCTATATGAAGGAACTATCAGAGGCCGAATTGTCATTAATTAACAAACTCATCGAAACCGGACTCAAGGTTAATCGCTCTATAAAATAATGTCGAAAAGGTAGCGTATACCTTTTCGACACTAGAGAGTCTTTAAGTACTCGATGAGTTCGATTTTATTGTCGTGAGTGAAGGATTTAAACGACTCAAAGTAGTGGCCCTGGCTCGAGTGACCGACACGAGAAGTATCATAGGTCTGCCTCTTAGAAGATCGCCCAACGTCTTTTGAATTGAGTCCCAATTTTTCTACATCAAATCGCTCTTTTTCTCCAGCGTGCTTAAGAGAAAAAACAGCTGGTCTAGTTTCAGGCGCACTTAATAAATCATAAATTGTCGGAACTGAAGCATTGTGAAGATAAGGAAAGCGCGACCAAACTCCCCAAAGTTTTGGCGCCACATAGCCATGCTCAGGTTTACGGACTGCTCTCATAACATCATTCAGAGGATTCTTTTCAATGAGATCATACAGTTCTTCCGTGAGTGCTTTTAGGCGATCAGGATCCGTTTTAACGATACGGACGGGAATGTGTTTAGGTGATTCAAAAACTGGATGCAAATTAAAATCACGATGGTGTTCACCATGGCACTTTAAACAAGAGGCCTCATAGAGTTTTTTACCTGCAAGGACTTTTGTTTCATCAATTTTAAACGGATATTTTGGAGGAAGAAGATCCCCTAGTACGTCTTCGGCCTTATGAACTTTGGGCCAGTATTCTCTGACGTTCTCAGGAGTTTGTCCGGCATAAAGTTCAACAGCAATGGCCCAACCACCGAGCTCTCCATTTCCTTCTCCGTCCCAGAATGAACCTGATTTTCTTTTTTCTCCGTAGCCCCAAAGATGTGGAACCTTCACCTGGCCTGGTGGAAAATTATCTGGAAAAGGAATGTTTTGAATTTTATAAAACCAAGAGCGAATGATGGCGGTTGAAACGAGACCTTGGGTCATGTTTCCGACTTTACTGCCCGCTAGAGCATTGGTGAATTCAACTGAGCGCTCGTGCATTTCTTTGAACTTTGGATTTCGGCGTGGGAAAGCTCCCCAGAGTTTGAGGCCTATGGCCGCATCTTTTCCGATTTGATAGGTGTCGATATTTTTATTTCCAAGTCCCACGATGTACTGTCCTGCCGCTTTACCACCGTGACAAGCGACACATCCAAGAACTCCGATATTCATACCTTCATAGGGTTCGTTGAAGAGCCCTTTAACTTTATTTTTTTCAACAATAAGTCCCCAGCGTTGATTGAGAGGCCCGAGATCAGAAGTTCCTAATCCCCTTTCACCGGCCCACTCGTATAGACTAATAATTTCTGGTGAGACCATCATGCCTCGACCCTTATAGAAGAAGTTTAAATTTTTAAAAGCTTCTTCCGCTTCTTGGTGATGATCTTGGCGGACATCCTGAGCGAATGTTGGTAGGGTAAAGAGAAGTGCTAAAATTAAATTCTTCATCTGAGAACGCTACCAATTTTGGATGACAAACTAAAGAGCAGAAGAAAAAAAATGAATCAGTCTCCGACAAAAACGATCTGTTTTTTTAACACCAATAAGGCCTGGGGCGGTGGAGAGAAGTGGCATTTAACTACTTGTAAAGAATTTGGCCGACGCGGATTCAACACCATACTTGTCACAAATGAAGCTTCAGAAATAGCTAAGCGCGGAATTCAAGAAGGACAGAACGTTTATCGATTCAGAGTCGGAAACTTAAGTTTTTTAAATCCGATTAAAATTTTTCTCTTCTATTTATTTTTTAAATCGAAGGCTGTTGATGCTGTGGTTATGAATCTTCCCAGTGATTTGAAGGTCGCAGGAATCGCAGCGAAACTCGCTGGAGTGAAGAAAATTATTTACCGAAGAGGTATGCCTCACCCACTTCGAAATACAATTCTCAATCGATTTTTATTCACGAAAATTCTTACCCACGTGGTGGTGAATTCAAAAGAGATCGGAAGAAGTTTAAAAGAAGGGAATGAGTCTTGGTTTCCGGAAGAGAAGATGGTGCTGATATACAATGGTGTTGATACTTCAAAGGTCATTGATAAAGGCCTAAAGATGTATGAGAAGAATGGAGACGAGCTGATTATCGGAAATGCGGGAAGACTCACAGAACAGAAAGGTCAGAAGTATCTCATTGAGCTTGGAAAAGTTCTTAAAGCTGAAGGTGTGAAGTTTAAAATTCTCATCGCTGGAGAGGGAGAGCTCAGAGAATCCCTTCAAAAAATGATTGAAGAAGCTGGGCTTAAAGAAGAAATAAAACTTCTGGGCCATGTATCAAACATGAGTTCATTTTTTAATTCGCTCGATGTTTTCGTGTTCACAAGTTTGTACGAGGGATCGGCGAACACTTTAATCGAAACTCTTCAGCACGGGATCCCTTCCATTGCCTGGGATTTGAGTTCAAATCCAGAAATTATCATCAATGGAGAGACGGGGTATCTTGTTAAGCCGTTTGATGTGGTGGGGATGAGAGAAACTTTAAATGAAGCAAGAAACCATTCATTAGCATTAAAAGAAAATGGAATGAACCAAGTTGAGAAAAGATTTAGCTATGAGGAAAATATCAATTTACTTATGAAAGTTATTAAACCATGAGTTTTAAATTATCAAAATTTCAAAAAGACAAATGTACGCAATCAGGGTTTTTTGAAAAAACTTTCTTTATCCAAATTGGTTTTTCAATATCTTCAACTTGATATCCTGTGGTTAAAAAAAGTTCTTTAAAACCTAAGTTAAATATTTCTTCTGAAACAACTTCTCCGCGAACATTATTTCCAAGATCAGAATCTATAAAAATCATTGTCTCTTTTGAAACATTAAAGGAATCATTAATAAAATCATCCACAGAAACATAACATTTGAAATCGAAATTATTCTTCTTGCAATACAAAGACCAATTTAATCGAACGAGCTTATCATCATCAATTAAAACTACGGGTGAATTTTGAAAGTTATTTCGTTTCCCAAGAAGATTTAATTTTTTAATCTCCTCTTCAGAACTCAAATGGATAGAGTCATCTATTGCCTGAACAGGAGAACTAGTGATTTTAATATAATTGACAAGTGATTTGGGTAGAATTTTTATACCTGATTCAATACAGCGATTTTTAATTTCAACTTCCTCACTTCTGGCCGTTACTAGTATGCAATTTTCCTTATTCCCAATCTTGTTAATAAGATCTACCCCATCTAGATTTTTATCCATCAATTCAAAATCACTGAGAAGCAGAAAATCTGATGTCAATTTTTCATATTTTAGAAACAAATCACTAATCGAAAGAAAATACTCTACATCCGCATTCACGGAATCAAACCTTCTTCTCCATACATCATGGAATGCAGGATCATCATCTAAAATGATTATCTTTTTGAATTGAAAGGTAAGAATAGAAAATACAAAAGATGATGGTACAGGAGACTTCGGTAGTGACAAACAAAATGTTGTCCCTTTACTAATTGAAGATTCAAAAGTTATTTGTCCACCAAAAGATTCAATATCTTGTTTTGCATTAAAAAGGCCAAGACCATTTCCACTAGACTTCGTAGTAAAGTTTTTAGTAAAAAGACTTTCCGATATGTGTTGAGGTATGCCCGGACCGTTATCAACTATCCTGAAAATATTATGACCATCAGTTGAATCAAGACTAATTTCGATTCGCACTGGCTTATTGTCGGCAGCTTCAATCGAATTGTTAATCAAATTCGAAAGGATACTTTTAAAAACATTACGGTTTGATTTTGAAAATAACCCAAAAGAATCTTGTTTAAATGTTTCAATTATTTCAACATTACTTTTTGATCTGTATTCTATTCTTTTTTCAGTTATTACACTTAATGCGAGACTAAGCAATTCGTTTATCTGAACTTGAGATGAATCATCGTCTTGCAATTTATTTGCATTTAATAAATTAAAAGTAATCTCCTCAATCCTATTAACTCCAATCTGGATTCGTCTCTTTGATTCCTCAGGTAACAAAGCAAGATCTTCTTTTATACCCTTTAACATCTCTAAAGGTGATCTAATATCATGAGCTGCTTGCGTTGCGACCTTCGCCACCGCTCCTATTTTAACTTTTTCAATTACTTGCTCTTGATTTGATTTTAACTCCTCAACAATTGAGTTTGTTAATGCAATAAGTTTATTAATTTCAAGGTACTTACTGTCCTCGGCCTGCTTAGTATAATTGCCCTCTGTAATCTTATTAAGATTTTCTAAGAATTTATACATTGGTGATAAAATACGATTTACTAAAAACTGATATACAAATCCATAAACTACTCCAAGGATTAGTACAACTATCAAAAGGATCAAAAGACTTTCTCTTAATTTTGTAAATGACGTATCAGCTTTTAATAAATTACGACAAACAACTAATCCGTACTCATTAATACTTGCTTCAGTATCACAACTAACTTGTTCAATACCTTTAGTCTCGTCTTTTAATTTTAACTCAATTCGCCCTTCTTCTTTCTGAAGGCGACTATTTAGTCTCTGGATCGGTTCATTTATAATCCTGTCTTTAATTTTAGCAACGAGATAACCTTTTATCTCTCCAACATCGTCCAGTATTTTGATCGCTTGAATTACTGAGACTTCTTTATTAGACCCATTCGAAAAAACTTTAATAAAATCGGAAGATTTATTTTGAGAGAGTTTAGCAACAACTTCTTGAAAATTTGCATTTTTCTCTATCAAAGAGAAAACATCTTGATCCTTATCACTCGAGCAGAAGTATTCTCCTTTAGAATCAAAAACGACAATCTTATCTATTGATGACTTCTCATTTGTAGTTGTCTCCAAAAGTTTTTTCAGAGCTTCGGGCCGATTAAACTCAAGAGAGACTTTTGGTAAAGAGAGTTGTGAAATCAAACCTATTGCAGTTGAAAAGTTATTTATTTCATCTAAAATTTCGTCCGCAAGGCTGTTTATATCTTTCTCAATTAAGTTTTCTCTTCCCTGATAAAGAATCTTTTCTGTTCTTAAATAATGATATCCCTGAAGAAAAACCAAAGGTAAAACACTCAGCAGAGTAGAAATTATGACTAACCTTAATTTCATACCTACCTTTTGTGCTCAAGTGGGATCTTTTTTTCTATTTTTGCAAAATCTAAAAAACTTAATGGTATTACGATCTTTAACTGATCAGCTCTTTTCTTGTTAATTATCACTCTCGCAGATTGAACTTTCTGAAATGGGATATCTCTAAGCATTTTTTTCTTACGTTGACTTTCGATCCCTATACTCACAGCTTCAAAAGCTAAATCTTCTGAATTCACAGAAAAACAGGCTAACATTCCGAGTAAGTTTGAGGCATTTACGATCCCTAACTCTGGAATAAAGGATTCTTTTTGATAAAACTGCCCCATAATATTTATTTTTACTTCCTCGCCACTTTCATCATAGACATCCCAAGGAACAAGAATCCAAAAAGCCTCATCCTTAGATCTTTTTCCTTTAATATATTCCTTCCATTTTTCCCATTTTCTAGAGGCCATCACATCTGCAAGCTTAATACCGGAGTACTCTCCCCCGTAACTTAAAAACTTATTTTTAAACTGTTCAGTAATTATATTTGAAGAAACATTATCAGTAGTTAATATTGAAATTTTGGTTATATTAGCATTTAACTTCTTTAGAAGTTTTAGTGGTTCCTCAAATGGATATCTTTCAAGAATTCCCGTAAAATATCTATTCCTGTTCCCCTCTGGCAGATACCAATTGAGATCTTTGACTTCCTTGTTGATTCCTGTTGCAATAATAGGGATCTTAAAACTATTTAATCGAGGAATAAAATCTTCTGCTGCCTCATCATCAAAAACAATAATTAAATCAGGATTAAAATCACTTATATCTTTTTTTATTTTAGAATATTCTTGATCTTTATTTTTTCGTTTCCTTACATAGTCATAATCATAGGATCGGATATCATGACTAGTAAACTCGTTATATAATAAGGCTTGTTTAACACCTTTCAACGCCTCTTCCGACCATAGACCAGGGAGATAACTAAATAAAACGTAAACTTTAAACGGCTTTTGCGTATTTCCTGAAACGTTAAAATTTATTAGGAATAATATTATCAAAAGGCTTTGAGAAAAAAGTCGTTTAAGATCCATAAATCCTCAGAATTTAAAAATGCCTAAATCTTCCAATACCTGGGGTTTCTGCAAGTGAATGGAATCAATTCCAGCTTTTCTTGCTCCAATGACATGATGTTGACTATCATCTATAAACAATGTCTCTTCTTTTACCAGTGAACTATCTCTCAAAACGAATTCAAACACGTCCTGCTTGGGTTTCCTAAGACCAATTCTATGAGAATAGTATAGCTTATTAAAAAGATCTCGAAAGCTTGTAGCCAATTTAAGTCGTGAGAAACTATTTTCAACAGCACACTCGTGCAGTTCATTAATATTACTTAGAAGGTATACTTTTTTACCCAGACCTCTAAGCCTCTCTATTAAAACTATTCTCTCAATTGGAAAATCATAAATCATTGCATTCCAACAAGATTCAAACTCTTCATCTGTCATTTTTATTTTGTAGTTTTCTAAAAAGTCTTTTTTAAAAACTTCTGTACTTATTTGTCCGATTTCATATTTTGAAAAAAAAGATAATTGATGTTCTTTGCCAAAGAATACTGACTCATCTAGGTCTGGAATATGCCTTTTAAATTCTTCAACTGTTTTGTTATAATCAAGATTTAAAATCACTCCACCCAAATCAAAAATAATATTTTTATAGTCGACTAGATTTTTTGCCTCTTTATACATATTCACACACCCTAATTTTCTAAACTTGCTCTACACTAAGATCAAGCATGTCCACGCCTTCGATATGTTTTTCGAAAATATATCAGCCTTAAGTACAAGGTTGTGGATTTATTAATTAAATGGAAAAAAATACACGCTCATGAGTATCTAAAAGGTACCCTACGAAGCATGTATTTTTAGTGGCTTAAGTGTGTGTTCTTAAGGTCTGCGGTTGAAGTGACTTCATCCCATTCCCGTTCGCGTAGTACACAAGGCCTCGAATTGCTAATTTAGAAGCATCCTTCAATTGCAAGGGGTCCATCCTCCATCAACGGGGATTGATGCTCCTGAAACAAATGATGCCTCATCGGAAAATAAGAATACAGCAACGGCTGCAACCTCTTCTGGGCGTCCAAATCTTCCTAATGGTATTTGATTAACTAAATTCCTTCTGTAGTCTTCACGACTTACAGAATCCTTCTTAGAAACATTATCTATGACTTCAATTAACCTCTGAGTCTCTGTATATCCTGGTAGGACGTTATTAACGGTAATATTTATTGGTCCCAATTCTTTAGATAAAGTTTTTGACCAATTTAGCATCGCACCTCTCAAAGTATTTGAGATACCCATTTTCTGTATTGGTACCTTCGCTGTAACGGAGATAATATTTACAATCCTTCCTGCTCCATTTTTCTGAAAGATAGGAACGACTGATTTTGTTAATTCAGCTGATGCAAAAAGATGAAGATTAAATGCAGTGATAAAATCATCAACTGAAGACTCCTGTAAGGATCCCGCTCCAGGACCGGAGGCATTATTCACAAGTCCCCACAAGTTTTCTTCCATCACAAGCTCGCTAATTACCTTTTCTCTTGAAATTGATGAAGAAAGATCGCATTCCAAAAATCGAAAGTTACTCATATCTGTTAATAAATCAGATAATTCTCCCGAGCTTCGGGACAAACAAATAACTCGAAAACCCTTTTCTATCAATTTTCGACTGATAGAAGCACCAATCCCTTTACTTCCTCCACATACAATGACAGCTCTTTTCATGTTTTTCTCCAAGATTAACTATCTTATTTTTTCTGAAATTCTTTTTGATCATGGTACAAATTTAGTAATACGAATCCCTCAGTTTTAGTATTCAACGACAAGGGCCCTGGTTCTCAATTTTTGGAAAAACTAAAAGTAAATTTTGATTCGCTAAGAGCCTGCTAAAACTATTCGTATTAGGTTAAAAAATAAGTTCTTCATGGTATAAGCCTTGTGAGTTTTTCTCTTAGTCTGTCATGTAAAAGATAAAGTCCAGACAACTTATCGCTTAAAATTCTCTTCTTTGATGGATCTCGTAAAACAAACGTTAGGTCAAATTCGAAATCAATCATGCTTGGAGTTGATAATAATTCTTCTAAATATTCACTAGGAAAACCTGATTTAAGACCTGATTGTATGATGAAATCAAGATAACTCTTTGATGGGACTAAATCATCTCTAGGGTGACATGTTACATAAGAATATGTGTTTTCGTATGTTTTTCCATTACAAAGAACTTCAAATAATTTCCTTTCATAGAAGTTAAAAGGTACCCACTCAAGAATATCCAACATCTTCAATGCTTTCGAATTTACTTTAAAAACTAATCCCCAAACCTTTTTTTCTAATTTTTCTTCAATCCCGGCGAAGCCTTTTCTTTTATATTCGCAAGGTAAATTGAATTTAATCTGATGGTTATCGATATAACCAGTTCCTACTATTTCTGCAGGGATGTACCACTTACGAAATCGATCTATGGAAAGGTTCGCCCCGTAACCAAAATAATACACATCAAGATCTTGATCTAATTTAAAAAAGGATTTTAATTTTAAAATTTGCTTCATACCGTACTTAAGAGTACGTTGCTGCACGATCGTAATCATTCAATTCTCCTCTGAAGGACCCAGCTCACAAAGGTTAGGCTCATTGGATACAGTAGAAGCCATCCACTACTAAATAGAAGTGTTAAGAATCCGATTAACAAGATTAACCCTATGATTCTTTTGAGCGTTTTTTTGACATAAACAACATATGAAAAATATATCAGCCTTAAGTACAAGGTTGTGGATTTATTAAATAAATGGAAAAAAATACACGCTCATGATTATCTAAAAGACACCCTCAGGAATCTCTAACAAATTTGTGGGTATTTAAGTAGTTGAAGGGCCTTCCAGAGGCTGAGTAAAATAAAAGGACTCTCACATCTTTTTATTAACTTAAGCCAAGGCAGGCCCAGCTATGTACTTACCACGAGTCATTAAAAAACACATCCC
>CANEUH010000016.1 GCA_947441615.1 Bacteriovoracaceae bacterium | reverse complement strand
TGTGTTTTTTAATGACTCGTGGTAAGTACATAGCTGGGCCTGCCTTGGCTTAAGTTAATAAAAAGATGTGAGAGTCCTTTTATTTTACTCAGCCTCTGGAAGGCCCTTCAACTACTTAAATACCCACAAATTTGTTAGAGATTCCAGTTAATTGAAGGTCTTGAAAACCTGCACCTCTCTGGTAATGACATTTTTATAACTTCGCCTAAGAGTATTTTCTGTTACAAGACACGCCCGCTTTCTTGGAGATAATGCTCGACTCTTTGCCATCGAAAAATCTTCAGCGCTTATCCATAGAGCGCAACTGGTGACTTTGAGCTGTTCTCTGACCCTTCGTAAGGGCTTTGCATTCGATAAATTCATGAGGGCTATGTCACCAATTGGATCTTCAAGCTTAAAAGATTTTTGATGATAAAAACTCAAGACTTCAGGAGGAATTTCTGAGGGGCACTCAATAATACCAGGCCCAACACTTTAGAATTGGTCACACTGTGCACTTGCCTCATGGGACAAGGCCATGACAGCAATAATTAAAGCAATAGAAGGCTTCAAAGCGCCTCCCCCTTGGAAAGATTAGAACTAGGGTCTTATCGGTAAAACGGGAGAAAACCTGAGTAAACCAATTCACAAAGATAGGATCAGTTTAAATCGCCTTCAAAATCTGGATCTACGAAGTGGAAAAAAGCTAGGGAAACGTAGTTATCTGGTTGAATTTTATTGCGGTAGTGAGGATGCTCAACGCCTGAGTAAAAGAGGGCCTCATTGGGTTGCAGGATATATTCAACGTTATTAATAAAGATGGGCCAAGGGTTTATTTGATCCAAACATAGATCAATCGAATAACGGCATTGGGGCCTGTCGGTGTGAAGGGGGCAGATTCCTATTCCTTTATTATACATACTCAAAAAAGAGTAACTTATTTTAAGCTCAGTCTTAAATTTCTCTTGGGCCAATGGAAGAAGTTTTTTATGCATAACTTTCAAGAAACTTGGATTATGCAAGTAATAGCGATAAAACATATCATTATCAAAAGACATCAGTTTATTTCGACTTTTCCAAAATCTATTAATACAGCTTAAAGTATAGTTAAAGTCTTCTTCCGCTAAAATATGACTTAATTTTAAAACAGGAATCATATCTATCCCTTCTTAGAACGGATGATGTTATAGGCATCAGAATTTTTCAAAAAAGATTTTAAAACTTCTTGATGTTTAAATTTCTCAGAAAATATTTTCAATTTCGACTCAAAGGTTTTTAAATCATGTTCAAAAGATTCAAGATGATCTCTCAATTCATAAGGGCTTTGATTGTCAAAAAGCTCCTTCCTTAAAAGCATATTAAGATAATTATTAAGCTGCATCTTAAAATTTCTAGTAATTCCCAAAACGATATGAACTGATGGTTCGTTTCCAACTTGCTCCACAAAATGAGTCATCTGGAAAGGCACAAACAAGACATCGCCAGGACTCACAATAAACTCAGTAAACTTTTGGTCCGAGTCGAGAGGATCATAAGGGATACCAGATTCCACTGGACAATAAGGGTTTCCTTCAGGATCAAGGGCAAACTTCCAACGTTTAGTGCCGTAAAGTTGGATCGCAAATAAATCCATGGGATCACTATGGTGACCAAATGAAGATACAGGCACATTATGAGATAGAACCATGTAAGACTGGCCACCAAAAGGTGTGTATTTAAAAAGATCAAGACTCAATGTTTTTAGCTCAGGCCAGAATTCAAAAATATTTTGAAAATGAATTGAGGAGTCATTTTTTGTTATTGCTCTCCACAGATCAGCTCCATGAAAGGGAGCAATCATTTGATAGAAAGACTCTTCTTGAACGCCATGGGGAACAAGAGGGAAAAACTGACCTTGATATGTCCGAGATAAAGAATTCTTATGAGCAGGATTCTTAATATAATCTTCTAATTTCTCCAAAGGGATAATCCACTCTGGCCTAAACGATTGAGAAAAAAATTTAAGTGTCCCAGGTAACAATAATTCTGGGACAAATTGAGAAGGATCCATGCCGCCTAAAATATCTTTTAAACGCATTTTTATGCCCTTGTGACGTACTTTAAAAATAATAATTTATGAATCATTTTCTGCTCATTGTTTATTGAACTTAACATCAATTCATAGTCAGATGCTAAAGGAGATTTTAAAGCATAGTCTTTGATCATTTTATGAACTGGTTCAGATACAAATAACCTCATCCTCAGGAGACATGCCGCCATTTCAACCACAGTAAACTGATCTAAAATAGGATAAATGAGTTTCTCTACAAAACTCTGATCTTGATCATCTTGATGGAAAACGAGAATGGAATCAAAGAAATCAAGTGTCTTTATCATTTTTGGATGATCAAAGTTAAATTTCAAACGTAAACCTGATGACCAATAAGAATATAAATTATCTTTAAGATCTGGGGTCCTTAAAATAAAAGTCACCGTGGGAAAATCTAAATGGATCACCCGATGAATAAATTTTTCACCTAATTGGATTTCTTGAACATCACCTTGATTAAGATAGCAGGTGCTGATCTTGGTTAAAGTCCCCACATCCACCAATGGAGAGACATTTCTCCCTTCTTCAAAATGATAAGTCACTTGAAGTGACTGACCTGCGAGGAGCTTAAAAGCACCACAGAAATGGTGATCATGTATGGAGGTTTCATTATTATTCCAGACATAAATATCTAGGTGAAACTTCTCATGCTGAAAAAGGGTAAAAGGCAATTCTCCAAACTCATCCCTTGCAAAACTTTGTCGAGGAAGCGGCCCAAGGGAATTGAGGTAGTCTTGAAATTCAAGATGATTGAAATTCCAGTCGAAAGTCCTTAAAAGTTCGGTGGCCAAGGAAGGAAAATCTTGAACATTAAAATTGAGATCATTGACCCTTGATTCAACTCTTTCGATGAGATTTTTTATTTCTAACTGAAGTGTCATCTCAATACATAGGGGCCGGTCTAAATGGAGATGGACCAGGCCCATTAGGACCAGGACTACCAGGACCAGGACTACCAGGACCAGGACTAGGACCGACCATAACAGGTAGACCTATAGGAAAGCCTGGGGTCGTTCTTCCAGGGCCTGGTCCAGGGGTAGCAGAAAAAACCACCGCAGTATCATCCTCAGAAAGCTCAATTTTTTTAAGCTCACCAAAAAAATACTCCGACTCTTGATTTAATTTTGAATTATCACTCACGGTACCTTCCGCATTAATGAGCTCATTTCATTAATATAATTTAAATGCTTCACACGTTCTTGGCACACATCATTATACCAATGAAAACGCTTTAAGTCTTGCGAAAAAAGCCTTTCTAGAGCTTCCTCGAACTTAGAGCTAGGATATAAAGGCTTATAATTATAAGACATTAAAAAAAGATCTTTAGCCGACAGCTGCTCAAATGTCTTTTCCAGCAGTAGCTGACAATTTTTTGAGTCAGAATCGTAGTGAAACTGGAAATAACTCGAAACCAAGGACATTTTTTTATAAGCATCCTCATGAGGTCGAACATCAACCCAAGCATACTTCGGATAGATGTAGTCAAAAAAATCACGAACTCGATTGGATTTGACGATAAGAGTAACAGAGGGCCTATCAAGATGCAGAACTTGATGAATATAGGAGTGCCCCAAAGTAACTTTCTGAACATGATCTTTTTGAATCATTTCATCATTTCTAACCACAAGCTCCCCTTTAAGAAGCCAACTCTCTAACTCTTCCAAATGGTTAAAATCGTACTCTAAATGCCTCGAAGAACCATGCAGGATCTTAAAAGCCCCTACAAAAGGATGATCATGAATAGAGGTATGAGCATGAAGCCACACAAAAAGATCAATACTAAAATGCTCGTTTTTAACCAAAGTAAATGGCAGATCAGCAAACACCCCTCGGGAGTGATTCTGACTTCTAAAAGGCATATCAAATAATGATTCTTGCAGGAGAAGCATGGGATCTGGAAAATGAGTTTCTTTAAGAAGCTCTGCAGAAAGATCTGGAAAAAGACCTAGATCAAAGCCCTTCTGGGACCACGCATTTAATAAATTTTCTTCGAATTTTTTGATTATGCTCACCTCATCATCGTATAATGAAGGCATAGGAAAATAAACAGCTGAAATCGGAGAATTTGTGTCAGGCCAGAGTTTTAACTTTAAAGTCAGTGAGGAAGTCATCTTTAAAACAAACTTAGAAGGAACAGAGATCTTTATTGTTTTCCTAAATGAAGATAATCACTATTTTAAAATTAATGGTCTCGCTGCAAAAATCTGGAAGATGATTGACGAGAAAGGTGCCGAAAAAATAAGTACTGCAACTCTTTACCAAGAATGCCTAGAAAAACTTAAGCCAAATCATGATAAGTTTGAAAATGATTTCAATAACTTCATAAATCAACTTAAAGAAGAAAAAATTATTTTCTTAGAATAAACTCTTTCTCAAAAAGTTCACGATATTTTTTAAGAGACGTTGGATCTCTAAAAAAAAGATCATTGGAACCATTCCAGACTCTTAAAAAATCTTTAAAAGTATCTCCGAAGTCCCGGGGAGGCATGAATGAAATATGAACTTCGTGAAAAAGAGATAAATCATATTTATCATCTACTCTCATAGAGATTAAAGGTGTCATTACTTGAGCATTTTTTGACATCAATGCATGAATTAAAAAATGATCATAAACGACAAAGGGCTCAATTGGAAAAAAAGCATAATGTCCTTTAAGATCAATCTTTGAGAGTAAATCCTCAAGGGGAACAGATCTAGCTTTAAAATCAAAAGAGTCAATGTGATCCTGTGAAAAAAAATGAGATAGATTTAAATCCACTTTCGAAAAATCTTGAAAATCATTATCTTGAACTAGCCCCTCGATTTTATTTAATTGTCTCGTATTTCCAAATCCGTAATCTAAATCAGGTAATTGGAAAATTGTCAAAAATTGACTGGCACCAGGTTTTTTTAATTTGAACTGATAAAAATAAATATGTTCTCTCCAATATTTTGGGACCACAGAAGCTAGATAGGCCGGGACACCGATAAAAGTTCGAAAGTTCTTTGGAGGGAGTGGGAAACGAGAAAAAAAACAGCCTAAACCTAAAAAGCCATCTCGAAAAGAAACAACCTTGTACGGTGACAAGACTGAAAGATCATCAATACAGATAGAAAACATTGGGTTTAGAAGAGAAAAATAATCATCTGATAAAATCCCTACCTGCTCAGAAAACCCCTGAAAGCTTCTAAAAAGAGGGGCCCGATGAGAGAGGAAGTCCTTAGTTAATTTAAAATCAAATAAATCATTGAGCATAATTTTTTAAAACCTCAAGTGAGTATTTGTCATTTTCTGAAGCTCTCACTTTGAGCATCAAATCATGTGAATTAGTTAAAACTTGAGGGATACTAGGCTTACAAGTCGAGAAATGACTCAAGTATAAGTCTGCAATATGTTTTTGGTTAAGGACTGAATGGTAAATTTTAGATTCATAATTAGAAACTGTTTCTAAAAGAACTTTTTTGAAATCATCAAATCTCAATTCAAAGCTTGTGGACGAAGGCACCAAATCAATCAGACTAACTCTTTCGGGATAAAGATTTTTAAAAGATGAATGCCCCCCCCATTTGGTCAAGATGGCGTATAGGCCTGATTCTAAAGCCTCAGCCGCGGCAAGACCAAAATCTTCATGACTAAAAGTACTTAAAGAAATAAAAATATCACATATTCCAAATTCTTGAGCTAATTCTTGTGGTGAAAGTGAACCCAAAAACTGGACGTGATTTTCAAAAAAATCAGCGCAGACTTCCCTCTTTAGAGCATAAAAAATTTCATGAAAATAAGTTCCAAGAGGGGCAGAGGAATCAGAAAATGGAAGGTATAGGTCATCAAAATGACCAATAAGTTTTAGTTTAAAATCCTTGCCTAGAACGTTTTCGTCTTTGGCTTTTGCAAAAAACTTTATCAAAGAATAAATGTTTTTCTGATGAGAAAGCCTGCCGGCAAAAACAAAAATTAAATCATTTCCATTTTTCCCATGACTACGTTTTTTTTGATGAAAGACAGATGAGTCCACAGGAAATGGTATGACATGAATGTCAGCTAAAAAAAATTGCTCCAATAATTTCTTCTGAGCATCAGAGGCAACAATAAGACTCATTTCATTTTGATTAGATATTAAAAAAGAATGCCACTTGATAAAATCCTTAAGAAAATTACCATAAACAACCACACTCAACTTTATATTCTTTAAGCTTGAGATGCTGAAAATTTTTTCAAAAAAATTTGAAGGGTGATGGTAAGGATCTAGATATAAAAGATGTTCAAAATGAGTAGATTGATGGGAATTTAGTATTGAACTGATAAATTCTTCTGTGGCATCTCCACTAAATCTAAAAAACTCAAAATCAAGTTTGTCATTTACAGATATAAACGCCGAAATCAAATTATTAAGAATATTTTGACAACTCGGCCAGTACCCATCCTCTAAAGGTAAAATAACTGCTATTTTTCTCTTGGAGTAGAGTAAACCGTTCACCAAACTAGACATCATATAAATAATTTACATCAAAATACCCAAAAGCTTTCAAGAAAATCACTAAAAAGGCAAAAAAATTATAAAAAAGAGGATTTCATGACATCTAGTCAGAAAAGAATTGTTTTAGTTGATGATATGACTACCAATCATTTGATTTTTAAATCTCACATTAAAAATTGCAATTACCAAATTGATGCCTTTAAAGAACCACACCAATTTTTAAAAGAATTATAGCAGATACCTATGCCCGATTAGTTTGATTTTTGATATTGAAATGCCAGAGCTTGAGAACCTGCACCTCTTTGGTGATGACATGTTTATAACTCCGCCTAAAAGCATTTTATGGAACAAGCCTTTCTCGCTTCTTTCGAAATGAGCCTCGACATTTCTTGACCTTTAAAAACTCCTCAACTCTTATCCCTAGAGAGCTAAGAACTTCGTTGATCTTGCTTTCTGTTATTGGGCCTTCTCCATTTTCAATTCGGTCTATGGTCTTAACAGAAACCTTAAGCTTTCTCGCCGGCTCAACTTTGGTTAGCTTGAGCTGTTCTCTGACCCTTCGTAAGACCTTTACATTGGATAAATTCATGCGGTCCATGTTGGAGAGCGTGTTCATGGCAGACTCCTTTTCTTAGTTAAGTGCTAGCGGACGCTCTCTGAGATAATGGTTTAGAGAAAGGAATTCAGGCACTCATTGATAAATGATTGATTATTAATTTCATGATGTTGATTGATGGGCACAAAAAAGCCGACATAAGGTCGGCTTTTCTATTAGAAATTTGGTGGAGGAGACTCATTTTCAGTTAAATCCACTTCTTATCTAATAAATTAGCCTTTGATAGCTAACTACAGAGATGAAGAGAGACGTTTGTTTATATTTCTGTTCAGTACTTTTGTTTGCCAGCGTCCTTATATATTCTAAGAGTTCCCCCGCCAAAAAACACTCTTGAAATACGCAGAAAAAAATGCAATTAGAAAAAACGATGATAATTTGTTGCGCTGCAGAAAATGAAAGAAAGAAAAAAGAAAAATATTATAAAACTCTAGACTAGGCTTTTTTAAGCTTATCAACTGGAACCCAGCTAATTACTGGTGCGTATCCAACACTTAATCCAGCTCTAACAAGAGTCTCATATTCGACGTGAGGATTATCACTTAATACTCTTTCAACCATAGATGGACTGCCATTTAAGGCATCACGGATTTTACTTTTCAAACCTCGAGTCCCAGCAACAATTTTTTCAAGCTCATAGATGCTAGTCTTTTTCAAAGCACGAGCGGTTACTTCTTCATAGATGTCTTCTTCTTTTAAAAATTCATCAAACGAGCTTCCCGTGTGTTTATTTTTTTTCATGACTTGCTCCTTTGATCTTTCATCCATCTTTTCATTCTATCCCAAGCGACATCGATTTCAGCATTGGGAGTCTTTTGGGTCTTCTTCAAAAATAAATGAGTTAGGACCATTAAGTTTTCAAACACAAAAAAGAGAGTTCGGTATTCTTTTTTGTTGTTTCCATCTTTAACTTTAGATCTGACTTCATAAATCGTCTTCTCAGTTGAACCGTTTCCTTTTTTAAGTTGATCAACATAAGGCGTATCAACTTTCCAGTTATATTCAATAAACTTAATATCCTCACCGATCGTCGTTTTTGTTGGGCGGCCAAGTATTAAAAGTTCATCTTTTACAGGCTCGTTGCCACTTTCTGATTTGTAAAAGACAGCGTGGATTTTCTTTTCTCTTTGCTCCACCGATACTCCTATCGGCTTATTTCAAATTGTACTTTATAAAGTACAATCATTCAAGCCTTTCATTAAATACAGGTAGTTAGGGCCCAATCTAGTACGCCTAACTACCCGAAATTTTATCTAAACAGTGTTATAATATTGTCAGTACTCTGCTCCGAAGAGCGGATTTGAAAAGATCCGAACCCAGGTCATGCTTCAGGTTTTTGGGCAGCTTCAGCTTGAGGCGGTAAATTTCTTTAGAGAAAGAATAAGTTTTTTGGAACAGAGGTAAGTGCTGAAAGCGTGTCATAGAAGTTCCGATAAAAATGCCGCGCTTCCCGCGGCAGAATCAACGCCTGCCCTCCCGGGCAGGCAATAAATCTGAATCATCCGAGTTTTATACACGCCTCAGCGACCCACGCAACGAACCGCATAGTAGCTGGCGTAGCGGTTGTCAACGTTGATGTAGCCGAGGTTACCGTCGAAGTACCACGCGAAGTCACGATAAAAAGAGTGGACACTCGCGGACCAAAACATATACTGTTTACTCGGCAGTACGAATCTTATTCCATTGGCGTCTGCGATCTTGTAGTCATTGATTGTCGGAAGCCTCCATCTGACAGAAGGTGTAGAGCCTGCCCCCATGCTACCCTTTGTGCCGTCATAAACACCAGTGCCCCAGTCTTCATTGCCCAGAGCGGGAGAGAGTCCAGCGGTTTCTGCGCAGACACTAGTTGGAGATGAGTCTTGAGCACCATATCCATTAGGATCTGAAGGATCGCAAATTCCTGAGCCTGTTCCGTCTTGAGCTGCTGTTTGAGCATTACCGCTGGCGCGGCACCAGGAGTGATATCCAGCATTGTCACCCCAGAGAAGCCCTGTTCTCTCGTCCCTCCAAACTTCTTTTGCGGAAGCGGTTCTTGTGACAAGTTTCCATGTGCCTTCAGAGGATGTCCCTTTAGTGGCGCCATCCCATGTTGCCGTGGTTGGGTTTTGAGCTAGGCAGTGGGCAACTCTTGCTGCTATTGTGGTCTGGGTTGTTCCGCAAGTGGTCGCTGGTCGAGTTGCTTTGATAACGGGAGACAAACTATCGTATCCATCATCATCTTTGGTGACATCAGGAACATCACGGTAGCCAGAAGCATAGCTTGAGGTCGAAGTTTCTGTGGAAAGAGTCATCTGTGCGGTAGCCGGATCTCGGTACATAGTTGAGCCCATGAGGTCAGCGAAGACACTATTGCAAAGCGCTGTTCCCGCATTTCCAAAGATGGATTTACCAGTACATATATCACTTGCTGTCAATGAAAGTGTGAGGGAAGAGTAGAATCCCGCCCCCGGAATGGCCGAAGTGTTGAGATTGACCTCTCCTTGGTTTGCCATCGATCCTTGAGTACTCACACCAGTGGAATCCCAAAAATATGCTCCTGTTAAAACATTTGCTGCTGAAGCATTGGTTCCACCACTTGCTCCCTGACAGACTGCAGTTCCCGAAAGATTTAAAATGGATTTAGTTACACAAAGGTTGGAATCCGCGAAGTCAGATCCCAGATCAAGTGTGATCGTATTATAAGCGGTATCGGCCGGAGCATTGATAGTAAAAGTTGTTCCAGTACGTGTGCCGACATTTGAATCGTCTATAGAAAATGGAGTCACTGTCCAAATCGATCCCCATCCCCCACAAAGTGCTGTTCCCGCACGTCCGAAGATTGTGCTCCCGCTACAAATGTTAGATGCAGTGAAGTCCGCTCCAAGATCAATAGTGACCTCATTCCATAATTCTTCGGTAGGAGCGGTGAGGGTAAGGGTTGTTTCACTGCTTGCAACAGTAGAAGAACCATTTCCGTCTAATGCCAGACTTGAAGGTTGGGTCGTTAAGGAATTCGATTTGACATCTATGGTATTCTCGCAAGCTGAAAGCAGGAGCAAAAATGAAAGAACAAAAATCTTACTCATAGTCATTTCCTATTTAAACAAATAAACCTATATTTCATCGGATTCTTTATGATTTATCTTTATGACTGAACAACCTTAAGTATTGGTACTTAAGCACTTGTAATCACGACTTAAAAACTTTGAATTAAAGAACACACGAGTTTAAGCTTTTCTTCTGGAAGGAACTTCATCTTCTCAATTGCAGCATCCAAAATTTCATCTCTCAAAACATCCTCTTTCATGAGCCTTTCAAATTCAGATAATGAATGCCCATAACTTTCAACAATGTGCTGAATCCGATCTTGATCAAGCTCAATCCTACCATTTTCAATATGGCCAATTGATGGACGAGAGTACCCACAAAAAGACGAGGCATGATCCTGGGAGAGATTTTTCATCTGCCTCAGAATTCTAAGTACCCTCACCTCTTTTGTAATAACTTTCTTGTAGCTTCTCCTCTGTGAATTGGAGAACACTGTTTTCTGCTTCCTGCTTCTGGTGATGCCTTTCCCTTTCTTTATTTTCTGATAGTCCTCATCGGTTAAATCAAGGGCCTTAAGGTAAATTTGAATTTTCCTCTCATCAATAACGGCACCACCCTTTTCGTATTTTTTAATAGTTTCAAGACTTAGATTAAGCCTCCTGGCCATTTCAATACGAGTCACCTTCATTATCTCCCGTGCACGCTTAAGCGCTTTTACATGAGAGATATTGATCTTTTCTTGTTGCAATGACGTGGTCATGTTTCCTCCTTAAGGATGTTTGTCTGCCAGCGTCCGCTCTCAAAAAAATTTCGTATGGTTAAGCCCCAAAATCGCCACTTTTTGAAAATCAAAAGGGGTACGGTTTTTTAGGGGGTACGGTCATAGCCAAAAAGATAGCCAGATATAGCAAACCAGAGAGACCTCTGGAGACTTCTGACCGTGACTACAGACGAGGCCCTAGATAACTCCTCGATACTGTTAATTATTGATTTTGTTGTAGTTTGCTAAAGGCATAAAAAAAGCCGAGGTAACTCGGCTTTTTATTATCGGAAATTTGGTGGAGATAAGCAGGATCGAACTGCTGACCTCTTGCATGCCATGCAAGCGCTCTCCCAGCTGAGCTATACCCCCAAACTATAAGAAGAATTTAGGTTTCTAATTTATAAAAATCTCTCAAATTGAGCAAGAGCTTTTTACTTAATGAAGGCCTCAGTTGAAGCATTTTCATTCATTAGGCTAACCTCTGCATTCCCACGAAAAGTGATAACTGCTAAGCAGAATTTCCCATCCTTTCCTGCAATTGTATTGTAAGAAGCAGGTTCTTTGCTCTTTGGATCAACTAACACCCGAACAAATGATGGGGCCGATGTTGCTCCTTCAACCAAACCACAAAGCTCTGCAAGAGGATGATAGAGGTCATTTTGATTACGGACATAGTTAAATGATGTCACTTTAACTGTTGCTGCAATTGAAGCAAACGAGAAAACCAATAGAGCGAGGGCGATAAACTTTTTCATAATAACTCCTTTTAAAATGATAACTTCCATAGGTTTACAAGCTTCACTCTTTCTGGCAATCACCAAGTCAATGACCATGAATGGCATGAATATAACAAGTCTAAGTCCCTAATAACTGGCTCAATATCTTGAAATCATTAGGAAAAGATCGCCTCTCTTTTAATAAATGATGCTCTAAATTAGAATAGATTGGATGAGATTATTTTGCATTTTTGCTACATTTATTTTTTTTATCAACTCCAGAGATTCATCCGCTGAATGTAAAGATCTGTATCACTTCTATGCAATCATTGATTTAAAGACCAGAGGTTTAGAGCTTACAAAAATTGATTCTACTTCTGAAAAATTCTGTGAAGATCTCGTCACACCACCAAATGCTAATTTAGAAATTATCATTACAAAAAATAACAATAAATTCTCCACTAAGATCTACCGTTCCTTCTATACTTTTTGGGACCATCCTGAAGATAATGGTAAGTGGTCAGGCGGAGTAAGACCACAAACGAAGTTATACATTGATTCGTTTCTCCCAAGTTGGCACAAAGGTGCCTTTATCAAAATAAAAAATATACAAAAAAATAAAATCATTTCTGAGGCGAAGTTATGAAAAGAAAAGTCGCTTTTTTCGCTTTAATCTTGAGTTTATCTTTTAATTCTTGGGGACAAAACCTCGTTCCGAAACCAGCTATCGCCCTGAAGGAAAATACTCTTTCTGCAAAACCTGCGAATGGCCCAGTCTCCAAATCCTCACGAACAGAAGTGAAAACATCAAAGCCTTATAAGATTATTATCGTTACTGACTCTGAGGCCTACTCAAAGGCCAGTGAATTCAAAAATTATCTCATCACAAAACCTCCATTTAGTCGCATGGGGGATAGTCTTCAAATTGAACTTGTCTCGATGGATGCCGAAAAAATGAATTGCAAAAACGATCATCCATCATCTCCAAGAATTATCACGTGCAATAGAGATTTAATTTATAAAACTCAGTCGAATTATGATGCTCACCTGTCCCTTGCCTTTACTTCAAAAGGCTCTGGTGGTGCTGGAGGTGATATTCCTGTTGCATCCATGGATTATCCAATTCAGACCATGTTTCATGAGATGCTTCATACCTATGGACTTGATGATGAATATGATTACTCTAAATCTGAGCAAAGTGTTTACTGCGAAAGTCCTGTCTCAAGTGCGAATGTCGTTTATTTTAAAGATACACCTCCCTATAAAACGGACTCACTTGCAAGATCTAAACACGCTCGAGAAGTCCATTGGATGGGGCAAATTCCAATTAAGCAGCTCATTACTTCTGGATCAGACCTTGGATCTCAATCACTCGTTAAAATGAATATAGGCCTTCAGCCTCTTGGACTTTTTCGAGGTGGTTCTTGTAACAATGAGGCTCTCCCTGGATGGAGACCTTATCAATCTTCAATCATGAAGGGTTATGAAGACGATACTATTTATCCAATCTATGAAGAAGCGATTCTTAGGAATATTGAAAGTGCAGTAGGAAGAAAAACCACTCTTCCCCCAGCAGAACACCATTGCGTGCATAATAAACCAAGCATTGAAGTCATAAAAAATCTTGGCCAAGAAATTGATTCTGCTTTAAAAAAGATTCCTCACCCGCACAATCATCAGCATTAGTTGACCTGACTAACTAAAGAGGAAAGAATTTTTATCGCTTTAGTGTTTTTTGCACTGATAGCTTTCATGAGTGCCGTTTCACCAGCGTTATTTTTGATATCAACTCGTGCCTTGTTTTTTAAAAGTAAGTTCATCATTTCCGTCGAATTGGAAATCGAAGCGAGAAGATGAAGTGAAGTCTCTCCATTAGAGTCCTGAAGATTAACATCAGCACCTTTTGAAATGAGAAACTCAACAGAGTTAATTTTTCCAGCTTTGACTGCCTTTAAAAGAGCACTCTGACCATCTTTAGAATAAAAATCGATCCAAACATTTAAGCTTAATAACTTTTCTAAATTTTTAATATTACCACTTTCAGCTGCTCGATTAAGTGCCCCCTGAATCCCTACCTCTGGAATCGCCGTTAATCTTGTTACATCCTCTCCACGGCAAGTGTTGTTGGCGCATTTTTTTGCTTCAACACACCCTTTTTCTTTATTTAAAACATAGTCCTGCTCCCCTCTAACTAAGATCCCCTCAATCACACCCGAACTTGCATTAAAAACACCTGAGCCAGAATTACCCTGGAAACTATCAAGGTTCGCTGAGAAAAAATAAGGATGAGTGTTCGTTCTAACGTTAGCACCACCAGCAACTTTTAGTGGAAGCCCTGAAGGAGAACCTATAATAAATAGCTCCGTTTGATCTTGGATTTTATCATTAATTGAGATTTCTAGTGGCCCTCGGTCTGTTACCCTGCGATCGAGTTGAACCAGGGCATAGTCTAATCCTAAAGACATATTGAGTGCGTTCGAAATGACCCTTTTGCAATGATAGACATCGGATTCTTTTATATCTTTACCCGCAGATTTTGTGGTGCTGTCATACTCAAATCCAAAAACCCAACTATTGTCAGTACAAAAATTAGCATCCTGTACGCAGTGACCTGCTGTAATGATTAGATCTGGGGCAATTAAAAATCCACTACAAGTTCCGGGATTTGGTTGATTAACAAATCGCTCTCCCTCACAAAATGAAAGTTTCGCTGAAGTCTCAGTCGGCCCATCGGTTTGAATGGACTTTTGTCTTTTATTGTCTTCCATCGATTCGAGCCAATCTTTAAGAGTGAGTTGACCAAGTTGAACAACACCTGGCCTATTTGGATCTCGTGTAATGACTAGATTTGAGACCATAGAGGCAGCGGATTTTGCGAGCTTTTGCTGGAAAGGAGTGGCGTCACTGACTTCGACTCGGTTGTCCTGGCCATAAATCACTCTTCCGAATGATATCTGAGAAAAGGCAAGAGCCCCTAAAACCACTAAACCCACATGAAGATTCATTCCCTACTCCTTAATTATGCGTAGGTTAGTTATAACTTAATTTGATTGAAGTTATCGCCAAAACTAACGCAGAGTGTAAAATCTCTCTATTTGACTGAAAGTTTGTAAAAGTGGACAC
This sequence comes from Bacteriovoracaceae bacterium, assembly GCA_947441615.1. Lineage (GTDB taxonomy): Bacteria > Bdellovibrionota > Bacteriovoracia > Bacteriovoracales > Bacteriovoracaceae > Peredibacter. The sequence continues at coordinate 74,637 of CANEUH010000016.1, read as the reverse complement.
TTAAATCACTCCGAAACAGAAGGTAAGCATGGGAATTTACGTCAACAGAACACTCAACATGAAGCAAATTGCGGCGATCGGCTTTGATATGGACTATACCCTCGTGAGGTATGATTCAGGCGCGTTTGAAGAAACCACTTATAAAGAGATGCAAAAAAAGCTTATCGAAATTAAAAATTATCCAAAGGTTGTGGGTGACTTAAAGTTTTCAATCAATCTCGCTATTCGCGGACTCGTCATCGATAAGCCCCATGGAAATATTTTAAAACTCTCCACTTATAGTAAAGTGAAGCATGCCTATCACGGTCTAAGTGAAATGGATTTTAAAACTCAACAAAAAATTTATCAGGGACTTGTGATTGATCTCAATGATTCAGAAAGATTCTCTATCGTTGATACCACTTTCTCGATAGCTTATTGTGTTCTCTACATGCAGATCGTGGACTTAAAAGATAACCACCCTGAACTTAATCTGGCTGATTATAAAACGATTGAACAAGATATCTTGGAGGCGCTAGACACTTCACATCGAGACGGCTCCTTAAAGGGTCAGGTACGAAAGAATGTTAAAAAGTACATCATCCAGGATCCAGAAATCGTTCATTCTCTTGAGCGCTTTAAAAAACATGGAAAAAAACTTTGGGTTATTACGAATTCAGATTTCGAATACTCTAAGTTACTTCTTGATTACGCTATCAATCCTTTTTTAAAAGAGCATAAAAGTTGGTCAGAGTTATTTAACCTTGTGATTACGGCCGCTAGTAAGCCTCGATTTTTTACTGACAAGATGCCACTTCTTCAAATTGATCCCTCCACTGGTCTTATGAGAAATCACCACGGAAAAATCGAAGATGGGATCTACCAGGGAGGAAACGCTCAGAGTGTTCAGAAAAATTCTGGATTATCAGGAGAACAAATCCTCTATCTAGGGGACCATATTTATGGAGATGTTTTACAAATTAAAAAAACATGTAACTGGAGAACAGCTCTCGTTATTGATGAACTCATTGCGGAGATTGATGGGTTAAATAAAAGTGCAGACCTTTCTTTAGAAATAAATAAATTAATGTCAGAAAAAATTGATCTTGAGCAAAAACTCGACCAATTGTTTGATAAAGAGATTGAGAAGAGTAAAAAACCCGACAAAGAAAAAGTTCAAGCTCAATTTAAAAAAATTGAAAAAGTAGACAAAAAAATTGGAAAACTTATCCGTGCTCACTCTCAAAACTTTAACCATTATTGGGGAGAGACAATGAGGGCCGGAGTTGAACCAAGTCGTCTGGCAGGACAAATTGAAAAATACGCATGTATCTACATGTCTAAAATTTCAGACTTTGCTGAGTATTCTCCGAGAACTTATTACCGGCCAAGAAAAAAGACTCTCCCCCACGAGAATTAAGCGGCCTTAAGAAGAAACCTTGCTCCAAATAACGAGGTACTCACTTGAGGCTGAAGCTCAAAAAGCATGTTCTTTCCAAGAACTTTTTGGATAAGATTCTCTAGAGTTGCTTCCCTGTAGGAGTTAAGAAAATCAATTGTTTCTCGTTTTATACCAGAAGAGAGCTGCTTTAAGTGATACTCAGGGAAATAACTAATCGTCGTTTTCTCTGAGATGGTCTCAACTTTTAATTGAAAATCAGTTTGAAAAAAAACCTGCTGATTCGAAAATTCCTTTAAAACAGTGTTTACATCAGAAAGTGCCTTCCATTCAACTCCAAAGTGATCCCAGTAAACATCGTTTTGTCCAAAACGGACGATTTCTTGAATGTCCTCGTGAGTGTTCTTTCCAAGTTTTATAAAATAATCAATGGTATCAAGGATCAGTTGAAAATTAATGAGATTATCAAAATCAATAAAAAACTCAGGGTCAAGGCTTAAAGATTTCATGTACTCAAGATGCAGTGGTGGAGTCATTTTTTTCTCTAAATACTGAAGGAAGGGATAAAGCTCCCGAACCTTTTCGGACCTAAAGGCCCTATACCTTTTTGGGATCTTAAAACCTAAGGAGACTTGATCACTATTAAATTTAACCTTTGAATGCCGGTCGATGAAACCAGTCTCAAGCGTCTCAGGAGGAATGGCGGTGAAGCGAGCGAATAAAAACCATTGAGGGGCAGAAGGGACGAGGAGATTGTGCTCCATTTTTGAGAGAGCACTTTGTGAGCACCCTATGGCATCAGCGACATCAGATTGATTGAATTTTCTAAATTTTCTGGCCGCTTTCATAAGTGGCCCGATGGAGACCTCAAGTTCATTCATAAACACTTCCTATGAACGAGTTTTATTCCAAAGACCTAGAACCTCCTCTATTTTCTCTTTTGAGATGTTCGTTTGTAAATTTGATACTACCTCAAGAATATCCGACGGCGATTTAAACCCAATTAAACAAGTTGAAAGACCATAATAGTTAAGATTGTAATGAATACAGAATGCTGAAAGACTTAAATCAAATTCACTCAGAATTTGTGCGAGTCTTTGAGTCCTTTCAACTTTAAGAAGAACTTCTTTTTTATTCCACCATGGTGCCCAAGATCTACAATCTTCTGGATTAAACTTTCGATCGGCCTTTACTCGACCGGATAAAATGCCCTTATCAAAAGTTCCCCACCCCATACTAAACTTATCTTCCCATTGACGATCTAGTGAATCAAAAGGCATCTGATTAAATAAATTAAGCTCACTTTGAATAGCATCAATCTCACAGATCTCACTGGCCCTCTTGAGATCAATTAAATTGGTATTACAAAGCCCTATATGCTTAATTTTTCCCTCGGCCTGTGCCGTTTTTAAAACCTCTAAAGGAACTCTGATATCAACCCTAGAATCAGGCCAGTGAACCATGTAGAAATCAATTTGTTCCCTTTGAAGCCTCTTAAGACTTTGGTGAAGCATTTTTTCAGTGACTTCAGGAGCGTTCGACATGTTCACTCTCTTTGACTCATGCCAATCCACTCCGGACTTAGAAACAACTTGTGCTTTCTTTGGAAGATACCTTCCAAGTCTTTCCTCAGATAACCCAAATCCATAGATAGGGGCCGTATCAAAAAGAGTGATCCCATGATCAAAGGCCGCATGAATCAATTTTTCAGCGTTTTTTTCGGACATTTCCCCGAAGCCGTAGCCACCGCCCTCACCACTAAGGGAAGCTCCCCCAAAAGTAATAACAGGAGTGGTTTCATTAAATCGAGAATTTAACTTAGTGATCATCCTGTACCCCAAGACAGATTATTGACAATAAACACCCGAACAAGCAAAGTTCAGGTATGTATCTTATCACAATGGCCCATCTCGGTGAAGCCCAGGCCACCATCGATCAATTTGGATTAGAAAAACTGAGACCAGATCTCTTTAAAAACGAGACCCTGGTTTTACTCATCACTGGAGAGGGCCCTTTTGAGGCGGCGACTAAGACCGCCCTTACTATCCCAATGTTTGAAATTAAAGAAATCATTAACCTAGGAATTGCTGGAACACTCACTGAAGAGCTTAAGGTGGGGGACTTTGTTCCAGTCAGAAGCATTTACCTCATTAACGATCAAAAACCTCAGTTTAGATCATTCCCATCTCTCCAGACGGGATTAGACTGCTTAACGAGCTTTGAAAGAATCCTGGATAAAAATAAAGCGCAAATTCTGAAGGGGCTTGGGAGCATCGTTGACCGCGAGGCCTGGGGAGTCGCAATGGCCGCGAAAATGGCCTCTATTCCTTTTCGTTCTTATAAAATGATCTCAGACTATGCGGGAACAAATAATGCCTGTGAACTCGTGAAAGACGAGGCCTATGAGTTTAGTTTAAAACTTTCTGAAAAAATTCCTTCACTTATTTCTTCAGAAACTCATCACTCAAAGGATCTCCCCCTTCCAGGATTTTATTTCACTTTTACCTCGAGTCATCGCTTTAAATCGATTATGGGGAAACTTGAAGTAAAACTTCAAAAGAACCAAGAGGACATTTTATCAATTGCTGAAATTGATAAAATCATCTCGCTTGAAATAAATCCAAAAGAGAAGAGTAAAATCCTTTTAGAGAAACTTGAGCATTTACTTGATCCAACAAAAAAAATTCTTCTGGATGCTCAAAAAAATCTCATCGACGAATTCAACCAGGTAGGACTTCGCATTCAGACCGATCCCAACTGGGAAAACCCAAAGGCAATCATTAGTTTTGAAGCGAAAAATGATCTTGAGATTGAAGAAAAAATCAGTTCACTCAAAAAGATTTCTTTAAATAAGTTTACTAAACTCATGAATGGTGAACTCAATGTGGAATGAAATCTATGTTGAAGAAAGGATCAAGGATTTACCTCGAGTCGATGGCATTTTAAAGAAAATGAATCGCACCCCTATTTTCATCGAAAACTATAGTGATCTCTGGGGTCGAAGTAAAAAGCCCTATCTCCATAAAAGAGACTCTCTCAATCTATTTATCGCAAGAAAAGAGGGACAACTTCTTAAAGAAGCACCTGACGCCTATGGGACAAGCGGGGAATCCCATTATTACTTTATCCACGCTTATAACTGTATCTACGAGTGCCAGTACTGCTACCTTCAAGGATACTTTAATACCCCAGACATCGTTCTCTTTGTGAATCACGAAGACATTATTGAAGAGATGCAGCGATTAGTGGATTCCAAAAAGGGTGAACGAGTCTGGTTTCATGCTGGTGAATTTTCTGACTCTCTGGCACTGACTCACTTAACGGGTGAGCTCTCTTTGTATCACGATTTTTGTAAAAATAATCCAAATGCCATGATTGAGCTTAGAACAAAATCTGTTAACACTAAAGAACTTGAACTCCTGACTCCCCTTTCTAATTTTATTATTAGTTTTTCTCTCTCTCCCATAAGTATTGCCAAAAGAGTGGATCTAAAGACTCCGAGTGTTCCTTCAAGAATAAAAGTGATGAGAACATTGCATGAACTTGGCTGGCCCATTGGTATCCACTTTGACCCAATCGTTTATGAGGATCAATTTAAAGATTGTTATGAAGAATTATTGATTCATCTTAAAAATGAAACACTAACGACACATCTAAAATATCTCTCCCTTGGAGTCGTGAGATTTACCAAAGAAGTTTATAGAGAGGTTGAAAGAAACTATCCAGACTCTGTCATTCATACTGGGCCTATGATAAAAAGTTTTGACGGTAAAGTTCGCTACCATAGGCCCATGAGAATGTGGATGATGAATACCATAAAAGAATTATCCATTAGACATGGTATCCCTGAGGATAAAATTTATCTTTGTATGGAAGACAATGCTTAAGTCCCCTGAGCTATTTAAAAGGGGCTACCATCTTGAAAAATTTCAACTCCCTGAAGTCGTCTTGAGATACGTCCAAGAAGAACAATGGTCTCTTCTTGATGAAAAATTTAAAAAGCTCTCCCATAAAGGTGGAGGGCTCTTTCAATTTCTTTCAACCTATCATGAGTTTAATTCAATTGAATTTATTATTAGTATCAGAGACTCTCAAAATGACTGGGAAGAAGACGGAATCTGGCATGATGATGGCTCAAGAGTCTTTGCGTTTTCACTCTCTCTTACTATAAATCCTGAGCAAATTTCAGGAGGAAGACTCGGCATTAGGTCCAAAGGATCAAGTGAATTCGATGAAATACCCACCCCGGGTTTTGGAGACATCATCTTATTTCTTACTGGTGTTTATGGGTATGAACACAAGATTCACCAAGTGACAGAAGGTAGGAGAATCATTATCGCTGGGTGGTGTTCTTAGAAAAAGGAGCTGATGAGATCACCAGCTCCAAAGAATCATTACTTTTTAATTTTTGATTTCACTTGGCCAATGATGCTATTCGCTGTACCAAGAGCTTTCATGGCCGTTTCGCCAACCTTTGCTTTGATTTCATCTTTTGGGTATTTAGAAAGAAGCTCTTCAACTTTTTTAGCAGCATCTTCTTTAGAGATTCCAAATTTTTCTTGAATTAAAGAAACCATCGCTACAGCGTTACCTTTAACTTTATCAAGATCTTTTTCAGAAATTGAATCCCATTTTTTCTTTGCTTCAACGGAAACATCTTTCCACTTAGTTTTTAATACTTCTTTATCAAAATTCATAAAGCTTCCTTTGCTATGGAAATTTTCGACAGCAACGATAATAGCATTAGAATCGAGATGGTGCTTAGCATACAATTCATCAGCAGAATATGCACTTTGACCAAACTCTCCTTTAACAGCGAGAGTTGAAACTTCAAATTCATACCCGAGTAATTTAAGTTGGTGAACGAGTTGAGAGCCCATTCCCCCAATAAGTTGATGATCTTCAACAGTGACTAGTTTTGAGCCACTGTCTTCGATCCAGTCACCAATTTGCTTAAAGTCTGACTTATTTACAAAGCTATGGTTAATAACGGAAACATGAATATTTTTTTCTTTTAATTTTTCGGCTGCCTCAAGTCCCTTAGAAACAAGTGAACCTGAAACCACGATCGCCCCATCATTTCCAGAAACTAATAATTGAGGCTCATGAAGATCATAAATAAGACCCTCTTTAACTTCTAAGGCGAAATTTTCTCGGCCAATAAAAAAGATGTAAGACTCTCCATCTTTTCCACTCTCTCTATCAGTTGCGATTTGTTTAACAGCTGAGTAAATATACTCCTCAGCTTCTTTAGCAGAGGCAACGTTAACGACATTTAAATGAGGAATACTCGAAAGAGCACTTAGATAAGTGAGGGACTGGTGGGAAGCCCCGTCTGCAGCATCTTGAAAGCCAGTGTGTGAAAATACTGCAATCACGGGTGCCTGAGAAAGTGAACCCATAATTAAAGGAAGGTTTCCTTTGGTTACTCCAAAGGCAGCAAATGTATCGACTACTGGGATGAGTCCTGCTTTCGACATTCCAATCGCAGTAGAAATCATATTTGACTCAGCAACCCCAATATCAATAAATCGGTCAGGAAACTCAGTGTGAAACGCCTTAAGCCCAGTTGAGCTTTGAAGGTCGGAGCTTATAGAGAAAACGGGAAGGCCCTCTTTGACAGCTTTTGAAAGCGCCTTACTCACACCAATTTGGATCTTATCTTTTTTGGGTCCAGTTGATTCTTTCTTTTCTGGACTCACAGTTAATTCTTGTGCCCAAGAAGTAAGTTCAGCTGGAACTTCTTCATCTCCCCAAATCTCTTTTAAAAATTGATGAATTCCTACGTCATAAGCTTTTAGTGGGAAGCCATGTCCACCCGAAGATGACTCGGCAGTTGACTTAACCCCATAACCTTTAATGGTTTTAATCCACACACAAATAGGCCTAGAAGGATTTTTTTCAGCTTGATGAATCACCTCATCAACAGTGTGATAAATCTTCTCAAGATCATGACCATTATCAACTTTTACAACTTCCCACCCCTGGGCCCCTAGGGAATCAAAAGTGGGTTGCATAGAAAATGAATCTTTATCAATTCTTCCACCAAGCTTTGTATTGTTGTCTGAAAGTAAAAGGACGAAAGGATTCAATTTCCCTTTACTAGCTAGCCCTGGAATAGCTGCAAAGGCTTCTTTCGCCTCTCCTTCCATTGAGGCGCCATCAGAAACAGAACATATAGTCGTTCTTTTCTTACCAGAAATTTTATCTCCAACAGCAAGTCCCTGGGCCTGGGGAAGTGCAGAACCTAGAGGCCCATTTGATAAAAGGACACCCTCTGGATAAAGATGAGATTCACCGTGACCAGTTAGTCTTGATTGAATAGATCGAAAGCCTTTCAAGGTCTCTAAAGTAAGGTCTCCGTAACCAAGAACAGTTCTTAAAGCATAAATACCATTCTCTGCGTGACCGATATCATTGACGAAATTAAATTTTTCAAACCAATTTTTTTCTTTAAACATGATTCCATGAAGGGCCGTCCATGTTTCTGTCATCGCCGAAGGTCCTCCCCAGTGACAAGCAGCACCACCGTTGACGGCCGCTAAATCCATGAGTGCAATCAAAGACCTAGTCGCCTTTGGATGAGCGAGAGAAATATCTTTCTGCTTTGCGTCCTTAATCATAACTGAGTAGAGAGGATTTGATTTAGGAGCTTCTAGAAGTTTTGATTTAATATTCAAGGGCTTAAGTGACATGAAAGACCACCTTTTAAGAATGAAATTTGAAATGAAATGAGTATGAAACCGACAAAGAGTTAAGTCCACAAAATTCTTCAGTTTTACTCTTGCCAAGGTGCCGAATAAAAGTTAACTTCATCGGACTTTATAATTAAAGACTAACGACAAGGAACTATTTATGGCACGTCAATGTGATCTTACTGGGAAAAGCCGTCAGGCAAACCATAAAGTGTCTCACTCAAACATCAAGACACGTACTTTCAAGCAACCAAATCTTAAAACGAAGAAAATTTTTGATCCTGAATCAGGTCAAACAATCCGTCTTAAGCTTGCTACGTCGACAATCAAGACTTTAGATAAAATGGGTCTTTCTAAATTTTTACGTAAATACTACAAATAATTGTAGTAAACCTTCACAATAAAAAGTTTCGGGCCCACGAATGTGGGCCCTTTTTTTTTTAGTAAATGACTTTTGCTTCTCTAATGACTGTTCCCCATTTGGTTTGGCTTGAATCAGAAGAGAATTCAATGCTGATGGAATCAGTCTCAGCGTAATCAGTTTCATATTTCTGACCAGAACCAGAAATTTTCTCGACGACCGCTCCCTTAGCATCTTTGATCGTAATAAAATCATAACTTGATTCGGTATCATATTTTTCAATCACAAGCTTCACGTACTTTGCACCAGGAAAAGAGTATTTTTTAGTAAGCTTGGTATTATCTAAGTATGGGTGACTTGTCTCAAAAACCTCAGAAAGCTTTTCAACTCTCCATGCATTTTCATCTGGCCCCTGGCGAGGAATACGTGTGTCAGTAAGGAAATTATAAGCACTCACTCGGCCACCAGCTACCGTTGTCTTTCTATAAGAAGAAACCGGAACAGTCGTCGCCATTAAGCGGTTTCGTAGCTCTAGAACTGGAAGACGCCCAATCTCAGAGATAAGAAGTCCCACAACTCCTGAGACATGGGGAGTTGCCATGGAAGTTCCAGAGTAAACTTTATATTCACCATTTGGTGTAGAAGATAAAACATTGGATCCAGGAGCAGCGACATGAACCGTTCTTTTTCCTAGGTTTGAAAAAGAAGAAAGAACATCTTGAGCTGTATGAGAGGCAACGCTAATCACGTTATCCACTTGGTATGTCGCTGGATAAGAGGGCCTAGAGTCGTTGTTACTATTATCATTCCCGGCCGCTGCAACAAAAACGATACCCTTATCTTTAGCGGCCTTAATGGAGTTCTCAAGGGCCTGAGAAAATCCTCCTCCTCCCCATGAGTTCGACATCACATCGACATTCATTTTTGTAGCATAGTCAATGGCCTCAACTGCATCAGCAAGGGACCCTGAACCTTCATCAGAGAGAAACTTAACTGCCATAAGAGTCACGTCTGACATCACTCCCGCAACACCAATGCCGTTATTATGTTCAGCTCCAATGGTTCCTGCGCAATGGGTTCCATGGGAATTCCCGTCCATGGGATTTCCGTTTTTACCGTGAGCATTCCATCCGTGGATGTCATCTACGTACCCATTAGAGTCATCATCGATATTATTTCCAGGGATCTCTTTTTCATTGATCCAAATATTGTTTTTTAAGTCCGGGTGATTGTAATCAATACCAGTATCAATAACAGCTACGACTACTTTCTTTGACCCGCGAGTAATGGACCACACTTTCTCGGCCTCAACATCCGCACCAGAGACTCCAGGGGTTGTTGAGCTTCCACCATTTCTATCTGGCTCATTTGAGCCAGTATTTTTTAGTCCCCAGAGTTTTCCATAAAGAGGATCAGTTGGGGCCATTGAACTATAGTTTTCACTGATCGATCCAGTCAGAATACTTTCAACAGTCGGGGTTGAACCGATCATTTTATAAATGTAGTTGGGTTCAGCAAAATCAACCTCTGGCTGATTTTCCAATAGAGAAACAAGAGAGCTCGTCGCGAGTGAATGAGTTTTAAGTAGGAAGTAACTACCAGATAAAAGCTTCATGGATCTTTTGACTTCAGATCCCAGGCGGTTAAGTTTATTCAGGAGTCTTGATTCCTCACCTTGGTGAACCTTAACTAACACTTCTCCAGGGAAATAAGGAGCATCCTGCCCCGACATTTTCGCAAAAGCACTTGTAGAAAGAACCGCTAGCCCCAAAAATCCCAACATGGACACTTTTTTCATTCGCTCTCCTAGCTCAAAAAAAATTTCTCTATCCCTCGATTGTAAGATTTATTGGTTTTTTTACATGAAGGTAAAAAAGGCTTACGCGCAAAGTCAATTATAAAGGGAATTTATCGAAAGAAATTTCCACCCTTTAATAAAATCTAGATCTAGGTGAAAATAGAGACTGAGAGGAAAAATCATGATCCATAATAAAAGTGGCCATCCTGTTGAAGTCAAAAAAATTTCTATTCGTCTTTGGAGTCTCCGTGATGAAATTGAAGCGGCCATTGAACGAAGAATCAAGGAATGCGAAGCCGCCGGAGTTCCCCTCTTCATTGATGATATAAAAAAATTTTATAACTTAAACACTTCTCAACCCGATAATGTGGTTCAACTGAAAGAGGCCACTAATGATGGAATGGTTTCGATGATGGAAGAAGTTAGTGAAGAAGCAAAAAAAGAAGAACCAGTTGAAGAAGTAAAAGCTCAAGAGGCCAATCCAGAAGAAGGGAATAAAAATTTAAATCAAGCAGAAGAGATCATTGCTGAACAGGCGATGCAAGGTCTAGATACTAAAAAACCAAACCCTATTCTTGATCGACCTTACCAAAGACAAGCTCCAGATCTAGAGAAAATCTCCTACGGGTTTATTCTTCTCTCAGACATCAATATGGATTCAATGCTTAGCTTTACAAAAGATAAGTTTCTTCAAGGTCAGTCCGTAACGGTAGAATTTTTGATCCCCAAAAATTTCATGATGACTGCTGATGTAACGTACTGCCATCATTATGCCATGAGAAGTAGAATTATTAGCTCAACTAAACCTGACTACCGGATTCAATGTAAGTTTGCTTTCTCGATTCCGGGAGAAAGAGATAATCTAAGAAATTTTTTAAAATCCATTGAACCAACAATCTCAGGGAATAAAAATACGACGTCAGGGGCACAAGACGATACACTTGGTGTTTAATCTTTGTATAATGATCGTATGAAATCAATTATCAGACCTTCACTATCTACCGCACTTGTTGTCTTTTTTTTCTTTATCCTCATATTCTTGGGATTATTTGCAGAAGTATTTGAATCTCAAACTCCCGAAGTTGATATTGCTCAAATCTATGCGAATCCAGCTCCGGTAACTGAACTCAAGCAATTAAAAAATTTAAAATTGACCAATAAGCATGGAACATTTCTTTTTGAAAATACTCACCCAGACGGTGAACTTGTAGGCCCTTGGCAAATGCTTGAACCACAAGCACTAAAACTTAAAGGAAACGTTGTCTCAAGAATCATTGACGCCCTAAGTGCTATTAGAGTGAGAAACTTTTATCGATTAGAACCAATTAACATCACAAGTTTCTCTCTCGATAATCCAACTCTTACTCTAAATTTCACCAATTCTTTTGATAAAAGTATCGAAATCAAGATGGGTCTCGTTAACCCTATTGATAACTCTGCCTATCTTTCACTTACTGGCCAGGATCAGATTTATCAAATTGACCCGATTGAAATGGCACTTGAGAGCTATGATCTCGCTCAATTAGTGGAATCAAAAGTTCTTGCTCTCAATATTGACTCCCTTCAATCAGTAGAAATTTACTCAGAAGAAGGTCTGAGACTTAAACTTATTAGAAAAGACAATCTGTGGCTGGATCAAAATGCTGTTCAGTTATCAGACTCAAAGGTGCGAAAGTTTTTTGAAAAAATTGAAGAGATCAAAAGTTCATCTATTTTAGATAAATTAAATAATGAGCAAAAATCTTTCATGGAACAAACTCTCTCCCTCCCTTCATGGAGTTTAAAACTCATTTCTGGCCAGGGAGTTAGAACATACGTCATTGGACATGTGAAAAGTGAAATTCCTTCAATGAACGTCGTTAAAAGCGACACTTATGCTCTATCGACAGACGAGAAGCAATCTTTTGTTCTTATTGATAAGGACGAACTAAAAATTCTCAATACAAAATCAACTGACCTCAAATAAAAAAGGGACCCTGAAAGAGTCCCTTTTTGCATAAAAATCTTTTTCAGAAAATTATTTAATTTCTTTGTGAACAGTATGACGACGAAGATTCGGGTTATACTTTTTCATTTCAAGACGCTCTGGAGTCGTCTTTTTGTTTTTTGAAGTTGTATAACGAGAAGGTGAAGCACCCTCTTTTCTAGCTTCTGTACATTCTAAAGTCACAATAACTCGTGGTCCCTTGGCCATAAAATCCTCGCAATGGTAATCATTTACTTAAAAGTTGGAACAATATAGACTAAGAATAATCTTAATACAAGAGTTTACTTGATGAAGAGTGTCGGATGCAACGAGTTAATCTAGAGAATTGGTCATATACAAGGTATGAAAACAAAAATTTCATGGCCTTGATCACGTTTGGGGCAGACCCAGAGTCTTTGGAAGTGAACGAATTTCAATATTACGTCACTGTTATTAAGGATGAAGAAAAAGAGATCTTTCAGTCAAACTTTGACTCATTAACTGAAGCTTGTCTTTATTTAAACTCAAATTACGGTGACTGGACCCTCAATGATCAGACTGCTAAAAAATCTGGTTGCTCGACCTGTGCTGCTCACTAAAGTCTGGAAAAAATCGCTCTACATCGGCTTGATCTAACTCATTTCTCATCGAATCTCGATCAAATTTTTTACCAGTTGATTGGATAATCCCCTTTCTAACTTCAAGTCCATTTTGAAGCTCAAATAGTGGAGTCTCACCCCATAACCAATCCCAGTGAATCAATTGATTAAAACTATCCTGAACTAAGGGATGGGAGAGATACTCTCCTGTGAGCTCGATGGGAATCGTATTCAGATAATGCGATACGAGATCAATCACGTCTTTAATTTCAACACCAGGATGAATTTCTTGAAGTGAAATAACCTTTGAGCGCACAGAGGAAATAGACTTTGAGCTTTTTGGAACAAGAGTGTGCTTTAAGCTTTCTTCAAGCTTATTAAGGTCAGAACTTACTAAAAATGTCCCATGATGAAAGGAGGCATCCTTTGTTTGTTTATAAGCTGATCCAGAAATCTTTTTGGGAATTCCAGCTAAATCGTTAAGCCATAAGTCATTTCGAGGAGAGATCGTTAAATGGATATCCGCTTTTTTAAAGGCCTCTTTTAAAAGTTCAGCATGTTTGGTTCGATCAATTGTTCCAGATGGTGTGATAAAACTAAAATTTAAATTCCCTTCATCGTGGAAGACACATCCCCCGCCACTTTGCCTTCTTACAAGCCAAATATCATTGTTAACCAAATAAGATAGATTCGTCTCTAGCCATGGATTTTGAAACCGACCTAAGACAACGCACGGACGATTCACATAAAAAAATAAAATAGGAAGATCATCTTGAGATCTAAGAAAATAATCCTCTAGGGCAAGGTTTATGAAGGGATTTAAAAAAGGTGAAGTCAGGACTTTCATTTATAATTATGATAAACATAAGAACATGAAAGAACAATTCAAGACTATTATTCTTCCAACACTCCCAATTATTGGTTGTTTAAAATTAATAACAACTTTTGATGACGAAATTATTTCAATCCAATTTTCCCAAGATACAGTCCCCTCACAAGAAAATAAATTTTCAATCAACTGTTATCACGAGGTTTATTCATACTTAAATGGGTTAACTCAGGAGCTGAATCTTCCCTTGAAACTTTACGAACTGAATCCATTTCATGACAAAATTCTACAAGAGATAAAAAGAATTCCTTATGGAGAGACAAGAACCTATAAGGACCTTGGTTTATCAATTAATTCGAAGGCCTACCAAGCGATAGGAAGTGCTTGTCGAAATAACCCCTTACCCATCATGATACCTTGTCACAGAGTCACAGGAATTAAAAATCCCTACTCTTATCAAGGAGGGGAAGTGATGAAAAAAAAACTCCTTGAATTAGAGAACCCAAGTTTAATTATGAACTGACCCATATCAATGGTGTTGAATCTTAAAATTCACCAGTAATGTCCGAGATTTAAAACTTATTTTGAGAAACTGCCCTGAACGAGGACACAAAAACCCTTTCTACTATATTTACTTGATTCATCCTGGCACTAGCTCAGTAGTGTTTACTAAATCTTGCGCCAGGATGAGACTGGTGAATTTTTAAGTTCACAAATGAAACGATTTTTTAACACCATTCAATTGGGTCAGTTAAGTTTAATTAAACCATCCCATTTTTCTTACCAACAAAACAGGGATGTCCAAAGAGACATTTGTCGTTAATCGCCTTTGCGACAGATGGAGGCACCATCTCCTCCCAGCCTGGCTCATTTTGAACAATCATCTGTAGAACTTTGGAAGAATAAATATGAAGGATATCTTTATTAAATCCTTCGACATTGTGAATCTGCTTCATCCCCTTCAAGTGATCTAGAAGATGATTAAATTCAGCTGGAACAACCAAATTAAAAAGGGTCTCAATTGAACCCTTCTCAGATTTATAGGGATAGATATAAACTTTGACATTCTCTCGAAAAAGCTGCCCTAGAGCTCCAAGGATCCCTCCCTCAACATTGGAATACTTATCCGTAAAGATCTGCTGGAAATTGTAAATTCCAAGGACGAGGCCCAAATGAGGAACATTTAATTGGGAAAAGTAACTAGAGAGTTTGTAGTATTGAGGAAAATTTGTAATTAAAACTTTTTGCCCCATACTACACATCAAATCAACCCGGGCCAAAAAATCTTCTTTCGCTATTTCACCACTGTCAGCTTTAAGTGTAGACATGGTTATTTCAGAAATCGTCACAATATCTTGATCGGACTGGCCTATATCGCTTGCGAAATTAGTGAGTCCCGTTTTAATCATGTCAAAACTAACTAACGTCGGTGGACGATAAGATCCTCTCACAACCAAAACGTCTTTTTTATAAAGAATATCATTCGGAAGAGCGACATGACCTTCTTCATCAAACATGATCGCCTGAGTGTATTCTTGATTAAGTAAGTAAAGGTTCATCAGTCGATTATCGATTCCAACAAAGGCCTTACCACCAAATCGAATGAAATTAATTTCAATTCTTGTGTTATCCAAATGATCCATCAAAGAGCGTATAAAAGCTTCGGGATCTTCTTGAAGAAATAATGAAGCATAAACCAAATTTAACCCAATAATACCAAGAGCATCTTGCTGAAGAACATTTTGCGGATCCAGCATTCTCACGTGAATAACGACATCAGAAACTTCTGAGCCGGGAGTGGTTTGAAAACGCATCCCAAGCCAGCCGTGAGCGTCGTTCGTTCTTTGAAAATTTAAGGCCGCCACTGTATCTGCAAAAACAAAAAATGCGTGGTCCTTACCTCGGCTGTCACTAAGTCTTTCATCTAAAAGCTGGAACTCTTTTTCTAGCATTTGAAGGAGTCTAGATTGAGAAACATAGCGCCCAAAGGGTTCTTTCCCATAAATGGAATCGGAGAAAGTCATGTCGTAAGCAGAGATGGTTTTTGCAATCGATCCTGATGATCCACCGGCCTGGAAAAAGTGCCTTGCAACTTCCTGGCCCGCGCCTATTTCTGCGAAAGTTCCGTAATACTTCTTAGCGAGATTAATTTTTAGAGCTTTTTGCCTTAGTGATAGTATGGCCTGCATATCCATCCTGTTTAGTTAAGTCATTGAATCCATTAGAGATCCCTTAGAGTGTAGCACTATTTTCAAGGGTTTGAGGAGAAAAAGCTTGAATCCAGTCATCTTAGTAGCAAAATAAAAAGAGAAAGTGTCGATAAGACTCATATGTCCCCCGGAAGGAGACTTTATATGGAACTCATCGTTGCAGGAATATTGGTCATTGCTGGCACAGCAGCTGTTATTAAAGCGACACCGACCCTAAGGCCGGTGCCAGTAAAAAAGAAATAGTTCACTATTGAGATAGGTACTTCGAAATAACCTCATAAGTATCTCTCGATGGCTTGTTTTGCATCAAATAAACCAAAGCCGACTTCATCTTGTCCTTACGATTATCATCGAGTTTATTAATCAAAGAAAATGCACTTGCTACTCTTGAGGCAACTTGAGGATTAAAACTATCCATCCACTGTATTTTATCTGCTAAAAACTTGTATCCTAGCCCATCCACGGCATGGAAAGAGTTGAGGTTATTTTTAGAGAACTGAAGGTACAGAGACCTAAGGTAATTTGGTACTTCCTTCTTAAAGAGTGGATCCTTCTCTATTGTTGAAATTCTAGAAAGGGCCAAATCTTTAGGAGTAAAGGCAGCTAGTGCTGAGAACCATTTTTGCATCACCAGAGAATCATGCTTCCACTTTTTATAAAACGAAGCGATCGCCTCATGCTCAAGATCTATACCTGTTGAAATGTATTGCTGAAGACCACAAATCTCTTCAGTCATATTTTTTGCATTAAAATAATGGGATTTTAAAGCGTCTTTTCCGGAACTCGTTTGGCTTGCCACTAAAAAACTTAGGCACTGATTTCTTAAGGAACGCTGACCAAACGCCTTGGGAGTGAGTTCAAATGAAGCTTGACTCAAAAGTGAACGATGTTCATTTAAAAACCAATCTTGAAAAGTTAGTCCAAGTTGTTTTTTGAGATGAGAGTGAACGAGATGAATCGCATCAAAATCGGGGTGGCCGATTTCTTGAGAAAGAATATTCTCGCTAGGAAGCTCTAAAAGGTAAGACTTAAAAGATAAGTCAATCTGACGGTCTTCTAAAAGAACTCTGAAAGCATCCACGAATTCTTTATTAAGCTCCTTAAATAATTCTCCCGTCTTTTTATAACTGTTAATTTCTTGGATTAATAAGTGTTGATAAATCTTTTGAGTGGCATCAAAACGGCAATAGGGATCAGTTTCAAAACTCATAAGACTTATAAGATCTGCAATCGAGTATGGGTAATCAATATGAACAGGTGCTGAAAAGCCTCGGTTTAATGAGGGGATCACGCTACCTTTTTTAGGGAATCGAAAGGACTCTTTTAAAGATTTAATTTCTAAACGTTTTTCTGTTACCTCATTTGTATCTTTATTTAAGAGACCGACCACAAAAGGCATATGAAGAACATTACCTTCTGGAACTTTGTGGGTCGTCGGGGGGTACTTCTGCTCAATATCAAGAACTAACTCATCACCAAGGTCCTTGCTCCTTACAATAATTAAAGGAGTTCCAGGTCTCGAGTACCAGTTTTTAAATTGCGATAAATCCACTCCACTTGCGATCTCCATGGCGTGAAGGAAGTCCTCCGTCGTAACGGCTTTCCCATCAAAAAGTTCAAAATATTTATCCATCCCCTTTCTAAAATTCTCTTTTCCAATCAGAGTACGGATCATCCTGATGACTTCAGATCCTTTTTCATAAACTGTTCGTGTGTAGAAATTATTAATCTCAATATAACTGGAAGGTCTAATCGGATGACTTAGGGGGCCAGCATCCTCAGCAAATTGAGACTCTTTGAGTAACCGAACATCCTCTAGTCTTTTAACCGCTCGAGAAAGCATGTCAGATGAAAATTCCTGGTCTCTAAAGACTGTTAACCCTTCTTTTAGTGTCAATTGAAACCAATCTCTACAAGTCACACGATTTCCAGTCCAGTTATGAAAATACTCATGGCCAATAACACCTTGGATGTTTTGGAAATCATGGTCCGTAGCACTTTTTTCATCAGCGAGTGTGTAGCTAGAGTTAAAAATATTAAGACCCTTATTTTCCATCGCCCCCATGTTAAATGAATCAACCGCAACAATCATGTAGATGTCTAAATCATACTCAAGTCCAAAAGTCTCTTCATCCCATTTCATGCTTTGCTTGAGGGACTCCATCGCATGAGGAGTTTTAAAAAGGTTTCCTTTATCAACATAAATTTCAAGTTCAACTTTACGACCAGACTTGGTTGTAAAACTATCCTTGGCAATATCAAAATCACCAGCAACCATGGCAAATAAATAGCATGGTTTTCTAAATGGATCCTCCCAAAGGGCCCAATGCCTCCCATCGTTAAGTTCGCCAGATTCTATTCTGTTTCCATTAGATAGAAGGAATGGAAAAACAGATTTATCAGCAATCATTTTGGTTTTAAATTTTGCCATGACGTCAGGACGATCAATGAAATAAGTGATCCTTCTAAACCCTTCAGGTTCGCACTGAGTACAAAGCTGAGGTCCTGACTGATAAAACCCTTCAAGTGCTTTGTTATTTTTAGGGTCAATTTTGTTTTTAATATTTAATATAAACGAATCTTTATCAAGATTAAGGATAACAAGTTTATCTGATGAAAGCTGATAAGCTTCATGAGGCAGAACTTCTCCATTTAATTTTAACTCCAGAAGCTCAAGACCTTCACCATTGAGTTCTAAGTTAAATTTTTTTCCAATAAGTTCTTCCCTCTTAAAGATTGAAAGCTGAGAAGAGATCACAGTGTGGTCATTATAAATATCAACTTCTAAGTCAATTGAATCAACAATAAAGTCAGAAGGTTTGTAATCTTTTAAGTAAATTGTTTTAGGTTGTTGCATGGATTTCCTCTAGAGTCATTTCATACCCTGTATGTGAACGAACATTTAATACGCCGTGATCAAAAATTAAATACTGACCTTTGATGCCTAAAAGAACTCCAGAAAATTCTGGTGTTTTATCAAGTGAGATGGATGAAACTTTTTCAGGATACTTAAGAATAGGATAATGAAATTTTTGAACCGACTCATTTAGTACTTTATATTGATGATTCTCTAGTTCTCCTTCCAATTCTTTTAACAGTTTTTCTTTCCATTCATTTAGATCAATAGGACTTGGTTCGCCCTTAAGCATCTTTCTCCAGTCTGTCTTATCTGCAATATGTTTTTTAAAAAGAACTTCAATTCGCCCTGAGGTTAATCGATCACTCACTTCAATAATAGGCAGAGCTTCAGTTGCTCCTTGATCTATCCAACGGTAGGGAACATTTACTTTACGAGTGATTCCAACTTTTAAACCAGAAGAGTTAGCGAGATAAATAGTATGGGGTTTTAAGCAATGCTCTTCTCCCCAAGTTGGCTCTCGGCAAGTACCTTTTTCATAATGGCACAACTCTGGTTTGAGAATACAAAGATCACAAGCAGCAAGCTTCATGGTACAAGGGTAACAATACCCCTCGGCATAGGATTTTTTTATCTGTTTGCTACAATTGCCACAAATAATCTTGCCCGAGTGCGTTAGTTTAATCTCCTTTCCAAGAAGAGAATTAAGGTCAAAATGCCCCTCCTGAAAAGGTAAGGTATAGCGAACAATTTCTTCAGATTTTGTCGACATCTTAGAGAGCAGACCGGTGATTTTCATATCAAAAACTCTCCATCAAAATGGTGCCAAAATGGATCCATATTTACTCATTTTTCATAGGCAAAATTATCCAATAATCCTCTTCATCTGTCTTAGAAAAAAGTTCCTCAGTTGCGTTTAATTTTAATCCGACAATAAAATGGCTAAACATTTAGGATTTTTTAATCCAAAGGATGGTAATTATGAAAAGATGGTTAATTTCACTGAAAGCGATGGTTCTGATGGTCGCTATTTTACTCACACCAGGTTGCGGCCAAGATGCTGGCGGTCTTCCTGAAATTAATGGTGTAAAGGGCCCGGCCTTTAATGTTGTTGATGGACAAGTTCTCATGACTTTCAAATTTCTCAACATGCAAGTCGATGCTGGACTAAAAGTTCCGATTCCTAAAACAAAACATTCATTTATGGAATTTGCTCCAAATATGATTGATGGAGGAATGCTTTTACAAATTTATATGGATGTTGAAGATTTAAAATCCATTTCCATTGGCGTTGGCGACGGTAACTATTTACCAGATGGCCGTGCACTTCCAGGAGTTCCAGGAGGTCGTCTAGAAAATTCACTCCGTATCGATACAGAATGGAATGATGTTTCATTTTATTACCACAAACAATTATTTGGTTTATGGATCCCGGTTGGCTTTGAAACAGCTGGAATGTCAGGGTACTGGAACGTAACAATGAACCAAAAAAGAGTTGGGTTCCTAGGCCTAGTTGGAAATGATGAAATTCGTGGTTACAAAGCTGGTGGTGTTATTCTTTTAAATCTTGATGCTTTAAAAGATAAACAACTTAACCGCCTCATTGAGCTTTCAAAACGCAATCCAGGTGTCGTTTACTAATAAGTAAAATCAATACGATAGGGGTTCCGGAAGGGACCCCTATTTGTAAAATTTTCCTAAAAGATCAGATTCTCCCCATCTCGACACTATCTCAAACTATCATCCAGATCATGAAATTAAAGTTGAACCATTTTATTTTAGGAATCACAGTCCTTTCATTTATTTCTTGCGGAAAAAAAGCTGAAATGGATGAGAAAAAATCTGTCGATAACCTATCCCCTACTTTGGCGGAAGTTCATTTTAAGGCGCTAAAAGAATTAAAAAAATCGCTAAGTGAAAATAATTTTCCAGCTGTAAAGAAAATCATCATTGAAAATCCTGGCATAGATCTCAATCAAACTTTGAGTGAGAGCGGAGAAACATTTCTCATCATTTCGATTAAAAAAGATTTCAGAACCATCAGAAATTACCTTATAGAAAAAGGTGCTGACTTGGATCGGCCAAATATCAATAAAGAAACTCCACTCATTGCGGCAGTGAATAGTTCACAAGTTAATTCAGTGAAAGTTCTTTTAGATTACAAAGTTGATCTAGAAAAAAAAGAGATGAATGGTGATACAGCACTTCACGTTGCTCTTAAAAATTCAAATGATGAAATCGCTCTTATCTTGATTCGTCAAGGCGCCAACATCTATACCTTAGATAATAGAGAGAAGAGTCCCCTTAAAATCGCTCAAGAGAAAGGACTTACTCAATCGATTGAAGCACTCATGAGTATTATGGATCTAGAATCGGGCGCTCCGGATTTAACGACTTATAGAAATATCATCACTCAGGGAGACTTTAAAAAATTAAATTCGCTTATAACCCGTTTCCCCAAAATTGCTTCTGATAAGATTTATCAGTCGATCAATCCTTTGGCGTTACTTGTGGAAGTGAAAAATGAACCGAGCGCAATCAGAAGCGCTGAAATTCTTATCAACAACCAGTCTAACGTCAATGGACCAGAAGAAGCGGAACAAACACCACTCATCAAAGCAACTGTCCGGCAGAAAAAAGGATTTGCGAATCTTTATCTTTCTTCAGAGGCAAATCCCCAGCTTCTTGATAAAGAGGGAAGATCAGCACTTATACATGCTGTTCAATTGAATAACCCTGATATCGTCGATCTATTACTTTCCTATTCGGCGGTTGAAAAATATACATTCAGAAAAGATGGAAAAAAAATCACCTTCAATGCCTGCACGATCGCAAAAGAAATGGCGTCAAAATTATCGACTCCAAGTGAAAAAGAAGCAAACAAGAAAATTAGAAGAAGTCTAGATTGTGGCTTTCTTAACTGGCTTATCTAACTTAAAGACAGCTAATAATAAAATTAATCCTGGCACTGCAAAAAGTGTACAAGCTACAAAAAAGAACTCCCACCCCATCACTTTTGCCATCCAACCGGTGGGACTTGAAAGGATCACTCTGGGTATTCCCATCAGAGCAGTCAAAAGAGCATACTGAGTTGCTGTGAATTGTTTATTGGTTAGACTTGCCATATAGGCGGAATAAGCTGCTGTCCCCATTCCACTTGCTAGATTCTCAAATGCAATCACAATAGCTAGCGAAGTGAAACTAACTGGGAGGGAAGGAAGAATAGAAAAACCTAAAGTAGAAACAGCTTGGAGGATACCAAAAAAGATGAGAGACAATCTCATATTCAATTTGAGCATCATGGCGCCACCCAAAATACCACCCAAAATAGTCGCAATCATTCCAAAGGTCTTCGCAACACCCGCAATGTCAGTCTTGGTATAGCCGATATCTAAAATGAACGGCGTCGTCATATTAGAGGCCATGCTATCCCCGACTTTATAAAACAAAATAAAAAGAAGAATGATCCAGGCGCCTTTTCTTGTAAAAAAATCTTTTAAAGGACCTACGACTGCAGACTTTAAACTTTGTGGAACAGGGATATTGTCTGATTCAGTTGGTGATAAAAATGTAAAAAGTATGGATGGAAGCATGAAGGCTGAAAGCCAAAGATAGACATCCTTCCATGGAATTTGATCGGCCAAATAAAGGGCAAAGGCCCCAGAAACGAGCATCGCAAGCCTGTACCCCGTAACATAAAGTGAAGAGCCTAGGCCAAGCTCTTCATCCGGTAAAATCTCTCTTCTGTAAGCATCAAGGACAACGTCTTGAGATGAAGAAAAAAGGGCAATAAGGAAGGCCCAAAAGCAAACCAAAGTTAAATTTGTCCTGGGATCAGTAAAGGAGAGACAAAGGATTGAGATAACTATGAGTATTTGAAAGAGAAACATCCACCCCTTTCTTCTTGAAAAGAGGGGGAGCTTATACCGATCAAGAAGTGGCGCCCATAAAAACTTAATCACATACGGAAAACCAATAAGTGAAACCATTCCGATTGAGGTTAAATCAACTCCTTCATCGGTCATCCATGCCTGAAGAGTTGAACCAATCAATAACAATGGAAGACCGGCACTGTACCCCATAAGAAGCATAGAGAGCATTCTAGGGCTAACTATCTTTTTTAAGGTTTCGATCATAAAAAAGTTGATCCGTTATAATGAAAGGCGTTTTGTGTTAAAGAATGATCGAGGCTTTTCTTTTTTGATAAACCTTTTTTAAATTGAATCTTTTTTATAATCTCCCCAAGGGCCTCAGCTAAAAGAGGAGGAACGGCATTCCCTATTTGTCTAAAAACCGCCGTCTGTGACCCATGAAAGACAAAATCATTCGGAAAACTTTGACAAGCAGCTGCCTCACGGGGAGTTAAATATCTAGGCTCTATCGGGTGATAATAACTAGTCCTTGAAGTTAGAATGGTTGGTGAAGGCTCAGATAGTGGTAAGCGCTGCAAACGAGTTTGCCTAAATCGATTTTCTCTGAGAGTCTTCCAATTAATCCCATAACGAAGTTTTTTTGGAAGATAAGACTTTTCATCTTCTTCGTATCGAATTCCCTTCCCCGGTGGGATGTGCATTAGTCTTTCGCGATCTTCAGTATTTTTAATTTCTGCTAATTCTAAATTATGATTATAACACTTTCCATTTGATGCCTTTAAGTTTTTTAAAGCATCAGAAACTGTTTTAACTTTTTTACCTGAGCGAACACCATGAGAAACCTCAGGAAAAAGGCACTCTCCCCCTTTTACTCCCATGATGATGGTTCGGCGCCGCTTTTCAGGCACACCAAACTCTTCGGCGGACAACACTCGTGCATCCATGTTGTAGCCCAGCTTTTCAAAATAAGTGAAGATTTGTCGAAGAATAACCTGATTCTTTTTAGCGACCAGACCTGTGACATTTTCAAAAATAATAACTTTTGGATTAGTGACTCTAACGATCCTTACAAATTCTTTAAAAAGTTGATTTCTCTCATCATGAACAACACCCTTACCCACTGTCGAAAAGCCCTGACATGGCGGGCCTCCAACAACTAAATCAACTCTTTTACCTTTAAGAAGTTCATTAAGTTTTTTCTCAGAAAGCTTTTTAATATCACCCAAAAAAACAGAAGCATTGTGATGGTTGGCCGCAAAAGATTTTATAGCATCTTGATTTGCATCCACACCTAAAAGACACTTATGGCCGGCCATCTCCAATCCGCAAGAAAGTCCGCCACAGCCACTAAAAAGATCAATAAAGTTAAATGATTTAGTCCGAGTTTTCATATAGAAAAGTGTAATTTTTTTATAGAATGAATGTCTATTCATTTTCTAAACAATTGCTCGAATTATCATGCAAAAGTTTGGCATATGAAACAAACTTTTAAATCAATTTTTCCCTCTTAAAACAGAAAAAAAATGTGCTAAAATCGAGTTACAATTTATCTTGATTTTCGGTTATTTCTTTAACAAAAGGCAAAGTATGAAAAGAAGAGATTTTTTAAAAGGTTCTATTTTATTTGCAGCAGTATCAACTGTCATTGGTAAAGCAAGTGGAATTATGTCGAATGCTCTAGCTGCAGACGTGTTCATTGCTGTTGGAAAACTTGGCTATAAAGAAGTTTCACCTCAGGCCGGTAACGGAAAAATTTGTGGAACTTGTAAATGGTATAAGGCCGGCGCTGCTGGTGCTGGTGACTGTACTCTTCCGGCCATGAAAAATGCTATGAAGTCTGCCGCCGCTCCAAAAGCAAAAGAAGGAGCTTACTGTAATATGTGGGCGAAAAAAGCTTAGTTATTCAAGAAACTATCCTCCAAAGGGCCCCATCGGGGCCCTTTTTTATTGCACCGCACTAAAGTTTTTTTACACTGTCAGGAATTTGTCAGAAAAAGTTAGTTTTCAAAGCCTTCTTACTTTGGAATAAAGGGCCAGCCAAAAACGGCCCCTAGAAGGAGACTTAAATGAAAAAAATTCTGGCGATGACCTCTTTGATCATCACATTTAACGCCCAGGCCGGAATTGATGTCATTTATGGTAAAGACAACCGCCAGGACATTTACCAAGTTTCTCATTCCTTACATCTAACATTAGCGAAATCAACTGCAGGGATGGTTCAAACTGCAATGTTTCAGAGAAATTCTGATAAGAATTTCTATAGTTTAAAAGAAGTTCCGACTCTTGAAAGATCACAAAATATCTGTGCAAATGAAACTTTCTCACAACAACCTACTGCCGCAATGTGCTCAGGCTTTCTCGTTGGCCCTGATACACTAGTGACAGCTGGTCACTGCTATAAGTCTTTTGCAACCCCAGAACAAGTTTGTAAATCATTTGCGTGGGTTTTTGACCTTGATATGAAATCATCTTCTCACAATCCAACTTCAAAGATCCCCATTTCTAATATCTATCTCTGTAAGCAAGTTATTGCTGCTGAACTATCAGATATACTCGATTTCGCGGTTATAAAGCTTGATCGAAAAGTCGTTGGTAGACAGCCACTTAAATTTAGAACTTCAGGTAAAGTTTCAAATTCGACAGAGCTAGTTGTGATTGGTCACCCAAGTGGACTACCTACTAAAATCGCTCCAGGTGGAAAGGTCACAAAAAATATTGATCAGACAAGATTTTCTACGACTTTGGATACATTTCACGGGAACTCTGGATCAGCTGTTTTTGATGCCAGAACAGGTATGATCGAGGGAATCCTTATCCAAGGTAAAACTGATTATGTCCTCTCGAATAAAAATGATTCTAAGAGCTGTATGGTTCTCAATAAGTGTGACGAGAACGGAAACAACTGCCTTAGCGGTGAGGAAGCTGGGCCAATTCAATGGGGGGAAGTTGTTCTTCGTATTGATCAGGTACTTCCATCAATAAATAAAAGCCTTAATATTTAATTTTAGATAATTCTTCACTAAGAGAGCTCTACCAAAATAACTTTTTGCCTAGAGCTTTCACCTTGAATCAGAAAAACATTCTTCTTCGCTATAACCAATTTGCTCACTAAGGTAGCTGAACTAATAAAATAATGAGTTTTAAGGTCCAAAGAGAGGTTCGGATCCAGTTGGTAAAAATCAGTCTTTCAATGGTTAATTTATCAAACCCAAATTTTAACTTTTCATGGCAGGGTACTTGGATAAAAAAAGTACTTAACCAAATAAGAACGATGATCCCCAAAATAAGATAGTTTAAATGAAACAAACCCAAGATCAATTCACTCACCATTAATGGAAGTACTAAGATTGAAATACGTTTCGTGTGGAAAGCCTCGAATTTTGAAAATTCAGTTTTATCTACGAAGAGAAAGCTTGGGTAATGGAGAACTTGAATCATCCAAATCAAAATAACAAGCGCTACTGTAACCAGCAATTCAAAAATAATCATCCTTTGATGATAAATGAAGTGAAGGACTAAAAAAACATCTGTACGCCTTTTTTCAAACTTGTTGCGGTAAAAAGTTTACTGGATATAATGAAATTATGTCTTTAAATGAAGAATTGATCCAAATTAGAGAATTAACTCTCGCCTCTATAAAATCGAGGTATAGGAAGACATGGGCAGGATTTATTTGGGTGATTCTTAATCCCCTATTGATGTTTGGAGTTCAAAGCCTTGTATTCAAAAAGTTTTTAAAACTCGACTTACCCGACTATTTTCTTTTTCTCATTGGTGGATTACTTCCTTGGATATTTCTAACCACTACGATTCAAATGGGTACCCCAGTCTTTGTTAACCTGTCTCAGCTCTTGCGTTCCTTCAAGATTAACCCGATGGTCATATTATCCTCTCAGGTCCTTGATGGTTTTTTAAATTTTATCGCTAGTTTTATCCTGATCTTATTACCTCTTTATCTCCTTTCAGACCGATCGTTTTTAAGTCTACTTCTCATCCCGATTGCTCTTGTACCACTTTTTCTAGGTAGTTTGGGCATTACGATTACTTTAAGTATTCTCAATGTGTTTTTTAGAGATCTTAACTTTGTTATGGGGTTTATTTTTAATCTTCTCTTCTTTCTGACCCCAGTTTTTTATCCAAAAGAATTTGTGCCCCATGAATATCAATGGATGATTAATTTTAATCCCATTAATTATCTCATAGACCCATTCAGATCAGTTATTTATCAAAATGACATTGGCATATTTTTTATTGCAGTTCTAAAGGGTATGGCCGTGGCGATTGGTTTTATTTCTCTTTCATTTTACACTTGGCGCAGGAGAAGAAATGAGTTCTACCGAATACTCTGATCCAATAGTAAGTGTAAGTCAGCTCAAAGTTTATTTTGAGCTAGAACATTATCCCAATAGAGGTCTAAGAGAAGTTTTCATTTCCTCTCTTACACATCCGATCCAATATTTTTTTAAAACGAAAGAATTATTTTACGCTTTAAATGATGTGAGTTTTGAACTGTCTAAAGGGACTCGGTTAGGGATTCTTGGTGTCAATGGTAGTGGTAAAACCACTTTATGCAGGTGTCTAGCAGGAATGATGACAGCACAGTCTGGTAAAATTGAAACCAAGGCAGAAATTAGGGCGATATTTGATTCTGGTACAGGAATTATGCCGGAACTAACTGGAAGAGAGAACGCCTATCTTTTGGCGCGATTATTTTTTCCAAAATTAAAAGAAATTGATCTAGTTGTGAATGAGGCGATCGACTTTTCAGAACTTGGCCACTTTATAGATGTGCCATTTAAGCAATACTCTAAAGGGATGCAGTCTCGATTACTGTTATCATTAATTTCATCTAAAACAACTGATATTCTTATTCTTGATGAAGTCTTTGATGGTGCAGATATGTTTTTTAAAACTAAAATCGCCAAGAGGATGATGAACTTTATTGAAACGGCCGGAGCGACAATCTTTGTGTCCCACTCAATTGAACAAATTAAAGAAGTTTGTAATAAACTTTTGGTTTTAAACCAAGGTAAAGTTCACTACTTCGGGGAAATTGGGCCAGGAATAGAAAGCTACATTAATTTAAAATCATAAGACCCCATCTACAGGGTCTTATGATCTTTATTTCTAGAGAATAATGAATACATTGATGGAACGACAACTAAAGTCAGTACTGTTGAAATCAAACTACCCCAAATAATTGAGACGGCCATTGGTCTGAGTGACTCTGAACCAGGACCCAATGAGAATGCCAACGGAACAGCACCTGCGACAGTAGAAAAAGTGGTCATTAAGATTGGGCGTAATCTTTTTGGACAAGCGTCTTTTAATGCATCAAGTGTACTAAGACTCTCTTCACGTCTTTGGTTTGTAAAATCCACGAGAAGGATTGAATTCTTTTTCACAATACCCATAAGTAAAATTAGTCCAATCATGGAATACATATTTAAGGACTGACCCTGAACCCATAAACCAAGAAAAGCACCAGAAATACTAAAAGGAAGGGCCACGAGGACAGTGACTGGATCAATAAAACTATTAAATTGAGCACCTAGAATCATATAAGCAATTAATATACCGATTCCTAATGCAAATAGTAGACTTGTGAACGTTTCTTTAAATGTTTCAGACGCACCTGACTCGACTAGAGAGTAACCAGGTGGTAAGTGCTTCTTTGTAATCTCTCGAACTTTCTCTAGCGCCTCACCCTGAGATTTCCCAGGGGCAACTCCAGAAAAAATAGTCACTGCACGGCTTCGCTGACGCCTATTAATCGTTTGAACTCCAGGAAGCTCTTTAATGGTCACGACTTCTAAAAGATTAACTAATTCACCTCTGGTATTTCGAACGTAGATCTTTTTAAGATCATCCATTTTATCTTTAGAAGCGTTTGCCATTTTTATTCTAATATCATTTCGATGCCCTTCCTTTGAGTATTTACCAACGATAACTCCTCCAATAAGTGCATTGATAGTGGTTCCAATTTCTTGAACAGAGACTCCGTGGAGTTTTGCTTCCTCGCGGTTTGGAAAAATTTGAATTTCCATTACAGATTCTTTGTAATCGGTGTCAACATCAGTATAAATACCTGATTGTCGCATTTCATCCATCGTTTTTTTTGAAGCTCCGACCAGGGTTTGCCAATTGCCACCAATTAAAGTGAATTCCACCGGGAACCCTCTTCCTGATGCACTAAATCCACCTTGAGAAGTATCCTGAACAAAAACTTTTCCTTCTTTAAAGGATTTGAATTCATTTCGATAAATATCAATGAGCTCTGTTTGTTTTAAGGATCTTTTTAATTTTATATCCATTGGTCGATCTTTAGGGTTCTTGAGAGTCACAAACATCATCGCTGTGTTCGACTCACTACTTCCTCCTCCACCAAAACCACCAACCGAGACAAAATACTTTTGAACTTCTTCTCTTTTAGAAAAATAGCTTTCAATATCTTTTGTCACTTTATCAGTAAAGGCCAAAGACGAACCATCTGGAGTTTTAATTCTCACCATAAATGAAGAAGTATCTTGAGCAGGAACAAACTCTTTTGGAATTAACTTAACTAGAAAAATTGAAGCAATAAAAAAGAGAGTTGAAGCGACTAAAACTTTTACTCTATGGTTTAAGGCGAAGTCTAAAGATGATTTATAAAGGTTAATAATCTTTTCAAAAAATAAGTCTGCTGCATGCCCAATTTTGGTCTGGCGTTTACTCTCCTCCATAAATTGACTCGTTCTCATAGGAGTAAGAGTCAAAGCTTCAATGTAAGAGAGTCCCACTGCTACTGAAATGGTTACACCAAATTGAAAAAAGAATTTTCCAATAATTCCATCCATAAGAGCAACTGGGAAGAAAATCGCAATAATAGCTACTGTCGCTGATAAAGCTGCAAAAGAGATTTCATTCGCCCCATCTAAAGAAGATCTTACCTTATCCTTACCTTCTTCATGGTGACGGTAAATATTTTCCAGAACCATAATGGCATCATCCACAACGATTCCTATGGAGAGCGACAGGCCAAGTAGCGTAAATGTATTTAAAGTAAAATTCATGTACTTTAAAATAATAAATGCCCCAAGGATTGAGGTCGGAATGGCCAAAATGACATTAATCGTTGCAGTAAATGAACCTAAAAATAGCCAGCATACAAAAGCGGTGAGAACCGCTGAGAGAATCATTGTAAAGGAGAGCTCATGGATCGAGTCTTCAATAAACTTTGTCGAGTCAAAGTTTAAACCAATCTTTAAGCCTGGTGGAAGATTATTTGAAATATCCTCCATCTTTTTTCTAACACCCTTCGCAACATCTACAGCATTTGATCCACGCTGCTTTCTGATTCCAAGACCAATTGCAGTGAGTCCCTGAACTCTTGAGAGACGACGAACATCTGCAAGTCCTTCCTCAATATCAACAACATCCCTCATAAAAATAGGAACATAATTAGGAGCACCTCCCCTACGGATGATAGGGAGCTTCTTAAATTCATCAACTGAAGTGGCCTCGCCAAGTGTACGAACATTCATTTCTTTTTCTGGATTTTCAATAAAGCCTGAAGGAGATTCTCTATGCTCCGATTGAATAGCAGAAATAATATCCGTCACAGTGAGTTGATACTGATTTAGTTTTTCGTTCTTCGCCCAAACTCTGAGATTGGGTTCTACATATCCACCAAGAAAGACATCCGCGACACCAGAGACAGTCTGGAACTGGTCTTTTAAATGATCCCTTACATACGCCATCATCTCCTTGCGTTCCATTGTTTCGGAAGAAACCGCAAGCCACAAAATAGGTCGATCATCGGGATTAACTTTACTAATGATTGGTGGATCAATATTTTCTGGAAGAAAACGATTGGCCTGATTAATTCTTGCCTGAATCTCAGAGACCGCAACATCAATATTTTTATCAAGATTAAATTCAACTGAAATATTTGCAGAACCCAATTTAGCTGAAGAAGTAAGAGTCTTTACTCCCTCCACTGACAAAACTGCGGACTCAATCGGATCAATAACATCCAATTCCATGACTTCTGGAGCAGCTCCTTCATAGGCAACTGATATGTTGACCATAGGAAAGTCGACGTCTGGCAATTGAGAAACACCCATTTTTCTCATTTGAAGAAAACCAAAAATAATTAACGCCCCCATGAGCATCCAGGCGAATACAGGTTTTTTAATGGAAATATCGGATAAGCTCATGGAAGAACTCCTGTAAGGGCCTCAAGATTTTTTTGATTCATATGCCCCATCGCCATTAGTGTGTCGACGGAGCGCTTGGTTTGAATATACATGTTCATCGATTGGAGAACGTCCAAATTTGTAACTAAACCAAACTGATAGTCTTTCTTATTTAATCTATACGCCTCTTCAGACTTATTTAATGCTTCTTTTAATGACTTTAATTGTTCTTCTATTTGAATGAGATTTTGGTAATTAATCATCACATCTCTTTCAGCGGCCCTAATGGTTTCATTCTTTCTGAGCTCTGAAATTCTTTTTTCCTCAACTGCTTGCCTAACTGCGGCCTGAACTCCTCCGCCTTGATAGAGAGGAATAATCACCGCAACTCCAACATCCCATTCTGAAGTCGCAAGAACACCTGTCCGTTCGATAAAATAATTACTCGTAAGATCCACTTGTGGGTAATGGGACCCTTTTGCGATTTCAACTTGTCTCATGGCAACTTTTGTTTGCTGGTTTGAGGCAAGAATATCAGGTCTTAATTTTAATTTTTGGAGATAGGCCTCTAAAGAAAGTGTTTCTCGTTTTAGTGGAGTTTCCAAGTTGACTTCATTTGGATTAAGACTTGTGTAAAATTCAAAAATTCTCTGAGCTTCCTGAAGTTTATTCAAAGCTTCTTGGTACTGCGACTCTGCAATGTGCAATTGGGCTTGGGCTTCAACAAGCTCCCCTCTTCTGGATCTACCAATTGACGAGCGATCACTAATCACTTTGACTCTTTCTTGACTAAAGTTTTTTAGCTCTAAAACATTATTGAGATCACTTTTTGCCAGCGCCAAAGTGTAATAAGAATTGATAACGAGTTGGTAAAGATTTATTTCAGAGGCATCTTTTTGATAGCGCGCCAAAATAATATTTTCCTTCGCTAATTCAAGGGCAGCAATCGATCCACCTCTAACGATGGGCTGAGAAAGCCTGAAGCCGTATGAATACTGGCGCGTCAACAAGAAGGGGCTTCTTCCGGCCGCACTCGGGGGATCAATTTTTGTGTAAGAAGCGACTCCCGATATTGTGGGTCTAATGGTGGCCTCGGCCCTGGATTTTAATTCTTCATTCTGTTGAACAAAAGCTTCGGCCCGCTTAATGGATTCCATATTAACGCGCGCAGCTTCAAAAGCTTGTTTTAAACTCACCGAAGAAAACGCCAATTCGCTATAAAAACCGAAGACGATGAACTGAAAGATCCATTTTCTCATTTGTGATTCCCAAAGATGATTTCTAAAAAATAATTAATCCATTAGCCGACTGAAACAATCAGGGCCAATTTTAGGTTGTGCGTATGAGCTTGTCCATCAGAACAACTGTAAAAATCTCCGACACAATAGTTTTTGTCAGCTTCATAAGTCCTTACAATGAGAGTAAATGTAAGATGGCATAAGTCCAATTCAGGCCTAAGCTTTTAACATATACCATTTCTCAAGGAGGAGACATGAGACTGTTAGCTGTTATGGCCGTATTAGGCCTGTCCTTTGAAGCTTTTTCTGCAATCAACACATCTTATTTCCAACCACTAGACGTGAATACTATTCACGATCAAGAAGTTGCCAATGAGAAAAAAGGTGAAGCCCCTCGGTTCGCAGTTCCTCACAAAGTATCTATTAAGCCTTCTTGGGAAAAGTCAGGAACAGATTATGTTTGGACTCACCAAGTGACAGCTCCGAATGCAGTTTCATTAAATTTTGGTTTCTCTCGCTTCAATCTTCCTGAAGGTGCAGAACTCAATATTTACTCTGCTGACAGAACTCAATTTATCCGTTCTTTTACATCTCAGGATAATAACGTAAACAACCAACTTTGGACTCCAGTTATCATGTCTGATGATGT
Source organism: Bacteriovoracaceae bacterium (assembly GCA_947441615.1). Lineage (GTDB taxonomy): Bacteria > Bdellovibrionota > Bacteriovoracia > Bacteriovoracales > Bacteriovoracaceae > Peredibacter. The sequence continues at coordinate 42,008 of CANEUH010000016.1, read as the reverse complement.
CATCATCGAAGTTGTTGCTCCTGCAACTGTTGCATCAAAAGTTGACATTGAGCTTGGTCAAATTGGACAAGGTTTCAGAACTTTTGGCCAATCAACTTTAAAAGCTGGAAGTTGTAACATTGACGTTGCTTGCTCTGAATCTAAAGGCTGGGAAAAAGAAGTGAACTCTGTAGCCGTGATCTCGACTGGTGGATCGGCTTTCTGTACTGGTTTCATGGTAAACAACACATCAAATGATAAGACTCCTTATTTCATGACAGCAGCACACTGTAGAATCACTGCTTCATCAGCTCCATCTCTTGTGACTTATTGGAACTACCAAACTTCAAAGTGTGGTGGCTCTCGTGATGGTAAGATGACAGATTTCCAATCTGGTTCAGTTCATCTTGCTTCTGGAACAAAATCAGATTTTACACTTGTTAAGTTAAACTCTCAGCCAAAAGCTGAATGGGGTGTTCACTACGCTGGTTGGGATGCGTCTTTAACTGGTCATGATTCTCCTTCTGTAGCTATTCACCATCCAAATGTTGATGAAAAATCTATCTCATTTGAAAATCAAAATGCAGTCATCTCTTCTTACGGTGGACAAAGCTCACCTGGTGACAATACTCACGTAAGAATTATCGATTGGGATAAAGGAACAACTGAACCAGGATCATCTGGATCTCCTTTATTCAATAAAGATCACCGAGTTGTTGGTCAATTACACGGCGGCGGTGCTGCTTGTGGAAACGATCTCTCTGATTACTACGGACGTCTTAATACATCTTGGAAAGGTGATGGTACAAGAGGCGGAAGCTTAAAAGACCACCTTGATGCTGCTAATACTGGAAAACTTGTTACTGATACAATCTAATCAAAAAAGCCCCGCAAGGGGCTTTTTTTTTGTAAAAAATTTAAGTTTTAGTTCCGATAGTCTTCTGAATCAAGTCCACAATCTCGTATTGAATTTCTTTATCGTCATCAATATCCGTGTGATCGAGTGGTGATAAAATATTTCTCACATTTGTTTTTTCATCTCTTCTAGCGACATGAGGCCCATCATTTAAAACAAGGCTATTTTCACCAAATACATTTAGGTGCTGTTTCACATTTTGAGGAATAATACTATGTGAGAATCCAATGGCATCAACTGTAACGAGTAAATCAACTTTTCTAAAATTTTCTTTTAATGAGTCTAGTTCATCAGCAATTTCTACTGCAGTGTCTCCACCTAAGCTATGCCCAACTAGGACAACTGGATAGTCTTTGTGAACTTTTTTTATTTCTTCAATGATCTCTTCTTTTTGATCCCAACCATAAATCCGAGACCCTTCGATGGCCTCAGCGATCCTACCAACTCCAGCGTAGCCACCTTCACTCTTTAAAGGAGAACTAAATACATCAAGACCCTTGATAAAGATGATCGCTGGTTTTTTTAAAGTGCCAGCTTTTATTTCTTTTTCTTGAATCTTTTCTAATTTTTTTACTGATTCATCTTTTACTGCATCTTTGGCCATATCCTTAGCAAAGTCAGTTTTTGGTAAATCAGGAACTGAAGGTGCTGGAGGAGTTGGTAGATCCGGTAAAGAGATTGAGCTGCCAGACGAAGGTGAAGGTGGAACTTTTGAATGACTTGAAAGATCCACTTTATAATCAGGGTTAGAAGAAGGTATTTTTCCGGGAATTCCTTTGGGATACAAATTCTTTACACCTCGGGTTTCGGCCCGAAGAGACTTAGATTGAGCAAAAGATCCAGGTGTTGTTAAATCAGCTTTCACCCTTTAATTGTATCATTACGCAAAAAAAAAACGAATGAGGCAAATTTTAATACTGACCAAACAAATCAAGATACTAAATTGATTTTCAGTTCCTGATTTATTTTAGATACTTTTACCTATGAATTTAGAGATCGGTCTAAGTAGGAGAGATATTACCTGTTTTATCCCTGGCATTGGCATGATGGGCTATGGGCAACACCATAATACAGTTCAAGAGATTGCGACTCCACTTTGGGCGAGAGTGCTTTTTATTCGAAACCATAGTTCAAAATTCATTATTGTTCACCTTGAGCAGGCCTTTGTCACCTTAGCGATCAAAGAAGAAGTTTTAAATAGAATCACTACTCTATTCCCAGATTGGGGTATTGGACTAGATAATTTAGTTATAACTGCCCAGCATACACACTCCGCACCCGGTGGATATAGTCATTATCCATTTTATAATTTTACGATTCCTGGATTTCAGAAAAAAATTTTTGAAAAGATAGTCACTTCAATTATTGATGCCATTACCGAAGCTTCCCAAAGAACTGAACTAACTAAAGTCAGTTGGGGCCGAACGACCATAGCTGATGATAAAGAGGTTGCGTTTAATCGCTCCATTTCGGCGCACGCGCTTAATCCTGAAGCAAAGCATAGAACTATTGCAGAAAAGCATCTCGCTGTAGAACGAACAATCGAAGGCCTATCCTTTGTCACTCAAAAGGGAAAATGTCTTGCTTTCCTTAACTGGTTCGGAGTGCATTGTACCAGTGTTTCAAGTTTCAACAATCGAATTCACCACGATAATAAAGGCATCGCTGCTGAGCTTTATGAAAAAAATCATCCTGGGACGATGGCATTCTTTTTTCAAGCCTCGGCCGGAGATGTTTCTCCCAATTTCATTTGGGATAAAAAAACGAATCTCATGCGTGGTAAGTTTAAAGATCAATACGAGAGCACTGAATTTAATGGAGAGATTCAATTTCGAGAAGCTGAAAAAATAGTATTCTTAAAACCCATTCGACAGGAGTTTAAGTTTTTTCATACGTTTTTTAATATGGCGCTCGAAGTTTGCCCACCTGCACATGGAGTCGCTTTTTTTAGAGGAACTGATGAGGGCCCTGGGGTACCTAAACAACTTGGAGATGTCGTTAGTATCATTTCAAGAATTGTAAAAAAGTATAACCTCTTTCACAAACCAGAGTTTTATAAAGATTTTTATGAAGCTCAGGGGAATAAAGATATTTTGCTAGATCATAGAACTGGCTCCTTTATAGGGATTCCATTAAAGGTTTGGAAAACGCTTCCCCCATTACCGGAACCGTCACTTGAGGCCTTAAGAAAAACCGCTAAGGCAAATTCACTTGAAACTCTTCCTTGGGTACCTCCTATTCTCCCTTTTCAGCTTCTAATCATGGGAGAAATTGCAATTGCATTTGTTCCGGGTGAAATAACTGTCATGTCAGGAAGAAGATTAAAAAAACAAATTCTTAGTGATCTTCTAAGCCTAGGTATTACTGAAGTCATTATTTCAAGTTACGCCAATGCCTTTATGGGCTACATCGTAACACCTGAAGAGTATGACAAACAATGCTACGAGGGCGGACATACCATTTACGGTAGAAATACATTAACAGGAGTCCTCAAAGCATTTTCACTTCTAACAAATAAAGCACTAGGTAAAGAGAGTTCTTATCAAGCACCTCTTGATTGGTTTCATTTCCCACCGAATGAACTTGATAAAAGGAGCTTATGAAAATATTAATTCTTGCCATTTTTTTAATTCCATTCACTGCAATGAGTGAAGAGATTAAAGTATTAACTTGGAATGTTTTTATGATCCCAAAGCCTATTAATTTCACGAAACAAAAGTTAAGAACGAAACTCATAGCTGAAAAGCTTGAAAAAACTCCGCACGATATCATCTTTCTCCAAGAAGCCTTTAGAACGAGATTCCAAAAAGAGATCTCGCTTAAATTAAAAGGGACTCACCCTTTTCAGGCCAATCTAAAGAAGGGTAAAAATCTTTTACATGTTTTAAACTCTGGTCTTTTTATCGCAAGTAAATTCCCATTTAGAATCTTAGGTAAAAAATATTATCATTCATGTGTCCACACAGATTGCTTTGCCTCAAAAGGTGTGATCCTGATAGAACTAACCCTACCATCTGGTAAATCTGTTCAAGTTGCGACAACTCACATGCAGGCCTGGGGAGATGAAGAAGCAATTAAGACTCGAAGAGAGCAAATTTATACTATTAATGATTTATTAGATGAAAAATTTGCCAACGGCATTCCTCAAATTCTTTTAGGTGACCTTAACATTGATGGGATGATACAGGATGAATATGAAAAATCTCTGCAGATTCTTAAAATGGACTCAACTCCCCTCTTTGGAGAGATTCAATCCACCAATGGTTTTAAAATTGAATGCTATAAAACTCCAGGGGGAGACTCAAAAGCAGAATGGCTGGACCATATCTGGACTAGAAATAATAATTCAACATTAAAGATAATGAACAAAACTGCTATCCCAATGATTGGTAAAATGAGCGGCGGAAAAAATTGTCCTCTTTCAGATCATCATGCTGTTGAGGCCTTAATCCACTTATGAATAGGTACCATCACTACGTAAAACTTTTAGGGAAACTCAATTCCCCTACCCTTATTCTAGACTTAGAGGCTTTTGATAAAAATATTGAATGGGTCATCTCAAATTCGCCACAAAAAAAAATAAGAATCGCAACTAAGTCCATTCGTTCAAAAGATATCATTAAAAAAATTCTAACTTCCAATAGTATTTTTCAAGGGGTCATGACTTATGACCTAAGAGAGGCCATCTGGCTCAGAGATGAAGGGATCAAAGATATACTCATGGGATACCCTTCAATGGATGTAAAGTCACTCCACGAAATCGCCAGGAATCCAAATGAAATTACTCTCATGGTTGATCTTATGGATCACCTTGAACTTCTTCAGGAACTGTGTGAAAAATATAAGACGACACTAAATCTATGTGTCGACATTGATTTATCCATGGATCTACCAAAACTTCATTTTGGTGTTTATCGCTCGAGTCTAAATACAACTGAAAAATTAAAACTTTTTTCGAATAAATTAAAACTTTGCCCTAATCTCAAACTCGTTGGACTTATGGGATATGAAGCTCAGATAGCAGGAGTCACAGATAAGAAATCGGCCGCTGTAAGATTTCTAAAAAAATTATCCATTAAAAAATTAAGAAGTTTTAGAGAAGAATGTGTCAATCAGCTTAAGGCCGATGGATTTGAACTAAAAATTGTTAATGGCGGCGGCACAGGAAGCCTCATAGACACAGGTAAAGAAAATTGTGTGACAGAAATCACAGTTGGATCAGGTTTATATGCTCCAGTTCTTTTTGATTATTATAAAGACTTAGAATTAAATCCTGCGCTATTTTTTAGTCTTCCGATTGTAAGAAAACCAACTGAAAACATTTATACTTGTTTTGGTGGCGGTTATATTGGATCTGGCGCTATTGATAGAAAAAAAGCTCCTACCCCATTTTTACCTCTGGGAATGAATCTTTTAACCCTTGAGGGAGCTGGAGAAGTTCAAACTCCATTTACTTATGATGGGAGAGAAAATTTAAAGGTGGGAGATTCTGTTTTTTTTCGTCACGCAAAAGCTGGAGAAATTTGTGAACGTTTTGATAACATTATTTTATTAAAGAATGATGGAATCCAAGGTTACGCTCTCACTTACCGCGGAGAAGGAAAAACATTCGTATGAGAAACTGGGCCGGTAATTTAAATTTCACTCCTTCAATAGTTTTCAATCCAAAAACCAAAGAAGAATTAAAAAAAATCATTAAAAGTGCCATCGAAGAAAAGAAAGTGATTAGAACGAGAGGATCAGGACATTCTTGGACTGGACTGATAGAAACAAATCAAATCTTTCTTCATTTGGATGACATGCAAGGAGTGATCGAAGTTAACTCGAAAGAGCAAACGATTAAAGCCATGGCCGGTACGAAATTATCACTCTTTGGAGATGAAAGCTTTAAGCACAATCTCTCTTTACCAAATCAAGGGGATATTAATAAACAATCTCTTGGTGGAGCAACCAGTACAGGAACCCATGGAACGGGATTAAGACTTCAATCTATGGCGAATCAAATCTCAGCACTCACAATGATTAATGGCAAAGGCGAAGAGATTTTTATTGATCAAACTTCACCCTATTTTGAAGCCGCTCGCCTAAGCATTGGTTCATTAGGGATTATTTCAGATATCACGATGAAACTAGTTCCCTCGTATAAACTTAAAGTAAACACCTTTACTGAAAATATCGATGAGGCCGTAAAAAAATGTGAAGAGCGCCTACACAGGAACAGGCATTTAGAAATGTTTTATTTCCCTGTGGGAGACTGGTCACTCACGAAGATAATGAATGAAACAAATGAAGAAGTCTCAACAAAGAATCTTTTTCATCAATTTAATGAAGTCTTTGTTGAAAACTGGCTTTATCGACAGTTGAATAAAATAGCGAGCTCCACTGGAAAGTACAAACTTATTGATAAAGTGATGCAATCCTTTGTATCTCCTGAAGAGAAGATCGATTGGTCTCACCGGGCCTATCCAACAGAGAGAGACGTTAAGTTTATGGAGATGGAGTACAATCTTCCCATCGATAAATTCCATTCTGTTTTTAGTGAAATGAGACAAGCTATTAAGAAAAATAATTTTCAAACCCTATTACCGATAGAAATTAGGTTTGTTAAAAAGGATTCAATCTGGTTGTCCCCTTCATTTGAACGTGACAGTGTTTATTTTGCCATTCATACCTACATTACAGAGGATTATCGCCCTTATTTTGACTGTATAGAGGAAATCTTAAAAAAGAATCAGGGCCGACCACATTGGGGTAAGTGGCATACTTTAAAGAAAAATGATTTCCTAAAAGTTTATCCAAAGTTTGAAGATTTCATGAAAATCAGAAATGAATTTGATCCAAACGGCATTTTCCTCAATAACCATTTAAAAGAAATATTCGGAGTCTAAATGGGCCTACCACTTATCGCTATACTTTTTCTCATTTTTATAACGATAGGCTATTTTAAATATGGCTCTTGGGTCGCTTCAAATTTTAATCTTAATAAAGATACCGTTACTCCTGCGCATACTTATCAAGACGGTAATGACTACATTCCAACGAATCCGTTTTATCTTTTTGCTCAACATTTTTCCGCGATTGCGGCAGCTGGGCCTATCGCAGGCCCCATTGTTGCCTGCCAACAGTTCGGCTGGCTACCATCTCTATTGTGGATTTCAATTGGTGTTGTCTTTATTGGAGCCGTCCATGACTTTAGTTCTTTAACTTGTTCCGTAAAACACCATGCCCACTCCATTGCCGATATCACGAGAGAGCAACTTGGCTCTAGCGCCGGTAAGGCCATGATGGTCTTTATTTGGATTGCGCTCGTTTATATTATTGTGGCCTTTGCTGATATTACAGCTTCTAGTTTTGTCTCTACTCCAGATGAGCTCTCAGGCCTCGGATTAAATTTTCATCCTGGTGGAGCAGTTGCATGGGCAGCGATCTCTTATCTTCTTCTTTCAATCCTTCTGGGGCTAGTTGAGCGCAATCTTAAAACACCACTTTGGCTTAATACCCTAATATTTGTACCTGCGACGTTTGGAGTTTGCTGGGGAGGGACATACTTCTCTCATTGGTTTCAAATGTCTCAAACAAACTGGGCGCTTCTTATTTGTCTCTATTGTGGACTCGCTTCTATGGTTCCAGTTTGGTTACTTCTCCAACCTCGTGGTTACTTAGGTGGTTATGTTCTTTATTCAGTTCTCCTTTTAGGAATAATTGGTCTCTTTTTTAGCGGTAAACCTATTCAACAACCTATGTTCACTGGGTTTCACTTTGATAAGATGACGGGTTCTATTTTTCCATTTTTATTTGTAACGATCGCTTGTGGAGCGTGCTCTGGCTTTCATGGTCTAGTCTGCTCTGGAACAACCTCCAAGCAAATCGATAAAGAGACCCATCTTCACCCCGTAGGATATGGGGCGATGCTTGCTGAAGGATTTGTGGCACTCATTTCTTTGGCCATTATCATGATGATGGCACCAAGTGACGTCTTGGGACTTAAGCCGGGGAGCATCTACGGTCGAGGAATTGGTGAATTTTTAACCCTCATCATTGGAAAAGAGCATTTACCATTTGCGATGACTTTTGGAGCGATGGCATTCTCTACTTTCGTTTTTGATACTTTAGATGTCTCGACTAGACTTGGAAGATATCTCATAGAGGAGCTCACAGGACTCAGTGGAAAACTAGGAGCCATTTTGGGAACACTCTTAACGATTCTTCCTTCAGCTCTTATATTGGCCAATACTGACTCTGGGATGTGGTCACAATTCTGGACTCTTTTCGGTGCCGCCAATCAATTATTAGCAGCTCTGACTCTTCTTGTGATTTCAGCTTGGCTCCATCAAAATGGAAAGCGCCTCGCTTTTACTTTCATTCCCATGATTTTTGTTTTGATCACAACGTTGGTCGCACTTATTCAGATTACAAGAAGTAATCTTGAGAAAACCACTGGCCTTGATTTCTCACTAATGAACTCAATTATGTCTTTAATTCTTATTCTTCTTGCTCTGTATCTCGTGTTTACAGCGATGAAGAAGATGCTTGTAAAGGTCCCTACTAACTAACCCAATTCAATGGTGTTGAACTATAAAATTCACCAGTAATGTCCGAGGTTTAGTGCTTATTTATAGAACTGCCCATGACGAGGACACAAAAGACATTTCTATGAGAATTAAGATAGTGAGAAGTCTAGTCAGAGAGTTCATGGCAGTACTAAAATCCTGTTGCGAGTCGTACAACTTCGATCCTTTCCACGAGGTTGGTTTTTGGGCTGATGTAAATTCTCAGGCTTACATCGCTTTTGACGAGGGTGGATTCAATCCGTGTGTTTGAGGGGAGTGCCTCATATCTCGAATCCAATTCGTTGAAGTCAAAGCGCATGCCATTCGAGTTGAAGAACTCCACGACGTTCTGGCGCGGGCTTCCTATGGGCAGCGCTCTTTCAACGGATGATCGCAAGGCTTCATCGGCTGACGGCCCTCCAACACGCCTGCATGACACAGCAAGCGTACAGATGAGTAGCGATAACGCCAACCATGCGAATGTAGATGTACAGCTGGGGTTATTCATTTAAACCTGTTCTTGAATGGACCATATGGCAAGCTGTCCGAAACACTAAGTATAGCCGAAATTAGAGCTATGTCATCCATACCTGCATCCAGGGTCTCCACCCTAGAAATACTATGTTGGCCCCTATGGGGCCATCTTTTATGAGATTTTATATGATTTTTTATAACAAACTTGCTTGAATTTACTGAGTTCTCTTATTTAGAGAATGAAAATGATGATGAAAAATCTCTCCAAAATCAGAAGTCTGTCTCTGCAGCATTAGGAATGCTTGCGAAACTTAAAGCCCTCAACGAGACTTCAGGCTCAGATGAATTAAGAATTGGAATCGGTATCCATCGAGGTCTCTTAATAAAAGGTTACATCGGGTCGAGAAACAAATTACAACATACCATAATTGGGGATACCGTTAACAGAGCTGCAAGACTTGAATCCCTTTGTAAGGAACTAGATGTTCCATTAGTGATAACTCACGAGATCTGGCTAGACTTGGAAGATCATGTAAAAAAAGGCTTCAAGTTTTTTCCAAATGTCTTTTTAAAAGGTGTTACTGAAAGCATTGATGTCTATGGTTTGATTGCATGAAATGTCTTATCAGAAGAGCTCGAATAGAGGACGCCGAAGCTATTCATCTAGCTCATATGAAATCAATTCAAGATGTATGTTCGAAAGATCACTCACCAGAAGAAATTAAAGCCTGGGGTCATAGACCTTATGATGAAATCCGCAGAAAATATTCAATTAATAATGATCATGTATGGGTGGTCGATGAGCAAAATAGTATTGAAGGTTATGGACACCTGAAAATTTATGAAAAGGATGGAATTCAAAGAGGGCACATCTATGCACTCTATCTCACGACAAAAGTTTTGAAGAAAAATCTCGGACGATCGATTATTGATTTAATGTTATTCGAAGCAAAAAAAATCAAGAGTTGAAGAAATTACTCTTGAAGCCACTTTAACCGCACATCAATTTTACAAGAAGATGGGCTTTCAAGATTCAGGTAATGAAATGAAGGTTGAAATCAGTGACATATGATTAGATGTTACCCGATGAATATGCGGCTATATTATTAGTCAGAACTTTAGACTATGATGCTATTCTAAAACGCCTAAATTTCGTTCTAATCAAAAAATAAACTGCACCAACGACTAACGAAGCAGGAACGCCTAGCAAAGTAAGCCAATATAGAGGCTTAACAAACCACGCATAGACTGAGTCCATTTCGCCATTGATGACCCAACTGGCGAGAGAGCCGGAAATTGCTCCCGTAAGGTAAATAGCAGTGGGTAACAATAAGCCTGAGTTCAAAAAACTGAATTTCAATTTTTTCATATCAAAAAAAATTGAGACTACGACGATAGCAAGGATCCCAATCGCTACGGGCGCAATACTAGAAAATTTTTGATGATCTGTTATTGAAAAAAACTCAAAGAAATATGGCCCCATGAAGTACGCCGCCACAAAAAAAGCGCAACAAATACCTAATATTCCATAGCCTAAAAAGTATTGCTTCATAAAATTCCCTAAAATTAGATGGTAAAATAGCCATTTTAATAATGCTAGCACCAAGAGTTGTGACGAGATCCACATAGAATTTTCACAAGATTCAACATATCTAAATTCTTATACTTGCTAGATTCGACCATATTGCATGGTGCAAGGAGGCGGATATGGCTAACATCTTGGCTTTTTCAGGAAGTACGCGTGAAGGGTCTTTTAATAAAAAAATATTAAAATCAGCCGTAACAGGCGCAAAGGATTCGGGTGCTGAGGTCACTTTAATTGAACTCTCGGATTTTGACTTACCCCTTTACGATGGTGACCTTGAGCACCTTCAAGGCGTCCCGAAAAATGCCCTGAAACTTAAAGAATTATTTCTTGCTAACGATGGACTCCTCCTCGCCTTACCTGAATACAACAGCTCAATGTCGGGTGTATTTAAAAACGTTATTGATTGGGTCAGTCGACCGACCGATGACGAAGACGCTCCACTTTCATGCTTTAAAAATAAAACGGCTGCACTCATGAGTGCATCCCCTGGACACCTAGGAGGTGCCAGAGGCTTAGTGCATGCCAAATCAATGCTAGAGAACATTCATGTTCAAGTCCTGGCCAAGCATGTTTGCGTTGCTCAAGCCGATAAAGCATTTAATGATGAAGGCGTAATTAAAGATGAAACGACTCGACTCTCTATCGAACAGCTAGGTTTCTATTTGGCACACATAATTGACGAAGATGACGACAAAGATAAAACCCACCATCGTGAAGTTTCGATGACAATACAAAGGTGTTAAGTTGCACTTTACTTAAGCAACGGACATCGTAGCTGCGAAACTTGGCATTGATCGAAAAAATTAGAGCTGGCTTAAATGGCTCTTCATTTTTCAATGAATCCTATTTCACTTGTTAACTCTAAAGTTTTAATCAATAAATTAATATTTTCCTCAGAAGTTAGATTCCATCCTGCAAGATGATTATGGGTACTTAGGAAGATCCTAACAGAATCTGAGGTATCCCAAGCGGCATGTGAGAGAGGAGAGCTTCCTTCAGTTGGACCGTACATTGCCCATTGAAGAAAAACAAAATCCGCATTCTCACTCAATTTAGAATTAGCAAAATAATCATTTATTCTCGGTCTCAAGTATATGAGATTAACCACTTTATAAGGTGAGCCGGTGTTTTTCTCTATCAAACTCGAATCAAAGTTTCTGAAACTCATCGATTTTATATTTTCTCGTTCTCTGCCCGCTTCAATAAGTTGTTTGAAGTGGGATTGGTTTCCAGTGAAAAAGCTTTGTAAATCAAGAAATAATTTTGCAACGCTTGCCTTGAAATCTGTCATCATTTTATAGGTTTCATCATGCGAATCAAAACGTGCTTTATAGTCTGCAATCACACTTCCATACGGAGTTCCACCCATAAAAATGACAGATTCGATAACACTTGGAACAAGTTTATTATTAACTAACGTATTTTTGTTTTTTTGTAACACTTCCCTTGCGACGAGCGCCCCCATCGATCTACCCAAAATGATGAATCTTGTATCAGGATTAGATTTTAACTCACGGTTTAAAATTTCAATGAATTTTTTTTCGGATTCTTTTATCTGCGAGGCCGCATCCTCAACAGTAACACGCTCAATCATTTCGAATCTAATGCCATATGGATCAATTTTCTTTCCCTGGATATTATATCCACTAACAAAACGTTGTTTTAGGCTTGGACTATAGAAATTCTTTTTCTTCCATTCAGTAAGCGTAAGTTTTTCTCGAGGAAGATCTGACGGGATATCATATCCCAGGTTAGGGAAAAGTATGATCATGTGATTAGGACTTAGTACTTTATTAAGCTTCGTCTTAAATGTGTTGTGGCTAAGTTCATTTGGATTTTTAAGACTTTCGATCAAGTTATCAAATTCTTCCTGAGCAAATCGATGTTCTTTTTTTTCATTTAAAGCTTGAGAAAGTTTGCCATAGATCGATGATGCACAATCATATCCCTTGTAATGTAAAATCTCTTTCCATGCCAAATGATCGTATATTTTATTAGATTGAATCAAATCATTAAGCATCTCTTCACTTTCGCAGGTGGCTTGTTTCTTTCTTAGCGATTCTTTTCTAATGGATTCCTCGATTTTTTGTGGATCCACTGTCTGTGAACGTATCCTTTTTGAGCTTAACTTCGTTTGGAAAGGAATTTTAAATTGATTGTTACCATATTTGATAGGCTTAACAGGTATGATTACATCTTTTAAGACATCACCATAAGTCGGAAAAATCAAATTTTGGGCGGATTGAGCCGCTGCGATTGAACTGTAGTCTTGTAAGATTTCCGGGCACTCTTTTTTGAATTCTTTCCTGATTCCGAAATATCTTTCAAGCTCATAATTAGTGAACTCATTGACTAAGCGGTGCCTTGTTCCCATGCCGGGTTTATGTCCTGGACTGTGTCCAGATGACTCTCTTTTTAAATGAGGATACAAGCAGTCTAGGGCCAGATGCTCAAGCTTCACGAGCTTATCATCATTCTCAATATTTGAAGTTTGAGTTGAACTAAGATTTTTAATTGAGGACGGATCACGTTGAACTTCTTTCATGTAGGAGCATCCGGAAGATATTCCGATTACAAGAATTGCTGCTAGATAAGTATATTTCATCCATACTCCTGATGTATTCGTATCCGTATCCGTATCCGTATCCGTATCGATAATAGTTCCAGAAAAAGTTAGATCTTACCTCATTCTGTAATATTCGATGGATCCCTAATCCTTGTCTCTGTCTAAAAAGTGTCATTTCATAACTTAAACTGTCTAAACTTTAGACAATTTCTACCCTCGTTTGATCCTATCAATGGCCTCAATCTTGCTTGTTAAAGCCAATCAATGTTTAAAAGGGGATAAAATATGAGGAAATCACATCAATTCATTCTATTGTCTTTAGCTATTTTTGGTCTCAACTCAGAACCGACGCTGGCAGCAGAAAAGCGAGATCTCTGTATATGCCAAACAGGTACTTCACCCTCAAACGAAATAAAATTCTTTAAGTTAGGTTGCAAAACTTGGAGCATGACTCAAAGTTGTGGTGAGAAAATTACCATTAGTCTTGATGACTCTATTGAAGATGTCCTTGCTGACAGACCTAATGTTAAAAGTGTGAAACTTGGCTATGTCGGTCATTGGTCTAGCTCACGTGAAACTAATGAATTTATCGAAGAAAAAGTATTACCTTCTGTTAAGAAATACAAAGTCTATTTTGATATCCATAACTCAGCATGCTCTGCCATGAATGATCCATACGATGTGAGAACGTTCTTAAAGGGATTAGGAAAAGATGCTCGCTATATTCATATGTATGGCTACCAAGCTATCTCGACCGGTGGATGGGATCCTATTCTTCCAGGAAAGAATAATTTTTGGAGCGCAGTGAACGGTAATTCTCTTGAAGTGCAATTCCCAAACTGTAAAGAGTTTGAAAAGAAGCAATGCATGGGTATGTTTCAGAGCAAAGAAGAGGGAGTATGCTACGATCAAAAAGACGAAAAGTTCGTGACCCTGAAGTGCATTGAAACCACTAGAAAAGTTTATCGACAAAATGCAAACGGAAGAGGAATGAGCCAAGTCAATCAAACAAGATTTGAATGGGTTAAGCAGTTACCAGAGCTCTTCTATGAAGCTAAGCCTGATACTTTGACTCGCGTAGTTGTTTTTGATCTTGATACTGAAGAATCTTCTATGCATGAAGTGAGAATCGAGCTGGAGGCAAATCAGGAAATTCCATCAGAAGAAATCAGGTATGCAAATATTCAAATCAAAAAAAGGGTTATGATTTCACGAATTCAAGATCTGAATGATGAAGAGTACGAGCGCCAATATGAGGATATCCACAATATGAGTAATGAAGAAATACTGAAAAAGGGCAAAGATATTGATGTCGTTATTAAGCAGGATGAAGTTATTCGCATCCCAGGAATACAGGCCGTGTTTGAAAAATATGAAATCCTTGGTCGTCCTTATCCATTAATGAAAAAAATCGTGATTAATCGCAAAGAAGGTGAGGATTATATCAAACGCGTGAATCAAGATGCTCGCTATAAATTTTCAGATTTTTAATAATAGCATGATATGAGCAGAAGAGGGGCACTGGCCCCTCTTCTTCATTTAGGATCTACTTACTGTTGAACTGCTTTTTTATCGTCACCATCACTCGTTGAAGAAGTATCTGAGTCTTCAAAACGTGCATCACCACCTGTCATCAACTTATTACATAACTCGGCACCAGCTTCATAGCTGCTATAAATCTGGCTTATGTTTCCTATTGAATCAGCACTTAGTTCAAATGAATTTTTTTGATTCTTTTTACTAGTTACACGTTTTAACGCCTTAAGATCCTCTTGATAGTCACTATTGGCCAAATTTGCTAAGCGTTCTTGGTGCTGATTCAAAGATTTTAAAAGTCCATTGCACTCTTTAATTTTTTCACTCAGCTCACCATCATCAATTATTTTTTTAACATAGGCACAAGTGTCTTTGTTCCAGGTTGAACAAACGTTTCCATAGCTTTGTGTTTTTAGACCGAATGTTGTTTTGAATTCTTCGCTACATATCGTATATGATGCGAGCACTCCATGCGTCTTTAATCGACTCGTAATCGCGACCTCTTCTATTGGCGCTTTTCCAGGAATCCTTCCTGTACGTGTCACCCTTGCCAACTTTGAACGAGCTTCTGACCACTCAACCACAAGTGATTGTTTTTCTCCTGACTTTGGCACTTGCCAAGTATATTCGTCACCTTGTGCAGTTGGATTAATTTTCAATTTATCGAAAGCCTTAAGATCAGGAGAGCTCACTTTCGTCGAGCTAATATTAAATAGTTGTTGTCCACCGGGGAGAATCGACAGATAACCGTAATCGCGGCCATCAGCGGCTTGGGCGAGTTGTAGTGGTAACAAAAGTAGACTCAAACTTAAAATTTTGTTCATATCCATCCTTATAAGAGAATTGCTTCCTTCATCCAGGCAATCATTCAATAGTGTTTACTAAACTTTGCACCTGGAAGAGACTGGTGAATTTTTAAAGTTCACAATTGAAAAGATTTATTAACACCAATCAACTGGGGCAGTTAGAGGAAGCTAGGGTTCAGTGAGAAAATTAACTTGATCTCTTTCTAAGACAGCAGATAGATTTAATTTTGTAATTTCAGCTGCGTAATCATAATTTAGAGTCTCAGGTCTATCACATTTCTGGTGATAACAAGGTGTCTTTGTATCCCAATTTTCAATTGTTAAAATGGTAGGAACTCCGCGCCTTAAAAAAGGAACGTGATCACTTCCCCAGGCGCCCAAAGTTATTTTAGACGTGAGTTTAGTATATTTAGCTGCAAGTCCAGCGAACCACTGGGCCAGGGATTCATAGGCGGCATCTGTTTCTAATTCAACAACACCATTGGAGTTGTAACCAACCATATCCATGTTGATGACTAGTGATAGGGCCTTGAGTGCGTTTTCTTTTTCTAGAATACGGGCATAGTAAGTGGCCCCGAGAAGTCCCTGCTCTTCACCGTTTGTAATAAAAAATCTAATCGTTTTCTTATTTGAGTAAGAGGAAAGTAGCCTCGCCATTTCAAGAATAACTGCTGTTCCTGATGCATTATCATCGGCTCCAGCAAAGTCTTCTCCGACAGAATCAATGTGTCCCATGACCATCAAGATTTTATCTGAAAACTGAGACCCTTTTTTATCCGCAATAAAACTACAGGCATCACTCCTGTGACAAACTTCCTTCACCTCAAAGCCCATTTCTTTGAACCTGGCTTGAAGTAATTGAAGGGCGTCTCGATTATCTTGAGTGCCCGCTGCTCTGGTTCTATAAGATGAAAGTTTTTCTACATCCTTTTTAATCGCAAATTTATCTACATTTTGAAGTATGTCTTTAATTTCGCTATTTTCTAATTCCAATAAATTTTTATGTCTTAATGGTTGATGCAGATAACTTTTTTCACCACCAGTTAAAGGTTTAAGATATTTAAAAATCTCTTTGGGTGCCGATTTCTTAACTGATACCACCCAAAGTCGACCATTTTTATAGGTAGTCTCAATGAATGGTGTGAGCTCTTTTAGATCATGGGGATGTGAGGAAATTACCTGAAAAAAATCTCCTCTTTTAACCGAGGCCATCGCAAGGAACAAACCTATAATAATCAGATGGAATAGACATTTTTTCATAGATTAAAAGTTACCTCTTAAACAAAAACCACGCCCAATAATCAGTGAGTCCCTGAAAATAATTCGGATGTGTACAAAAAGCATACACTAGGTTTCGATGAGATACACCTAACTTATTAAAACTATTAAATTAAATACTGGAAAAGCTCTCTTTTGAAAGAGACTCCGCTTCCCTTAAAAGATCAAAAGCGTCATCATCGAGAGCTGCTTTAATTGAGAGGAGCTTTTTGTAGAGATCAGACACTTCTGATTCACCAAAAGCGTAATCAATCCCTGCTTCATTGGAAGAAAGATTAAAGTCCAGGTGATATAGACGTGACATTCCTGCAGGATTTAGGGACATGATAAAACTAAGCCCACTTTGAGTAAAAAGTGAATTCGCTTGAAGTTTAGTAATCAAATTCAATCTTTCCTCAAACGGTCTTTTCCGATCTAGTAACATCGAAAGATGATTTGCCATCTTTTGAAGGCGAATATCAAATAATCCATTGTTGTTAATCTTTTTATCACCATTTAAAGACAGACCAGTGACATAATCGGATTCATTGAGACCCTTAGAATTCATATGTTCTCTAAATAATTTTTCTACCTGATCCTTAGATAACTCTGGCGCCTCTTTGATGCTATCTGGTGACATCATAAGATTAAAACGAAACCCAAAATTTGTGAATTTTTCGCCAGCAGTTTGCCTCCATTGATTCCATGGTATCGATTGATAAACCTCAATAGGTAAAAGTTTTCTTACCATCAACTTTAAACTTAAAAGCTCTGAGTATTTAAAACGACTCTCTTTCATTGTAATTTGATTCACAAAATTTACTGGCGAAATAATAGAAAAATCTTTATCAGCATCGAAAAGTGCCCTCAAACTATCCTGCCTTTCCGAAGTATTATATTCAAAAAACAGGTGACCGTTCTTACTTGTATCCCAAGATCTTAATACATAATAGTCAGAAATCTCGTCAGGCCTTTCAACCGTCATTAAAGAAACAGCACGATCCTTTGAGGATTTAAATCCAGTAATTCTGTTTCCAATATCAAACTTAAATGAAACCGATTTTTGCTTAGAATTTGTTTTTAAATTTCTTTTTATTCTTCCAACTGAGTTTGATTGAAAATCTTTTCTAAACAATTTTTCAAGACCAGAGACATCCAAAATCAAATTATCCTCTAAGGGGACTCCCTTCTTTAAAAGACCTGTTAACTGAATCTTTTTGAAATCTCTTGCACTCCTTATCATTGATTCAAAGACAGAAATGACTTCAGGATCAGAAAGATCCAAGATGTAATCAACCATAAATACATCTGCATCGTTATTTTCACTCGAAAGCTTGATTGGATTCAAATTAACTAAATACTCAAGTTGATTATTAAGTTGGTCCATTTTAAAAACGACCAATTCATTTTTAAATCCTAAACCAACAGAACTAGTGAAACTTTTCCCTCTGTGTCCTAAAATTTTAAGACGTATATGAGTTTGATCTAATCTCACAATATGTAACTGAAAGAAACCTTGAATGAGGTAGTTGCCAGACAATGTAACACCCCATGGACTTTGCCATAAAAGATTTAACAGTTCGGATCCAACAGAAAATCCAACGGACCCCCTAAAAAGAAAATAATCCCCTACTTTAAAATCTGGACCAACAGCAACTTGGGCCTTTAAAGGCATTATTTGTGGGCTATAAGGCAGAGATAACATCGCCTGACAGGGATCTTTTTTAAATCGAATAAATGTCGCTTGAACTTGGGGATCAATACCAAATTTGAAATCAATTAAATTTCCAGATGATAATTTTGAACCCACAACCCATTTATCTGTTCTTTTGTACAAACCTTTTGTGTAGGCAGGAGATACATCATACTCATACCCAGAAAATACATTTCCACCTGGGAACAAATCAAATTTGAGTAGTTTTAAGTCAAAAGATGGGCCTAACGACGCCAATTGTTCAGCATAGGTTAGGTTTCGCTGATTTTTGCAGAGTCTTGAAGCTTCTGAATGAAAAGTAAAAATAGTGAGAAAGATAAACGAAGCAAATAATTTCATAAAGAACCACTTATATTAGAAGTAAAATGAATTTTTCCCTTTTAAAAGGGGATAAGGTGGCGAATTTGTATCAATATAATGATTTTGTTGCAAGAAATTTCATGAAGAAAACTATGTAGGAATTACCGCATCAATTTTACATCCCAGCTAGATTCAAAAAAAAATGCAATTTATAGTCCCGCATCACCTCAAGGGGGAAATACATGAAGAAATTATCACTCGCTCTTATTTTTGCACTAAGTTCAACTATCGCAACTGCAGTTGTTGAAGAAGCGAATGGGAGGGCCGGCTGTAAAGGAGTGTATCAAGGAAAGTCTGTTTCTTTTAGTGGAGTTGGGAAAAGTATTACTGAAATAAAAAAAGGCAGAGGTTCAATCTCTGTAGCGGGAAGGATTGTTGCGGATTTTGAAGGCGAAGACATGAAAATAAATTATTGGACTCAAAGTTTTAAAGTGACCAATAACCACGGAGCACTTTTAGAGGCAAAAGTAACTAATATAGGAAAAGGAACTGGAGTGATTAAAAGACTACTTGTTCCTGAATTTGGAATTGATTATAGAAATATCCCAATGTCTTGTTCGGCAAATTAATAAAAAATAGTTACGGCCTATAAAGTCAAAAAAACTTATCAGGAGAAATATTGTGCGAATTATAATATCGATCATCATGCTTATGTCGATTTCTGTTGCTGCCCAAGAAGTTGATGCAACTAAAGCTTTGCTCACAATATTACCTAGAGGAGATTACAGTGGTGAAACCACTGATGGAAACGAATGCAATATCTCAATTTTAACTTTATCAAATAGAGTTGCCATTATAGCAACTGCAGGTGAAAGATCTAAAAGGAGTGAGATTGAGGTAGGTTCAAAATACCGCTGGAATCCAGGAACAAGGGCCTTTCTTCACACGAATCTCATTACGACACTAAGTGATATGAAAGAAAATGTTTTCAGAACTCTCGCAGTAGACAAAAATAAACAGTATGTTGTTCTAGCTGATGTTATCACCAAAGATCGTCAAACTATCGAAACTGCCATTGAGTGTATTGTAGATTTAAAGTAATCCTTTTTGATTTTTGATCGACTGGGGCACCAACCATAAAATCAATTTCTGTGAGGCCATTATTTTTCGGTCAATGGTAAAGCATAGACTCGTTCATAAAACTCTTCTGTCACTCTTTTAACCCAATACTCCAAGTTTTCCATCATTTAGTATCGGCTCTTCGGCCTAGGGGGATAAAGGGATTAAAAATTTTTTATCAAAGTGTCGTAGAACTTTAAGCATGAAGCACGCTCTCAACTACGGAAGGATTTCCTGGTCTTATGATGACTTTGATCCCAAGGTCCCTTGTGTTCCGACTCCTTTAGTTAAGTTTTCCCCTTTCACATTTAATTCAAAACTTAAGACCCTTCGACTCACAGATAGGCAATCACTCGACTTACTAAAACACAAGACAGAAATAAAATTACCCATAAAAGAGGCCTATCGAGTCTGGCTAAAGGAAATCTCATTCCAAGATTTAGAACTTGGTGAAGGAAGATCTTTTTTAAAATGGCTTAAGCAAAAAAATCTCTCCATTGATTGGAAAACACAAGATTATTCTCTACACCAATATTTTACGACAGGTCCATCAATTGTCCACGAACCTCATGACGATTTTGCCAAGGGGCACTCGTTTTCAATTTCTCCAATTAAAGTCAATAATAGGTTGATAAAATTATACCTTGAAGATGAAAGCATTTTAAATCTTCTCTCTCTTCCATTTGGGGAGGAAGAAAATTTTTTTAAGCTTATTGAGAGCTATATCCTCTTAAGATTTCAGCTTATGAAATGGAATGCCCCTGCTCCCTTATTTATCGATTGGCTGCGTGCTAATGGAAAAAGGCCCATCTTCCATTTTGGACAAATGGGCCTTTGCCTTAAACCTTAGTAGTCGTTCCTGTAGCGTATGATTCGCTTAAATGGATCTGGGTGCATATAAATTTCAGTTGATCGAAGCGTATCGATTTTACTTCGATCAAGTTCCATCACCTGACAACTTGGTATCCACCACCAGTGGCCGTAATACTCATGTAAATTCATCACACGCCCACCATGAGGGCATTTATTTGATCCCGCTGATTGAGGATAATAGATACCAAATCCCCTCTCATTTTCAGGAGCAAGAATTGAATACTGAACACCTGGAACTAAAGCTGGCCCAGTTGGCGGCATGTAAACAAGTCGACATAAATTCTTATAATAGGTTAGTTTTGCAAAAGCTAAATACTCTCCACCAACTGTTTTTATAAAGCTTCCCCCATGAGGACAGCTTTTCGTTTGAACAGCATCAGTGAGATAATAAACACCTGGTCCACCGTCATTAAGTTCTGTTTTCACCAGATAGGGAACATTATCAGGCAATGGTGTCACATCAAGAGTCTTAAAATGACATTCTCCACTAATCTCCGTACCACCCCAACTGCAAGGTTTTGGATAAATGATGGTGGCCTTCCCAGCAACTTTTTGAACTTTGTATTTAACTCCTGGAACCAGAGGTGGATGAGGAAACTTCATAAGAGCATTATTTCCAGATTTCTTAGCAGTAATTTTAACCCAATCAATTTGCATCCTCACTGGACCTTTGAGTTGGGAAATATCATTCACTAATTCATTTTTCTTAAAATAGTTTTTTAGAAAAGCTCCTCGGCTTAACTGCATATCTAGAATCAAATACATTTCATGATCAGGGATACGAACTTTCCTACCTTTTTTAGAGTCTCTATCAGTTATGGTGTGATTCACTTTTCCATCAATTTTAAACACTAACTTAGTGGGCTCCCACTCAACTGAAAAAACGTGGTAATCACCATGGTAGATTTCTTCTGAGTCATTGATAAAGCCCTTGTTTGTCCCATCTACACCCCAATGTAGAGTTTGGTAGGCCTTCGATCTAACGTTACTCATGTGCTGAACCCAGAAATTCCATGGATCACGCCAAACAAATGGAAGATCCGGAAAAATTTCTAGGATATCAATTTCTTGATAGTTTCTTTCTTGATCGGTAATTGGTCTTTTTTGATAAGGTCTCGTTCTAGAGTCAAACATCCAAAGAGCTGGGAAAGCTCCTGGCCCCATATCCATTCTCGCTCTCATTTCAACTTTACCGTAGCGAAAATCAAAACCAGAGTGTTCACCACCAAAGGATGGTCTAGAATCAATTCCTCCGGATACAAAGGCGCATTTTGGTATTGCTCCATCAATTTGCTTACATGAAGGATCATCTAAAGC
This sequence comes from Bacteriovoracaceae bacterium, assembly GCA_947441615.1. Lineage (GTDB taxonomy): Bacteria > Bdellovibrionota > Bacteriovoracia > Bacteriovoracales > Bacteriovoracaceae > Peredibacter. Next base: position 20,013 of record CANEUH010000016.1, on the reverse strand, counting down.
GACTCCGTCACCCGATGGCTTTGCAGTTAGGGTTAATAAACCATTTGAGACTTCAACCTGTCTTGGATCCCACCTATATGTTTTTTCTCTTCCATAGATCGAGTAAGCCTGCCAAAGCTTCCAGGTGCATTTATTTAATAGAGCTGTTTGTGCAATAGTTTGAGAATCTAAGTCTAAACATTTTCCTGTATTTCCCCATTCAGGACGAGTGCTACAATTCGGTACTCTCGTGTAACAAGAGGAGTCCTCATCAGATTGAGGGCCATTAAAGTCATCAAAGAGAATGACCTGGCAGTTATCTCCGTCGCATACAGAGGCAGACAAAGAGGTGGAAAGAAACAAGAGTAGAAGCAAAGAGTGTTTTTTCATGAGAGTTCTTGTCGGGAATTTTAGATAATCCTTTAGTCCCCTTCGTTATTTCAATGACTTGGAATAAAAATAGAATATAATCAATATATAAGTATAAAAATATAGAATATATTAAAAATAAAACTACTTTTTTATAGAATATAGACGATAATAACACCATGAAATCACCACAGAACCAAAAACTCATTACCAGACAAGTCTCAAAACGGCTTGAAGCCCTTCGGCCCCTCATGAATGAGTCCAAAGGGATTCCTTCTTGGATCGATTATGTTCGTCAAGGACTTGGGATGAGTCTTACACAACTTGCAATGAAGCTTGGAATTGCTCAATCTTCATTGAGTAGTTCAGTGAAACTTGAAAAAGAGGGACGGATCACAATCAACAAACTTAAAGAGATTGCGGATGCCATGGAATGCGATCTGGTTTACGGATTTGTGCCAAGAAAAAAAATCGAAGACATCATCCGAGATCAGGCGGTAAAAAAAACGATTCAGCTAATGGATGAGACCGAAAGTCAAATGAGTCTAGAAGATCAAAAGGTTAATCTAGATAAAAATGAACGCCTTAAAGACCTAGTGGATGAAAGAATTTATTCGAAATATCTTTGGGATGAATAATGAAAGATCACAACATTATTGATAGAGACGGCTCAACTCCCCTAGACCATGATCAAATTCTTGGTATCCGATTCTCACATCTAACCACGATGGGGGAACTAGATGAGTTAGAGGATCTTAATATTCAAAAGGGACTTGAATGGCTCAATCGACAAAAAGATCCAAATTACCTATCGACTGAATTTATATGTAAATTGCATGAAAAACTTTTTGGAGATGTCTGGAAGTGGGCCGGAAAATTTCGAACGGCTGAAGTGAACATTTCTAAACACAGATCTTATGACGTAGGACCTCAGTTAAAAGACTTCTTCGAGGACGCAAAACTCTGGATTCAACTTGGAAAGATGAGCTGGGACGAAATTTCCGCAGAAATGCATCACAGGCTCGTAACGATTCATCCCTTTCCAAATGGAAACGGTCGAACCACAAGAATTTTTACTGAATTTGTCCAAAAAAGAAACAACCAACCTGTCACTAGCTGGATGGCAAGCCTTGGAAAAAATCCCCAGTTAAGAAGAGATCACTATATTAAGGCCTTAAGAAGTGCTGATAAAGGGAACTTTGATTTACTAATTGAATTTATGAGAGAAAAGAAAGACCAGTAAGAACCTTGACCTCCCCCGTTCCATTTTATAGCTTTATCGCATGAAAAAGATTCTTCTTACGATTCTCTTTTCGGCCAATGTTTTGGCCCTTGAAACTGATAATTATCTTGCCTGGGATATACAGCTAGATGACTCTTCTCAAAAGATTAACCAGTATCTCGAAGAACAAATTCACATAGGATTAAGTGAAGCGAATGCAAAACGAGAGATTCAAAGTTGCTTTGACGTAACAAAAAAAATTGCCTCCCGATTTAAAGCAAAATTTGTTCATGATAATCCAGTTGAAAAATGGCTAAGGCTTCATTTAGATCATGGGCAGTATTATCCAGACACTATGAACTACGTTCAAAAGAGTCTTTACCGAGTTCCATTCCGCTTTTATATCCCAAAGTTTGGTCTCGCTCAAAATATCCAAGTCAATGATATCTACTTTGGTATGGATAAACTCACCCATTTTACATGGACCGCAAGAAACTATTTTCTCATCTTTATAAACGAAATAAAAAATCAAAAGTCCCCTCAAGAGGCCACTCAATCTGCTATTCAGTATGGCCTTCTAGATGAATTAACTCTCCATGGTTTTTGGGCCAGTGGAGTTTATAGTTATGCTGATCTTGAAGCTAACTACCAAGGGCTACTTTTTTATAAAAACTTTTGCTTCTCCGGCAAAGATAATTACCTAAGGCTTAATGAAATACAAAAATGGGAATTGGTGAGACGACCTCATATTGAGGATTATATTTCACCGAAATGGGACGAGTCCTATAACTTATCTTATTTTTTACCTGAGAATTGGACTAAAATTGCACCGACCCTAAGCTCTAACTATTGTTCTTTAAGACAGTCCCCTAAAGTGGTTCAAAGATTTAACTTTTATCGAAATTTTAAACCGAAATCTTTCTCTGAAAACTATATTGATTCACTTCATAAACAAAATAATTTTTTTACTCCTTTTGACAAAAATCAGTCTTTAGAAAACCTTTGCCCCACCAATTAATTTATGTTGTTTTATTAAATAGCGACGAACGCGCCTTGAGTCATCGCTTGAAATGACTCATAGGCCGTGAGAAAATAATCAGATGAATAAACCATTTACTCCTCCATCTAACGTACAAGATCTTCTGACTCTTTTAAAGCGCCCTAAAACCGCAGTTGTTACTGCAGGTATGCCCTACGCTAATGGGCCATTACACTTAGGTCACCTCGCGGGGGCTCATGTACCAGCAGATATTCTGGCCCGTTACATGCGCATGATGATTGGAACTGAAAATGTTCTCTACGTTTGTGGAACAGATGATCATGGTTCAACTTCTGAAGTCGCGGCGATTAAGAACAATCAAACAGTCCGCGAATTTATTGACTCCATCCATAGTAAACAGAAAAAAACCATGGATCGCTATGGGATCTCACTTAATGTTTATTCAGGAACATCACGGCCAGATTGTTTCCCTATTCATTCTGAACTTTGTCAGGATTTCATCCGAAAAATTTATAACAATGGAATGCTCGAGAAAAAAACCACCAAGCAGTGGTTTGACCCCAAGATGAATCGCTTTCTTCAAGACCGAAATGTGACAGGAAAATGCCCGAATCCCAATTGTTCAAACCTAACTGCTTACAGTGATGACTGTGAAGTTTGTGGCACTCAATATGACCCGAGTGAACTCATAAGTCCAAAGTCATCTCTTAGTGATGCAACACCGTTTTTAAAAGACACCGTTCACTGGTGGCTAGATATGTGGAAAGTCTCAGATGAGCTCACTGAGTGGATTAAAACGAAGCAAAATAAGTGGCGAAAAGGTGTCTTTAACGAAGTTTTCGAAACGGTTCAGCCCGCTTTTCAATTTGATAATACTCATGAGCCCACTTTTAAAGAGATGAGACCCACGCTTCCTAAACACAAGAGTCGTTATGCTCCAGGAAAAAAAGTTGTCGTTCAATTTGAGAATAAAGTTGATTTCAACAGTGGTCTTAAAATCCTTCAGGACAAGGGAATCCCTTGCGCTCTCTTGGACGGTTGGGCCCATCGCTCAATCACGAGAGATGTGACTTGGGGAATTTCACTTCCTAAAGATTTAGATCCCGAGATGGAAGGAAAAACCCTCTACGTGTGGCCTGATTCATTGATCGCTCCTATTTCTTTTTCAAAAGTCGCCCTTAAAAATCAAGGCCGAGACATCAATGAGTATGAAAAGTTCTGGAAAGACCCTGAGGCAAAGATTTTTCAATTCTTAGGTCAAGATAACGTTTATTTTTATGTCCTTATGCAAGGAGCGATGTGGTTTGGATCCCAAAAGAATCCTCACTCTCAACCAGAAAAAGGTGACTACCAGCTCACAGACGTTTATAGCGTCTTTCACCTTATGGTTAATGGCGAGAAGATGAGTAAATCTCGAGGAAATTTTTTCTCAGGTGATCAACTCATTGAAGAGATGGGGTTTGATCCTGATCAAGTGAGATACTTCCTCTCAACTTTGGGTCTACCAGAGAAGCAATCAAACTTTGATTTTGAAACTTTTAAAGAGAGAAATAAGTTCTTAGCAGGCCCCATGAATGCGGCGATTGAAAAGCCCATCTCGGCTTGTCACTCTAGATTTGATGGAAAAGTTCCTGAAGGAAAGATTTTAGAGAAGGCCGAAAAAGAAACAATGAAAATTGTGCAGCTTTATCTTAAGAATATGGAGAAAGCTGAATACCTCACTTTATTGGGGCAAATAGAAAATTACGCTCGCTTAATTAATAGCTTCTTTGTGCAATATAAGCCTCACGATGACCGTGCTCCATTGGAAGGTCGTCAAGACGGTCTCTACACTTCATTTTATGTTTTAAAGAATCTCATGATCATGCTCTACCCTTTTGCCCCTCAAACCATGGAGAGAGTCCGTCAGTCTCTGAATTTACCAGAGAGTGTCTTCTCCCTTGATGAGCTTGGAAAACCCATGGCCCACGGGCATGTTATTGGCCAAAAGGTGCAATACTTTCCGGCCGTGGATGGGGTTGAGGCCGAACCAGTTTAAAAGATAGAGTCAATTTTACACACCTGGGTTTAAGGTTTTACTTCTAAACCTCGGGGTGCTAATTGAATAAAAAATCAATCTTTGAGGCCTATGATGCAAACTCCAAATGCCACTGTTTATATAAGTAACCTGAGCTACAATAGGGACCGAAATGGATTAAAATCCATGTTCTTACCATTCGGAAAGATTAAAAATATCAAAATCATCGTAGAGCCAACAACTAATCAGTCCCGCGGAATGGCCTTCGTAGAAATGTCATCAGCAGCTGATGCAAAAAAAGCGATTGAGGGGCTTAATGAAACCATCGTCGATGGTCGTACAGTGAAAGTGAAATACGCGACTCCCCTTAAATCGACTCCAGTTAAAAATGTCATGATGAAATCAAGTAAGCCTCAAAAAGATCTTGAATTTAAAGAGATCCAACTTAAAAAGAAAGCACGTAACGAGGCCAAGAGAAAATCAAATCCAATAACCTTCAAAGTTGCGAGTAAAAAGAAGTCCTAAATTTAGTTCCCGATCGTTAAAGTCGGGATAATTGGCTTCAGAAATATCCCCATTCGAATTTTTTGTGGCCACATCGCTCCTGGCCCAGACACAATACTTGTAATGCTTATTGTACAGGGAGTGTTTATGAGCAAACTAGCTATTGGTTTAGTTGTTATTCTTAGTTCATTTATGGCATTTGCTAATCCTAGTATTGATCTTCAAGACCCCTACTACCAAATATCTGACATGACGGTGGAAGTTCTCGATAGCTCTGACAACTATGAACCTCCAAGAACTTCAAGGGGCCCAGGTCCAGGCAGTGAAGTTGGAGATATTATCTCCGTAATGAGAGAAATCATCGCCTTCGGTAAAGAGATTTACAAAATTGTAGAGGCCGGTAAACCAGTTATTAATACCAATTATGCGCCTATCTCTGTTCTCCCTTTAGATACTGAATTTGGTAAAGATATTACCCCGATGAAACTATCCCGTTGGCAGGCACCGAAGTTTGTAAAATTCAAAGTCACTTATAAAAATGGTTATAATGCTGAGGTTGTTTCCTTCACTTACAACGTCAACATGAGCCACGGTGGTCAATATAAAGGCAAAGGGGCCTTCATTACGAACGCCCAAATTGTTCCTGAAAACATCACTGTCGCTTGGGGATATACATTCAATGCCAAAATGAGTCTTGTTGGTCTTACAAATGTTGGGACTGATGAGGATCCAATTGCAGCAGCGACTCTAGTCCTAAGCTACTCGGTTTCTACTCTCATTAAAGAAGATCGTAATAACATGACAATTTTTATTGCTGGAGACGGCACAATTCAGCAGATGTAATGAATCTAAAGTAACTTAGTCAATTAACCGAATAGATATTAATGATTAGGGGAATCTTTCTCGTTACATCTCTATTCGCGCTTTCCATGGCATCTTTTGCTTCGACCACAGTCATTCCCTATGAGGAGATTGACTCGAATAAAATAAGCGATGAAAAGATTGAAGAGCTCTCTAAAACTTCTAAGGACCATGTTTTAAAGAGCTCAGAAAACCAGATCTCTGAATCAGAGCTAGAACTTTTAGATGTCGAACTTGTCCTTCAGTCTAGTGATAAAACTGAAGATGAAGATAAAAAAAATACGCCTTCAACTGACAATCATGAATCACCTCTTTGCTTTCCTAGAAATGATAATCCCTTAACAAATCTCCTCGGTGATGTGCAGAAGGCCTTTCCACTTAACCCTCCTAAAACTAAGCACATGATCTACTTCACTTGGGGTTATAATCGAAATTTCCACTCAAAGTCAGACGCGACCTTCACCACAAATTCTGGCACCTTCACCATTCACGATGCCATTGGATACGATAGACCCTCAAAAGATATTCTAGATTATGTGGTCCCCTCAAGGATTCCAATCCCGCAATATAATTTAAGAGTGGGCTATGTCGTGAACGACCATTGGGACATTGTTGCAGGTCTTGATCACATGAAGTGGGTTTTTCAAAATCAGTTTAAGTATGAAGTCACTGGTGACTACAATCAAACGGTATTTGTTCCCCATGAAAGCGGAGACCCTACACTCCTTACTGGGCTTACTTTTGATCAAGTGAAAGAAACTGGCGATATGAGATGGCTTAATTTTGATCATACCAATGGGTATAACTATGCTCACTTAGGTGGGATCTATAAAACGAATCTCTTTCAATCAAGAAATGGTGATTTCAAAATTGACTCGGGCCTAGGTGCTGGAGCGGGTCTCATGATTCCTCAGACAACCGTCAAATACCACCAGGGAACTTGGTGGAACTGGCAAGGGGTTGATAATCAATTTCATGTTGCTGGATATGGTGGACATGCTGAAGCAAAGCTACAATTTCAATACAAAAACTTCTTCCTAGAACCAGTCGTGAGAGGCACTTACATAAAGGTCAGTAATGCTCTAGTTCAGGAGAGTGGCGAGAAACTGGAGCACACTCCTATTGGATCCATTCAATTCATCGTTCAGGGTGGATACAAGATTCCTCTGTCTCAGAGGAAAAGAAAAATTGTAACGCTTAATTAAGAATACTTTTTAGGATCCATGAGACACCTTTTAAGGTCTCTCAAAAAACCACCAGAGAGAGGAGGGAAAATTTTGAGCCAGTCTAGAAGTAGCCTAACAAGTTACCGAAAGACAGGTTTTTATACCTTTGAATAAGTCGAATCTGTGCGCCGCCACAGTTTTAAACACTCAACTATTCGCGGTCTGCGGCGAGGGCATTTGCCCCCACCTTCTCTCTCTGATGGCACAATCTATTCGGCTAATTGACTAAAAATTTAAGCTGACTCCTTAAAAAATCCGACAAGAAGCCATGAAGAAAATGACGAATCTCCTAGATAAGAAAATACTCACTTCCTATGCTTTTGATGAAGCATTAGAAAAACTGATTTTAAAAAATCGAGATAAAAAAAACGCATTCAAAAAGTCACCCGTTATTGCCGGCTATCCTTTGCAGTGGATCATTGAAAACAAAAACAAAATTTACAGGGTCATTCAAAAATCAATAACCAATCCAGATTTTGAATTTTCACAAGCTAAGAGAATCCATTTAAAAACGAATGAAAAAAACCGTGAAATTTATATAACAAACTATGTAGACCGAATTTTACTCATGACTCTTCAAAACATTTTATCCAGAGGAATTGATAAATCTCATAGTGATCACCTCTATTCATTTCGAAAGGGGCTGGGTCCAGGAGATGCGGCCCGCAAATTGGCCTCTTACCTTAAAAGTTACCCCTCCAAAAATACCCCATTATATTGCCTAGGAAGGGATGTAAGCTCTTATGGGGATAGTATTCAACACAAGGAAATGGATAGAATACTAGATCAACTGCCAGAACTTGTTGGAAGTAAGTTACTTTTAAATCTTTTAAAAAAAACTTATCGTCACGAATTTTATGTCGATGGAAATTCCAAAATAAGTGCCAGCATGATTCAGGGTATTCCCTCGGGGTCACCAATTGTGCCAGTCCTAGAGAACCTATATCTTAGGGAGCTTGATCAAAAATTAGAAGTCCTAAAAGATTCTTTTTATGCAAGGTATGGTGATGATTTTATTTTCATCTCTCCATCACTGTCGACAGTAGAAGAAGCTGAAAAAATCATTGAAGCCACAACAAATAAATTAGGACTCACAATCAGCCCCAAAAAGAAAAGAAACATAATGCTTGGAGATGAACAATCTTCAGAGATTTTTCATCATGCAAAATATTTTGAATGGATCGGAATGACGTTTTATCGCGATGGAACATATTCTTTTAGGCCAAAGCATCTCAAAGAATATAAAAGAGAACTTAAAGTCCAAATGGGGAATTTCTGCTATCATCTTTCACAATCAAGTCTTAATAATGGACAACGATCAGAGTGCTTAAATATTGGCATAAATGAATTAGCAAGCCTTAACCACTTCTCCTCAATTCAAAAAATGATTGTCTTTAGGACAAACATTGAAAATACAAAAGAACTCGATGAAAAATCTCGAAAAAAGTTAGTCGCCCTTTTATGCAAAAATTTTAAATTAAGAAAAAAGGAAGCTTGGAAAATTATAAAAAGAATCCAGCTTCATTCACTTGAATATCAAAGGCGAAAATTGAAGTGTAATAGGGCCGCATGAAACTCATTGAACAACTCAAGCCAGAAATAAATAGAGAAAAAACTCAACCGTCATTAAAGTGGTTATGGAGCTATCGTTTTTCTGACTTCATAAAACTAATCATCTTTCGCAATCGCGGGTATATAACGCGAAAAATTTTAAACATCTCTTTCGAGGTTTTAGAAATCTGCTTTTTAGCCTATTTTTGTCATCCAGATTTTTATTCAGTACTTCTATTCATTCCATTTTCAAGCTTCTTTATGAATCTTTTCATTGAAGAACTCTTCAGTCTAAATAGATCTTCAATTTTTGACAATGAAAAAGTTCCTTCAAAAATAAATACTTTTCTTATAAGTACAAGCTTTGTCATTTTCCTAAGTTGTTGTTTTTATCTTGCAAAAGATGTCATTACCCAACACTGGATATTGGCCCTTATTTTTTTTCTTAGAATGACTCTAATTGCTATTCAGGCCTATTCATTTAATGAATCTCTAGAAATTTTAATCAAAAAAAGAGTCTATTTCCCACCACATCATTGGATCAAAAGTTGGTTACTGGCCTTTCTTTCGATTATCTTAGTCAGTTTATTACTTCCTATCGAATTGGCAGTTGGTATTGGTATTAGTAGCATATATATCTTTAGATCAACTATTGAATTTAAATTTTTAGAAATTATCAAAAATCAAAAACGTTGGTTCCCATCAAATTTAAATACCTTCATGCAAAATTACTCTAAATCACTTAAGCGTTTTGTACTTTTTGTATTTCAACTTTTGACTCTTTACGCTTGCGCCAAAAAATTTAATCTTAATAACCAATCTAATTTTTTAGTGATTTTTTTCATCCTAATCTTTTGTTATCGTATACTAACTCGTCCCTTTAGAGCGTTACAAATTGATCTATATCGTTATTACACAAAAAACGCTTTAAACTGGGTAGAATTGAGGATTCGACAGCTAATCACTCTCAATCTCATCTTTGTAACAACTATCCTCATATGGCTGTTTTTCACAACATCTTCTCAATCTTATAACTACTCCATCCCTTTCATATTTGTTACTAGTTCTTTCTACCTCGCCCTATCGAGCGTTGGAAAGGAGCTAAGTTTATTTCATTGGATGCTTCCTTTGAAAATCTTCCAATTGGCCGCTCTCCTTTTAATTCCGACAGATTTGAACAATCTCTTCTTTATCATCGGACTCTGTATTGAATTGATCCTTTACCTGAATGTTTTTTTTAACAAAAATACAAAACTTATTTTCCATCTTCAGCAACCGAAAATGAAAGGACATCTATCTTTAAATGAAGCCCTCATTAATATCAAAAAGGATTTAGGGGCTACAATATTGGTTTCACTGTCTACTAAATCTTATTCATTAAAAGACGAAAAATTAATTAAATTTAAACCATTTCGATTAACGCCAACGACATGGCTAATTCCAAGTACCAATTCAGATCAAGTCTATGAACTTTGGAAGGCATTTCCTCGTCTGATTAGAAAAACTAAGGAGCTAAAGGCAATTGAGGTCAGTGCCTACTTAAATTCTAATGAGCCCAAAATTGAATTTGATATTAATGTCTTCCCCATATTTTCAAAGAAAACAAATAAGTGGCTAGACTCTCAAGGCCAGGTCCCCTCACCTGAGATGATTAAAGAGTTTCACCAAATAGAAATTCAAATCAAGAATGCTCAATTTTTTAGTAAAATAAAATATTGTTATCATTTCAATGGCAAATTCATTTATCCAGTGATTGAATTAGATAGGCTCAATCAGATCATCGTACTTGAATACTATGATCAAAAACTTATTAATTTTTTAAAGGCAAAGAATTGGCAGGCTTTAAAATCTTATTTCTCATCATCCTTTTAACTCCGAAATGTTTTGGTAAATTCACTTGTATTTCAAATGAAGGGAAAGCTACACTTCACTATATTTCTGCTGAAAAGAAAGATTACGAATTAGTTGATTTTCAATTCGACAATTTTGGATTTGTTCCATCGATCATGAATTGCTCCTCTTTTGTTGAGCAAATAAAGTATAATTTTAGTATTCAGGAAAATTTATCAGATAAGAACCTTCATCAAGTTTTAACCTTTAATGAAAGTTTTGCCGCAAGATTGCAGGGTCCAACTAGAGAAGAATGTTATAAACTGTGCCAAAAATCGTTAGGCTGTAAATTAAAATTCCCTTTTAACATATTCACTATCGGAGAGCGACAGGACTTTAATAAGTTATTTAAACAGCATTTCTCTCAATGCCTAGAAAGAAACAGATTGGCATTCCAATCTATGGTGCCTTCATCTTTTGAATCAATACTGACTCCAATTGAAGTTTTTGATAACGCGGATCGAAAAATAACTGATGAATTTTTTAAGTTATATGATTCAGCGAAATGGGACAAAATCTATCTTTCGAGTATGACGATGTCGGCTGATTTTTTAAAGAAACTCTTTCTTCGAGCCGGCAACAGTAAGACTGAAATACATATCCTCTTTTCGTTTACTCTCCAATCGCTACTAAAAGAATTTCCCGATTACTTCTTTCAATATCCTTCCAATATTAAAATTCATCCTATCTTTATAGACCCTGGATCAGATTCGGCCTATCACGTAAAAGGCGCCCTCTTTTTAGGTCGTGAATCAAAATTTCTCTTTTTTACGGCAAATTTTAGAAAATATGACGACGAAGTTCTATCCGATTTAGCGATGATTGCTTACGTAAAGAAAACTCAAGATCTTGAAAATCACTTCCTTAACCAGATAAAAACTAATTGCCAGTCAAAAAAATATTTCAACTGCACACTACTCATTCGCTTCGAAACAAACTCCCCAGCACAAGACTTATTTAACCGAATAGCAATTTCAAGTTGTGCGAATCAAAATGAGACCAAAAGTAATCCTATCGCTTTCAACGCGAGAAATACCGATATTAAAACTTATATTCACGATCAAATAAAGTTGGCGAAAACGTCAGTGGATATTCAGACTCATCAATTCAATGATCCCGATTTGGTCACAATCTTAGATAAGCTCCGCAGTAAAGGTATACAAATCCGCCTCATCGTTGGCCTAAATAAATCCAAACGGTTGATCAATAGGCCTTACATCCAATACAACGATTCTCATATTAATTATCACTCTAAATTTATCATTGTTGATAAGACCAAGCTATTATGGATGACTGGGAATCTAACAAAAAGCTCTTATTTGAACCCATGGGAAACTCTTTTTATCTTAAACGAAAAAAGCCTCCTAGAGGCTTTTTCTAATAAAATGAATTCAACTTACTCAATCTTAACAAAACACTAGTCTCCAAATTTAATGTAAGATTGCGCGGAAGCATCAGGCTGACCATCTCCTCCTACTGTGAGTTTTGTATCCTCAATTCGGTTAAATAAAAAAACTCCGAATTGAGTCTTTTTTGGATCGTCTTCGGTAAAGAGACAATTTGAAGTCAAACTCAAATTGTTTTCGAATATCAATTTAAGTTTCGCTACATTTTGAGGTGGTATACTTGTTAAGTCCACACCAAATGATTCCACAAATGATTTCACGGGCTGACGAATTAATTCAGGTTTTGCAGAGTCGTCGGATTTAAGCATATCGAGGGCAACAGGAGATGTAATTGTTGAAATAGGGTCAACTAAGATATATTTTTTATCTTTATCATTGGAATTTACCACCGCTTCCCTTATAACACCTCCAAGATCAGCTTCTACTTTAAGATGATGCCCAGACGGAATATTATCATCAAAAATTGTTGCACTAAAAGAATTATCATTCGCAAGGTGGGTGCTACAAGCAAAGGTTTTAAATCCATCTAAAGGATTGATCGTATAAATGCGAACCTTACCATTTCCCCCATTTCCAGGAACTGGAACGCAGACTCTTGAATCAGAAGCATGGGCGGTATTTAGGGGGTTAAAAAACTTAAGAACAGAGCTCACGTGTCCACTCAAATCACTACCACTGGAAGAATCTTCTTTACCACCACTACTGACACAGGCACCAAGTAGTGTAAGCATAAATATAATTGCCAAAAATTTTGTCTTATTCATAAAATCTCTCTTTGTAAAAGATACCTAATTTTACCATCAACCATTTGCTCATATGAGGGTTAATGTATTTACGCTATCTTATCGAAATAATTTAGCAATCATTGAGAGCAAATCTAGAAACAAATATTTTATAATTGTTGGACGCCAATTAAAATTGGCAAGTGAGTGTAAAGGACCTTAATCAGAAGAAAGTAATCGACCCTCTATTTTAGAGATCTTGGAGTGGTCAAAAATGGCAAAGTCGATCAGATAATTAAAAGAATTTAAACTCATATTTCAGCATTCCGTTAAAGTCAGTACGTGTTTGCTGGAATAAGGAAGAGTTCTGGTAAATCTTATCTAATCCAAAATCTAGCCCCCAAACGGAGCTAGGAAGTGTTTTACGAAGGTAAAGGGCCCCTCCAAAACCCGTACCGGACTTAACGATAACCGACGGATTCGATCCACCAAAATAAGAAACAACTTGGGCCTTCGCCCCCAATGAAATCTCATTAAAATCAAAAAGAAGCCTTTGAAGTCCAAGCTTCGCATTAGGTAGATTTATCGCCGTCATCTTAAAACTCGAACGAACCACATCTTTAGCAAATAACATCGGCTCAAGGCCCATCTCCCCAAAGATTTCAAAACTTTTAAAGTTATCATATTTCAATCCAAGGGCAGCACCCCATAGAAGAAAATTCTGATCACGCGAAGAATCCCCTTGTAGACCTGAAAACTTAACACTCGCCAAAGTAACTCTCTCATAAACAGACATTTCAGGATGAAACTTCTGTTCTAAACTCAAAGGGATTTCAACATAGTATTTAGAAAGAATATCCGTGTGAGTGTTCGAGTTTCTTTCAACAGTTTTTAAGGTGACAAATTTAAATGTTGGAGCGATTTCTCCACGAGATTCACTAGCAATTGTTTGTGGTAATTGGGGTTCAGGTTGGATCACAACATCAGACGAACTAGAGGGAGTCTCATTTGTCTCCGCTTCAGATATTCTTAATTTTTGACCAAGATTAAGTTTGTGAATATTTTTAATTTCAGGATTAAGCGATTTCAGTTTTTCTAAAGCTCCAGCTTTTGAATAAGTAGGCTTCCCAAATTGCCTACGAGCAATTCGAGAAAAAATCTCACCCTCCTTCACTTCATAGAACTCCTCTACCGCAAGCGTGGGGATTGAACTTAATAAAAGAGTACTCATTAGGAAAAGACGAGACGATGATTTTGTTTTCATACTTATAGTTTAACTAAAATTCTTAATAACAAAAGTAAAACGCTTAACAAAGGTAAGTTTTTTTTAATATTCAATCATTAGTAACTAAAGAATCTCAATTCCAAAGGTTTTTAGATGCTAACCTGAAGGTCATCGATTTGAACATTGTGGACTCACCCACGAATTTTTTTTAACTCCAACTCATTGGCTTCTCTGCACCTCTTGGCAAGAATTGCTAGTTTTCGGGCGATCGTTTTATGATTACATTTTAGAACGAAAGTACACCTCATTACCGACATCCCTGGTGAGAGTCGCTATAAAAGTGTTGCATTTATTCTTTTTTTTAAGGCGATAAAAATCAGAAAACGTTTCAGACGAAAAACGAGTTCCACAGTTTTTAGATCGATACCTTTGAATCCATTTAGAGTCATCTTTTCTCAAAAAGTTCCATTTCGAATGACAAATTCTGGGCCAGCACAAATCAGCTTGGGCATGTTCTTTTCATGCAGGAATTCTTGCAAGAAAGGGAGCCCTATTCCAAGGATTAAGTTTCTAGAATCACTTAAATTTAAATCATAGTGGAAAATTGATGAGTTCATAAAGAGGAAAAAAAACTGCCCCGTCTACACAAGTGAGGGAGGGCAGTTAGAAATTAATTCAGGCTTTTCCTATTTTAGCTGACCAAAATAAATGCCTATCCGTAAACCTCTTTCCTAGGTCCTTTTTCCTCAAAGATATTGAGTGCATCAACTACCGCCAACACAACTGACACTACTGGTACTGCCACCTATTCAACCGCTCTTGATTTTTTAACTTTTGATAACATATTCAGAGGGTGGGGTCTAAGTGGAAGCTCATACCCCAATTCAAACAATATGGGTCGCTGTACCCACTGGCACTTGCCAAATTTGGGATTGGTCACTTTCAAGAAGCGATACTGTTAGTTTGAATAGATCTGGAAATGGATCAACTGTAAATAATGGGGCTGATGCAAGTACGAATGGAGTTTTGCTTTCTCATTAAAGTGCGTGAGGTTGAAGTTTTCATAATTATTTTTCAAGAGATCAATGATCATAAGTTCTGTTTCAAGGGGAGTTTTGTTGTGAGGTTCTCGGCCAGTGTTGCCATGAAGAACGCCCTTGGCATCCTCATGCTTAATTCGATTAATGATTCTTTCGGCCTGACGGTAAGACTTACCAATTTGAAGAGCATAGTCCACAATTGCGAGTTTTCCTTTGATGACGTCCATTCCAAGTCCATAGGTTTTGAGTTCTTGCTGGCCCATGGTGATGTTTCCCATCTTTAATCGTCCTAATCTAAGTATTTAGATTTAGGGTTCACAACTATTATTTATAGGACAGAATCATCTAACTTCTATAGAGGACTACTTCATTATTACATTTCGTGCCCTCTCTAACTCAAAAACAATTATCTTAGAAAGAATAAACCATAGAAGTGGAGTTCGTTATGACAAAAATCTTTTTTCTTATTTTAGCTCTCAGTGCTTCGACTACTTTTGCAGCTGATGAATGCCGGATAAATGCAGAAATTGCTGGTACTAAGCACGACTATCAAAAAGAAATTGCTCATAAAACCTTGGAGAAAAAAGGTTATACTATTTCATATGGTCAATATGAATATTCTCTGAGTGCTAAATATGAGGAATACAAAAAATTTGATTACCGTCGAGGAGAAGGCTACACATTTGGGATCGTCTTTAATAACGGGATTTATCAGAAATCTGAAGTCAATGTAGTACTAATGAAAGATGGCAAAAAGATCATCGCAAAAGGGCATGGAAAGGCAGAAAGATATATCATCGCCAGTGGCTATGCTGTGGTAAGAAATTCCTTATTACGTGCCGTCAGATCACTTCCGAACTGCCGAGACATGCAATAACTAATGAAATGGCCTAACCAGAAACTTATATATCAACTTTAAATTAAGTTGTGCCTACGTATCAGGATTCACCATTGGAATCGAACTATTCGAGAAAAGTGGTGATTCTGAAATTTGTATCAGAATTTCTGTTGATGGCCTCCCTTGAATAAGGTTGTTCCCGTTATGCGTTCGGTTAAACTAGAAAGTTTGGTGGAGCCTTGGGAAACCTTCTTTAAGGCGGCCAATCAGATTTCACTGTCCCCTCACTATTTCTTTATCTTAATAAGCAAAAATTGAATCGATTTCTTGTCTTTTAGTGTGCGCCCTTCTGATCAGACACGAACTGGCGTTGAAATTATGGTGTTTGACAACATTCTCAGTTGATTGTCTAATTATTGATATTTTAAATCAGGAGCCGAAATGTCTGAACCAACTAGAATTATTCATGATCTTTTTAAAAATGGCTTCTACGCACTTGCTTTAGTTTCACTCATCGCATGTAATAAAACAGAGAGCCCTTCCACTGAAGCTAAAAATGAATTCCTGCTCAAGACAAAGCGCACTGATGGGAAACTTCTTGCACTCAATGTAAGAACCTCTATGCAATTGTATCAGGTGGATAATAACAAATACCCCTCTTACGAAAAGCTTAAAGAAATAATTGAAAAATCTCAAAAGGAAGAGGGAGGATCAGTACCTCTTTACTATAATTTTGGAACCGCTGAGTCTCACCCTGAAGTAGCTACCGCGTGTCCGGATTGTAAAATTTCAGATGACGCGTTTAAAATCGCAATTTTTGGAAATCTGGATGATGATAACGATCTTGATATCATGTATATCAACAATACTGAGGTAGATGTCCTTCAGTTAAAAGATGATATTTAGAAGCCTGCTGCAAAAAAATTAGTCTCCTTAGTTCCTTTAAAAAATTTAAAGTATTCATCAAGATTTAATTTTATTTTTGATTTCATTGTTAATCCCTTAAGGACCGTCGGTCTCACCTCCTCTAGAATTTTTTCGAGAGATGGGTCGTCTCGCAAGAAGAATAGCCATTGCACGCCGATGCAAGCCCCCATAAAGGGCTTGTGGGAAGTTATATTTTATGCAAAGCGCCCCATGAATATTGTTTGATAAGCCTAACACTTTGGGGATATGATCGGTTCACTTTTTTCTTAAAGGAACCCTATGAAAACCTTCATTCTCTTATTTCTTGCAACAATAACTTCTTACTCCTCGTTTGCAGATTTTGTTTACATGAAAGAAGACTCGATGGGGAAAAGTGTCCAGCTTAAAAGACATGACGCTGCTCCCGAGACCATCTCCACCACTACGGCCGGTATGTGGGCCCTTTACCCTGATATTTCTTCTAACGGACAGGAAATCATCTTCGCTGAAGGACCGGGCCAGGACGACCTCTCTCTAACTTATCTAAATTTGAAAAAAAACCAGGCCCAAAAATTCAGGCTCCCTCAAAAAGGAATGCTACTTCATCCGAAGTTCTCAAAGAATGGACAGTGGATCTTTTATTCTGCTCCAGGTCCTCAGGGGAAAAATGCCCTCTATTATTTTGATCGGGCGCTCGAAGTTACTAACCAAGGTGAGGGTCTCGCGGAATATTCTCTAGTAAACGCAAAACTTCTTACAGATGAAGAAGCCTACTTTCCTAGACCTTCATCAGATGGAAATTTTATCGTCTATCAAAGAAACCAAGCTGGTAAAAAAGAGATCGTTCTCTTCGATCGTTTAGAAAATAAGAAAAAAGTATTGGCCGAAGGCATGTCCCCGGCCCTTTCTTTCGACGAGCGGCTAATCGCTTATACTTCTAAAAAAGACGGTAACTGGAACATATACGTGATAGATCGAGTGACCGGAGAAATTGTCCAGAAGACAAATGAAGCCAAAGACGAAATGGCCCCTAGTTTTGCTCCCGATAATTCACTCTGTTTTGCATCAAATCAGTCAGGGCACTTTCGCCTCTTCACTCTCAAAGACAACAAGTGGCTTCCACTGACTGAAACGAATGCAGAAGTCGATTTCTATTCTCCTCAATTTTCAGGTGAGAAAGAATACCAGCAGAATTTGAGAGCTCCTTTCCTCGGAAAACCTCGTTCTTCATTCGGAACAGCCTTCCATGAGGGAAAACTCTATATGGCCGGGGGTCACCAGGGGGCCGAGCACACTTACCCGCCTGAATCTTTCTCAGATCAATTCGTCGTCTATGACCTTTCTACTGATCAGTGGAAAGAACTTGCTCCAAGACCCGTCAAGGCCCACGGTTATCAAATCGTCTCAAGCGGAAACTTCATCTATGCCTTTGGCGGATTTGCTTACTCAGAGGTCCATAAACCCCGGTGGAAATCTCTCGATCAAATCGATCGCTATGATATCAGAACCAACACTTGGACTACTGTCTCAAAACTCCTAGAGCCTCGCTCATCCAACGCTGCTATTTTGATTGAAGATAAAATTTATCTCGTCGGTGGCTGGAACAGTACTCCGAAATTTAACAATGATGCTGACGGAAAATTTCATGACTCAATTGAAATCTTCGACATCAAAACAGAGAAAGTAGAACTTGCCACTTATAAAATCCCTTCACCTGTAAGACGAGCGTTCACTGGAGTGGAAAGAAATGGAAAACTCCTCCTCGTTGGCGGTCTCGGAGAAGGAGCTTCTCACTTTGAACTCTTAAATAAGGTGACACAGATCGATCCTAGAGATGGATCTTTTAAAGAGCTCACTCCACTTCCCTTTGCCACCTTTGCTCCAGCAGCGGGTCTTTTAGGCAATGAACTCATGGTCTTCGGAGGGATGTTTAAAACAGGACCGATGAATTACGAATATGTGGCCCACGTTTATGCAATGGAGTTGAATGACCTCTCTTGGCGACATACGGGACGCTACCTGAAAGAGACCAAAGGCTTCTCTCAGGTTTTTTCTATTGACGAAAAAACTCTTGGAGTTTTAGGTGGTCATCATTATTCTCAAGAAATGGACTTACCAGTCACCACTTTCGAAACCATTTCTCGCTAAATATCTGGCCTGGACTTTTTTAAAGAAGTTCAGGCCTCACACACTTTAAGTATTGGCACTCAAATAAAAAGTAGAGCCGAAATCTACTTTAAAATCGAATGAAAGTTTTTAGAAATTTATTCTTTAGTAACCAGATGAATGAATTTGAATAACTTTATTATGATTTATTCTCAAGCATGAACATGTGTAACCAGCTGTACACTTAGAGATCACTCCGTAAGCTCCAGCAAAAAAGGTCATATTATCCGCATCTGCTTGTGTGCCAACATACGTTCCTGGTTGATCCAGGCAGCCTTCATCATCATAGCCAGAGTCAGCAATTCGGTTCCCAATCCCTTTTCCAGCAGCAAAAAAAGTCGCATTGGGAACATTGTTTGCCGTACCATCTATAGATTCATTAAATAAAGGACACTCTGAAGAATTTAAACCAGAATTCATTGCAGATTGATAGGCAGCTGGATCGACATTGGAACCTGAAGTAAATCCTATAAAGTAATAACGGCTGCGCCTTTCTGCATCCGGGTCATAGCCCATGTAGCGTAAGCAAGTATGGTACATATTATAATCACTATAAAATGAGGATTCCGCTACATAGACGGCTGAAAGCTGGAGTTTAGCTTCGGTGACTCTTGCTTTTGCCTGATGTTTTTTAAAGTTAGGAATTGCTACTGCAGACAAAAGTCCGATGATGGCAACGACTACCATTAACTCTACAAGAGTAAATCCATCTCGACTCTTGAAAAAATGTTTCGTATTAACTTCCTAAAATCTTAGAACGCATTTCTGATATTAAAAAACAGAAACCTTCAAAGATTATTTACAATATTAAAGCAGAATTTCTGATTCTTATAAAGTGCTGATATTTTGGAGATTATTTTTTTTACATTGATCTCTTTATGATCTGAAGAGAAAATAATTCTGATGTATCCTGAGAAATCTGGCACCTGTAAGAAAATAAAAGTGGACTGAGCCCTTTGGACTAGACGCTCCGACCCCATATTTTCTGAACAGGCCGATCATTATTTTTTAAACTTAGTATCTTGCACTCATACTCTTCGGGACTCAAATACCCAAGAGATGAGTGCAATCTTTTTTTATTGTATACCTCA
>CANEUH010000015.1 GCA_947441615.1 Bacteriovoracaceae bacterium | reverse complement strand
TTATAAGGCCTTTCGCGAGAAATACAAGGTCATCAATACTCATGAAATAATTTTGTCAGAAGAGAGACGATTGGCCAAATAATTTAAATGACATGCGGCCGTAGGAAATTTGGTCCCGAGGGGTCTAACAACTTATTGGGCAATTACGAGAGAATGGTGAAGTCATTACCCAACCTATCGAATTAACTTAAGTTCCTATCTCGGGGCTCAGGTTTTTCATATTTATATCCGAAAAGGAAATTGGATTAAACCCGGGGTTACCAAGAAGTCTTATGCTTAGATATGTTTTTCATTTTTTTATCATGAGTCTTTATTTAACAGTGCCACAGGCTTGGTCTTACGATCTTAAAGCTGGTGATAAGAAAATTCATATTCACTTCAAGGAAGTCGAGGTTAATCCTTTTTGCGAAAAAGACCCATTTGGTTGTGCTCGTTTAAAAATTTTAAATGGGAACAAGAAGTTAGAAGTAGGCTTCCTGAGAGTCATTACGAATAAACTAAATCTTAGAGAATTCCCAAAATATTGCCAGGAAACATTTAGATCAATGGCGAAATTATCCCCTGAACAGAATGAGTATTCAGAAGCAGTGAATAGAAATACTCACTTTTGCACCTGGAGGACGGGAAACGAGGAGACAACGATCCTTTGGAAAGATGGTATTACACTTCTTTTATCAACGAGTGATTCAACCCTTAGTCAAAAGATTATTTCTCAAATTGGACAGGCATCTGTTTTATGAAGGATTTTAACTTTGCTTTTATCCTCATTATTTCATTTCTTTCATTAAATGTCTCTTCGGAGTCATTGGAATCATCATCTCTTCCCGATAAGGGTTTGCAGGCACGGGCCTACTTAAAAGAAAATAATCCTGATTTAAAAAAATCAATTTCAGAAAAACTAATGAGAGAATGTCCTTTTAAAAAATCTAATTCTGAACTTGATTTAGTAACGAGTGAAGCTATTAATCTACAATTAGTGGCCAATACACCCGACTCAAAACTAAATCAGTGCGCGACTCAACTTCAGAATTTCAACGACACAATTAATAAAACCGCAGAACTAAAGACGAAACTTGATTTAGCGCAATCAAAATCTGAATCTTTATCTCCTGAACAAGAAGTTGAATTAAAAAAAGAAATTGAGACGACCCAACTAGCTGCAAATTCTTTTAATAATCTTTTAAAAATGGGCTGTGAATTTAAAAACGGAACAAATGATATATCAAGGATTGGCTACTCTCTTATTAGTGTTCTTGATATTTCTGCTGCGGTTCTATCTGTAAATCCCGCTAATGCACTTATCGCGACCTCAGCAGCACTTTCAGGAAGATTAGTTGTTTCTCTTAGTAAGTGGTTATTTGAGCATCCAAATAACAACCAAATCCTTTCAAAAGAATCCAGTGATTCTCGTCGTTTTATAAATGACTTATGTCTCTTTAGAACACTGGCCTACAAATACGATGACCTTTATATTGACCCTTTTGAAGATCCTACTAATGAGCTCCTAAATAGGCAGGAAGTAAAAAATAAGGCAACTGCTAGAGTCAAAGAACTAAAGCAATGTTTGACCCCAGTTCCAAATGAAGCCCTAACGAGTTTGACGACCTTCTCCAAAGAGCTACTTAATTTATCTGAAGGAAGTATCTCTCAAAAGCAATGTCTGAATCTTATTAAAAAGTTTAAGGAAGTTTCACCTAACGGCAAAAACAATCTACGCGACCTGGCCATCTCTTTTAATTGCCCGAATCCTTCACCTGATCAGGGATTAAACGCCACAGCCTTCTGTAATAACTACCAAGCAATTGAAAAGTTAACTGCGGGAGATATATATGAAAGTTGTGAAGATGATCATTTTCAAAAAAAGTTAGTTGCTAAATTTACAAACATTACGGATATCATCTTTCAATCAATTCAACAGAAATCGAAAGAAAACACCTTCAAAGTTTCTGAAGATGATCTCATGAAATTAAAAGCTGCTGAGAATGATGAGAGAGTCGCGATTCAAAAATACGCTACTCTCCAAGGCCTTTTAGAGGAAAGTCCCCTTACCCAGGCGAATTCTTCAAAATCAATGATTTCTCTTGGGAGAACAATACTTGGAGATCGCTTTGATGGTTTTTCTAAGCAAACACTCAAGTCGATGACTAAGAATATGGATGAAGCTGAGGGGACTCTAAGTCCAATTCTAAAAAAGATGAAAAAGCTAGATAAGATATCCGATCCCTTCGATAGGGCCAAAACTCAAAATGAGCTTTGTACTTCCTCAAAACTTGCCCGCCAACAACTAGGAGTGGCGTACAACTCAGGTATTGGATTAAGTGATGTTTGTTTTTTTATGAAAGGTGCAGGAACGCCGCCACTAAAATCTCAACATCTTAATTTTGATAACTACTCTACTGATAATAAAAAAAGATTCGGCCTTTTTACCACTGAGGCCTATCTCTCTGGAAGATGTGAGAAGGCCGAAAAACAAATTCAAAAAAACATCATGACTATAAGAGAAATGGTTGAAAAGCTAAACTCTCTAGGTTGCCAATAGCACCACTCGTCATCTGCCCCGGTGTCAAAAGAAACCAAGGGTTCCTTTGGGCCCCATGTCGGACTTAATAAGTACGCTATTTCAGTAGCTTGAACTTGGCACGGTTTGTGCTCTTTAGGTTTACAAGCTGAGGGTGACGAACTCCACAAAAGTTCCCAATCATTCCCTGAACTAACAAAACTTACCACTTTGCTAGTTCTCCCCCAACCGCACACACCCCCACCACGGTTCCACTCTCAGCAAGGTTCTTCTCTAAGACTTCATCCATTCGAACAATTGATAATGCTCACAAGACATTCCTAACTTTTCATAAACATTTTGAGCATTTAAATTGGTTTTATCGACATAGAGCCTGAGACCTCTATATTCTCTAGACCCATGAACCAAGTTTTTAAGATGCTGATAAAGTGCTTTAAATACACCATGTTTGCGATAATCAGGTATAACATAAACGGAATGAATCCAAAGGACTGTTCCATTTCTCCAGTCACTCCACTCAGGGACAGTTAATAGACAACCAACGACCTTACCGTCAATTTCAGCTAACCAATACTTCCCCTTGGAAGGATCATCCATCACTGCACTCACACCCAGCTGAACAGTAGGGGGATCAAGTTTCATCTTCTCTGTCTCAAAGGCCATCTTCACTTGAAAATCAGCAATCACATCGATATCGAACAGCAAACCTGGTCTTATATTTATACTCAAGTTAAGACTCCACGAACTCTCTTTGAAAACTCTCTGGTCGCTTCATTAATATTCATGCCCTGATCAAGAAGGACTCTAAGCTCGGCCCCCATGAGGTAATCGCTCATTTGAGATCCTGGGTCTTCTTGCGTTTTTACAGGGGCGATACCAGTGGTCTCGAATTCATCCGCAAAATGATTTAATTCTTCCGCTGTATATTTTTGAGCAAGATCTTTAATCGATTTAATATCCATGCTTATCCTTTCATCTTTTGAATAAATTCACGAAAGGCTTCTTCCTTCGTGACATTGACGAGATCCTGAGGTTCTCCGCTTTTAAAGCAGCCCACTGATGGAAGCCCTGGAAGAGTGATCATGTCCTTAATCTTAGGATTTTTTTCTACATCAATTTTATAAATCCTAACTCCCTCTTCTTCAGAAACTTTTGCAAACATGGGAGCAGCGACTCGACAAGAGCCGCACCATGAAGCGTAAAAATCAATAAAGACCAGAGGCTCTTTCTCAATCACATCAAAAATCGTATCGTCATTTAATTCAGTCATAATGCCCATATAAACTCCTAACTTAAAATAATCCTTAAAGAATCTAACGAAAGCTCGGCCTTATCCATCGCTTTTAACATGTTGTCGCGATTAAATCTAAGAAGAAGTATCTCGGTTTCAGAGACTGTAGGATTCACTTTCCTTAAGGCCTCTAAGCGCTCAATTTCGGCGTTCATAAACTTTAGCATCTCTTCCTTAAATTTTTCCTTATATTGTTTCGCTCTAGCGACACAGAGCTCTTTACTCTTCTTGATACACTCTTTGATAAAATCCTTGGGGATATCCTTCATCTGCGCTCTTTGCTCCTGCCCCATGGATTCAACACTCTCATCAATAAACTTTTTTGGAAGTTTTTGAGTGAGGTCCTGCATTTGAGCATTAAGAAGAACTCTTAATGGTGTAGGCGGGAACCATTTTTGAAGTTGAAGTTTTTTATCAGCAATAGCACTGAGTAGAAAGTACCCTTCAAAAAGAAACTGTTCTTTATTGGGCGTTTTCCAGACACTTAAAGTGACGTTCCCCATCTCTTTAGAGGAAATGAAGTCCATAATTCCCAGGACCATGGGGTGATCCCAGGTTAGAAATGTTACATCATCTTTTAAAAGAGCATTTTCTCTTTTAAATGTAACCGTCATTCCCTCATTTTCAAGTCCAGGAAAATGCGGAAGATACATGTTATCTCCAGGTCGGATAAAAAACGTAAAGGGATCATTCATATCTTCAGAGTCCACTCCCAGTTGATTCCAAAGGTTCAGCATAAAGTCTCGTAGATCAACTCCTTCGTCGACCGTTTTTAATTCTTTAACAAATTCCATCGCTCTAGCGTGATTAAAAGAATTAATTTCGACTAACTGATCCTGCCCCTCTTCTAGTTTTTTCTCAATCTCTTGATGAAGATCTGAAGTCTTTTTTAAGAATTTTTTAAAATCAACCTCTGGGAACTCTCCCTCGTCGGCCAACCTCAAAAGCTCGAGAAGCTCCGCTCTTACGGTGGCATAAAGTTCAGTCCCTCCACGTGGGGAAGACTCAAAGGCATTAAAGCCTTCATGATACCAATGCATTAAAAGTTCATCGGAAGACTTTTCAAGATAAGGAACATGGATTTGAATATCATTCTTTTGACCAATTCTATCGAGTCGACCAATTCTCTGCTCCAAAAGATCAGGGAGTTTTGGTAAATCAAAAAGAATCAAGTGACGAGCGAATTCAAAATTTCGTCCTTCTGATCCTATTTCAGTACTTAAGAGGATATGGGCCCCTTCCGGGTCTGCAAAATAAGCGGCTTGCCTATCGCGGTTCATGAGATTCATCCCAGAATGGAAAAAGGCAATCTTAGCAGTTGTTTTCTCTTTTAAAATTTTCTCCAGATCAACGACGACTTCTTTATCATGACAAATAAGTAGAATCTTATCTGCTTTGTGCTGATCTACAAAATTTGATAACCAATTTGCTTTCAAATCTAGAAGTTTTTTGTCAGAGAGTTTTCCCTTGGGAACATTTATGGGATATGAACTAAAAACTCTTTTTGGAAAGAACTCAGCGTAAGTCGCCATGGTTTTTCTGGTGTTTCTAAAATAAACTCTTCCCGTGCCGTGACGATCCACCAACATTTGAAGAGCTTTCTCTTTATCTTCGATATCAACGCCGACTTTGGCCTTTAGTAATTTTTTATCCTCAGAAGTTAATGCCACTCCTTTAATGAGTTTGTTTGCAAGTCCAGTGATGGGTTTGTAATTTGTTGTCTCTTCCACAAATTGATTAAAATCATGAAATCGATTAGGATCCAATAAATGTAACCTTGCATAGTGCCCAGCAAGACCCAAGATCTCAGGAGTTCCTGAAAGGAGTAAAACTCCAGGGGTCCCTTTGGCCAGCGCCGCAACAAAATCATACTCCATTGATGAATTATCGGGCGCCCATCGAAGTTGGTGGGCCTCATCAACAACTAATAAATCCCATTTGGAGTCTAGGGCCTGCTCAAGTAGCCAATCCTCTTTCATGAGAAACTTTAACGACGCAACAAAGAGCTGACCGTCTTCAAAGGGCCTATCCCCTCTTTCAAGTTTTGAATCATGATTAATTGTTTGAAATGTGAGTTGAAACTTTCTAAGCATTTCAACAAACCACTGATACACCAACGAATCTGGAACAAGAATCAGGCATCTCTCCACTCTTCCAGTAAGAATCAAATGGTGAAGAATAAGACCGGCCTCAATTGTTTTCCCGAGTCCCACCTCATCAGAAAGTAAAACTCTTGGACGGGATCTTTTAACCACCTCATTGGCCACATACATTTGATGAGGGATGATACTGAGCCTTGGACCCACAAAGCCCTTTACCGGAGAAATAAAAAGTTTTCGTTGATTTAAAAGCACATCATAGCGAAGTTTAAAAATATCATTTGAATCAACGTTACCTGCAAAAAGTCGCTCTTCTGGTTTTGAAAAGGAGAGCGTATCGGATAAGAGGGATTCCAAAAGTGTTTTCCCCTCTCCAAGATAAGTCACAATGCCATTCGATTCTGTCACTGACTCAACAATAAATGAAAGTCCATCCTGCGACTTCACTTCATCGCCTTCAACAAACTTAATTCTTCGAAGTGGAGCACTATTCGTACCATACTTCCTGTCGACTTTTGCCGCAGGAAAAAAACAGGTCACCGTTTTCGCCTCAACTTCAATAATAACCCCAAGACCTAACTCAGGTTCTGATTCTGATATCCAGCGTTGTCCCATGATGAACTGCTTCATCGATCCTCCGTCTTTGGGTGACAAAATAGCACGATTGGACCAAGATATTAACAAATGACTGGAAGGGGTAAAAGCGTATGATGAAAAAAACTTTAATACTTATGATTTTCTTCCTGCCTTTTTTGAGTTCTGAGGCTTTTTCAGGCACTTTAAACACCGGGCCGTGGCGGTTTGAACTAAAAACCACTCATGCAACGATTCCTTTCATCGTCGAGATCAAAAAAAAGAAAACTAAATACGAAGCCTCTTTACATAATGGAAAGGAATTAATTCACTTAAACAGCATTCAGGTTACTGGAAATGCAATCAGTATCCCTCTCCAAACTTATGAGCTGTCACTGGAATTAGAACTCCTTAAAGAAGGTCTTCTCTCTGGCTCCCTCGTTCGTCACAATAAAAACCCCAAAGTTAAAACTCCCATTCAAGGAACTTTTGGGACATCTGAAAGATTTTCTGGAACTAAAAAGAAGGCGATCATTGATCTCAATGGGAGATGGGCGATAACGTTACTAGACGAACAGGATCATCAAGAGAAAGGGGTCCTCTTATTTGAGCAACAAGAAAACGCACTGAATGGCACAATTCTCACTCCAACAGGTGATTATCGTTATTTTGAGGGTTTTGTTTCAGGAAATGAATTTGAAGCAGCTAGCTTTGACGGTGTTTATAACTATTTACTTAAAGGTAGTTTGGAGGATGGAAAATTAAAGGCCAATATCCTTTCAAATTATAAAACAATCATTGAAGGAACGAAGAATGAGTCTGCAGATCTTCCAGATAGCTATAAGCAAACTCAACTTGAAAGTTTAAATTTCAATTTCCCTGATCTTAAGGGGAACAACGTCAATTTAGACTCTCCTCAATTTAAAAATAAATCCATTATTGTCCAATTTTTTGGATCCTGGTGTCCAAACTGCTTAGATGAAATGAATTACCTCATTCCTTGGTACAAATCGAGAAAACAAAAATCAGTTGAAATCATTGCTCTAGCGTTTGAACGCAGTAACACGAAAGAAGAAGCAAAAAAACAACTTCTAAAGACACAGAAGAAATATCAGATCCCCTACACACTTCTCATCGCTGGGTCTACCAGTGAAGATAAACCGAAAGATAAAATTCCGGGACTAAAAAACTTTATCTCTTTTCCAACAACCATTTTTTTAAATAAGAAACATCAAATTATCAAAATCCACGCGGGCTTTACGGGCCCAAGTACGGGAGTCTTTTTTGAGAGATGGAAAAAGGAATTTAACCAAACAGTGGAAGAACTGGTGAAATAATGATCAAAACCATTGGTCTTCTTTTATTATCTAATATCTTGAGAAAATGACATCTGGAACGAATTGAACCAGATGTCAGTATGAAATTATCTCGGGTAAGTTCGGCTCATGACAGGAAGCTCACGGATACAAGAAGAATTAAAATTGTAATCTCTTAGAATTCTTCCAACGAAATCCAACATTCGACCATCATCACAAAATAAACCGCGGTACATTCCTGACTGGTAGATCGCCTTTCTACAGTTTGATTCAAATGTCATGAAAGCAATAGTTCCGCGGTAAATCTGATTCATATCTCCGTTACTGCAATAAAGCCCAACACGAGAAACTCTTAAATCCCCAAGTGCTTTCTGGCAGTCAGACCTGAACGTAAAAAGATGGGCCATGAATCCATCTTCACGGATGAGTTTCTCACTATCACAAAATCTTCCCATATTCATTCTCGCTTCACTTAAAGCTCGAGAGCAATCGGAAGTAAAATTGAATCGATAAAGAGTTGTGCCTCGATTTGAGATTAAATAATTATTTCGGCAAAAAGCGGGAAAAATTCCTCCTGGCATCCACTGGGCCATGGCCGATAAAGAAAAGAAAAATAATCCTAAAGTAAAAATGCTTTTCATCTTAATCCTCTTGTTTAACATCTTCGTCAATGACGGAATCTTCATCTGAATTTCCGTAGTCGTTATCATCTGCTTTTAAACTTTCATTGTCATCCGTTGAGTTTACTGATTCAGAAGTTTGTAGTCCAGGAGTTGGTAATATTCCTTTGGCTTCATGCTCTTCAGTATAGGCACTTGCCGCTCCGTGTTCATACACCAATTCTCCACCTAAATGTCCTGTTTGGTATGCTAGGTAACAAGAAACAAGTCCTAGACCAGAAATTCCTAGCTTGATCGCAAAGCCAATATCTTTTCGGATAAAAAACACAGCTATCGATAAAACAAGAACTAATACCGTTGAACCGACAAATATTTCTGCGGCTTCTTCATGTTCATGAATTAATTTTTTCCCAACGACTTTCTCAACCTTATCCTCTTCTGCTTCACCACTTTCAAGAGCAACATAACCACTAACGACA
Organism: Bacteriovoracaceae bacterium; assembly: GCA_947441615.1. Taxonomy (GTDB): domain Bacteria; phylum Bdellovibrionota; class Bacteriovoracia; order Bacteriovoracales; family Bacteriovoracaceae; genus Peredibacter. The sequence continues at coordinate 82,140 of CANEUH010000015.1, read as the reverse complement.
ACTGCCAATTGTAAACCGATGATAATGAGCCAAGTCTGCGGCTGCATCTTATTCATCTTAATCATAAGAGCAAAAACGATAATTAGAACCGGCATAATAAATGTAATGGCCAGCGGAAAATGAACAACGATAGGATGAAAGGGAAGCTGCATAAAACCTCTACTTTTTAATGTGATCTAAACTATATCGACTCGATCTGCTGTTTCCAAGATGATTTTAAGCAACTCGGAAATATGACTTCGCTCAGTGTTATGATTCGGGAATACTAGTCTAAAAAAAATCGTGCCATCTGATTTTTCGGCGTAATTGACCATCGCCTTACCAGACTTTAGTAACTCCTTACGAACTTTCAACGTAAAGTGACTTGCTCCTTCTTGGGAATATTTGGGTAGAACTTGAAAACAAAGATTTAAGTAATTTGAATGAATCAGTTTAAAACGAGGATTCAATTTTATTTCTTGTGTCGCAAAACTTGCCAGATCAAATAAATGATCTGTTCTCTTGATGAGACCATTCGTTCCATAGGCGCGCCAAAGTAGCCAAAACTTTAAAACATCAGCTCTTCTTCCGCACTGAAGTGAATAGGTGCCAGTGTCCCATTCGGAATTATCATATTCATGAAACAAATATTCTGTTCCACCACCCCGGTTAGTGTTTCTCAATATCCCAGCATGTTTAGTTAGAAAAAATGATGTCACGAGTGGAGTTCCCATCGTCTTATGAGCATCAAAGGCGACTGAATCAGCAAGCTGAATCCCTTTTAATAAATCTTTCTGCGATGAGAATAAAGCTCCTCCACCCCAAGCTGCATCGACGTGAAGCCACACATTGTATTTGTCACAAATTTTTGCGATTCTAAAAATAGGATCAAACGCACCCATAACAGTTGTTCCAAAGGTTGCACCCACCATAATGGGAACATAGCCTTCTTTAAGATCTGCCGACAGAATTCTCTCCAACTCTTCAGGAATCATCTCCCCTTTTTCGTTGGCCGGAACCTGAACTAAGTTTTGGGTTCCAATTCCTGTGATATTGGCGGCTTTATCAAACGAGTAGTGGGACTCTGAAGATACATAAATCCGAAATCGGTTATGGCCAAACCCAGTTAAGCGAATACTTGGGCTGTACTCAGTTCGAGCACACAGCATCGCGAGTAGATTTGAATTACTTCCACCTGTGACCATGATGCCCTCACCACGATCAAACCCCATCATGTTTAATAACTCATTGACGACTCGCTTCTCAATGATGGTTAGAACGGGTGCAATTTCGAAAGTTGCCATGGTTGGATTTAGGAGAGCACTCACAATTTCCCCAACCCAGGCGGCTTCATTAAACCCACCAAAAAGCTGATTTAGAAATAACGGATGTGTTGTATTAACTGAATGGTCCAAAATCACTTTAAGATCATTTAAAAGCGTTTCATGATCACATCCAAAAAGAGAGAGAGGAGAGATCAATTCTTTGAGCTTCTCCGGAGAAGAAACTTTAATCACAGAATTTGTTTTTGCACTTTGTTGAATGTAATCAGAAAGTGTCAAAAAAACGTCATTTAAAAAATCATTCTTGGTTTGAAACATATATCTACCTATTTTTGTGATGAAGGTTTATCAGAACCTTACACTCTCTCGCAATCGTGAAAGCAAATGTTAGACAATACAAGCCCTTATCAGTCTTCTACCTATTGGCAATCAAACGAGAAAAGATTTTAATTTTCCTACAACACACAAACCCGGCCGACACAGCCGACCTGTAAGAAGGAGAACTAAGGATGTCAGTTCGACTAAACAGTCATTTGTCAGATAAGCAACTCGCAGAGCTAAGAGATAGACTCATGGGCGAAGCAGAGCGTATCAGAACGAATTTTCAACTAAAGAAGCACGAGTATGAACACAACTCAATCACTGGTGCCAAAGATGAGGTGGACTCAGCTAATGATAATATTCTTCTAGCTGCTGATATGCGTTTTTCTAACCGCGAAAGCCTTTACTATAAAAAGATTATGAAAACCTTAAGTAAGGTTGAATCAGATCAATATGGTATGTGTGATGAGTGCGGAGATCCGATCACTTACTCTAGACTAATCGCAAGACCAACTTCTGAAATGTGCATTCTTTGCAAAGAAGAGTCAGAAAGAGAAGAGAATCAGAATTTCTTCGAGCGTCGTTCAAAATCCCTTGGACGAGAAATGAGTGTCGCCGGAAATTAATTAATGATCGAATACGTCGTCGAGCATAATCCTGACGACAGAGTTTTGAAGAAGGCCTCCCAGATTGTAAATGACGGGGGGCTTCTTTGTTTTCCAACGGAAACAAATTGGGTCGTGGTCTGTAACCCATTCAATAAAGCTGCTGTCGAAAAACTTTATCAACTAAGACACATTGATAATTCAAAGCACCTCACTGTTTTATGCTCCCACTTCTCCGATGCGATGGAGATCGCCTTTATTGATGATGGGGCGTTTTCCCTAATGAAGAAAGTTGTTCCTGGGCCCTATACTTTTATTTTTGAAGCACAAAAAAAAATCACGAAGTTTCTAAAGGCCTCAAGAGTTGATCATCAAGTGGGCCTTCGCTTCCCTCCCAACAAACTTTGTCGATCAATTATTTCTGTTTGCGGGGGTACACTTTTATCAACCCACCTCTCCCATGACATGATTGAAGGTGCTGATCCTGATTATCCGCTTTATAGTGCGCTGATTGAAGATCACCTAGGGAATCATATCGGTATGATCATTGATCCGGGAGAAACTGAATTTATAGGTTCTACAACGATTGTAGATTTTACTTCGGGAGTTCCAGAGGTTGGTCGAATTGGTGCGGGAGATCCGAGTCTTTTTCAGTAAATCAAAAAACGAAGCCCATCAAAAGATGGGCTTCGTAGAAAATTACATCGCAGTTTCTAAAAGAATAAGAATAATACCGATAATTGAACCACCAGCAATAACACCAGCTGCTAAAGTTTCTTGGTTATCAACAAAAGCTCTGTAACCAATTCCCTCTTTGTTCTTACAAAGTTTTTTCGCAACCCAGAACACAAGTGTCCCAAGCGCCATTGACCAAGCATCAGTGAATCTTAAAACGAATCCTAGGCCTAATCCCACTCCAGAGAGTGGAAACTTACCATGAGTTTTTTTATTTAAAATTTCAAACAGAACACCAAGAACCGCTCCGATGAGAGCTGCCACTTGGGCCGTGATGTGAAGATTACTTAACCCTTTCGTTAAAACTTCAGAAACACCTTTCCAGATAGAGGCACTTGGAAGTGGAAGAGTTTCAGATGTAAAAAGAGAAATATCTCCATGGAAAAGGCTGTAGAAAACTGGAACAGCAACTAATCCACCAGCAAAAATCCCAAGGATATGGCCAAGAGCTTGGAGACGAGGTTTACCACCTAGCATGTAAGCTGGCTTAATATCCATCAAAAGGTTTGAAGCATTAAGTGACACCTCTGAAGTAATACCCGCAGTCATGAGGTTTGTGGTGACGTTCCCTGGAGCAAGGACACCATAAGTAATCTGAGTTAACTTTCCTAGAGCTCCACCTGGAGTGATGGCCGTGAGACCCGTCGATGTCACAGCGATGAGTGTGAACACAAACACGAGTGGAATCGCAATAAGTCCCAACCAGTAATGAATGCCAAACCAAACGTGCCCCATATAAACTGTAAGGGCCCCCACAACAGGAATACCAACGACAAAGATCCACATAGGAAGTTCAATTTTCTCGAGGATATCATTTTTCTTTTCTCCACCCTTAGAGAACATTTTCTGAAAACTCTGAACAATAATCTGAGGCTTTGAGAAAAAGTTATAAAGTGAAGATGTCGTCATGATGGCAGCACCACCCCATAAGCTCCACATAGTGATCGCTTTGAAGTTGGCCCCCGTGATAATGCCGGCATCAATGTAGTAAGGAGCGAAGATAAAATAATTTAAAAAGGCCCCAATCAAAATAGACATCGCTGTCTTCATGCTCATGAGCCCCCCTGTTCCCATCATCACGATGGATGAATCAAACTGGATGGTAAGATCTTTCATGGGAGTTCCCATGATTTTTGGAGTCACAAAATTATAAATAAAATCATCCCAGTGATGAGGGATTGCCAAAAACTTCATTTTAAATTTTTCAAGAAGTGTATCCGCGCGAAGAATTTCAATAAGAGCAGAAACCCCTGCTCCCACCATCATGAGTTTTGCTTTAAACATGCCTTGATTACTTTCATCATCATGAAGACTATCAAGAACCACACCCGCAGCGTAACCTTCAGGGAAAGGCATTTGTTCTTCGTTAATAAATCTTCTCTTTAAAGGGAATGCAAAAAGAACCCCTAACAGAGAAAGAACCACGATCCACCAAAAACACTGCCACATCGGAATCACTTCACCAGTGACCATCATGTAAGCAGGAATTGAGGCCATCATGGGTGCCGTCATGTAACCAGCACTTGTTGCAATACTTTGCATGGCATTATTTTCAAGGATACTCATGGGAGAACCAAGTTTAATTTTTGCCAAGAATTTAAATAGGGCATAGGACAGGATCACAGAAGAAATCCCTACCCCAAGAGTCCATCCCGTTTTAATCCCGATATAGAGATTCGTTAAAGAGAGAACTCCACCAAGGATCATACCTGTTAAAGCAGATCTGAGGGTTAGTTGAGGCATGTCTCCTTTGTAAACATTTTGGAGCCACCACTGATCCTTCTCTTCCAAGGTCATCGTTCGGACTTGTTCTTCACTTAGTTCTTTAATCATAAGAATCACCTCTCAAGACTGCGCGCGTTATTAATGACTAATCAAATTGCGCAGAAGAGTACTATTCATGATTAATATTCGTCTAGTAAATAGACGAAAGGCATGAAATCAGTGTTGCAAGATTTTATCGTTTCTTAATTTTTACTTTTTAGATTTGGCGTTTTTAGCTTCAATCAGTTTTTTTTGAATGTCCTTACTGTCAAATATTGCGATGACTTTGTTGCCGCCTTTAATGACTTGGTCTTTCCCAAAAGCTGAACGAGGGACCTTCATCTTCCGTCCACCTGAAATAAGAGTCACATAATTCTCATCAAAGTTATTCACAATACCTTCAACGTAGGCACCAGGAGCAAGACCAGCATGAGCAGTCGTTAGAAGAAGAGAAAAAATAAAGAAGAATGATAGTTTATGAATCATAATTTTTCTCCACTAGGGTTTAGTTAAAACTTGCTCTACCGATTGAACGTCCGTATCAGTGTCAGCAGCACATTCATCCGGACTTGGACAAGTATTGTTTATATTCGCTTTACAGAATGCTCTGCCGGAGAGGGTATAATCTTTACCCGGCAGCTTACATTTCACTTTGATTAAACACATCTTTTTCATTCCGCAACCATCAGAGTAAGAAAAGAACGATGAATCGGAGCCATCACGCCAACATTGTTGTTTTTGGGCGGGAGCTGATTTTAGCGTACCAACTTGTGTTCTTGTCTCTTTGTCCTCATATAAAATTGTTTCCGGATCAAAAACTAAACCGTTTTCTGCAAGTTGTACGGTTTCTCCGTCCTTAAGATCAAGCTTCATTCTTACCCAATCATTATTGATTAATGGGGAATAATCTTTCAAATTCCCTGGAGGATCTTTCAAGATCACTTCTCTCGTTTTTCCATCTATTGGGTTCACGACCAATACCTTCAACTCCCTGAGCTTTGTATCATTTTTTATAAAACCTATCTTTTCCCCGCACTTAATTCCGATACCGGCAGAGCTCGTAGCTTGGGACATTTCGCCTAGGGCACCACAGTTAATTCCAGCGGTGCTTGATTTAGGAGATGATTCGTCAGCATCATCAACTGCTAACTTTACTGTGCCAAGTATTGGTTTTTTTTCAGTTAAGGGCTTATCAGGAATTGTCACCTCTGGTAGTGATTCTTTTCCACCCTTTTCTTCTTCATTTTCTGGTGCTCCTAATTGAACAGTGCCTAGAACTGGTTTTTTTTCAGTCAAAGGCACATTTGGAATCGTGACGTCCGGTTTTACTTCCGAAACTTGTGGTTTAGAGTTGTTCGTTGCGGGAGAATCGTTCTTGGGAGCTTCTGTTTTTTCAGGTTCTTTTACATCACTTACTGGCGCACTTTTCGTTTTACACTCTGGATGTGTGAAAGATTTATCACCAACCCATTCTTCCCATTTGCCATTTTTACAAAGTCTGGATTTTTCTACAGAGGGACAAGTCTCTGATTCAGTATCCTGATAGAATTTTTGGGTTTCTTTTTCGTCATTCTTATATATTTTTCCGGCCGGAGTTTTACATTCTACCTGAGGCTCCTCTTTTTTAATCCTTCGAGCTGATTCATCTTTTACCGTTTTAACAACTCCATTTAAGGTTTCACACGTTTTATCATTGTATGGCTCTTTTGAACCTGAACAAAACGTTGCAATCTGACTTTGAAGAGGGATTAGTTGACCCTGAACCCATTCTTTAAACTCTTCATCTGATAAACCCTCTAGCCAACTCCCCTTTCCATCTTTCTTAGCAGTTTCGGTTATTTTTTCTTGGCAGCTTTTTGTAATATCTTTATAGCCTCCCGAAGATTCCACGCATGGGGCCTTACCCTTCCCACCAAAGAGGGATGGGTTACAACGAAAGAGTGTTCCACCGCAAGCAGGACCATATTCTGGTAAGCCCAATGACTTTGAGTATGCTCGAGTTTGCCAAGGTAGACGACACTTGCCATTAGCACCTATCTTCGAAGGCCATCCACCAAAAAAACATCCATCCCCTTCAGCTGCAAATGCGGATGAAATAAAGGTTTCAGACCAAGAGTTTAAATTTTTATGAATGAAAGAAACCTTTTCACTATCAGATGAGAAGTTTGGAAATTTAGAATTATTTTTCTCCCACTCAAGAATGAATTCAACCTGGGCTTTATAAATTTTAATGTACGCTTCTCGGTCAAGTCTTTCTATCTTTTCCATTCGAGTTCTAGCGTTGGCCGTAAAAGTTGCACTCAAAATCACGGCTATTATTAATTTGATCATAGAATCTCCGAGAGACTTAAATTATTTATTTGCAATTATTGTTTAGACGTTCCGGATTTATCGTTTTGCCCCTGACCTGCTCCAGGAATTGACTCCTCCTCAAATACGACTTTTTTATCAAGAGCACATTCAGTTGGCGATGGACAAGATCCATCCTCTTTTACTGGACAGACAGCATCTTGATTGACTGAAGCTGGGTAGCCATACTCCTTCTGAATATCTTTAGGTAGTTCGCATTTGACTTTCATTACACAAAGATTATTTTTCCCGCAGCCTTTAGCATAAAGGAGAAGCATAGGCATTTCATTACCAGAGATTGAGCAATATTCTGAATTAGCTGGAGCACTGTTAATTGCCCCTAGTTCTTCTTTGGCATGATGGTCTTTAAACAAGACTGTAGAAGGATCAAGTATTAATCCATTTTCTGCAATGGCGATTGTCTCACCAGCCTTAAGATCCACTTTTTTCTTAAGGAGGTCATTATCTAGGTTAATGTAATCACCAGCTGCCCCTTGGGGATTTTCCAAAACGTAATCTCTAGTACTACCATTTGAGTTTGTAATAAGAAATTTTAACTTACTCACTTTTGTCGTGTTCTTAATATGGCCTACCTTGTCTCCACACTGAACAGTCATGGGTGCTTCACACAAGCACTTGGCAATTGCACTAATAGTGCAGCGAAGTTCGCCAGCTTCAGCAAAAGCACTAAGTGGCAGTGATAGAATAAGAAGGGAATAAAAATATCTCACGAAGGTCTCCAATGATGGGGCCATGATTTAAATTTGGGTTAATTAAACAAAATTTAGAGCCAATACCTTATCGGTCAAGAAGGTTAATAAATTAAGGGATTCATTATTGCTTAAAACTCCATTAAAATTAACCATATGGATCGTAGATCATTTCTCACATTACTAGCTTAAGGCGCAGTCATGACTAAGACTGAAGTATCATTAACGGCAACTCCAATCATGCCCGGTCTTTTTTTGGCAATGGCTCCCCCAAGAATGCAATCGCGGATAATTCTTTTTCTAAAACACTCAATCATCTTGGGAAAAGACTTCCAAGACCCAAGGCCTTACTTATGGACTCGGCCCACTGGATGACGGAGGGTACCTGGGTGAATCAAATAACAAAATGGGAGAGGACAGTTAATTACCAATTAAGAAAAAATTCCTTCAAGGACATTTTTAAGATCTATGTTCACTAAAATACCTACCCTATTCTAAACTCTCACAGATGCCCACTGAAGGGAGAACTCCCTCAAACTTTGAGCATTCGCCAATCTTGTTTGGGTGTCATTCTCATCTTTGGATGGGACAGACCATGCTTCCCATCCTCTGATCTCCAATACTCTCTTGGAGTTCCCATCATTGATTGATATTTAGTCCAGCTTTCTTCAATCTGCTGCTGCGATAATTGGTGCTCTTTAATGATTTTTTGAAACAGATAATACGAATCTCGCGGAACTCTTTTAAGATTTTCTTCTCTCTTCACTTGCACTAAACCAAACTTAGGACCATAACCATCGGTCCATTCAAAATTGTCAGAAAGGGTCCAGTGAACGTAGCCAATCACTTTGATTCCTTCTTTAATTGCTTTTTGGACTGCTAAGAGATGTTGAGTGAGATAGGCAGGACGTACATTATCAGTGCCGTCGCCGATTCCATTTTCAGAAATGATAATAGGAAGTGTGGGAAATTTTTTGGCAATTTTTCTAAGCAAAATATAAAGACCTTCAGGATAAATGGCTCTACCGGCATCAGAAAAATCTAAATCCTCGTATTGAGCAGGACCAGCAAGCGTCATCCATTCAGCTCCATAATAATTAATACCAAAAAAATCCATATGGTGCTGAATTGAATTTAAAAACTGCCAATGGGCCAAATAATCAGTGAGCATAGAGAAAAGTTTATTGAATACCCCGCGGCCGGTGTGAAACCCCATGTGATGGGCAATTCCCACAGGAGTATCGCCGTTAACAAATTTAAAAAACTTATTATGGGCAACACTCATGTGTTTAAGAGCTTTGTAGTGCTTGAATATATTTCCCTTAATTCCAGGAGGGAATAACCCTTCTGCATAGGTGAGATAAGACCAAGGCACTGGTTCATTTAAGGTAATCCAGTAATCCACCAGCTCACCAAATTCAGCTTTCGCTTTCTGTGAATAAAAATCAAACCACTCCACACTTTCTTTATTCACCCAACCCTGTTGATCCTCCATCCATGAAGGAATCGAGTGATGAAAAAGAGTCAGCATGACTTTCATGCCTGAATCTTTAATCATTTTCAAAATATGTTTGTATCTGGAAGCAGCTTCTGAATCCCAAACATTACAATTGGGAACTAAACGCTCCCAAGAAAGACTCAAGCGAAAAACCTGAACACCCAAATCTTTTGCTAAATTGATTTCAATTTCAGGTTGAGTCCAAAACCTCAAACGTTCATTTGGGAAGGGACGATCATGAAATGAAGCCACCGCATGGGCTTTTTGAGTAAATCGAATCCAATTATCAAAAATCTCATCCTCGACCTGGTTGGCCGCATTTGAGACACCGAAGAAGAAGTTTTGGGGAAATTTCATAGTATAATTTTAACTCCACTAATATTATAATCATAGAAAATGTATCATCTATTTTTAATTTTATTCTTTTTCGTTAATATAACAAACGCCAAAACGAATTTCGGAGCTTGGTCCGAATGGACTTCTTACAATGATCTCTCAAAAAAAATTGAGATTCTTAAAGCTACGAATACCCGACTGCATTTAGCTATAAAGAAAGATGAACTTAATGAGGAAAATTTTCAAAAGCTCATTGTCTTTTTAAAAAAAGCTGAGTTAGAAGGAGTCAATTATTGGCTTTGGCCTTTATTATCAAAAGAAGAGGGTTATTGGCCAAATCAGTGGAATATTAAAACTTATTCAAACTATGTGCTAGATTTATTAAATAAGCTTAAAAAGCACAAACTAAAACCAAGTGGTATTTCAATTGATCTTGAACCCCCACCAGAAAAGCTGGAAAAATATCTAACTTTAATTCAAAAATTCAAATTAGTTGAATTACATCGCTTTGCCAGTTCCAGTATCGATGAGTCTTTATTTATAGAAGCAAAAAAAGAATTAGTAACACTTCATTCAAAATTAAAGGAACAAAATATCACTACACATATTGTAACAACTCCTTTTTTACTAGATGAAAAGAACTCTTTGAGGTTGCAAAAAGTATTTGGTATCCCATTAGATAATTTCGCTTTTGATTACATCTCTTTTATGGCCTACAGAAGTGAATTTGAAAGACTGGTTGGGAAAATGAATTCAAGGCTGGTTTACGAATACAGTCTTCAAGCAAGAAAAGTTTATGGAAAACGCGCCGGTATTGACCTTGGAGTTGTTGGAAATATTGAATTTCCCCATAAACTCGAAGGTTACTCCCATCCAAGTCGATTATGGGAAGATATTTCAGCGGCCAAAGCAGCAGGAATTAGCAGTATACAAATTTATTGCCTTGATGGAATACCGTCAGAGGATTGGATAAAAGAAGTGGGGCCTATTGAACCGACATGGTCTTTAAAGTTTTTTATTGTTAACAACTTTCTATTGCTTCTTTTTTCTCAAATCTGAGAAAATTCTAAAATGATCCTTCTCTCAAAGTTTTGAAGAGGCTCAACTACGCTTTGAGAAAAATGCGGATGATGTAAAGAATCTGGGAAATCATGCGCCTCAAGACAAATTCCATTAAAAGGGATTGCAAGACCTTGTCCTGAGTAAATTTGAAGACCAGGATAGTTTGTCTGAAGCTTCATCCTTATTCCACTTTCGACTGAAAAGAGATCAACCTTTTCGTTTTGAATATTTAAAAGAAAATAGTGATCGAGACCACCATGTGCACAAATATTTTTTAAACTTTTAGAAGAGTTGAAGTCGATATTGCTTGGAAGGGGAATAATCCTTCCAGTTGGAACTAATTCATGGTCTGTTTCTATGAATTCATCTGATGGGACTCTCAATTCATGAGTTTCAATTGTCCCCTCTCCATTAAGATTGAAGTAAGAGTGCTGAGTTAAGTTTAAAGGAGTACGACGATCTGATGTTGCCTTAAAAATGATCTCAATATTATTTTCGATAATTTTATAGGTAATTTCGACATCAATATTTCCAGGAAAGCCTGCCTCACCATGTTTGGAGAAGTATTGAAGAGTCACAGATTCTTGAGTCAAATACTTTAGATTCCACATTTTGCAGTGAAAACCATCATGTCCACCATGCAATGAATGTTTATCCAACTGATTTGCCTGCAGTTTGATTTCAACTCCATCCCAATCGAAACGCGCATTTCTTAGTCTGTTAGCAAATCGTCCAACCACCACCCCAAGGTAATTCGGATTATTCTTGTAATGACCTAGGATGTCAAAACCGACAACAACATTCCTGGGTTTTCCAAATTTATCAAGAACCCAGAGTTTCGTAATCGCGGCCCCTAGGTTAATACCCTCAAGAAAAATGTGATTCTTATTACCGATACAAAAATGCTCTATTTTGGACATTATTAACAAATCTCCTGAATTCAAATATAGTTAATTATGGAAAAAAAATCATTTATTAAACCTGACGGTAGAAATTTACACTTATATTCACAAACTAAAATCAGCGGTGATTTTAAAATACTAAATCCTGCTGGCCCTACAGAAATTAATCCCCATAGACGCTGGCATCCCTTGCGACAAGAATGGGTCATTTACGCAAGTCATCGACAAAACAGAACTTTTCTACCACCTAAAAACTATTCTCCACTCAATCCTTCAAATGATGAGAATTTCCCAACCGAGCTACCAATCGGGAATTATGACGTTGCAGTCTTTGACAATCTTTTTCCCTCCATGACCCAAAATCCATCAGCAAAAAGCAATCACACAATTCCTTCGGATGGTAGTTGTGAAGTGATCGTTTTTACCCAAGATCCTGACAGTTCATTGGGTAACTTAAGCCTATCACATATAGATCTCATTTTGGAGGTTCTGGCAGAGAGAACGAAAGAGATTCAAAAAAATCTCAATATAAAATACGTCATGCCATTTGAAAATAGAGGCCTGGAGATGGGTGTAACATTACATCATCCGCATGGACAAATTTATGCCTATCCCTTCACTCCTCCCGTGATCGATATATTTAATCAATCTTTTGAATCTTTTTATGTTGAAAATAAAATGACCCTTCTTGAGCAGGTTATTAAAAATGAACTTGATGAAGATCAAAGAGTCATCTCAAAAAATGAACATTCCCTTGCCTTTATCCCCTCATTTGCGAGGTATCCTTACGAAACATGGATTGCCCCCAAAAGACCTGTTCAATTTCTCTCTGATCTCAACCAAGAGGAGATGAGAGATGTGGCAAAAACTTTAAAAGAAACTCTTCTAAAGTTTGATCAACTTTGGCAAAGACCATTCCCTTATTTAATGAATTTTTATCAGGCCCCTGTAAATTCAGGTGCAGTTAATTACTGGAACTTTTTTATACAGATAACTCCACCCTATCGAAATAAGGATAGACTAAAATATCTTGCTGGAACGGAGTTGGGTGCTGGAACTTTTGTGAATGATAGCTTACCTGAAGAAAAAGCCATGGAATTAAAAAATATCAAAATAATAATTTGAGAAATCACATGAATGAAATCACGATCAAAACTCACGGTCGAGTTAACCTTATTGGCGAACACACGGACTATAATGGCGGATGGGTTCTTCCAACTTCTATTTCGCAAGCAACTGAAATAAAAATTAAAAAGCGCTCTGATGATCTCATTACGATTAGAAGCTCTGCTAATCGATCTCATCAATATCAACTAGGTCAGGAAGCACCAAAGAAAACGTGGTCTGACTATATTGAGGGGGTTACTTTTCTTCTCCTGAAAGAGAAGTACAAACTCCAAGGAATGGATTTAGAGATTCACTCGACGATCCCAGAAGGTTCGGGTCTCTCTTCAAGTGCAGCACTCGAGATTGGTGTACTTAAAGGAATAAATGAGATGTTCCAACTTAATCTTTCAATAAATGACATCGCAAAGCTAGGCCAGAGAGTAGAAAATGAATTCGTAGGAGCAAGAGTCGGAATTATGGACCAGATGGCAGTCAGCTACTGTCAACCCAATACTGCTCTTTTTTTAGATACTCAGAATTTATCTTCTGAAATGATTGACCTTGCCGATTTGAAATTTGATTTGGTTATCATTAACTCCGGAATTAAACATCAACTCTCAGCTGAGAATGGGTATAATCAACGTCGAAGAGAATGTGAAGAGGCTTGCCGCCTATTAAATATCCCATCATTAAGACTTTTACACCACAAGCCTCTTAATTTTGATTCACTTCCTCTTATTCTAAAAAAGAGAGTGGACCATGTTTATAGTGAAAATCAACGAGTCCATCATGCAATTGAAGCGATTAGAAAGAAAGATCTTAAAGAACTCGGGACTCTTCTCTATCAGTCTCATTCTTCACTATCGATAGATTATGAAGTATCAATTCCAGAAATTGACTTCTTAGTTGATGAATTTAAAAACTACCCACAAATTTATGGTGGTAGGATGACTGGAGGAGGCTTTGGTGGTTCTGTCATCGCTCTTACAGAAAAAGGCGAAGGAAAAAACATTGCCGATAAAATAATGACTACATATTGGGCGAAATTTAAGACACAAGCGACAATCATCAATTATTGATTTCCATAGTGCTGAGGCAGAGACGATAACTTTTGGGAGGATTCGTCCCTACCCAGCACAAAAAATGTAAAAGTTGATTTTACTTTTGTCTGTCAAGAAGATGTTAAGATTTAGTCTAAATGTCTTAACAAAACTCTAACCCTCACCTAACAATCAATCTCAAATTTTTTTTCCTATCATTTAGAACATACAAGGATGTTGTATGTCGAAAAAGATTATCCAAATATGGATATTAATTCTCATCGTTTTTATTGGCCAATCTTTTGCACAGGACGTCACACGTATTGCTTTTGGTTCTTGTAACAATCAAAATCATAAACAACCACTCTGGCCTACTATCTTAGAAAAAAAGCCAGATCTTTTCATCTGGGGAGGAGACAATGTCTATGCAGAAACAACAGATCCTGACAAAATTGCCAAAGCTTATCAAGTACAGGATTCTCATCCTGAATATCGTCATTTTAAAGAACTCACTCCAATCATTGGACTCTGGGATGACCATGATTTCGCATATGATAACGCGAGGGGAGATTTTCCTTTTAAAGAAGAGTCCAAAAAAAGATTTCTCACTTTTATAAACGAACCTCTAGGATCTCAGCGCTGGAATAGAAATGGCATATATACCAGCTATATCTTTCCATCTGGCAACCAGACGATCAAAATCATCCTTTTGGACAATCGATTTCATAAGGATCTTGATCCACATTATCCAATGCTAGGTAAAGAGCAATGGGATTGGCTTCACGACGAACTAAAAAATTCGAAGGCCTCCATGCATATCATTGCTTCAGGCCTCAGTATGATTTCACCTAAACTTCCAATAACTGATGAGTGGGCAGACTACCCTGTCGAACTTAAGCGCTTGAAGAGTTTAATTAAAAATCTTAATGTTCGTTTCCCTCTACTCATCTCTGGGGATAAACACTTTTCAAGTATCATTGAAAAAGATGGTCTGATAGAATTCATGTCTAGCGGTATGACTCATACTTCACCTCGATCAACCCGGGCCTATTTAAGAACAAAATATAAAAATAGCTATTTCGGGCTCAACTTTGGATTAATCGACATTGAATGGATCGTAGATAAACCCAAAATATCACTGAAGGTCATCTCGCAAACAGGATCCTCAGTAATAGAGAGGGTTTATCGTTAAAAACATAGGTGGATTTTCTTGATAACAATGGATTTATTGGTGTTATAATAATTCCATTATGTTTAAATTCAACGAAATTGAAGACCTACTACAAATAAAAAATTTAAATCATCCGTTAGTTCATTTTGAAACTCTTGAAGAAATTAGCATCAAAGGAAAGGCTTATCCAATTCATGGCATCACAATTGGATCAAAAGATAAGACACTCCCGACTTTAGGATTAATTGGAGGTGTTCATGGTCTTGAAAGAATTGGTTCTCAAATTATCATTTCTTTTCTTCAATCTTTATTAAATCAATTAAACTGGGACAAGGTTCTCTACGAAAACTTTTCAAATTATAGAATTGTTTGTATTCCCATTTTAAATCCTGGTGGGATGGTTTCTTTGTCTCGCTGTAACCCCAATAATGTTGATCTCATGAGAAACGCACCTGTGGAGGCAAGTGGTAAAATACTTCCACTTCTTTCAGGCCATCGAATCTCTCCTCATTTACCATGGTACAGAGGATCAGATGGAGTATTAGAAAAAGAAACAAAGGTTCTCATTACGTTTTTACAGGATGAAGTCTTCTCTTCCAAAGTGAGTATCGTTCTAGACGTCCACTCAGGTTTTGGTCTCAAAGATCAAATTTGGTACCCTTTTGCAAAATCTCAAGAGCGTTTCCCTTTATTAGATGAAGTCTTGAGACTTAAAGATTTATTGGACAGGTCATATCCCCACCATATCTATAAGATAGAGCCCCAGTCTAAAAACTATATGACTCACGGAGACCTGTGGGACTATTTATTTGAATTACATGCAAAAAGTAATGTAAAAAATAATTCCATTTTTTTACCTTTAACCCTTGAGCTTGGATCTTGGAGTTGGATTAAAAAAAATCCTCTGCAATTTTTTTCAAAGCTAGGTCTTTTTCATCCCCTAAAAAAACATCGTCATTCGCGCATCATGAGACGACACCTAAACTTGCTCGACTTTTTAATGCGAGCGACAAGAAATCATGAGAGCTGGCTTTAAGAAACCCTGACAATTTCCTAACGATATCTTAACAAGCCTAATAATTTGTTTCCTTGAGAGAATAATAGGATAACGCAACTCAAGGACAAAAAATGGATTTTACAAATTCGGTTTTACCAAACACTCAATTCATTTTACAAAAGATACCACATCTCATTCGCCTTAAATTGATGAACACCAAGATGATTACTCCTTCAATTCAGATTGAAATAGATAAAGGACGATATATTGTAAAAACAGCAAATAGCTATGATGAAATTTCACAAGCTCTCTCATTGAGATTTGAAGTCTTTTATCAAGAATTTTCAAACCATAAGTATTCTTCTCCTCTACCATATGACATCGATTTTTACGATTTCGGTTGTGATCATCTTATCGTCAAAGAAAAAGAATCTGAAAAAGTTATCGCTTGCTACCGTCTTCGTTCTGATAATTCTCATAAAAAATTGAAGCGATTTTATACTGAAGGCGAATTTCAAATTGATGATTTCTTAAATTCTCTTGGCAATAAACTCGAACTTGGAAGGGCCTGTGTCCATAAGGACCATAGAAAAGGAACCGTGATTTCTCTGCTATGGGCCGGCATACTTGAATATGCACAAAAGTCTGGATCAAGATTTATGTTTGGATGCTCAAGTGTATCAAGAAACGATTTCGAACAAATACCTAACATGCTTTCTTGGCTTGAGGAAAACGATGGTTTCATAAATCATTTGGCCATTAATGTTCATTCTAAATACACTCTTCCAAAAGAATTAAGTTATTTGAAAAATACTATTATTACAGAACGAAGCTCTCAAAAAGCACTAAATTCTTTAATGCATATGTATGTTCTAGCAGGAGCAAAGTTAAGTCGAGAATTCGCCTATGATTCAGAAATGGATTGTATCGATTTCTTTACACTTATCGACTTAGATACAATTCCAAATGCCTTCAAGAAGAAATTTGCAGCGTAAAATGTGACTAAGCATATTTTTTTAAGACACTTATGAAATACTTAAAACTTCTAAAACTTTCTCTGGTCATGAGTCTTTTTTTTCTCATCACCATACCACTTTATCCATGTCTTTTCATTTTCAATAATTTCACAAGAAAGATTTTAAATAGAATCGTCATGTGGACATCCATGGCTTGGCTAAAAATTCTAGATATTGAAGTGATCACTAATCGAGATATAAAAAAGGATGAATCCTACCTCGTTGTTGCCAATCACCTCTCCTATTTAGATGTTCTTGTTATCTCTTCTGTTATTCCATGTTCATTTGTGACTTCACTTGAAATTAAGGCGACGTCAGTCTTGGGACACTTAACCATGCTTTCGGGGTGTCTTTATGTGAATCGCAAAGATAAAAGTAAAATAAACTTAGAGATCAAGGAACTTGTTGAAGCACTCGGGAGGAATATAAGTGTCACATTTTTTCCTGAAGCGACATCAACGGATGGTTCAAATGTTCTCCGATTTCGAAAACCATTATTTGAAGCCTCCATTTCATCAGGGAAGCTTATCTTACCAATGACTATTAATTACTTGGAGATATCCAAGCAAGCGGTCACAACGAGAAACAAGGATTTTTTATTTTGGTATGGTGACATGACTTTCTATCCTCATTTTATGAATCTACTTTGCCAATCGAAGATTAAAATTAAATTAGATATACATGAACCCTTTAAACCTGAGATTTATCCTGTCTTAGAGCTTGCTGAAAAAGCACATAAAGTGATCTCTGGAACTTATCAACCTATCTCGAATGCTACAGAGCATATCCAAGCGACTCAATTAAGCTAAATGATAAGAGAATAGATCGTCACTTTTCGCCCATAGTATCTTAAAAACATATTTTTTTTTCATAAAGACCTGGCCTCTTAACAAAAAGCTGACTCATTCTTGAAACAGGCTAACTTTACATCACTCAAAAGAAAAACTAATTTGGCGACAACCCAAACCTTAGGAGTTTTTATGCATTCATTTATTCTCTTAGTTTCACTTCTCTCTTCACTTTCTTCATTTGCCAATTCTTTAGAGCCTCGTCATTCTAAAATGATCGAAATGGCGATCAGCTCTCAATGTGGCCGGATGTATAGCCTCGACTTGATTAACACAAAAAGCACTCTTCTTATGAGAGACAATGGAAATCAAATCATTGGTTTCATATCAAAATTTGAAGGCGCTCGACGTATTGATCAGGGTGTTTTTGATTACCTTGAGATAACTGTTGAGTCCACTTATGCTGATGGCTATGATCACTTAGCTCGAGATTGGGGATTGTTCTCTGTCGATTCTGTTCGCTGTGAGCTTAAGTAAATAAAGAATCACGGCGAGTGAGTTTGAATTGTTTTCAGATAGATTTTTCTTTAAAGCTTTTAAGAAACTTCCGAAATGCCAAGACTTAGTGAACTGAGGCACTAGGGATCAATCTAAAATCTGAAAATTTGAATAAAGAATTCTTAATGAGAAGGCCATGAATAAAAAACATGGCCTTTGTATTTTAATCGACTTTTAAAAGGCATGGCGAAGAGAAGTCTTAATCACTACCTTAATGAGAGAAAAACTTTGAGATATTCTGAACATCTTAAAAGTGTCGTAACTAGGCAAAAAAAAAGCCAGGGCGCGAGACCTGGCTTTTCTAAACTCTTACACGTGTTTTAGCTTTCGACTTTCGTAAAAAGCTTGGTGCCCAGTGAGGGAAGAACTCCCCTAGTTTTTTGAGCTATCTTGCCTATGAACTTTAAGTCTTCGTTTCTGTTAACTTTTTTCTTTGAATCTCATTACTTAGAAAAGTTTTAAATTTTTTCTGCTTTGTGATCTATTCCATTCTATTGTTATCCGTTGTTATCTGTTGTGCAGGAGTTTTTCCCAAATCTAGCTCAAAAATTGCTTATTTTGGATTTGAGTAAAATAGCTAGCAAATTTCACCTTGACCTAGGGATATGACCAATTGGATAGACTAAATTATTTGTTGACAAAACTCCTAAATTCATGAATATTTGTAGTTTATGTACAAAAGAGCATTAAGCCTTAAATCACCTAAAAAAAGCTTCTTTCTGTGGGGACAGCGTCAAACCGGAAAAAGCTCCCTCTTACGAGAGACATTTAGAAATGATCTCTATATTAATCTTTTAGAGTCCGATCTATTCCTCGAATATTCAACGAGGCCAAGCCTACTTCGAGAGCGCCTTCATCATCTTAGAGCTGGTGAAATCGTTATTATTGATGAAGTACAAAAAATTCCATCGTTACTTGATGAAATACAAAATTTGATTGAATCGAAGAAAATAATATTCGGCCTTTGTGGTTCTAGTGCCAGGAAACTCAAAAGGGGTCATGGCAACTTACTTGGTGGGAGGGCGAGAAGATACGAACTATTTGGCCTCTCTGCTTTTGAACTTGGAGATGATTTCGATCTCAATCTGTTATTAACAAGAGGATACCTCCCCTCTTTTTATCTCGACGATGATTATGAACACTCACATCAAAGTTATGTTTCAGACTATCTCAAAGAAGAAATACTTGCGGAGGGGTTAACAAGAAGCATAGCCATCTTTTCGCGCTTTCTGGAAACTGCCGCATTTTCAGATTCCGAGATCATTAATTTTTCTAATATTGCCAGAGAAGTGGGAGTATCTGTAAAGACAGTCCAAGCGCATTTTGAAATTCTTGAGGATACATTAACCGGTGGCTTTCTTACCGCATACACTAAAAAAATTAAGCGTAGAACTCGCCAATCCCCCAAATTCTATTTTTTTGATGTTGGGATCGTAAATTTTCTTTCAAAAAGAAAAAATCTTGTTCCTAAAAGTAGTGATTTTGGAAAAGCATTTGAAAACTGGGTTTTTCATGAACTTAAATGCTATAAAAGTTATGTCAAAAATGATCTTGATTTAAGTTATTGGGCACTCACTACGGGAGTTGAAGTAGATTTTATTTTGAATGATATGGAAATTGCAATCGAAGTAAAATCTTCAGATCGAATAACTAGCGATCACCTCAAGAACTTAAGGGAACTAAAAAAAGATTATCCTAAAATTAAATCAAGATTTGTTGTGTCTCTTGAAAAACATATAAGGACAACCGATGATGGAATAACCGTGTTACCCTACCAAGAGTTTATTAGGAGATTATGGGCAGGTGATTTAATCTGAGGGACCATTAAAGATTTTTCTTGCATGATAATTAATGCCAAAAGGTGCCAGGTAGATGAAATTACATGCTTTTAAAAAATAAATAGCCTAGAGTTAAACGATGTCACTAAAAGATCATAAAGATATTATAATTACTTTTCTAGAAAACCTCTTTGGGAAGGATGATAAGATTTCTTTTTATTTTTTAAAAAAAGAAAAAGTCCCCTCAAAAAATGAATCCATCATCCCTTTTAAAACTCGCCGAAAAGTTGATTCAAAAAAAATAAAAGAAATTGAAAATCTCCTGAAGGAAAGGACTGGGGATAAAAATTTAAGACTGATTCGCTGGAGTGATGTGATAAGTAAAATCGTTCCAAGCTCAAGAGTCTTTAAAATTCCATTTTTTGATTCTAAAAATGTTGAAACTAAGTCACATCCCTGGCGTTTATGCCCAATTGGTGAGCATTGGGTAAGACGTCACCCTAAACAATTAAATTCCGGAAAAATCACTGACCACGATGGACATTGTCGGGAGAATAAAACATCAAAGTTAGAATTTTTTCATGCTGATGAACTAATCATGATAGCCCTGGCTCACTTTGACTCCTTAAACTTTGATCCCGAAGCTATGCCTGTCCCCGATTCATTAGGTTTTCCTAATGGAAATAAGTATGATCTCTTAATCGCAGGTTGGACTAAATTTTGGAATGAAGTTTTAAAACCTGAAGATCCACTCTCTCCCGATTTTGTTAAGGCGTTAATTGCTACAGAATCAAGTTTTAACTTAGTCAAAGATCAATCCAGTAACAATGGGCCTGCACGAGGTCTAATCCAGATAACAGAATCTTCTCGAAAGATTTTGCAGGATCTTAAAGGGGAAATTAAGAATCATCACATTCAATTAAGTATTGAAGAAAGTCGTGATCCGGTCACAAACATAGGTGCTGGCATTCGTTGGCTTCATTACAAAAAAATTTATGCCAAACGAATCCTCAAAAGAGAAGCGACCTGGGAAGATGCCGTCATCTTTTATAAAGGTCTTCATGGCCAGATTGGAAAAGTTGAAGACGCAGATAGAATAATGACCAAAGTTCGTAAATATTTACAGAGACTCCAAAAATCCAGGAATAAGAAATGAGATTTATTTTTTTTATTAACATGATATTTTTGGCTTGTAATGCTCAGGCAATTATCCATAAGAGAACTGAATATTTTTTGGATATTGAATTAAGTAAAGAACAGTTTCTAATTAAATGTAGAGGTGGGCTTGAAAACAGTAATGCAATAGTCGGCTTTCATTTATTAGATGAAGATACATACTACTACTCATATTATCGTCGAGTCTGGCCAATGAAGGAATGCCAACAGCTTCAGAAAGATTATATTGAATTGCTTAAAAATATTAATACTGTTCGCATCGTGCTTATACATCCTGATGAAAGCTTAATGAATGAGAAAAGAAGAAAGGAGTGGCCAGCTCCTTTTAATGGAGCAAAAAAAATGATCTCAGGTGCTTTTATTCGTCTTCAAGCCGGTGACAAATGTAAAGCCTACTTTTCTGAAGATTGCGATTTACCAAAAAATTATTGGGGTGGAGTCATCCCAGAGAAGTAACTACGGTGTCGTAACTAGGCAAAAAAAAAGCCAGGGCGCGAGACCTGGCTTTTCTAAATTCTCACACGTGTTTTAACTTTCAATTATTCACTGAAAGCTTGGTGCCCAGTGAGGGACTCGAACCCCCACGCTCGCGCATTAGGTTCTAAGCCTAACGTGTCTACCAATTCCACCAACTGGGCATCTAGGTATGCAAGAGCTGATGATTATGGGGTAGTGGACAAAGATTGGCAAGGAAAAACTAGGCTGCCTTGCCATCTTTTTTACTGTTTTTATCAGCGTCTTTCTTCATCTTATCCAGTTGATTCTGCAGAGCAGTTTTCTCTTGTCGAAGCTTAATCGCCTCTTTCTTAGACTCCCCTAACTGCCCTCTAAGTTCCCTTAAATCCTGGGTAAGTTTTCTAAGCGACGCTTCAAGTTGGCCGACTTTAACTTTGGAAGCGTCATCTCCCCCACCGCTAGATCCAGCTTTAGGGCCTTTGTTAACCTCAGCGAGTTTTGCCTCAAGAGTGCTGATTTTGGCGGTATAGTCTCTAACTTGATTCTCAAGAATCTGGTTATGAATATTGATCGTTTTCACGTCCTGATCAGTCACAACTCTATGAGTTGGGCCAGTCTTGTCTTCGACAGTATTTTGAGATTGCGACAGTTGCATTTCAAGTTTAATAATGGTGGCGCGTAAATCTGTAATAAGATTTGTATCTTCCACTAGTTTTGAATAGAGCTTCTCTTTCTCCTTGAAAATTACTTCAAGCTTATTTCGATATTGCTGATTAATCAGCTGAAGTTTATGTACTTCATTTCGATTATCCGGTGAATCCAATTTTGCTTCTTTTATTTTTGTCGACATGTTTGAAAGTTTTTCTTTTAGAAAATCAATTTGCTTAACCAGATTTAGGTTTTGTTTCTCTAGATCTTTTACAAGAACAGCATTTGAGTTCCCTGAACTTTTAGCAATCAGATCATTTAATTGATCAATTTTACTTCTTAAGTCAGCTGCATCTCTGTCTTTTTTATCAACCAATTTTATGTAAGCCTGCTTGGTTTGAAGAGAGAAAAGATCTTTTGCCTTCATTTTCCTCTCTGCCCTTAGAAGCTCTTGGGTAAAAAAAGCTTCTTTGTGAGACAATTCAACCTCGAGTTTCTTACTCTTGAGCTCCTGCTCTTTTAGCTCACTAATGAGCTTAGATTCTCGATGCAATAATTCAGCCAACTTTTCAGAATCAGCACCATCTAGATACTTTTGCTCTCTGAGTTTTAGCTGGTAATGCTCTCTCATGTCCGAATCAAGATCTTCGATAAGTTTAAATTGAGCTTCAGAACTAAGCTGGTTTGCCTCTTTATGAACATCAGAAAGTTTATGTTTTGACTCTCTTAAAATATTCATCTCAATAAATAACTTCTTGATCTGAATTTTGAGACTTTCGTTTTCCACTCCTGAGGCGCGCAATTTTGACTTTAATTCCAAAAGTTCATTCTCAACTCCTCCATCTGGAAGATTTAAACGAACTAACTCATTCTTTATGATTTCAGGTAATTTTTTAGCTTGAAATTGATCTACTTCATTTTGATTTAATTCTTCAATCGTTTTACCTAGATCTTTTGCAAAATTATAGAGTCCTGACTTGATACCTGGCGGAAGTTGATCTGATAAAGAACGTACTTTGAAATCTCTTTCCTTATTCGTCTCATCAATCTGAGAAGCAATTTTTTGGGCAAATTTATCTACGTCTAATGGTCCACCAGAAATTTTTAATACAGACTTATCTTGATCAGTTTTGCCTTTAACTGTTTGTGCTATCTCTTTTAAAATCTCATCACTTTTAATAATCCTTACTTCATCTTGAGATTCTGAAAGACCTCGAACAGTTGTTTCAGTTTGTTTAGGGTCCAAATGCCCACCCAAGAGAATGGCCTTATCTTCAGAAGACTTAAGACCTTTTAGTAAAGATTCAGCAACGGTTTCAGCAAGATGCCCTGGAATGATGATCTTTTCCGAAAAATCTCCTGCTAATGGAATTTCAATTAAAAATGGCTTCGCTTCCTGATCATAGTACTGGACTAGAGGGACCCCACCACGAATTGATGAGAACATTAATCCGCGGTTTTCAAAACGAATTCTTTTATCTTGAGTCCAAAGAGACGTTATGATGACTTTATTAGACTCAGGTACGAATGAAAAGTCGAAGAAGTCTGACGACTTAACGGCGGTGTTTAAATAGTATTCTTCTGCTTTTTTGGAATTTTGTGAACTCAGACTCGTAATAACATCCATGAGCTCAATTTTTTCTGATAAGAAATGAATTTGAACAGCAAAGATATCTTCAAATGTTCCAAAAATAACTTCAAATGGAAGGCCAGCTCTTCCTTTTGTTTTCAGTCCTGTGGCGTACATCACAAGATGATCAAAATAAGTTTTTACAGTCAAAGCATCTGTCCCGTGTTCAAATGCTTTTTGAATAATCCGGTCTAAGTATTCGCCAGTACTAAATGGATTAACGATATTAAATGATCCCAATTCTTTAAAAACAGGATAGGCATTCGAAGGAATCGTTAAAGCATAGTCTTGAAAATATTTATCGAGGATAAATGGTCCCATTGATCCTTTGAACCAACAATCATCAAGTATCAAATCACCATTATTGGCAGCAAAATTCTGAAGATCCTCAACCTGTGTAAGAGAGATAATTTTTTTATTGTTTTTTGTAATTTCAAACTTTTTATTTAAAAGGGTAAAATCATCTAGGTCTTTTGTTATAACTTGGGACCATTTTGGGATCTCGGTTGATGTTAGAGGTTCAATGATCATCACATTTCTTGAGGAAAAGTAGTAAGAAAGCTCCTGAGTGAGCTGCCCTGTGAGGTTCAGAATGGTGAGCTGCTTATTCTCTTTCACCACTAGGTTCCAGTCTCCTTCATTTTATGATTTAAGGTGATGGCACTGATGACTTTCTTATAAACTCTTTGGACAGGAAGCTCGTTTAATTTTGTATTTTGAAAATTCAGGATAAATTCGATGACACTCTTTTCAAAATAATACTCCGCTGAGATTTCAACTAGTGAATCAGAAAAAACCACAACCGCTTCCCAGCTTGAAACTTGTCCCTTATTGATACCTTTGGGGAATCCAGAACCGTCTGAAAGTTCATGCTGATACTTTAATGTTTCTGCCATTTCTGGATAAGCAAGGAGCTTCGTTGATTTCATTATCTGGAAACTTTTTTCAGGATGACCTAAAAAAACATTTTTTTCTAACTCAGAAGCTTTTTCATTTTCTAGATAGCCCTTACCAGAGCCAGGTTTTTTATTTTCTTGATTGCACGCCTCTGCTACAAAATAACTGTAATCTGTTTCACAAACACCTGCATCTAAAAGGAAAGTAAGGTGATAGAAATCCTTAAGAATCGGATAATGGTAAAAGTCGTTTGATATTGCAACGACGACAGAAAAAGCGGATGCATAAAGAGATTTTCGAAACAAATGCATATCTGTTTCATGGATTTTTGATTGTAAATCAAAGGGAATCTGACAAAATTCCTCATAGCAAGCCATTGCAAAAGTAAGGAAGTGCTCTTCAGAACTGAAAACTTGCTTAAACTCTTGAATGATTTCAGAACATTTTTCTCTAAGATCTTTTTCAAATTGCAAATATTTTAATTCTTTAAATAATTGCTTAAATTTCTGTTTGATTTCATCTGATATCACTGATTCAAAATCAAAAATTTGATTATTCACTGCGTGCTTCTTAAGAAAAGCTTGATCCACAAAAATTCCTGGCTTCATGACATAAAATTTTCGACTACCAATTGATAGATAGACATGACCATCACAGATGATTTTTTTGGCAAAATCTTTTACCGCAGTTTTTTGCATTTTTGTCTTTTCATCATTCATAAAAAAATCCAATACTTCTAGTGACCTATCGGAGGATACGCCCCTCTGTTTGAGTGTCTTTTTTGTAAACTTTTTTAAGCATTAATGGACTATCCCTGTTGCCTACTATAGACTCAGGCCTTCAGGAGAAATTCATGGATTTTCAGCTAATTGATTGGGTTTTTATTGTTGGATATATCGTTGTCGTGTTCGGAATTGCGATTAAATCCAGGGATGATATGGAGGAAAATGCTCTCAGAACACCCGAGGAGATTGCTCAAGAAAAATACATGGCGAATAAATCCCTTACCTTTCTTGAATCTATTTGTTCAATCATTGCGACTGAAGTTTCGGCACTCACCTTTATTGGAATCCCCGCTGTCGCTTTTAAGGGAGACTTTACTTTCATCCAAATTTACATGGGTGCTATCGCCGCGCGATTTGTGATAGCCGTAGTCTTTCTGCCTAAAGTTTATGACAAAGGATTAACAATCTATGAGGTCATGGCCAAAGAAACTGGTCTACCATCAGGACAAAAAGCTGTAGCGATTTTTTATTCTTTGAGTAAGGTTGTATCCGTTGGAGTCCGACTCTTTTCGGGATCAATCATGGTCGCGACATTCTTTAATGTGAATATTTATTATGGTCTAGCCGCAGTCACTTTCATGACTTTGATTTATATTCAAATCGGAGGATTAAAAGCAGTTGTTCGAACAGATATGTTACAAATGGCACTATTCATCATTGGTGGACTTTTGGCCCATTATCTCATTCCTAAAACTGGAGGACAGTCTTGGGGCGAAATGATGACAATGGCCCAAGCTGCTGGAAAGACCTCATTTCTTGATTTCACAAATCCATGGCCATTTGTCATAGGAATCATGGGCGGATTTCTTTTTGATATGTCCACTCACGGTGTTGACCAAGATTTTGCACAACGAATTACCGCAAATAAAAAACTTAAATACGGACAATATGCGATCTTTTTTTCTTCATTTATTTCCATCGCTGTAGGTCTTCTATTTTTAAGTGTGGGTGCTCTTTTGTGGGCCTATTACCAACGCCACCCAATGCCAAATGTTCAGGGTGCTGATTACTTATTCCCACACTTTATTGTTAATTACTTCCCTCTTGGTCTAAGAGGAATTATGGTGGCCGGTGTACTCGCTGCTACTATGAGTGTTCTTGATTCAACGATTAACGCTCTTTGTGCAACTTCTTATAATGATATCTTCCCAAAACGTGATCCAAAGAAAATGAAATTCTATGGACTCCTAGACTCTATTATCTGGGGTGTAGGAATCTTAACCATTGCAATTATTGCTTCAAAAAGTGAAGGACTACTATACATGGGCCTTAAGGCCCAATCCTGGACGGGTGGCACACTTCTCGGATTGTTTTTAACCAAGATCGTATTTAAAAATTATTTTAAATACCAGTTAACTCCTTACAGTGTCGTTGGTGCATACATCTTCGGAATGACGGGTGTATTTATAAACACTCAGGTTCTCAATTGGAATTGGAACCTGAATGTTTATTGGGGTTGTGGACTTAGCTTAATTTTCCTAAAAATCTATTCAACAATTAAACCATTGAAGACAAATCCGATTTAACCTCGCCTTTTGGAATCGCCGAAAGAAGTGCTCTCGTATAGGCTTCTTTCGGATTCTTATAGATTGAGCTCGCTTTATCCATCTCAATGATTTTCCCACCATTCATGACCCCCACTTCATCTGCGATAAAATTCACAACAGAGAGATCATGAGAGATAAAGATATAGGTTAAATGGAATTCCTCTTGAAGATCCAAGAGAAGATTTAAAACTTGCGCTTGAATCGATACATCGAGTGCAGAAACAGATTCATCACAGATGACAAATTCTGGTCTTAGCATCAACGCTCGTGCGATACAAATCCTCTGCCTCTGACCTCCTGAGAACTCATGCGGGTAGCGATTAAGATGAGAGAGCTTAAGACCAACTTTTTCAAAAAGTTGTTTCGCCATATCTAAACGTTCTTGTTTAGAATTTCCCACATTATGAATATTCAGTGGTTCAGTAAGAATTTCAGAAATAGTCATTCTTGGATTTAATGATGAGTAAGGATCCTGAAAAATAATCTGCATTTTACGTCTAAGAAGTCGAAGTTCCTCAGCGTAAACATGAGTGATGTCTTTTCCATTATAAATAATACTCCCCGAACTAGGTTCTACTAGCCGAAGGATAGACCTTCCAAGGGTT
Source organism: Bacteriovoracaceae bacterium (assembly GCA_947441615.1). Lineage (GTDB taxonomy): Bacteria > Bdellovibrionota > Bacteriovoracia > Bacteriovoracales > Bacteriovoracaceae > Peredibacter. The sequence goes on along the minus strand of CANEUH010000015.1, from coordinate 54,397 downwards.
GTTTTACCACAACCAGACTCTCCAACAAGACCAAGAGTTTTTCCCTTCTTAAGAGTAAAACTGACGTCATTAACCGCTTTAAAGTGATCTACCGTTCGACCAAAGAATCCACCTTTTATCGGAAACTGAGTCACTAGATTTTTTACCTCAAGAAGTATCTCAGAAGATTTTTCTTTCTCCTGTTCTTTATCAAAAACCACAACTCTTTCTGGGGAGACATGTTTCTCAACACCTTGATCATCCATAAAATCACTGACAGTTAAAAGCCTTCTTGGATTAGCTCCAAGTTTTGGACGACAAGCAAGAAGCCCTTTAGTATAGGGGTGCTTAGCGGTATAAAAAATTTCTTGGGCCTTGTTTTGCTCAACAACGTTTGAACGGTACATAACGACGACGTCATCAGCAATATCTCCAATAACTCCTAAGTCATGAGTAATAAACATCATACTCATTTTGTACTGCTGCTGAAGTTTATGGAGAAGTTCTAACACTTGCTTTTGGATTGTCACATCTAACGCCGTCGTTGGTTCATCTGCAATGAGAAGCTTCGGTTCACAAGCAATCGCCATGGCAATCATAACTCTTTGTTTTTGCCCACCAGACATTTCATGCGGATATTTGTGAGCGCTCAATGCAGGATTTGGAATTCCAACTTGATTCATGAGATCAACAGCGCGATCCCAAGCTTCTTTGTTTGAAATATTTCTATGAATACGAATCGTTTCTGCAATTTGATCTCCAACTTTGAAAACCGGATTCAAACTAGTCATTGGTTCTTGGAATATCATTGAAATTTGATTCCCGCGGATGGCTCGCATTTGGGAATCATTAAATTTTAAAAGATCTTGACCATTAAAGATGATCTCCCCTTGAGGAATTTTAGCAGCAGGCTTTTGTAAAAGTCCCATGACTGCAAGAGAGGTCACTGATTTTCCAGAACCAGATTCACCTACAATACCAATAGTTTTTCCAGCAGGAATGTCGAAGGAGACATTATTAACTGCTCTAGTGATTCCTTCTCCGGTCTGGAATTCGACCACGAGGTTTCTTACTGAAAGAAGTGGTGATGTCATAGCTATTTTCCTTTTAGCTTTGGATCAAGAGAGTCACGAAGTGCATCTCCCAAAAGATTAAATGCAAGTACAACTAAAAACATGGCGGTCGTGGCCCCAGCAAGTTGCCACCAAACTCCTCGAGAGAGTTCCAATTTAGCGTCATCAATCATGGTCCCCCAACTTGGCTCACCCTGAACACCGAGGCCCAAGTAAGAAAGAATGACTTCAGATTTAATCGCGAACTGAAACTGTAATGAGGTATTGATGATCACGATGTGAGTCACATTAGGAAGGATATGAAGAAACAATTTTCTAAAGTGCCCTCCACCTATTGCTCCTGCGGCCTGCACATATTCTCTCTCCTTATGTTTCATCACCTCGCCACGGATGAGACGACAGAGAGTGACCCAACTTGTGGCACCAAGAGCGATGTAGACGGCGAAGATGCCCTTACCCAGAATCATTGTGATAGAAATAAGGAGCATAATATTTGGTATGGATGAGAAGGTCGTGTAGAGCCAGGTAATTAAATCATCCACCCACCCCCCGAAATAACCGGCAAGTGCCCCGAGAACAACTCCAATAGGAATTGCGATGAGTGAAGTCACGAGTCCTACAGACATCGCAATCTGAGTTCCCCTTAAAACTTTTGATAAAACGTCACGACCAAAAATATCTGTCCCTAACCAGTGATCTCCATTAGGGGCCATATTCGAAGCACCAACCTCTTTGGCCCAGTCACCAGCAATAATTCCCATCGCCGCGAGAAGAGCGACAGAAGAATAGATGAGCACAATGATGAGAGAGCCCAGTGCCCACTTATCCATGGTCAGTCTACGAAATGCATCTTTCCATAAAGAATTCTCTTTCATATTTTCACTTCTACTTAAGCTTCACTCTAGGATCAGCAAATGTGTATAAAACATCAGTCAAAAGACTTAATAAGATATAAAGAACACTCGAAAGGATTGCCATGGCCTTGATCACAGGAAAATCTGACGAGTTTAGGGCATTCAAGGTAATTCCACCGAGGCCCGGGATACTAAAAAAGTTTTCTAAAAGTAAGGCACCTAAAATTAAAGAAGGTATCTGTATAACGACATAAGTAATGATGGGGATCATTGCATTTCGAAGAACGTGCTTTAAAAGAATCACAACCTCAGAGAGCCCCTTTGCGCGAGCGGTACGAACATAGTCCTGATAAATCTCATCTAAAATCACGGTTCTAAAAAAGCGAACATCAGGCCCTAGGCTCAAGAGGATAAAAATGATCGCAGGAAGTGCAACAAAAGGAATAAAATCGGGAAATCCGTATTCAAAACCCGATATCTCAAACCATCCAAGCTTGTAGGCGAAAAAATATTGAAAGAAAAGAATGTAGGCCAAAGCTGAAACACTCACTCCGGCAATACACATGATACGAACAAAAAGATCAATCCCCTTTCCTCTATAAAAGGAAACAACTAAGGAAATAATAAGAGATAAGATCGTCGCAATCACAAAAGCCGGTACAGACAAACACAAAGAAGGATAGGCCCCTTGAAGAATCATGTGAGATATTTCCTGCTTTGTTGCCCATGAATAGCCAAAATCAAAAGTGAAAGCTGATTTAACGACATCAAAATATTGATCAAGAAGAGGTTTATTAAGTCCTAGTTGTTCTCGTAACTCGGCCATTTGTCTTGCCGATGCATTCTTCCCTAAGAGCACCGCCGTCGGATCACCAGAGACAAGATTAAAGAGAACAAAAATAATAAAACTCACCCCAAGTAATACAGGGATGAGGTAGAGAAGTCTTCTAATGATGTACTTAATCATTTGGCCTACTAAAATTTCTTACTAAGTTGTTTTTTCACTTCAAGGTCAACATTGAGGTATTGAAACTGGGAGTGATTAAACTCCATGTGTTTAAAGTTTTTAAGCCACGCCTGAGCAAGATAGATGTCCGTACGGTGAAACCCAAAAATCCATGGAGCATCTAAGGCGACCATCTCATTTAATTTTTCATAAAGAGTGGTTCTCTCAGGAGAATCTTGCATGATCGTTGCTTGTTTATAAATCGCATCGAAGTCTGGATTGCAATAGTTTGCTCCATTTGATCCTGGGGCTTGGTTTGGGCAATACAGGAGACCAAGGAAATTTTCAGCATCTGGATAATCCGCTCCCCATGCCATGGTATACATTTGATGTTGTTTTTTTGTGACCTTATTAACAAGCTCAGGCCAAGTGTTAGTACCTGCATCTATATTGATTCCAATTTTCTCCATGCATTTCTCAAAGAACTCAATTTGCTGTCGAGAAATCGTATCAGATCTCGTCTGAACAACAATCGTCGGTAGACCCTTACCACCTGGATAACCGGCCTCAGCTAAAAGTTTCTTCGCCTGATCTAGGTCGTATTTAATATAAGGATTTTTGAATTCTTTCGTTTGTCCACCAAGTCCAGGAGGAACTGGCCCATGAGCATCAAACGCTGTATTTTCATGGAAGAGTCTATTATATGTCGCTCTATCAAAGGCGAGATTCATCGCCTGTCTTAATTTTCTATTTTTAAAGATAGGCTCTTCATGATTGAAGGCAAAATAAGTGACATCTAACATGGGCTTCATGATGAGCCTGATGCCTTTTTCTTTATGCTCATCTTTTAATTCTTTCTTAGAATTAATTGTTTGCTGAATATTCACGTCCTTGACTTCAAGAAGATCATCCTTCGCCTTCATGAATGACAACCACTTAGGCTGAGATTCAACAACGACGTGAACAGTGATTTTATCTATCAATGGAATTTTTTTTCCAGCATCGGCCAAAAGCCCAAGCTTATCATCACCCTCTTCACCTTCAGATGGATAAAACTTATCTCTAAATTTAGTGTTTCTCAGATAAGTGATCATGCTTGACTGCTCGAACTTTGGAAGAACAAACGCTCCCGTTCCAACAGGGTAATTAAGAAACTCTTTTCCAAAATGCTCCACTGCTTCTCTTGCAACAATAAATGTATATGGCATAGCTAGAGCATAAAGAAACTGTGGGTATGGTTTTTTAAGTCTCATTTGAAGAGTATATTCATCGATCTTTTTTAACCCTTCAATTTCTTCTTCGTAATTTGTATTCTCAGTGGTTGAATTTTTTGTTCTCCATTCATTAAGACCCACAAGACGATCATCAAGAAGCCACCACCCCTTGGCATTAAGCTTAGGATCAGCGAGTCTTTTAATTGAATAAATTATATCTGAAGCTTTCATCTCTCTCCCAACGCCATCTTTAAAGGCAGGGCTGTCATGAAAGAGGACACCTTTTCTAATTTTAAAAATGTATGTCAGGCCGTCTGAACTCACTACCGGTAAACTTTCTGCCAAGTTAGGCATAAGCTCATAGGGACGCTTTAACGGATGGAATTCAAATAATCCTTCATAAACTTTTCCCGTCTCATTACCTGAATAACGATCAGAAGCATTAATAGGGTCAAAGCCCGAAATTTTTTCAGGAGAGATAAGATTGATTTCTCTTTCATCAAAAGTCTTCTCCTTGCTACAGGCAAAAGACAGCATCAAACAACTTAGTACGAACACCAAACTCTTCATCTAAGACTCCTGAAAATAAATAGAATAATTGTAAGCCATCAGAGCGATATTAATCACTATAAAAACAACGCATTTCTGACAAGAGGTGCATTTTGCAACCAAAAAGGTCTGGAATATTTTTTTACCAAAAAATTTCGAGAGAAAAAGGCGAGACTTTCTTCTCTTCCTGGGCTTCATTTAAGAAGAGAATGATGTCGGTTTTCTGAAAGAAAGATTCAGTAAGGTTTTTTGCTACAATCTGTAAACTTTTACCCTGCCCCAATAATTTTTTTATTTTAATTTCAGTATCCAGAACATGAACGATAAATGTCTCACCATCAAGTTCACAAATTGTTTCATTTTGCTGCGGCTTGCAATCTCGTTTTTGCCCCCATTGAGGAGAGAGGCCAAACCTGATCAATAAGCGCAACTCTTTCATGAACTTTTCAGTCGTAAGGATTTTATTCAGTTTTAGTCGCTTAAATTCTTTCGCAATCCTTTCCTCAAAAGAAGAAACTTCGCTAAATTTCATTTGGTGACTTTTTATATCAGATAAGATCATCACTTCCTCACCGTGAAGAGGGATACTTACGGCGAAAATCCAATCAAGATCTTCATTAAGTACGCTATCAACACTAAAAACATGCTGACTCTGCCCAAGAGTTAACCTTCCTTTCCCCTCTCCTGTGAGTTTTATTGAATTTAGGAGTCGATCGGTATCGATTGTTTTAAGGGAAGGTGTACCCTTTAAAAATGAGCATGAAGAAATGAAAACAAATAAAAAAAGGGGTCTTAGCATTTAGTCCAATTTCTCTGATGCAGGAATACGCTCTCCCTCAAGTTCAGTCATGAGACCCATGATCTCCTGACGCTCAACTTGATAGCGAACGAGTTTTAGTGCTGACTCAAAATAAATTTTGGCTCGTTTATAGTTTTTTAATTCTCTATGGACTATCGCAAGGTGCTTCATAATCTCAATGTCATCCGGAACTCTCTTAAAGGCAAGTTCGAGCTCCTTGAGCGCCTTACTGGTTTGACCTTTCTTAAAATAATACCAACCTAATGAATCTCTAATATAACCATCTTCAGGATTAATCTTAAGTGCCTTTTGAATATAATCGTAGGCTTTTTCAATTTCTTGCCCTCTCACGAGAAGTGAATACCCTAAAAAATTCCAAGCATGAGCGTTTTTAGGCTCCTTCTCAATAATTCCCATGACCAGAGCAGTGGACTCCTCATACTTTTTTTCTTTTTCGTAAAGATTTGCTAGATAGTACTTATGTTGATTCGAAAAATTCTTCTCATCCTGAATCACCATCATTGTTTCCATAGCTTCTTTATATTTTCCCTCTCCCTCATAGAATCCAGCCTTAATAACACTGAACTCAACTCGCATGTCTTTAAATTCTTCAATCTTTGCATTTACATATTTAATAAACTTGGGTGTTAGTTCTTCATCTGATTGGGCCAACGTCGAGAGCATGTTTGCCATTTGAACTGAGCTATCGGTATAAAGTCCGCTTGAGGAAGGGATCTGGTTAAAATATTCAATTGAATTTTGTAAATCATTCATTTCTTGATGAATGACTCCCAGATAATAAAGTATTTTGTCTGACTTCGGGGCCGCAGCGAGAAGATCTTTAAACACAGAGATTGCCTCGGGATACTTTTTAGAATCCGTATAAAGAATTCCAAGTTTAACTTTTAAATTTAAATCCTCAGGCTCTAAATCACTTAATCTCTCTGCATAAGGAACAACATCTTCAAATTTTTCTTTAAGAAAGAGGACCTGAACCATTCGGTTGAGGATTGAGGAGTCATTTGGATTGACATCAAGATACTTTTTATAGACTTGAATCGCACTATGATGATCCTCTCGCTCTTCTAATAACATTCCCAGAGCATTGGTCGCTTGGGCCAGAGAAGGTTGTCTTTTATTTGAAAGCTTAAAGGACTCCATGGCTTCGGCTATTTTTCCCATGTCCATATAGATCTTCCCTATATAGTAGTCATACATGCCATTTGTTTTATCTTTTGTGGAACAAGTTTTTAACTGAGAAATGGCCTTCGTTGTTTCTTTAGACACCGCGAGTGACTTTCCAAGGAAAATACAAGCATCTTCATTTTTTGGATTTAAGACTAAAAGATTTCGATAAATTTTTCTCGAGAGATCCTCTTTATCTAACCCTGTATAGACTCCAGCAAGAATAAGTCCAACTCTCTCGTCTTTAGTGTTTTTGTAAAGCTTCTCTAAAACACCCACAGCATTTTCTAAGTCACCTTCACGAATTAAGGTTATGGCATATTTTCTTTGAACAAATTCATCATCAGGTACAAGGGTCACGAGGTGTTTAAATAAAACAGCGGCCGTAGCGTAATCTCCCTCAAGAAGAGACATGTTCCCTTTTAAAAATAAATCTGTGGCCAAATAATTTAAAGTTGATTCACTCGACTTGGCCTGAATCACCATTTCCTCGAGTCGCTTAGAGGCGATCAGTAGTGCCTCTTTATTTAATTGCTCTATTTGTTCGGGAGTGAACTGGGACAAATCATTTGTAGTCACAGGTTTTTGATGGGCACAGCCTGTGATAAAAATTCCAAAAACGACTGAAAACAAAATTAAACGAGCAAGTTTCATAGACGTCCTGTTCTTAGGTAGGGGCAAATCTATTCGCCCCCCTCAAAGTCTTTATCGGTGGCTTTTTGGACGTTTCTTAGGATTTGGTCATAATTAACGCCCTCTGCACAAAGGACGATCTTGTTAGCCTAAGCTGCTGAAAGTGCGTTGCCGTTTCGCTCCGGATAGGGAATTTTTTACCCTCGGAGGCTATTTTTTTTTCATCTTTAGGATTTTTTATGACTATCTGGGTTGACAGCCAAACTCGGTCTTAGTAAAACCCAACCGATTCGAAAAGCGATAGTGCGCAAAAACATATTATTTTGAGTGCACTGTTTCTTGAGACTAAACAAAACTATTAACGAAAGTACCTTTAAAAAGATTTAAAAGGGTATAACTAAAAATTAGGGGAACAACATGAAAGACGTACGTATCATCAAGCGTTACCAGAACCGCAAGCTCTACGACACTTTCCAAAGCTGCTATGTTACACTTGAAGAGATCGCTCAGATCATTCGCGAAGGTCACGAAATCCAAGTTATCGACAACAAGTCTAAAAATGACATCACATACATGACTCAGATCCAGCTTCTTTTCGATCAAGAGCGTAAATCTCTTAAGCCAGGTAACACTGAACTTCTTAAGCGTGTTATCCGTTCTGAAGAAGGAACTCTTACTGGTTATATCGCTGGTTTAGAAAGCAAATTAAACCTTACTTTCGATATCCCAGCAGCTGCTATCAACGCTGAAATTCCTGCATTCGTAGCTGGTCTTAACTCTTCTATGGAAAATTCTGCTACTTTGAACTAATCTTAGTTCATGAGTAACAAAAAATTTAGCATTCTACTCATGGCCCTTGTGGCCATGAGTTTTTTTACCCCTTCTCTTTCTTTTTCTCAGGCAAACGACCAACCTTCGTTTTCTTCGAAAATAAAAACTCCAAACACATCTGGTGAACTTCGAACTAAAGATGAAGATAAATCTTCATCTGAAGAATATGAAGAAAAGCCATCCCAGACTAGATCTCGTAGTCATCAGGGAAGACTCCAACGTCATGGACTTGGCTTTGGTCTAGGTGAAACTTTCCTATTGGGTAATTACTCGAAGCACGGAAATGATAAAATTACTTTTGATCTACTTTACTCATACGCCGCTAGCTATTCTTTTGATTTACTCATTAATGCTCACATGTCTGAGCATACTGACGAAAACGAGCGCATGAGACTTATGGGGTTAACGAGCTCGATCAAAGGCAGATTTGTTGAATATGATCAGCTTGCTCCTTATTTTTTAGGAGGACTTGGTTTCTATGCACCAAGGGCAAAAAGAGCAACAGCGACTTCAACTCAATGGACAGATCAAAAAGTTTCTTTTGGCCTAAATTTTGGTGGAGGAATTGATCTTCGGTTAAATGATCATTATGTTGTTGGTGTTATGGGACAAATGCACTGGCCTTTTGAAATTCAGCAGGACAGTCAATCAGACCTTAAGGGTTATTACTTTAAACTTCTTATCACTGGAATGTACCTCTTCTAATGAACCAACAACCTCGCCGCCTTTATATATTTACTGGTAAAGGTGGCGTGGGAAAAACCACTCTAAGTAAAGCTTTCACAAGGTATTTATTAGAGCATGATCACGAAGTTGTTTACCTAACCTTTCAAAATCAATCTTTGGGAGAAACTCACCAAGGATCAACAGACAAATTCATTAATGGCATCAGAGAAATCTCACTAGATCTTGAAGATTCCGCCAGAAACTATATTGAGAAAAAACTCAATTCTAAACTGGTCGCTGGATGGATCGTTAAAACTCCATTCTTTCGGGCCCTCATCAATATGGTCCCGGGTTTTAACTACCTCATTTACCTCGGTAAAATCTTAGACATGCAAAATAGCAATCCAAGATTGACAGTTGTTCTTGATGCTCCCGCTTCAGGACACGCCTTAACCATGGTTGAGAGCACAACAAATTTTAAACAGATTTTTGAGAGCGGGATTATTTTTGAAGATACTGGAAAGATGCTTTCTCGCTTAAATGATCCGGCCTACACTAAAATTCATGTGGTCACCCTTCCGGGCCTCATGGCATGGCAAGAAGCAGTAGAACTTAAGGCCGGTCTTACGGAGCGCACCCCAGTTAGTATTGAAATCACTGTGAATAACTGTCTCTATCCACTGCTTGAAAATGATTTAGACAAACTCCCAGAAGGTCTAAAGCAGAAAACTATCAATGAAAAACAGCTAGTCGAAGAAAATCGGTCTCAGATGCTATGCGTTCTTCCGCACTCATTAAAGCAAGATGGTCTCTCCATTGAGACGGATTTAGTTGGGTCTCTCTCAAAACTCATATAGAATAAAAGCCGTCTTAAACAATAGAAGGATCTTTTAGTGACACTTTCCACTAAATCATTCGAAATTTTCTGTGGAACGGGTGGGGTTGGAAAAACGACTCTCGCCACGTCACGTGCTATAAATCTCGCCCAACAAAACCTTAATGTTTTGCTCATCACTATTGATCCGGCGAAAAGATTAAAAGATTTACTCGGATTAAGTGCTGATTCACTTGGTGAAGTTGTACCAGTTGAAGTGAATGGGACGAAATTGAATGCCTTACTCATGTCACCTGAAAAGACCATTAAACGAATGGCTAGAAAATTTAATACTCCAGATCTTGAGAATAACCGCATCGTCCAAATTCTCTCTAAACCCTATGGAGGAATGAACGAAATTCTTTCCATGGTGGAAGTTCAAATGCAATTTGATACAGGAAACTACGATGTTGTCGTTTTAGATACTCCTCCTGGAGCACATTTTTTAGATTTCCTAGAAAGCTTAAATAAAATTCGAAACTTTTTTGATCAAAACTTTGTCGAGATTTTTACTTACCTGGGCCAAAAGACGGCCAAGGCCGGGAAGAAAGTTTTTGGAGCAGGTCTTATTAACAGAGTTATCTCTGGTGGAGTTAGAAAATTACTAAGTTATTTACAGGCAGTAACTGGTGCCCAATTTATTGATGATTTTATCCAAGCTGTCCAAGTCATTTATCAATCACGAGAGGCTTTTCTTAAGGGACTTGCTCTTCAAGATAAATTAAAATCCCGGGAGCAGTGCAACTGGTTCCTTGTGACGTCAGTAGAACAAGGGAAAGCGCAAGAAGCAGTTGAAATCCGCTCTCATGCCGCTCATTTTATTCATCAAGACCATTTTTTAGTTCTAAATAAATGCCTTGAATTTGATCTTGTCACTTGGCACCCAACTGATCTTCACCTGATACAAATTAAAGATTCACTCGAGAAGCGGGAACAGGACTTAAAAAAACAACTTAAAGGTTTGTTTCCATTCGTCCTGGAGTTCCCAGAAATCATCAGCCTATCTCCAAGTGATCATCTCCTACACCTAACTGAAAAATGGAAATCTTATGTCATATAATATAAATACCAAAGTCGAACTTGAGCAGTTTATTTGTCGTCATTGGAACGCTGTTAATGAATGGATAGACAAGGCCCAATCAGAACTTCCTCAGCCTCTGACTTCAAGTGTTGATGTTAGAGAGAGTAAATTTAAGTACGCTCCCGTTGACCACAATATGTATCCGGCCGGTTTTAATAATCTCTGTAGTAAAGATCTGTTAAATTGTGCAGACCTATTTAAAGTGCGATTTGAACAAATTAAACCTGGTTTAAAAAAAGTAGGATTGCTTCCGGAATCACATACAAAAAATAAATTCTATCTTGATCACCTCTATAAATTAAAATCTACGATGGAAATGGCGGAAACCGAAGTTATTATCTTTTCGCCTGACCAAAGTTTATTCCAGAACAGCGAGACAAATGTTTTAGAGTTGGAATCGTTCTCAGGTCATAAACTCCACATTTACCGTGCCCAATTTATTGATGGAGATTTTGTTCAATCTGAATCCAATAAGTCTTTCGGGTTTGACATTATCCTTCTTAATAATGATCAATCCATTCCACTCGACATAAACTGGAAATTAGTAAATACGCCGGTGGTACCTTCACCTTATGCCGGCTGGTTTAAAAGACAAAAGACTCACCACTTTAAGCACTACAGAGAGACAGCAAATAAATTTAGTTCACATTTTTCAATTAACCCTGATTTAATTCAAGCCCATTTTTCTTCAGTAGAAAATGTTGATTTCAACACCAAAGAGGGCCTGGATGAAATTGCGAAAGAAGTCGATAAACTTCTCGCAACTCTACCCACGAGCTCTCAAGTCTTTGTTAAGGCTTCTCAGGGGACTTACGGCATGGGGATTTCGGTTGTTGGTAGTGGAGAAGAAATTATCTCCATGAACCGTAAAGTTCGAAATAAGATGGATATTGGTAAGGGAAATTTAAAATTCACGACTGTTCTCATTCAAGAGGGTGTTGAAACGATCGTGAAATACGACGATGCTCCTGCAGAAGTGACTATTTATCTTATAAATGGCAAGAGTTCCGGTGGCTTCATGCGCACGAATCCTCTTAGAGGTACCCAGGCAAATCTTAATGCCCAGGGAATGATCTATCAAAAACTATGTCTATCTGATGTCAAACAAGACTGTGACCATACGATTAAAGAAGCTGTGTATTCTGTGATTGCTCGCCTTTCTGTATTGGCAGCCTCATATGAAATGAAAGAGCTAGTGGAGTAAAAAATGAAAGAAATGAAATTTGAAACTAAAGTCATTCACGTTGGAGGAGAGCCTGATCCAACAACAGGGGCGATCATGCCACCTATTTTCCAAACTTCAACCTATGTTCAGTCATCCCCAGGTGAACATAAAGGCTATGAATACACTCGTTCTCATAACCCAACGCGGACTCGCCTTCAAGAATGTTTGGCAGCGACAGAAAATGCGAAACACTGCTTTGTGACGGCCAGTGGACTTTCGGCTTCAACACTCATTATGCATATGCTACCCAAGGGTTCTCGAATTATTTGTGGTGATGATGTATATGGTGGGACATATCGTTTATTCGCTAAAGTTTTCCCTGAAATACATCAATACAAATTTGTTGATACGACAAATTTGAAAAATCTTGAAAAAGAAATTAATGAGTTTAAACCCGCTCTTGTTTGGTTAGAAACTCCAACCAATCCTCTTTTAAAGATCTCAGATATTCACGCGATTTCAACTCTTGCTAAAAAGGTTGGAGCACTGACGGTTGTAGATAACACTTTTATGAGCCCCTATTTCCAAAATCCTTTGGACCAAGGTGCCGATATCGTTCTTCATTCAATGACTAAGTTCATCAATGGTCACTCAGATGTTGTTGGTGGAGCTCTGATGTTTAATTCTTATGAGATCAGAGATAAAATCTTTTTCTACCAAAATGCCATTGGCCCAAGTCAGTCCCCTTTTGACTCTTGGCTTGTGTTAAGAGGTCTTAAGACTCTTGCAGTTCGTATGAAAGCACATGAACAGAATGCAATTAAGATTTCAACATTCTTAGAAAATCATCCGAAAGTAGAGCGAGTTGTTTACCCTGGGCTTAAGTCCCATCCTCAACATGAGCTCGCTAAACAGCAGATGAAAGGCTTTGGCGGGATGATTACTTTCTTTTTAAAAGGTGGCATATCTGAATCCAGAAGATTTCTTGAGAACGTAAAATTATTTGCTCTTGCTGAAAGTCTCGGAGGAGTGGAGAGCCTTGTGGACCATCCGGCGATTATGACCCATGCTTCAATTCCAAAGGAAGTGAGAGAACAACTTGGGATTTATGACAATCTTATAAGGCTTTCAGTTGGGATTGAAGACAGCGATGATCTTATTAAAGATTTAGAGAATGCCTTCTCAAAAGTTTAGTTTAGGAGATCTATGAATAAAATATTTTTCGTTTGTTTAGTTTTAGGATTGTCGCTTAGCTGCTCGACACACAAGAAAGAAGAAAAAGAGATTCAAAATCAAGTTTCTCAAACGGAAGTATCAGTAAATAACCTTGGTAAGACGATTCAGGATCTGATCGAAAATTCTAAAACTCTTACAAAGGATCAAAAAACTGAATTAGGAAAGATTCTAGAGATCAATAAGAAAAGGGCCCATGAACTTATTGAAGAATCTTATAAATTTCGCGTTGTGCTTGTGAAAGAGTTACTTTTACCTAAGATGAATCAAAAAAAAATTAATATGATTAAATCTGATATCAAAAAGATCGAATCAAAAAGATTAAAGAATACATTTGTAACGATTGAGAAATTTACAAAAATTATTTCAGAGCACCCAAATCACCATGATTTTTCAGATCATTTGATTAATATTGAGCGCCCTTACCGTTAATTAGATATTCGTCGTTTTCGAATTCAAAGGGGGTGTTGTTTGAAGCTTCGCCCCTTCACTCTCTTTCTTAACTTCGACACCATCTGCTGGAACTGTTACAGGAGCCGTTTTCGAAGGTTCTAAAAAGATATCTGGCACCTCTGTGTAGCGACTAAAAATAATCGATTCATTTAGATATTTTTTTATGAGTAAGTAAGTGCAATACGTTTTACCGTGGGCAGAGCTCAAGTTATCTCTATCTCCTTCAGCGAAAATGAGACCATCATCCTGAATGACTTCAATCAGATCAAAGTACTGAGAGCAAAAATTAGAGGTATCTCGGCTCTTATCAACATTGAGGCAATTTCCATCTTTTTTTGCGACATCCACACCAGTCGCAGATGTCACTTTTATGTGAACAGGCTCTCTACAAACATCGATATACCATTCTTTTGGAAGGTATTTGTGATGCAAAATATGTATGAGGCAATTTTTCTTGTCGATTTGAAATTCTTGTTTCAAAAGCCCAAAGAGAGGCCCTTTCTGAATCATTTTCATTTTATAAGATGAATCCAGACAACTCTTGGAACTAAACCTTGTCTGGGCCAGTGCTGTCGAAAAGATAAAAATAAAAAGAAAACTAAACTTTATGAATGCCATGTCTATTAACCTCCATCAACAACAACGTCGCGTCTTTTTTAAGAAATTGTCCCTCTTTACCTTCATTTAATTGGAAGAATAATTCAGACATTAATTCACCCGAAGAAAGATTTTCTTCTTTCTTCATAAAGTCATAAAGGTCATTTTTTGGATGGCCTTCAATCCAATTAAATATGAATCCTGAAGAGAAAACAATGACTTTCTCCCCTTTGATCAATTGGTAGCTATCACCCTTTTGCAAATTTAGATGACCGTGAGTGTCGCTATATAATTCCGTTTTAGATTGCGTATGAACTTTAAGGGTCAAACTGGCCGGATCAATCTCTGTGACGAGAAGATCAAAATCTGATTTCTTCTTTTTTGAACTATTAATAGTTTCCGCTTCCTGAGAGACATCTTCTATAAATGTCTCTGGCCGAAAGTTTTTCTCTTTTTGGACAGAAAGAAGGGCCATCACGGCACTCGATAACAGATACGACTGCCCAGAAAAGATGATGTGATAGATTTTTGAATTGGCTTGAACCAAGTCATAAAACTCTCCTCCCCCTCCATCTCCGGCAGAATATTTATAGTGGAAAGCAATTCCTTTAATCTCTTCATTCCTTTTAGGAATGAGAGTTTGATGAATTTTTTTTGCCTTTTGCATGTCTTCTTCAGCATTTTGAAGGACGTTCTCAAGTTCAAAACTAAATTGTGCCAAATGTTTTTGAAGATTTTTTTGGTCTTCAACAAGGGTCCAGAAAAACTGCATCTGATTTGAAAGAATATTCCAACTAAGCTCCGGCATCGGTAAACAATACTCTCCAATAATTTTCTTTAAGTAAGAGGATTCATTTTGGACCCAATTTTGTCCTGGGCTATTTTTATGCTCATGAAAAAAAATAACTCCAAGAAAAGTATTAAGGAGTGTTTTAAATCGTTCTTGAAATTCGGGATGAGATAAAACAGTTTCAGTATCGACCAGTACGATTTCATTTCTTCTTTTAAGTTCTAAGGAAACGAAGGACTCCAAGCTAAGGACTCGTCGATCCTGAAAAAAATCAAAAATGTCAAAACCTCTTTGATTCAGTTCTTTTTCAAGAAATTCTCTTTCATCTAGGATGATCATTGTTGCCTTTAAAGCCAAAAATCTTAGTAGTTTCTGTGGGTTAGCTATTTGTTACCGATTTCTCTTATTTTACCGTTTATTTTTCTCCAAAACAACCGAAGAGAATTCATCAAGTGAAAGGAATTTCACTGGGACTTTATCCGGGATGGGAATGAAAAAAAATAATGTCTTTGAATTACCATCATTGAGCACAGCACTGTCCCTTTTGGGTATGGCCTCTCAAGTTGAGTCTTTAAAGGCCGACAACAAAAAAATCAGCGAGCAAGCGGCCAGAACTATCCTTAAGGCCCTGGATGCCAAAGATAACTACACTTTTGGACATAGTATGCGTGTTGCCTACTTCTCAATAGTCACTGGTACAGAGGCAAAACTATCCGCAGAAGAAATGTTCGAACTAGAACTCTCGGCTATTTTTCATGATATTGGTAAAATTGGAACACCAGATGCTGTATTGAATAAACCTTCTCGTCTGTCAGAGGAAGAGTTTCTCATCATGAAAAAGCATCCTGAAAATTCCTATGAAATCCTTAAAGAGTTTCCTTACTTTGATAAAGTTGCTGAGAATGCTCGCCTTCATCACGAAAGATTCGACGGCAAGGGTTATCCGCTAGGTCTTAAGGGTGAGGAAATACCAACTGCAGCTAGGATCATCTTAATTGCGGACACATTTGATGCCATGACTTCCACACGACCTTATAGAAAAGGACTACCTTATGAGGTCGCCTTTGATGAACTTACTCAATTCTCTGGATCTCAATTCGATCCAAATCTCGTGAGACTATTCATTCAAGGAATGAAAAAAGAAGCCTTAAAAGGTGAAGAAGAATTTTTTATTCCACTCATGGATAAAAAATTTAATAAGAACGCAGCCTAACTTCTATTCGCAAAAATTTGTCTTAGCACTCGATGAAACCATCCTATTTTGAACATTTTGGCAGCCTTTCGCAGTTTCATAGACGTTAAATGGATGGCATTCTATTTTCTTATTGAGATATTTCACTGATGAAGAATTATCTTCGCAAGTTTTGTAGCTTGGGGCATCGACGCAGGCCCAATGTTTTCCAGCACAATTATAGACTAGCCCTCTTCCAAAATATTCATAATCAGGAGGAGAAACATATTCTTTTTTTATCTGTACTGGTTTTTTTGTTTCGACTTGTTTCTCTAAATCTTCAAGAATTTGATCTGTAATACTGTCTGAATTTGTTTCAGTCGTGACTGTTCCATCGATTGAATCAATGGAATCCGAAGATGGAGGCGACACAACTGATGGATCTGTTGATGAAGTTTCACTTGAGGCTGGTACGTCAGAAGAAAAATCTATTGGTGCCGCTTCAGTGGTGGCCGTATCATTGGCGACTGGTTCTGAGACGGGCGCAGTCTCAACTGGGGTTCCCTCACTTACTGGAGACTGTGTGACATTATCAACTGGCATAGATTCAGATGATGATGTTCCACTTTCTGTGGACACTTGCTCGGTAGAAGAATCACCAGTTGGAGGTGTAGAAATTCCACCCTCTTCAGTTGGTACAGTAGTCGCTGCTGTTGATGTAGAGTCTGGAGAAGTTTCTTCTGTTTTGGGCTTTGGCTTAACCGGTTTTTTTCTTGGCTTAAGTTTTACAACGGCCTCAGGAACAGCTGTTTCCTCTTCTTCGTCCGGTAATAAAAATAGAATTGAAAAAATGGCCACTCCACCAATGATTAAAAGTCTCTTCTTTTTCGCTTTTGCAGCAGCAGCAGCCTCATTTGAAGCAGGCCCATCATTACTGGCACCTGGATTAAGTTCGTCAGAAGAAGATTTATTTTTCTTAGACTGAAATTCTTCAAATTTTTTCTTAAGTTTATGAACTAAGGATTTATTTTCAACTCCAACATCAGAGGATATTTCACTCTGAGTCCCTTCATCAGCTAGATTGGTATCAGAAATATTAGTAACCCCAGTCTTATCGCCATCACTTGATGCATTTGACCGAGATTCAGTAGGTTGATTTTCATCCAACTCGTCGTCACTCGCCTTTGGCTTTTTTCCAAGAGGGATTTTGGACTTCAAGTCATTTATTAATTTATCGAGGATAACGACTCCTATTGAAATGGGTCTTGTATTTGGCCCATGTTATCCGGTATTCTCATTATAAGGCAGCCTGCGGTATTTGCAATCAAATCCCATAGGAGATCAAGGACTTATCATTGAATACAAATCGGGATGAAGGTGTCATTAAGTTTAAACTGACTCTCAAAAGGGCACCGGCCCCTGAGATGAATCAGGTCATCGCCCTTGAAAAGTGGCGCGCCCTATTTTTTAAACTGGGTCTTATTGGCGAATACCCGATCGAAAAGGTTGGTTTTGGAAACCTCTCCTCCCGCCTTCCAAAGAAAAGTTTTATCATCACGGGAAGCCAAACAGGGCATCTTGCTCACCTCCAGGCCCATCATTATACGAAAGTTATTGAATGTGATCTTAAAAAGGGCTCAGTCACGGCCGAGGGTCTTATCCCTCCTTCGAGTGAGTCCCTCACTCATTATGGTATTTATGAAGCAAACTCAGCGATTCAATATGTTTTTCATGTCCACCACAAGGAACTCTGGGAAATGCTAAAAAATGGTCCCTTTGACTTCATAGATGAGGACATTCCCTACGGCACACAAGAAATGGCCCAAGCTGCTTCTGACCTTCTCTTTAACAAGACGTCGGGAATATTTGTCATGAAAGGCCACGATGATGGGATTATTTCATATGGAACATCCGCTGAAGAAGCGGGAAGAATTATTCTAGATCTCTACAGAAAATTGGCCATCAGGCAGTAAATTTTTTAATTCCTGAAATTTACTTTTCGCTTTCTGGAAATCCGAAGCGGCAATAAAAAAAATCTCGAACCGAGTATCGCCTGGAGACAGCTGAAGACAACCTTCTATCTTTTTTATTTTTTCTTCAATGAGCTCAAAACTTCCGGAAACTTTTAAGGACTGACCAAGAAGCAGCATTGTGGAATCACCATTATTAGCATATTTTTTAGAAAGTAACCACGCCACAAGCCCCATCGTTTTACGGTAATTGATCTCGGAGCAAGTTCTAATCTTGAGTTTCCCCTCTTCAAAGAAAGTGAATGAATCGACAGAATACCCACCGGTTGCTCCCTCTCTTTTCATGGCCTCCCGAATGGAATTAAATTCTGTTTCAAACTGGTCCCACTCACTTTTATCAATCTCATGATAGAAACTTAGTGACTCCAAACTTGGAGCATGAAGATTTCTAAAAATTGTCCCTTTATACTGAAAATGATGATCAACAAGATTTTCATAAGCAATAAAAGTTCCATCAGAAAAAACATAGTGCGAGAAATCTTTTTTCCTGTCGAGAAAAGGTTCAACTAAAAGTCGTTTTGACTTCTTTAACAGGGGTAGAAGTTCAGTCTCTTGGTTTTTAATGAATTTAAGAAAATTTTGTCCCGACATTCCATAGGGGTTTTTTGCCAAATAGGTTTGTCCTTCACCTAATTGCAAATCGGATACATGAGAGATGATCTGAACTCCTGGAGTAAACCGTGCGGAGAACTCCTTGGAATTTAGTTTTTTTTCAAGTGGTATATTTTTAAGACTTCCCCACCAATTTTCAAAATCCTTCTCCGCTGAAAATGAAGGCACAGATCCAGAAATCCTAGTCACGTGATCTAAAAAATTTTGTGTATAGTGTTTATCCGTCACTAAAGGTCTATTTTCAAGATAGAGTGCTAGAAATTCCAAGGATTGATTAATCAGCTTAGGAGCGGATTTATTTTCAAAGAGAGTGATCTCATAATCAGCGTTAACTTTAATGGGCTTCATTTACGAGCGTTTGGTAATTTTAAAATCATCATCGTAACTCACGAGACTTTTCACAAAATCTTCATCCTGAATACCTTTTGTGTGTATGACAGGGTCAAAGGCCAATCCCTTACTTCGAGCTGGAGTTAATGGCCAAGGAAGAGAGGCCATATAATAATCCCATAAAGATTGATCTTTTTTCCATTTCTTCATCCAATAAGACCCAAACGCCACATGACCAATTTCATCTTGAAGGACAGTATCTAAGATTGAAGCCGTTTCAGTATCACCAAGCTGTCTAAAAACTTTAGCGTAATACTGAGCAAAATCTAAGTTCGCTGCCTCAAAAGTCAGGGACATCACGGCCGTATAGTGAGCAGGAGTTTTTAATTTCTCCATTTGGCGCCAAAAAAAATCATTCAATGGGAAATCACCAAATGCAAATCCGAGTTCATTAAGTCTCTTGATATAAAGACCCAAGTGTTTTTGCTCTTCTTTGAGTGCCGTCACGATTCCTTTTTTGAATCGAGCATCTTCTTCATTTTGATGAGGATAAAGAAGAACAGCTGCCGCCATCATTTCAATCGCAAGTAACTCATGATTGGCAAAACTGTGAAGAGCTAATGCCTTCATGTCATTTTCATTTAAACGACTGGCCTTGGGAAATTTAATGTGTTGATCAGAAAAAGACAGCTTACCCGATCGGCCAGGTAGTGATGGCAGACTGTATTCTTTCCAACCCGTCCAATCGATGGAGGTTGAAAGGAGTTTCGATTCGAGATTCTGCCCTTCTAAAATAGTTCGGGCAAAATCTACATAAGATATTTTATCGGAATTTTCTAAAGGCCTTAGCTGCATCACTTTTTTTACCTCCGCCACCAGACTTCATACCTGATGGTTTGGGTCTTCTCACTCCCTGCTCACTGGATTTCCCAGACTTTTGCTTAGAATTCTTATCTCGATTATCGTCTCTTCCTTTATGACGATCACTTCTCCCAAATGTTCTCTCTCCACGCGATCCTTCACTTCCATTCTCTGAAGAGACATCCCGAGGTGGTCTGCGGTTAAATCGGCGTTTTGAAAAACACTCATCACAAATATTAAAGCGAGAATTGGCGGGCATTTTACAACCACAACTAGAACAATTCTTTCCAATCTTATCAGAGAGGAGCTCATTCAAGCGCTCAATCGCCTTAGATTTATTTTCTAGTAACTGCTTCTCATCATAAGAGAAATTTTTCTGATTAAAGTGCCTTGAAAGCCACTGAAAAAGCTCCACACACTTAATAGACGTTTCAAGATAGTCGATGTTATCGGATCTATCATCGATGGGTTCATTGTAAATACTTTGGGCCGTGACATAGTGATTGAGAATCCATAGGTAATATTGAACATGTTCAATGAGACCTAAGTTCACTGGAGCACAGGCAAAACCAAAGATTTCAGCATTAGAAAGAGTTCTATCTTCATCGGCCGCTTCAACCATTTCAGCGAGCTCAATCATTTCTTTCATGTCCACACAATAGAATGGTTTCTGGAAAGTCATGGTATTAAAGAGACGAAGAAACTCTGAGAGCTGAAGAGTTGGTAGAGAGTGAGTTTCAAGTGCATTATTGACGGAACTAAAGATATCAAGATCTGGCCCTACCATCGCCTTCCCTTGCTGGCCTAAATGATGATCGAGAGCATTTCTCAGGGTTCTCAGTCCATCTTCGACGCGATTAAGAGTGGTCACTTCTCCCACAGGGAAACGCTTAAATCTTCCAGCTCGACCAGCAATCTGTTTTATTTCAGAAAATGAAAGTGGATTTTCTTTATCGTCGACAAATTTTGACAGAGCAGAGAAAACAATTCTTCTCACAGGGAGGTTCATCCCCATGGCGATCGCGTCGGTCGAAACCATAATATCGGTTTCACCTTCATCAAATTTTCTCGCTTGCTCACGGCGAACCTCTGGCGAGAGACGTCCATAAACAATTGAAACTTTAAAATCAAGTTCTTCTAAATCTGCTTTATATTTCAGGGCATTTCTTCTTGAGAACACAATCAGGGCATCACTCTTTTGCATTTGAGAAAGTGGAATCTGATGATCCATGACCTTGAGTTCAGTCATTCTCGTGTATTCTTTAATTTCTAACGTATCTCCACAAAGTGCCAGAACTTGTTTAACGAGTTCTAAAACCGAATGGTCACCACAAAGATGGATTTCATCAGCTTGAATATTAACCAGAGCTCTGGTCCACGCCCAGCCTCGCTGAGGATCCGTGAGCATTTGAATTTCATCAATCACACAGCAATCAAAGCGAGTCTGAAGTTTTGCCATCTCAATTGTTGACGAGAAGTGAGTTGAGTCTGGAACTTCAATGACCTCTTCACCAGTTAAAAGAGTGGTCTTTACACCTTTTGAACTCATGGTATCGAAAAGTTCAGAAGCAAGAAGTCGAAGTGGAGCGAGATAACACCCTTTCTTCGCCTGGCAGAGGGCTTCAATCGCGTGATAAGTCTTTCCGGAGTTCGTAGGACCCATGTGATAAATCACACGACGATTCATTCTTCTGGCATCTGTATGTAACCAAAACTGCCCAAGATATTCTCTTAGGATTGTGGATGAAACGTCTTTACGCTTAAGAGCAAGAATGGCACCAGTGAAGCGTTCAAATTCTTTTCTCAGAAAGACTTCGCCTTTCCAAATATTGGTCTCCAACTGGAGATAAAATCTCTCGTACTCTTCATTTGAAACGAGCTCGGGTTTTAGTCCTTGCTCAACTAAGAGAGTATTAAAAAACACATTTAATTTTTCTTTATAAACTTTACCCAAATCAGACTTAGGACCGAACTTAAGTCTAAAGTGAGCTTTCACTTCGTTCTCGAGTTTATTCACTGAAGAGCGCTTAAGTTTATTTCTCATCTGATGAAAATTCTTTTCTAGATTTTTCTTCAAATCAAAAACAGTATTAGAAATATCTGTTATTTTTCTTGTGAGTACCCACTCATGGAGCTTTTCTTCTGACTTATCAATGAGAGATGTTTGCGTGGCAAAAACAGCTTCACGCACCTGTGTTCTGTAATCGCCTAAACACTGAACACACTGGCAAGATAGGTCTCTATCATTGAGCTTTAATTCAAAATTAAGTTTTAATAAATCTTGAGTGGTTACATGTTTCCCACTTTTTTCCTCAATCCAGGCCTTAAAGATATCTTTATAGGACTCCGCTACATCTTTATTGAATTTACCATCAACAAGAAGAGGATAAGAATTTGTCACCGGAAAAAGATAATCCTCAACAAGACAAGTCTCTACAATCGCTTCCCGTTCGAAAACCTCTACGACTCTTCCAAAATGTTTTTCGAAGAGGGACTCAAGTGAAGGATGAAGATCCAAAAGTGATCTTGTATCAATAGCGATTGATTCGAGAGTATCTAAGATGATATTTGATTCTTCTAAAGGACGCATCCCAGGAGATTCTTCATCTCCCAGGATACTCGTCGTTATAAGTGCTTTTCGTGATAATTCAAGGTTGGCGCGGATGTCCTCGTATAAGGACTTTATTTCATTACTCAATTAGTTGATCTTCCTCTTAGTTTGCAAGTTCTACGACAAAAGCTGTCGCTAACTTAGCAAATTTAGCAGCGTGCTTTGCATCACCGCCAGCAGATTCTAACGTATCTTTAGCCGTGTGAATGCTGCGGTTAATGTCTTCCATTGTTGATTCAAACGGAATAGATGCTGGGAAACCGTTTGCTGTCCAAGAGGCATGGTCTGAACAACCGTAGCCGCAGCGAGAATAACCCCAAGAAACTTTTACGTACTCATCAATAAGGCGACCAAGAAACTCATTCTGAGCACCGTTTGTGTAGTCGGCCATCATGACGATGTCCTTATCAACAGTTCCTTTTTTAAGTGTCATATCTAGCTGCATAACACCGATAACTTTTTGAGACTTTTGCTTGTAGGATTGAGCAATCTCTTTTGAGCCAAGAAGCCCAACTTCTTCAGCTGCATAACCCATGAACTGTATCGTGCGCTTTGGTTTAAAGTCTGAGTTCATAAGAATACGGATGACCTCAGTGATAGTAGCGATACCTGAAGCGTTATCGTCAGCACCCGGAGCTCTTCCATTCCCACCAAACATTCCTGCGATAGAGTCAGCGTGTCCACCAACAATAACAATCTCTTCAGGTTTTTCAGAACCAGTAATTGTCATGATGATCGAAGCTTGAGGCCAGCTTTTATGGTTATAAAGCTCAACTTTAACGTCATTGCGCTTTTTAGCAAGACTTGCCCAAGTATCTCGGATAAATTCAGAAGATTGAACACCAGTTTCTGATTTATAGAAACGAGTGTTAAAGTTCGATAATTTAATAATCATGTCTCTGATTGTTTTTTCTGCAACTTGAGACACCATCGGAGCAGCTACACCTTGCTGGTCAATTGTGTAATCAGCAAAGATAGCTCTTTTGGCAAAATGCATTTCACCCTGACTGGTAATCGCTTCGATCGCCTCAGCTTGTGAGCTATGTTGAATAAATCCACCGCAGCGGTGAAGATCATGGTGAATAACATGAGAAAGCTTCTCAATTTCTTGAGCTGAAAGCTTAACCACTGAAGCACCTTCGCCAGTAAAAACTGTTTGAACTGATTTATTTAAATTGGGTCTAATTTTAGCCAAAACTTGATTATCCACAGTAAGCCACTGTGAAACTGGAGAGGCCATCGTGGCCGCTGAAAGTGTAAGGGCTACTAATCCTAAGATTTTTTTCATTTTTCCATCCTCGCTATAAAAATGACTGGTACAATTAACCCATAGATTAATCTTGTTTGGGAAGGGAAAGTTCTATGACTTTGCCTTACAGAGACCCGGCGCAGCAAGAATGAAGGAGAAAGATGAAGACACCCCTTACAGACCTACTTGGAACAGAATTACCCATCATTATGGCGCCTATGTTTCTTGTGACGAATACCAAAATGATCGTTGCGGCAGCTGAAAGTGGGATCGCTGGTTGCATTCCGGCCCTGAATTTTAGAACGATTGAAGAACTAGAAGTGGGTCTGAAGGAAATCAGAGCAAAAACCAATAAGCCTTTTGGGGTCAACCTCATTGTTAATAAATCAAACATTCAAGCTAAAAAGCAGCTTCATAAGTGCTTAGATATGGGAGTGAATTTTTTTATTACCTCTCTTGGATCTCCAGAAGAAGTGATTCGTGAATCCAAAAAACAGGGAGTCAAAGTTCTCTGTGACGTTATTGAAGAAGGGTACGCTAAAAAAGTGGAAGACATGGGAGCTGACGGTGTCATTGCTGTGAACTCGGGGGCCGGCGGGCATCTTGGGAATATTCCCGCATCTGTTTTAGTGCCTGCTTTAAAATCTGTTTGTAAGGTTCCCGTTATTTCAGCTGGAGGTGTCGGAAGTGGAGCAGGAATTCTATCGATGCTCTCCCTGGGAGCGGATGGGCTTTCCATCGGTTCTCCATTTATTGCAACCACTGAGTGTGAAGTGGGACAAGATTATAAACAGGCCTGTATTGATTATTCAGCTCAGGACATTGTCATCACAACTAAACTCTCTGGAAGCCGATGCACTGTGATCAATACCCCTTACTTAAAAAAGATTGGGACTGATCAAAACTTCGTTGAAAGTATCTTGAATAAAAATAAGCAGCTTAAAAAGTATGCCAAGATGGTGACTTACTATAAAGGAATGAAGATGCTTGAAAAAGCAGCCTTCAGCGCTTCTTATAAATCTGTTTGGTGTGCCGGAACTTCCATTGAATTCACCAATAAAATTGAATCCGTTAAGGATATTATTGAGCGATATAAAGTGGAATTAAAGGAAGCAAGAGAAAACTTAAACAAGGTTCTGGGATAGATATGAAACAATTTTATAAAATGATGGATAAAATTCTCGCGAATCCTACCTCGTTTAATCTTTTGGCCCTAGATAAACTTCTTCGCTTTGCAATTCCCTTTAATGCTCCTCATGGCTTTAAATTAAAAAGGATCAATTCTGAAGAAGTCATCATCGCTCTTCCCAATAGAAAACTAAATCACAACCACCTTGGTGGCATTCATGCCTGTGCGATGGCGACGGTAGGAGAATATTGCGCGGGAATGAGTCTACTCACATCATTTGGGATTAGTAAGTATCGCCTCATTCTTTCTGAACTTAGTGTGAAATATACTTATCAAGGAAGAGCAGATCTTGAAGGATTTTGTTCCCCTACTCAGATTGATGTGAACAAAGTTTCTGAGGGGCTGGCCAGTGAGGGAAAATATCTTCAAGAACTAAAAACCATTATTCGTGACTTAAACGGAAAAGAAGTCGCCGTGGTCACAACTCTTTGGCAATTAAAAGATTGGGAAAAAGTTAAGACCAAATAAGAACGATCTGCCGAGCTAAGAAGGCAAAAACATAGGCCATCGTCATCGTGTATAAAACCATAATGACGGGCCACTTATAGGAGTCCGTTTCTCTTTTCATGACGGCAAAAGTGGAAATGCACTGTGGGGCAAAAACAAACCAAATAAGAAGTGCCACAAGGGTTCCTGCTCCAAAATGAGTGAGAAGTGCATCTTTCATACCCTTTTCATTTTCTCCCTCGACTGACAGAACGAGGGAGAGAGCACTTACAACCACTTCTCTAGCACCTATACTTGGAATGAGTGCAGTCGTGATTCTCCAGTCAAAACCCAAAGGTCTAAAGACGGGCTCAAAAACTCTACCTATATCGGCTGCATAAGACTGCTCTATCTGAGTGATGCCATCTTTTTGAGGAAATGTAACAAGAACCCAAATGACCATACTGACTATTAAAATGATTCCACCAGCTTTCTTAATAAAAATCATCGCCTTGTTTTTCATCACAAGAAGTAGATTTTTTATACTAGGAACCCGGTAGGGAGGAAGCTCCATGAGAAGCATCGATGGAGATGATTGTGGAAGTGTTTTCTTCAAAACTAAAGACACCAAAAGTGCAGAGAGAAACCCAAGCATATAAAGACCGAAAAGAACTAATCCCGGGAGCTTTAACCAAGGCATTCCTCCAATTGAAACATTTGGAATGAGAGCGGAAATGAGAATGGCATAAACCGGAAGTCTTGCTGAACACGTTGTCAGTGGAATGACCAGCATCGTGATAAGTCTTTCGCGGTGATTATCAATCACTCGAGTTGATAACATGCCTGGAATAGCACAGGCGTGAGAAGATAAAAGAGGTATGACGGCTTTTCCAGGTAAACCAATCCTTCTCATAAAGGAATCCATGAGAAACGCAGCTCGCCCTAAATAACCTAAGTCTTCAAGGAACTGAATAAAAAGAAAGAGCAATACAATTTGAGGGAGAAAAACTAAAACCCCACCCACACCACTAATCATTCCATCAACCACGAGACTTTTTAAAAGAGTGTTGGAAAGATTTTCGGAAGCAAAACTACCTGCAAGACCAAAGCCTGCTTCAATCAGGTCCTGAAGCGGCGACGCCCAAGAAAAAAGGGTTTGAAAAATAATTAACAAAATCGAAAATAATAAAACGATTCCCCAAAATGGGTGCAGAACCACAGAGTCAACTTTCTCGGTAAAAGTATCTGGTCGAAGCTTCGTGATCGTCACTTCATTTAATAATTCATCTATCTCTTTAAAAACGTTCGAAACATAAGAAGGTGACCTAAACACTTTTTGGAAATGCTCAGGTATCGTTAAATCGACGTGGTGGCATTTAACTAATTCACTCTTAATTGAATGAACAAGTTCCCTCACCCCTTCTCCAGAAGAAGCACTGGTTGGTACGATAATCGCATTAAGTTTGTAGGAAAACTTCTCTAGATCAAGAGAGAGATTTCTCTTCTTCGCTTCATCCATTAAGTTCAGCGCTATCACAAGTGGATAACCAAGTTCTTTTAACTGAAGGGCCAAAAAGAGTGACTTATCTAAATTAGTTGCATCTAAAACTAAAACAAACAGATCAGCTGAAGTTGCATTTTCTTTTTT
The DNA here is from genome assembly GCA_947441615.1 of Bacteriovoracaceae bacterium. Classification (GTDB taxonomy): domain Bacteria; phylum Bdellovibrionota; class Bacteriovoracia; order Bacteriovoracales; family Bacteriovoracaceae; genus Peredibacter. The sequence goes on along the minus strand of CANEUH010000015.1, from coordinate 27,348 downwards.
AAGAAGAAAATCTTTTGTGACTTTTTCATCTAGAGTTGTAGCATCCAATGAGTAAATGCCCGGAAGATCTATGACTTCGAGAATTTTTTCACCATTCTCGCTCACCCACCCCGTTTTTTTCTCAACCGTGACCCCTGGAAAATTCGCGACTCGCTGGAAGCTTCCAGTGAGTTTATTAAATAATGCTGTCTTTCCTACATTAGGCATACCGACGAGAGCAATCCTAGGAATCATCTAGAAACCTCAACTGAAATCAAACTCGCTTCATCGGGAGTCAAGGCAACGGAGCGCCCCCGTACTTCGATTAAGAGTGGACCAAGTGAAAAAGGTGCTCGTCTTGTGATCCGAATATTTTCTCCATGCATAAATCCCAAATGCATGAGTCTGGATTCAATATCAGACAACTCTCTCATGTCATCCTTATGAAAAGAACGCACAATGAGTTTTGTATTGATGGGGGCCTCTTTAACTGTCATCCGTTTGGTATATCAAACTCCTTCCTTTCTGGCCACGAAATCTTAACAATTCTGGACCTCTAACTTTCTGGCCAAGCCTCTGACATTCCGATACAAATTGATCACTCGGAGGATTTATGAAGTCAATTTTATTTGCATTACTTGCACTTGTTGTATCTTGTTCACAAGGACCAGTTGGACCTAAATCTCAAGGAATAAAACTGACGATCCTTCACACCAATGACCACCACGGGCGGTTTTGGTCAAATAAAGAGGGTGAGTATGGTCTTGCCGCCAGAGCAACTCTCATTGCGCAAATCCGTCAAGAAGTTAAAAAGAACGGCGGAGAAGTACTTCTTCTTGATGCGGGAGATGTTAACACTGGGGTTCCACAGTCAGATCTATTAAACGCAGAACCAGATTTTAGAGGAATGTCGGCCCTGGGTTACGATGCGATGGCATTAGGGAATCATGAATTCGACAATCCACTTAAAGTTCTCTTTAAACAACAGAAAGACTGGGCGAATTTTCCATTTATATCGGCAAATATTTATGACAAAAAAACCGGACGCTTGTTTCCTTCCCACGTTACAAAAAAAGTAAATGGTCTTAATGTAACGATCTTCGGTCTAACGACAGAAGATACAGCTAAGAAATCAAATCCAGATAATTCAAAGGGACTTTATTTTAGGCCAGCAGTTGAAGAGGCAAAGGCGATTGTTCCAGTCCTAAGACCACAAAGTGATATCTTAATTGCCCTGACACACACTGGTCACTATCCTGATGAAAAGAATGGTGCCGATGCTCCTGGTGATGTAACGATTGCTCGTCAGGCAAAAGGCATTGATATCATCGTAGGTGGACACACTCAAAAACCACTTTTTAAACCAGATATACAAAACGGAACCATTATCGTTCAGGCCTATGAGTGGGGAAAATATGTAGGTCGAATTGATTTAGAAGTGGTTAATAAAAAAGTTATCCTACGAGATTACAAATTAATTCCTGTGAATTTAAAGGAAGAGAAAACCAGAATTAAACCTGATCAGAAAATCGAGGCGATGCTAAAGCCTTTTAAAGAAAAAGGAGATAAATCTCTGTCGCAAAAAGTAGGTTTCACAGACCAAGAACTCATGGGCCGAAGAGATGTTGTACGTACAAAAGAGACGAACCTAGGAAATCTCATTACAAAGGCCTACAAAGAAAAATTTAAAGCTGACTTTGCGATTACGAACTCTGGTGGTATCAGGGATTCAATCTATCCAGGTGTTATTACGATTGAAACCATCCTTATGGTTCTTCCTTTTGGAGGAGAGATCGTGACAGCTGAATTAACTGGCGAGGAGCTAAAAAATTATCTCGAGGCCATTACGTCCACTCTTCTTCCGGGGTCTGGAAGCTTCCCTCAAATGTCTGGAGCTGAGATCATTATTGATAAAGGGAGTAAAAAGATTAAGTCCTTGTCTCTCAATGGAAAAGAAATTGAATCGAAGAGAAAATATCTTATAGCTCTTCCAGATTTTATCGCAAAAGGTGGAGACAACTACCCAATCGTGAATTTTAGAAAATACGGCTACATCGATGCAGATATTTTGAAATCCTATATCCTAAAGAAGAAAAATCTTAAAGCGAAAGATTACATGGAAAGAAGTTACATCAAGTTTGAATAAAACATTCCGGGGGTCAAAATGAAAACTTTTGGCCCTCACACTTTTGGAAGTTCAACTATAAATGTGGTACTGGGCTCACCTTCTTTAAAATACAACTTCCCACCATGTTCTTCGATAATACCTCTCGAAATACTTAAGCCCAACCCAGTCCCCACTCCAATTTCTTTCGTCGTGAAAAAAGGCTGAAAGAGCTTATTCTTAATATCTGAGGAGATAGACTTACCACTGTCAACGATCTTAATGGAAACCGACTCATCGTTCTCATGAAAGGTAATTTTAATCCATGAATATTCTGTAGGACTTATCGCCTGAAAAGAATTATTGATGAGGTTTAAAAGAACTTGGGAAATTTCTACAGGACGGCAAAGGACTTCTATCGCATGTTTGGGGTATTCAATATTAATAATGGTCCCGTGATTATTAATTTTCTCCTGGCAAATATCTAGGGTCTCTTCAATGATTTTCGTTATGCTGTAATTAACTTTCTCATCCTGAGATGTCTCTCTGGAGAATTTTTTCATGCCAGAAACAATTTTTGAAATTCTCGAAACTGTTTGATCAATTTTTCCGATGTACTGATCTAGAGTCTGAGGACTGAGAGTCTTCCTTACGTTATGACGTTTTAAAAGATCAACATAGCCCTTTATAATACTCAAAGGGTTATTAATTTCATGGGCAATTCCTCCCGCCATTTCACCTAAGGCAGATAGTTTAGAAGATTGTGTGAGATACATTTCAGCTTCTTTTCTTTTCGAAATATCTTCGGCCAAAAATATTATTCCGCCAATATCACCTCTCGCATCAACCCAAGGTCTCATGGCCCATCTTATCCAAAATTGTTTCCCGTCGCCAACTTCAACTAGCTCTTCCTCTTGGCCAACATTTTCACCTTTAAGAACTCTATCCATCGTAGCAATCCATTTCTCTTGGATTAAATTTTTAACGGACCTTCCTTCCTCAGCTTGAGTAAATGAACTCCACTCTTTATGCCACTTTGAACTAAAAGCGAGGTAATTTAAATCCTTATCAAACATCGCCACCGCTGTTGGGAGTGAACTAATCATGGACTTTAATTGTTTTTCTGATTGTACGACCGCTTCCTCATATTTCATGAGTGGGGTAATATCGACATTAAGTCCAATCATCTTGGTTGGTTTACCATCTTCATCCCTAGCAATAACCATCCCTCTATCAAGGCACCATTGAACATCCCCATTTTTTGTCATCATTCGATATCGGCTCTCAAATATTAATTTATTTCCGCTGACGTTTTCCTCTATCTCTTTAAGAACTCGCTCCATATCTTCTGGATGTAATACACTTTTAAAGGTCTCAAACGTTGAAGGACGTTCATCAATGTAAAAACCTAGTTTTGTAAACCAAGAACCGCTAAGTTTTAATGAATTCGTTTTAACATCCCAGTCCCATTTACCGATTTGAGCCGAATCTAAGGCAAAATCAAGACTCAGATTGGACTCAGTAAGTTTTTCTATTTTCTTTCTAAGATGATCTTGAAGATTTTCAATTTTATTTTGAAGTGTCGCTTCGAATGAATGTCTTTTTTCTGCTTCAATAATTCTAGCAATGAAATCTGAAAAAACCGTTGCAAAACATATATCAGGCTCATCCCAATCACGAGGAATGCCCTGCTTTTCAATTGAGACGATTCCAATTAAAGCCCCGTCAGAAAAGATGGGGACATCAAGAATCGCATGAACTCCTCGAGAGGTCATATAATCCTCGAGAGCACTTGATGAAAAGGGCTCCTTGAATGTGTCTCTTGTTAAAACGATACCTTCTTCTTTAATTCTTTTAAAATAAACCGGAAAATCAGATCTCTCGAGGATTGCCCCTTGGGTTGATTGTCCATCTCTGATGAAGGTTATCTCTTCCTGAATCGACTCGTGGTCCATTGAAAAAAACCAAATCCCAACCCTTTCAACATCCATAACCTCTGTACATTTTTTAGAAATGATTTCAAATGAATGAAGGCGATCAGATTGATAAATCTCAGCATTCTTAGAAAACCACTGATGAGCAGCTAAATATGTTTTAACTTTATGATTTGTCACTTCAATACCTTTGGGTCTATTAAACAAAATTAGACCTAAGTGGCATTGGAGTAAACTTAAGATTTCCATTAGAAATACCTAATGAAGTCCTGCTCTCCTAAGAAGTGCTGAAACATCAGGTTCTTGGCCTCGGAATTGTTTATAGAGCTCCATGGGGTGCTCAGTCCCCCCCTTCTCTAAGATAAACTCCCGAAATTTATTAGCAACCTCTTGGTTAAAGATTCCTGAGTTTTGAAAGAACTCAAAAGCATCAGCATCCAGAACCTCGGCCCACTTATAGGAGTAATACCCAGCAGAGTAGCCACCAGCAAAGATATGAGAAAATGAAGTGGAAATACTTGTTCCAGGAAGCTTTGGGAGAAGAGTGGTCTTATCTATGGTCCTGGTTTCAAACTCTCCAACATCCTTAATGGTTTCTGGATTTGCCGAATGGTAGGCCATATCTAAAAAAGCAAATGAAAGTTGCCTCATGGTCGCTAGACCTTCAAGAAATTTCCCACTCGCTTTAATCTTTTGAACCAATTCTTCTGGAATTTTTTCACCTGTTTCATAATGAACAGCAAAAAGATCCAGGCACTCTTTTTCAAGCACCCAGTTTTCCATAATTTGTGAAGGGAGCTCCACAAAGTCCCAAAAAACATTTGTTCCTGAGAGGTCTCTGTATTTTACTTTTGACAATAACCCATGGAGAGCATGTCCGAATTCATGATAAAGAGTCAGAACTTCATCTAGAGTTAAAAGTGAGGGTTTCGTCTTTGTAGGCTTAGTGAAATTACAAACAATCATAATATGGGGTCTTTCAATTTGGCCCTGATACATGCCTTGCTCTTTAATTCCAGACATCCATGCCCCACCTCTTTTCGTGGCACGAGGAAAAAAGTCTGTGTAAAAAAGACCTACAAAACTTTTAGTCTTTTCATCATAGACTTCAAATGTTCGTACATCATCGTGGTATTTAGGAATATTAGAGACTTCATTAAATTTTAATCCATAAAGGCGAGAGGCCACTTCAAAAATACCATTAACGACATTCTCTAATTTAAAAAATGGACGGAGCATTTCATCATCCATACTCAGTTCACGTTTTTTTAATTCCTCTGAATAGTAAGCTGTATCAAATGATTGGAGATCAGTGATTCCATCAAGTTCTTTAGCAAGACTCTTAAGCCTATCAATATCTTTAATCGCATGGGGTTTTGCTTTAAGGAGAAGTTCATCTAAGAAATCCATCACTTTTTTAGGCGACATGGCCATTCTTTCTTCAAGAACATAGTCAGCATGGGTGTTGTACCCCAAAAGCTTCGCTCTTTCTGTTCTAAGAGCTAGTATCTCTTTTAACGTTTCTTGATTGTCATATTTGGTGTTAAACGTTTTTGAAGAGTTCGCTAAGAAGAGCTCCTTTCGTAAGTCTCTTTTTTTCGAGTAAGTCATGAATGGGAGCATACTTGGGACGTCTAGACTAAAGCACCAACTACCCGTCTTCCCCTTTTTTTCCGCAAGCTCTGCTGCTGCTTCAATAATGCCATCCGGAAGCCCCACGAGATCAGCTTTATCTTTAATTTCTATTAAATAATCATTCGTGGCTTTCAAAACATTTTGAGAAAAGGTAAGAGTGAGTTTTGCTAGTTTTTCATCAAGAACGCGCATTCTCTCTTTTTCACTCTCCGCTAAAAGGGCGCCATTTCTTACGAAAGATTTGTAGGTTTTCTCAATGATCATAAGCTCTTCTTTTGTAAGACTTTGATCAAATCGATTTTCATAACATGATTTAATTTTAGCGAAGATAACAGGATCCAAAGAGATGTCATTTCCAAATCGAGTGAGGATTTCAGAAACTTCAGGAGAAATCTTTTCTAGTTCCTCTGAGCATTCAGCAGAATGTAGGTTATAAAAAATACCAGCGATATAATCAACTTGTTCTGTGATATCGTTTTTTTCTACGATGACGTGATGAAAGTGAGTATGAGCATCTTTTTTATATTCTTCTAACTTCCTTTTTGAACTCTCTATCGCCGCATTTAAGGCAGGAATAAAATGCTCAGGAAGGATTTTATTAAATGGATACGCCCCATGTGGAGCCGTGGGTTTTTCTAAAAGTGGATTTTGCATATAACCTCAGTTAAAAATTTTTCTATGAAGAATGAAAATTCTAATGACGAGGAATAACCAAAGAATCAGAAATGCCGTCATCATCATATTAAGGATGGAAGAGGATTGAATATAAATCAAGACCGCAGCAATCAACGCCTTTGAAAGCCTATAGACGAGCATGTCAGTAAGATATTTAGCACCATACTTTTGCTCTGGCCGCATCACTTGATAGAGAAGTTCTTTGCCCGCACTAAAAAGTGAGTAATCAGACGCCTTAAGATAAATATAGAACATCGCAACAGGGAGGAGGAAATGATTTCCAACAAAGAGAAGAAGCCCCAAACAAATCAAATAGGAAATCGGGATAAATAAATGAAGAGATCGCTCAGAAATTCTCGGGAGCAAGAATGGAAGCATTACAAATTGTAAGACTAGGCTTATAAGATTTGTCCAAGTGTAAACCGTCCCAAGATAGGAAGTTCTGTCACTCGAGGACGAAATCGAACTTTCAAACGCCAAATTAAAATTAAAATCAGCGATATTAATAATAAATTGGGAGAGCATCACAACAAGAGCAATATGAAAGACATATTGGCGGATGGTTGGGGTATTGAGTGTGGCCAAAGGTGAATCTTCAGTTTTTTGACCCTCAAATTTTAAAACCGCTGTGCGGATAAAAAAAAGTGCTGGGATAAAAACAAAGGCAAGAGAGAACCATGAAACAAAAACAGTTCCGAACTGCTTCGCGAGATAGGTCGTAAGCATACCACCCAAGATTCCACCAATACTCCCAATCGCTCCAACAGGACCTATGATTGATTTGAAATCTTCTTTTCTAAAAAAGTTATTCGCGTACGCCAGGACTAAATGAACCTGTAGGACAATACAAATCTCTTTCCAAATGAAAGAAAAGTAAGTGGCATATTTAATTTTATATTGAAAACCGAGGGTGCTTAATCCAAAGATGACTGTGGAAAAAAATGAAACCCAAAGAAAGACTTTCTGAACAGAATGCCTTGCTTGAAAAGCATTGGAGATAAAAATAGTGATTGAAAGAACGACGACTGTTAAGACCCAGGCCACAGGAGAAGACTTCGCTCCAAATTCCTCAAAGAACATGGTGGTAGCTGCAGCTCGAACGAGTGGATAGTTAAAGAGAACAAAAAAATAGGACAGAAGAAAAAACCACAGATGCCCCTTATAGCGAGGATCGTGGCGGAGGTGTTCAAGAATTTTCATTCAGATTTTAAATAAGTGTCACCCTTTTGAATCTCCTCGAAGTCATGCTGATGCTCGAATTTAGAAAAATCAAAAGATGTAGAGTAAGTATTTTTTTTATGATCATCGTTCGTTAACGATTTCATAAAATTAAAAAATTTCTCACGTGTTTCATGACTCATGAGATGCTCCATAAGGCAGGAGTCTTTGTGAGCAACGTCTTCATCCACGCCGATAATATCCTTTAGGAAGTAAAACAAAAGAGTTCTTGAAGAAAGAATACCGTGAACCGCTTCGTGACCAGAAGGTGAAAGAGAGAGAAACTTACTTTCATCTTCAAGGACGAGGTCTCTCTTTTTTAAATTCGTAAGAGCTGTAGAAACTGAACCCTTAGTGAGTCCCATTTCATGGGCAATATCAGTTACTCGGGCATACCCCTTACTCTCTTTTAGCTTATGGATGGCCAGAAGATAGTGGACCATTGAGTGAGTCAAATCGTTGTCGTGAGTGTGTTGAATTGCAGTCTTTTTATCAGTCATTCCTATAAGTTACTTATCCCCCCTATTGCCGTCAAACGATAAATATTTGTTGCACTAAATGTGAAGACAAAGAAACCGATCATGTGGCTCAACTAACTGAAATCACTTACATCTCTAAAGGGCATCTTTTTCACTCACTGTGACGAGAGGAAGAGCATGATAAAATTAATCTCATTCCAAGGCAAAATATGAAAACAGTAAATGCGCTCCTTATCGTTTTATTTTTATTTCAAAATTTAGCGATGGCGGTTGATCAACCACCCGAACCAACTGGAGTCGATAGCCAATTCTCTACACCCACAAATCTCACCGACCAACAAATGGAAGATGCGCGAACATTTGTTCACCAAGGTCAAAGGGATCGGGTCTACCAAGAGGGATGTGAAAAAGCAGACGACTGTAAACTTGAAGAAGGGTTTCCGGTTGAAATGATGATTGGTAAGGCCTACGGAATGATTGGTCTGTTCACGGGTGATGGCATGTCCCCCAACTTAAACATTAAACCAACCCAGGCGCAGATTGACGCCGCCAAAGCGAAACCACCTGTGGACGGAAAAGCCGTCGAGCCAGAGAGAGATAAGAAAAAAGACTACTGCATGATGGCCGCAATGGTTTGGGAATCAGTCGGTGGAATGCTACAACAGGCACTTCAAAAAAAAGCTGATAATACGACCACTCCTGGGGACGCCCAACTTCAAGCACTCGTGAGTCTTCAGCAAACTCATAAGGCGAGACAAGAAACGGCGAAGTACCAAGCTTATGTATATGGTGCCGTGACGGCTTGTTATACAACTATGATGTTCACGGGAATTGATTTATCTGACCCCATGCTTTGGGTGAAGTTCGCTGGTGCTGGGACGTTAGCAACACTCTACGGTATTAAATCTGAAAAACACAAGAAGGCTGCTGAGAAAGTTGGTGAGGTTATTGATTCTATGGAATGGGCGGGTAAGAATTGTAATCCATGGACAAGGACTACTTGCTTTTGCTCCGAATCAACCTCCAAAACTATCTACCCAGATCAATACCAGGAAGTTTGTGTTCTCAATAAAGGTAACTTTGATACCCCTAAAGTGGCACTCGGGTGTGCTGCTGTTGAGGGCAAAGAAATCAAATACGACAAAGAATGTAAGTGTAAGCAAAGTAATTCATGTCTTAAAAGTGGGCTTAAGGGATACAACCCAAAGTACGGGATGAACAATAACCTTATGAATGATGTGAACAAAACCTTTGATCTTTTGGCAACAGGAGAATACGACAAGGGTGAATTAGATCGAGCAACATTAAAGACGATGGCCACTGCTTCAAGAATGAAAATGAAGGGTTTAGATAAAATTAAAACGCCTCCACTTACAACTGAACAACAAAAAATGGCAAAAGCGATGAGCCAATACATGCCTGAAAAATTAGCTCAACTGGCAGCGGCTTCTAAACCAAGTAGCCTTAGTAAAATTCAAGAGCCAAGTTTTAGTAGCGCTGGACTTAGTAAACTCTCACCGAAACTGAGGCAGCAACTTGCAAAATCAATTGATGCTGGATATTCGAAAAAAGGTGGAGGGAATTCTTCATCAGGTTCAGACGAACCAGAATTTACGATGCCAACATTCGGGTCAAAAAGTGCGGAACAGAGTGGTGGCGCAGAAGTTATGGAGTTTGCGGAAAAAGCTCAAATGAAAGCAGAGATTACGAACCAACCCTCTACACCTATTTTTGAGATTATCTCTAATCGGTACCAAAGATCAGGCTGGCAAAAACTGGACACTCAAGGAAACTAATCACTCACCCAGTAAATTAAATTGATCCACACGAGTCTGATGCCTTCCACCCTCAAACGAGGTTGTAAGGAAGGTGTCGGCCATTCTTAAAATCATATCCATTGAAGTTTTTCTTCCGCCTACACACAAGACGTTGGCATTATTATGAAGTCGACTCATCTTCGCATCGTCTTCATCCCGACATAGGGCCGCTCTGATATCCTTATAACGATTGGCCGCCATGGAAACACCTATTCCAGAGCCACAGAGAAGAATGCCAAAAGTGTTTTCTTGTTTCACATTTTGAACAAGGACTTTCACCCACTCTGGATAATTTGTGGACTCAGCGGAATGAGGTCCAAGGTCGATAACTTCGTACTTCTTTTTTAAATACTCAACGAGAATATTTTTTTCATTAAAAGCAGCATGATCAGAGGCGATGAAGATTTTCATAAGGATGACTCAAAAAAAAAGGGGACTAAAAAGTCCCCTCTTAGAAAAATTAGTAACGGTAATACTCTGGCTTATAAGGGCCAGAAGCTGAGATTCCAAGATACTCAGATTGATTCGGAGTAAGAACATCAAGTTCAACTCCAATTTTCTTCAAGTGAAGACGGGCCACTTTTTCATCAAGATGCTTAGGAAGCATATAAACTTTCTTCTCGTAAGCTTCGGCATTTGACCAAAGCTCTAATTGTGCCAGAACTTGGTTTGTGAAAGAGTTCGACATCACAAAGCTTGGGTGACCAGTCGCACATCCAAGATTCACGAGACGACCTTCGGCCAGAACAATCACTTGCTTATTTGATTCAAGAGTATAAAGGTCCACCTGCGGCTTCACTGTATCTTTTGTGTGACCGTAGTTTTTATTTAACCATGCCATATCGATTTCGATATCAAAGTGACCAATGTTACAAACGATTGTCTTATCTTTCATGGCAAGGAAGTGCTTACCAGTGACGATATCTTTACAACCAGTTGTTGTCACAACGATGTCAGCTTCTTTTACTGCATCATCCATCTTCTTAACTTCGTATCCTTCCATCGCAGCTTGAAGAGCGCAGATAGGATCGATTTCTGTTACGATAACACGTGCTCCAGCACCTTTAAGTGAATCAGCTGATCCCTTCCCTACATCACCAAATCCAGCAACGACGGCAACTTTACCAGCAATCATCACGTCTGTTGCTCTTCTGATAGCATCAACACATGACTCTCTACAGCCGTATTTGTTATCAAATTTTGATTTTGTAACTGAATCGTTCACGTTGATACAAGGAACTGGAAGCTTACCTTGTTTTGCGAGTTCATAAAGGCGGTGAACACCAGTAGTGGTTTCTTCAGAAATACCTTTAATGCCTTTATAAAGCTCTGGATACTTATCAAGGATGAGTTGAGTTAAATCCCCGCCATCATCAAGGATCATATTGAGAGGCTCATTCTTATCTCCAAAGAAAACCGTCTGATCAATACACCACATGAATTCTTCTTCGTTCATCCCTTTCCAGGCATAAACAGGAATCCCAGCAGCAGCAATCGCCGCAGCTGCGTGATCTTGAGTTGAGAAGATATTACAAGATGACCAAGTCACTTCCGCACCGAGATCAACAAGTGTTTCAATAAGAACAGCTGTTTGGATCGTCATGTGAAGACAGCCAGCAATTCGCGCTCCTTTAAGAGGCTTCGTTTTACTGTACTCCTCACGAAGGGCCATGAGACCTGGCATTTCAGCCTCAGCGAGTTTAATTTCTTTGCGACCCCAGTCAGCTAGACTGATGTCTTTAACTTTGTACTTTAAGCGAGTTGAATTACCGTAAGTACCTTGTGAAAAAGTTGCTTTCATTTATAAATCCTTTTCCTAAAACCCTTTGGGTCTGGTAAATAAACTAAAAAGACGAGATTTCGAAGTTGAAACTAACATTTTCTCTCTGGAGTCTCAAGTCAAAGAAAGCATATCAAGGGTTTATCTAAGGTTCGTTCATGAAAAAATACCGTTTTGAGTACTTTGCCTCTTGTCCTGTTGGAATAGAGGAGCTTTTAAACCAAGAAATCCTAGACTTAGGGGCCAAGTCGGCCAAAATCACCAGGGGTGGGGTCTATTTTGAAGCGTTTCATGAAATCGCCCTTAAGGCCATCTTGTACTCTCGTCTTGCTAGCCGAGTGTTTAAGTTTCTCTACACTTTTGAAGTGAATCACGAAAAAGATTACTATCTTGAGGCCACAGACATCAAGTGGAAGAGCCTGATGGATGTGAACCAAACTTTTAGGCTGACAACCATTTTTGGAGATCTACCTAGAGAGCGCGAGGAATTTAGAAACTCCCAGTTTGCGAACTTAAAACTCAAAGACGCTATCGTTGATTGGTTCCGTCACCATGAAGGAATTCGCCCAAGTGTGGCGAAAGAATTTCCTGATGTTTCTTTTTTAGCACGAATTGATCGCGGTCAAGAAAAGCCGTATCAAGTGACTATTCTTTATGATCTTTGTGGAGATCCACTCAATCAGCGTGGTTACAGGATGGCAAAAACAGAAGCTCCTTTAAAAGAAAATCTCGCAGCCGCGATGCTTAAAACAGTCGGATGGAATCCAAGTGAAGAAAATCTTTTAGATGCCATGTGCGGCTCTGGAACAATCTCTATTGAAGCTGCATTAATCGCCGCCAATATACCGCCGAGTTATCTCAAGGTTGAAAGGTACTTAAAGAATACCAATTTCAAATTGTGGACATTTCAAAATTACCCTTGGCTCACAAAAGATGAATTACTTCAGGAAAATTTTAAAACGCTTTTAAAAGAAATCATGGAGCAGGCGGAAAAAGGTATCGCTTTTCTTCGTTCGAAAAAAGGCTTAATCGTTGCCAATGATATTTCGGAGATGAGTCTCATCTCGGCGAGAGAAAATATCAAAAAAGCGAAACTAGAAGGAGTCATTGAGGTCACCCATAAGGATGCACTTGAAACATTTCCGCAAGGAAAGAAGACCCTTTTTATTGCGAACCCCCCTTATGGAGAAAGGCTTGAATACGGCGAGGAAGAAAAACTGAAGGCCCTTTACAAAGGCTTGGGGGATCACTGGAAGCATCACTTTAAAGGTCACAGGGCGGCCCTTTTTACAGGAAATCTGGAGATGCTTAAAGTGGTTGGACTTAAAAGTGCCAAGAGGCACATTCTCCATAATGGAGATATTGAGTGCCGTTTAGCAGAGTATTCGCTTTATTAGAAATTACTTAAGCCGGTCTTCAAGTCTCATCGCAAGGGTGGGACTTGCAAACTTTAAGAGGGCCGTTTTATTCACGACCTTATCAAAGTGCTTATCTGACTTACTAAAGAAATAGCCGGCCACATCTTGATCCTTTAAAAAGATCGTGTGTCCCTTCGTATCAAACTTTCTCAAAATAAATTCTGAATCCAAAAAGAGAATGTCTCTGATCGTAAAGTTTTTTGCAACATACATGATAATGCAATAATCAGAAAGCTCAGCAAGAGACTTCTTAATCTTCACACCCTTTGGCGAAGTCGAGTCATGCCAATGAACTTTCACTTCAACGACTTTTCCCTCTTCCGTTTTAAAATCAAATCCTCTTTGAGAAGAAGATTTAATCTGATGAAGTCCAAAAATAATTTTTGAATACCACTCGCCCAATTGAATGGGTAAGTTCTTACCATTCATAAGAACTTTGTGATCTTTTAGAATCTGAAATGTTTGATGAACAACTTCAACTGTATCAAAAATAGATTTTTGATCAGGGAGGTGAAGAATACCTAGATTCTTCATCACTTTACTAGAAAGGCGTTTATTAAATTGATTTTGATACCAATGATCAAAATCATTAATCTCTAGAAAATCATAAGAACTGAAGACAAAGCCCTCAGACTTTAAGTTGTAGATACCATCAATTTGAGGCAATTCTTTTTGAAGATAAGAGTAAGGAACATATTCCTTATCAGTGCTTCCTCGGACAAAGATTGAATCTTTGTCGTAATCGGAACTGCCATGAGTTGACCCAGAAAACTTCTGGGCCAGCTCATAGACTTTTTCTTTTAACACGGTGTAACCTTTTAAATTTAAATTACACTGATCTTATCATGATCTGGTTCAAATCTCTAGAGTTGTCATATCCTGATCAAAATCTGAAATCGTTTTTGCAATCGAGAGATTATGAATCAAGTACTGAGAACAATAGACTTTAAAATCAGTCACTTTTGATTCGTAATATTTCTTATCCTCATGATTTGCTGTTTCCATTTTTCTCGCAGAGAGAACGGCCGACTCAAGAAGTCGCCATGCAACAACCATTTGAGAAGCAAAGGTGAGAAAATCAGTACAGTTCTGAAGAATTAAATTATATTGGTTATTTTTAGCGTAACCAGAAATTTGCTGCATCACTGTTTGGGCACTCATAAGAACTTTTTGGAAAAGTTCTTTTTCTTTTTTAAATCGCCCGTCATCAAGTGCTTGCACTGATGAAACGATTTCTTGAGAAAGGGCCGTCAGGGTTTTTCCTCCGTCCTTCAAAATTTTTCTCATCACAAAGTCAATCGCTTGAATACCGTTTGTGCCCTCGTAAATCATCGCAATTTGAGTATCGCGGACAAATTGCTCTACTCCGTATTCAGTACAATAACCGTACCCACCATGAGCTTGAAGAGCAGAAGATGAAACATTGAATCCTTGCTCAGAACAATAGGCCTTACAAATAGGAGTGAGAAGGCCAATGAGAGCTTCTTCCTTGTGATCTTTTTGGGCCTTATTAAAGAGATCAGCAGTATAAAGGCATAGGGCCCTCATTCCGCGAGACAATGCACGCATACGAAGAAGATTTCTTCTCACATCCGGATGATGAGCGATTTCCTTTCCAAATTGTGAGCGCTCTTTTGTATATTTTTCGGCCATCATGTAAGCAAGATTCGCTTGAGACTCTCCTTGAATTCCACAATAAAGACGAGCTTCATTCATCATGATAAACATCGTCGCCATGCCTTCGAATTCATCTCCAATGAGCCAACCTTGAGTCTCAGTATCTGAACCGAATTGTAGTTCACAAGTTGCTGAAGCGTGAATCCCCATTTTGTGTTCAATTTTAGAGCACACAACATTGTTTGATGCTCCCATTGAACCATCTGGATTAATTTTAAATCTTGGAACAACAAAAAGTGAGATGCCTTTTGTTCCAACTTCTCCACCTGGTGTACGAGCAAGGACGAGGTGAATATTATTTTCGTATAGATCAGACTCACCAGATGAGATGAAAATTTTTGTGCCTTTAATAGAGTAAAGACCATTTCCAATTGGCTGAGCGGTTGAACGAAGGGATCCAACATCTGAACCTGCACTTGGTTCAGTTAAGCACATCGTCCCTCCCCACTTCCCTTCCATCATTTTTGGAACGATGTGGGTTTTCATAAAGTCGTTCCCTTTAAGATTCACTACATTCATCGCTGCTCGAGAGAGACCAGGGTACATCATCCACGCTACGTTCGCTCCAGTTGCTAGCGACATACAGGCCACGTAAAGGGCTTCTGGAACAGGTGTTCCACCAATGTCGGCCGGAAGACCTAGAGCAAACCAACCGTTAGCGTAATAAGACTTTGTTATATTTTGGAGAACTTCAGGCACGATCACTTTACCGTTTACGTGCTTAACTCCCACATGATCCGAAGGTTCTCTTGTAGGGAACACTTCATTTTCTACATATTTGTTGTATTCAGACAGAATGCCTTTGATGTCATTTTCTTCTAACCCAAAATCACTCCACCCTTGAACCTTTAAAAGCTCAGTTAAATTAAATTCTACGTCTCGAATGTCTGCTTTGTAGTAACCCATAAGATAGTCTCCATCCTTAGAGATAAATTAATGCTCTAAATAGAATAACTGATGTTGGAAATTTTTGGAGATCGATTGCATTAAAAAAGTGTGAGACAAGGGAAATATAAACCCGACTAAAAAAGAAGGGCAACCATTCGGCTGCCCTTCTCGCTAGTTATTTGATTTGCGTCAGTTTAGAAGATATTTACGACTACGTCTTTTCGACTGTTCTGAGATGTTTCGCTCTTTTTGATTGGATTCGCTAAAGAGTGAACATTTCGATCAATGGTAAAAGTCACAATCACGCCGTCAGACTTTAAAAAAGTTAACTCACTTCGTGTTGCACTAACATCAACTGCGTTCACGAGTGTCCCCAGTGACCCATTAAAGATACTCGCAAGCTCAGAGTTCCCCTTGGCATTGAGGCGGCGGCCATCTTGAACTAAGTTAACCACAGATCTAGACAGCTCTTTTTGACTTGTTGGAGAACCGTCATATGTACAATAGGTATAAGGAATCCCTAAAAACTTTTTCTCAACACAATTTGGAGCTGTGTTATAGACCAGCTCGGTTCTAACAACCGTCTTAAATCCTGTCACAAGTTGCCCTTCTGAAACTCCATCATACCAAGCTCTTAATTTATCAATCACCTGGCGGTTATCCGTAGAGAGACCATTATTGTAGAGGTTAGTGTATCTGTTACTATTGCCGCTACTATTGTCTTTGCCGCAACCAACTGCTCCTAAAATAAGTAATCCAAAAAGTACCCCGTGTAATAGAGTTTTCATATTTCCCCCCTGAAAGGAATTGACCATAGTTTGACTTACTACATCCAAGATTGATGCCAAAAAGCATAGAGTGATTTTGGTTAGTTAAGTCCATTTCTCTGTCGAAAGATTAGACAGTGTTGTAAAAGTAACCATCAATCCTTAAAATGTGGTTTTCAGGAGATCCTATGTCTTACACCCTTCTAGGTTCACAAACTTCCCCCTTCGTGAGAAGAATTCGTCTATTAATGGAGAACATTCCCTTTGAATTTAAAGAGCTCAATATCTTTGAAACTGAAGATGCCATCACTTTAAATAAGATCAATCCTCTAAACCAAATACCGGTCCTTTTAGATAATGAAAGACCAATATGGGATTCTCGCCAAATTTTTAATTACATCAATATTATGCATAAGCTCCATAACATGACCTGGGAAGATGAGAATACGCTGACGGCGATTGAAGGAGCGATGAATTCTGGAGTGGCACTCCTTCTTATGAAGAGATCCGGGTTAAATACTGAAGAACCCTACATGTACATGAATCGGCAAAAAGAGAGAATTGATTCAGTCATTAAACATATGACTCCTTATATGAAAGAGAGTGGTCGTGAGGAGTGGAATTTTATCACGATGTCTCTTTATAGTTTTTTAGACTGGGCAAGATTCCGAGAAATCATCCAGCCAGAAAAGTATCCAGAAGTCGTCTCGTTTCTTGAAGCTCACGCTAGTAAAGCTATTGTAAATAAAACGGCCATCCCAAAGGTTTAATCATGAATATCAATAAATACATCGATCACACGGCCCTTAAGGCCGATACGACTTATGCCCAAATTGAAAAACTCTGTGCTGAGGCCAGAGAGTATGACTTCTTCTCTGTCTGTGTGAATTCCTACTTTGTTAAAAAAGCTTCTGCCCTACTAAATGGAAGCTCTGTTAAGGTTTGCACTGTTGTGGGTTTTCCTCTCGGGGCCTCCACCATGGAAACCAAACGTTTTGAGGCCATGAGAGCGGTCACGGAAGGTGCTAAAGAAATTGATATGGTAATTAATGTTTCTGCGGTGAAGTCTCAAGACTGGCAATATGTATTAGACGACATGTCCTCTCTCGCCCAAGTAACCCATCAACAGGGAGCACTCTTAAAAGTGATCCTTGAAACCTGCCTTTTAAATGAGGATGAAAAACGAAAGGCCTGTGAGTTAGCAGTGAAAGCAGGTGTGGACTTTGTGAAAACCTCGACAGGCTTTTCAACTGGTGGGGCAACCATTGAGGACGTTAAACTCATGAGATCCATTGTTGGGAACTTAGGAGTGAAGGCCAGTGGTGGCATAAGGGACGCAGAAACGGCAAGAAAAATGATCGAGGCCGGTGCCACGAGACTTGGGACAAGTGCTTCTGTTGAAATTGTGAAGAATCTCACGAGTTCGGCGAGTTATTAATTACTCGCCGATCAGTTTTAACATTCTTAATTTACCAATCTTTAGAATCACTTCCTGACCTTTTTCAAGATTCAGTGTATCAGTCGTGTGATTTTCAAAATTAGCTTTCACCGCATTTTGCTGAATAAGACGCCTTCCCTCTGACTTAGATTTAATGAGTTGTAATTCAACAAAAAGATCTAAAAGATTAATCACTCCTGAAGCTTTTGAAATCGTTTGGATATCATCAGGAATTTGTTTTTTTGAAAATCTTGCTTCAAATTTTTCACGCTCTTCTTTACCAGCATCTTCACCGTGATAGTAACCGGTGATCTCAGCAGCAAGAGTTTTCTTCGCCTCCATCGGGTGGAGGGATCCATTCGTAATACCTGCGATAATTCCATCCACTTCCAAAGAAGGTCTTCTCGACAGGAGAAGATAATACTTTTTCATAAGTTCATCAGAGATGGACATGAGTTTTCCAAACATATTCGTTGGAGTGTCAGTAAGAGCGATGTAGTTATCCATCGATTTTGACATCTTATGAACGCCATCAGTTCCCTCAATCAAAGGCATTGTAAGAATACACTGAGCTTCCTGTTCGTATGAATGCTGAAGATGCCTTCCCATCATGAGGTTAAAAGTCTGGTCAGTTCCTCCAAGCTCTAGATCTGCTTTCAAGTGAACAGAATCGAATCCCTGAAGGATCGGATAAACGAACTCATGAAGATAGATTGCTTCAGAATTTGTATAGCGCTTATTAAAATCATCTCGCTGAAGGATTGCTCCTACGGTTGCTCTTGACATGAGCTGAATAAGATCTAATCCAGAAAACTTTCCAAGCCAGTCTTTATTAAAAACCACATGGGTTTTCGTCATATCTAAAACCTTACCCACCTGCTCTTTGTAGGTCTGAGCATTCTTCATCACTTCTTCAGCTGTGAGAATGGGACGTGTTTTATTTTTCCCTGTGGGGTCGCCAATTTGTGCCGTGTAATCACCAATTAAAAAATAAATTTCGTGACCAAAGTCTTGGAGAAGTTTTAATTTTTGAAGAACGACAGTGTGGCCTAGATGAATATCTGGACGAGAGGGATCTGCGCCGAATTTCACAATCAGTGGTTTCTGCTTATCAAACGACTTCGTGAGTTTTTTTAAGAGTTCTTCTTCTGGAAGGATCTCAAAAGCTCCACGTTTTAATTCTTTTAATTGGTCAGCTGGTGCCACCGTAATACGGGCCATAAGTTCTCCTTTAACCCGTTTATCTTAAACGACAGAAATAGTTTCGTGAATCAATTTAACGGCAGTTAACTGAAAATCTTCTACCTTTGATAAAGAGATAGTTATCAGGATGAGATTTTCCAATCTTGGCAAAGAGGGTCATCTCTCCAATGGAGCTAAATTTTGCGACGATATCAATTTCTTCTGGACTTAAAAGACCATCCGCAAGTGCGGACTCACCATTCAAGCTCACTTTAATGTCATTTTGTGAACGACTCTCTATCGTGATTTTATAATCCGCAGACACACACAATACTGTTGCCGCAGAGGCATTTACGTTTAGAATGAGGATAAATGAAAGAGAGGCCAAATATTTCATTTTTCTTCCTTTAGTAAGAAACCCAAGGTCGCGGTTCCTCTCCCTAAACCATCTGAATAAAGTTCCAAGCGATGAAAATAAGTTCCTATTAGTTCTCTCACTTCGACATCAACGAGTGTTTGACCTTCAAAAGCACTCACTTCACTTAAAATTGAATTCACCACTTTCTTTCTAAATCTTGGAACACCATTCACAGTTGTTGGAAGACTTAGTGATGGAACACCACTGAGTAGAAGTTTTTCATCAGTCGCGACTTTCTTAACAGTAATTTCAAAATGCGGAATATCCTGTATTTCAACCACTCTTAGCGCAATCATTAACTTCACCGGAAACCTTAACTCAGAACGACCCACTAGGATGCGGTCACTCCCCTTGAGTTTATAAATGATATCAAGATACAGTGAGAAAAGTTCTCCTTTCTCTTCTGCCAAAATAAAAGAACGCTCTGGGCCCAGTTTAAAATCTTTTCCATTTAAAATTTTATCCCATAATCCATTTTTTATTGTTGCATCGATGAGCTCATTTAGAAACTGCTCACTCACACTGACTGCAACATTTGCTTTTCTCTCAATAATTGTTCGGTTTAATTCCCGTAATGATCTTCGGTACAGATTTGGATCAATTGGTCTTCTCGGATCAGTTTTTACCTGATGATCGCTACAAAAATTATTTTCTCTTGTTGGGGCCACCTCACAAAAGAAGCCGTCTATGCCAAACTGAACAATTCCCGTGTTATTTACGAGCATTTGATCGATTTTTAAGACTGCATTAATTTCGTCTGAAAAGACATATGTCCTCGGTAACTTTAACTCTTTGGGATTATCTTGAATGATATTTGAAAATCGGTCACCGAGCTTAACATTTAAGATATCCAAGATTCCTTTTTTAAAAGATTCTTTTTTCGAGAAGAGAAAACTTTTAATTCTTTCTTGATCCAACGTAACGATTTTTGAACCTACTTTAGCAGAAATCTTTGGCATAGAGATATCTTGAATTCTAAAATCGATTAAGTTTGGATTTTTAGCAATTTTTTCCATCACATCTTTAATGTCAATTTTCTCTAATCTTAGAACAAGATTATTGCCTTCGAATGTCGTTAACCAGCCCATCGGTAAACTAGCTGTCAGTTCCGGACTTACTTGGAATTCCGGAGCGATGAGATCAATTCTAAATTTTATCGTTTGGTTTGACTGTGTGGTTTTTAATTCTAGGACAAAGCTAATTTTATCCGCCTTAAGACGTAAACCATTAACATAATTAATCGTCACATACTCGATTCTTTCCTCTGCAAGTGGGCCAGTACGAAACTCAGCATTAAAATCTTTCAAGGAATAACCTAAGTTTTCTACAACCACTTTATAGTCTGATTCGAAAAGTTTAATTTTAAGAATTGACTGAAGGGTCCTGATCCAGGTCTGAGTATCTTCGGGTACTTCATCAAGAAGTGCATTTAAATCAATCGAAATTGATTTTTTAAGTTCTTGGTTATACGGGTCTCCAAAATTATTGTTAGCTAGAAAAATTCTTAACTGATTAATAAATCCTTGGGATGAATCTAAATCAAATCGTGATTTAAAAATAACATCAAGCTGGACTTCACTCGCCTTCAATTGAGTGCCAAAGAGCAAAAGAAATAATAGAAATAACGACTTCATAGGAAGTGATATATATCATTAATCTTTGAACCGAAAACCATGGGTGGGAAAAAATACAGAGTCAATGTTCTCAAAGGCTTAGCCCACTTTCCAGCCCACTTTTACTAGCCAACGTTGAAATTCTTGCGCCTTTTTGGTTGGGTCTTTTGGTGGACGATTCATTTCATGTTCTAATGGCCTATGAGTTAATGGGGGAAGTCCCATCGACTTTCTTCTTAGATCGATCCCTTTAAGGTCTTCAATAGGTGTTCTTTTGAGCTCCCCATTTTCCCAATCACTACTTGTTCCATAAAGCTGAGGTCGTCCCTCGAAGTAGGAAATTCTATCTTCTAAATACGCTAGAAGATCCAAGGGATAATCATTTTGGCCAGCAGCGATTCTTATTTGAAAGAGACACTCTTTCATAAAGTCTGGTGAGGAAATAGCGTGCATGATGATAAGCCAAGAAAGCTTCACGCCTCTTTCACCCGCATTACTCAGAACAGGAAATCCCCTATTTTTGATCAATTCAGATAATTTTTTAGAATTAGCTAAGTGAATTTTTTCCATTTCAGGGTGGTAGGCATCGTTAAGGATTCCTTTTTCCTGAAGTAAGTTTCTCATTTGGTGATCTTTCTCAACAAGAAAATTTAATTTTTCTTCCCAAGTAGCATCTATCATATCAATATTTAACCGTTGCTCTTAAGTTTCCTAGGCCTTTATTCGCCTCTTCTAAACGCTCAAATAGAGGACGGTATCCACTCATATCAGGATATAAACCTTTTTTAAATTGCTTTAATATACGTTCCAAGGCCTTAACAAGTTGAGATAATAAACTTTGAATGACGAAAAGTTTTTCAACTTCGGCCAATTGGCTAGATTTATAACCAATCTCTTTACCCAATTTCGAGAGATCTCCAAAAAAGGTTAAGGAAAGTGTATAGGCGGCCCCCATTAATCTATCGACCTGTTGCCCAAATATCTCAAAGAAGCGTGGATCTTCAGTTTCACTAAATTGTTTAAGACTTTTTTTCAAGTTACCTAAAACAATAAAAGATTCTTCTAAAAAGAAATTGAGAAAATCTTGATCAATTTCAACGCCAGTGTCATCAAGCATAAGTAAACCTTAACGAGGATTAAAGACGAAGTAGTTTTTTAATCTCTCGGGCGACTTTCCTTCATCAAAAACTCGATCAGGAATATCTGTAGGATATTTAGAGATAAAATGTTTTTGCCCAAATTTAAAAAGTTCAATTGAGTGATTATAGCAAAGCCTAACCATCACTGGGTTACCTCTACCAAAAAAGAATGAATCAATGTGTTCACCCACGTTCTCCATTCCTAAAGCTAAGCATGCCTCACAATTGATCCTATTCATGAAGAGCATATCGGAATAATTAACTTTTGAAAGAGTTCCTTTGATAAAATTTATAAAAGATTTGGCCTATAATTGACGTTTCTGCCCTGTTTTTAGTTACAAAATGAGATTATGCTATTTGCGAGGAGTCTTTATGAAAATAATCTTTTTTGATGGCGTCTGCGGTTTATGTAATGGATTTGTAGATTTCATTATTAAAATTGATAAGAAACAAGTGTTCTCATTCTCACCCCTTCAAGGGGTCTATGCCTCCTCTACCCTACCCCAAAACATGACTCAAGATTTATCCTCAGTGGTGCTCTTGATTGATGGAAAAATTTATATCAAATCTGAAGCGGTTCAAAAAATCCTGACTGAAGTAGGTGGGATCTGGGGACTTGCGAGATTTTTTACTCTGATTCCGAGATCGATTCAAAACTATCTCTATGATCAGATTGCAAAGAATCGCTATCATTTTTTTGGTAAAAAAAAGTCATGCCGAATCCCCACAGAAGCGGAGCGATCCAGATTTGTCATCTGAAGAGAACCTAAAGTATTTAGCTCCTGATCTCATTGAACCTTAATCCCTCCTTAATTTCCCCATCGATAGTTCTAATTGTGCAGTCATAAAGGCATAAAGAGTCAAATTTTTTTTTCGAGGGGTACAAATGAAAAAATTTATTGTTCTCATTGCCTCAGCACTTTTTTTACTCGCTGATGCAGATGCCATAAATGTAGAGCTTCTTGCCAATAATAAAGAAGCACTTTCTAGAGAATTGACTCTAAAAGATGTAACCAAAGCGCAGGAGTGGGCCCAGAATCATGGAGACCCGGGGAGTTTAAAATCGACTCTTTTAAGTGCGCTCTCTATATCTCTCAAACAAACAGAAATAGAAGGTCAACTCTGCGATATTGGTCTTGTTCAACTTTTTGAAAAAAATTTGCATGAGAAAAATATTATTCAAGAAGGCGAAGACGTTTCCAATGTTTTTAATTACCTTAGGCTCGAAGGTTTAATTGATGATATTTTTCTAGATATTTTAAGAAAGTCTTATCGAATAACATTGGAATTTGAGAAAAACTTGAGATCACCAGTTCCAATGAGGCCACTAAATCTCAACACGAGACAAAATTCTGGAATTAATCTAAAAAAACTTTATTCCCCTTTTCAGCAATGGCCTAATGAAAGTAAAAAATGCTCTCTTGATATCTATTGGGAGATAACATCGGATCTGAATTTTAAAAGCAGTAAAGATAGAGACCAACAAATCCAAAAATTAAATTACATGGCGGTAAAGGATGGTGTCATCAACTTAGACCTATTCAATAAGCTTGAAGTTTTAAGAAGAGAAAAGGCCCTCGACTGGCCAGTTTATCTCAGAAGATATTTAGATATTATTTCTAACCTTAAAGATAAACTTACAAATAAACCTGAAATCTCTACCAATAATACCTTCACAATTGAATATGTTTCTCGTCGGCAAGGATTAACAGAAAGAGAAAATCTATATCAGAATTACACCAGCACTCAGCTAATGATGCTGGCACAAATTATTGAGCGAACCGCCAAGAGGATGGATGCCAGAAAAGCCTCAATTAACTGGCAATTTTCACAAACTCCTCAGGAAAATGACGAAATCTATGTTCTCTCTCCGATGGAGCAGTATCGAGCGGCACTTAAAATGCTTCGAAAAGAAATGGCGGAAGTCATGCGTTCAGAAGTTTTCAGAAATAAAAATCTCGAATACGAACACATCATTGCAGCTGCGTTTGAAGCGGGTTTTATAAAAACAGAAGAACTCAATTATGTCTTACGCTTTGAAGAATTTTGGAATCCATCCGTTCCGAAATGGAAGGCCTATATGAATTTTGCGACATCCCTCGCTGGAACAGCTGTGTTTTATCTCCCTCCACCATGGAATTTAGTGGGAGCGATTGGACTTGTTTTAACTCAGACCAAAGTAGCAAATGGAAATAAAAGGCCTGACGCCGATGATAATTGGAATGTCATTATTTAAAAGGAAAAATTTATGAACATCATTTTGGGGATTATTTTTGCCCTCAGCATCTCTACCGTTAACGCTCATCCTGTGTTTAAAACTCTCGTCAGAAAAGAGGGTTCGATCAAAACGAGGATAGAGAACAAAGAAATGCTTCACCTCGCTAGTTCTCATTCTTTTGATGGGAAATATTTTAAAATCGTATTAAAGAAATCAAATGAAGCGATAACATTTAATCATCAAGATCCAAATCTTCTTCTTAAAGCAGCGACTGTTTATTATCACTTAAATAAATCCAGAGATTTTTGGGTGAATCAGATGAAACTTTCTCACTTAAATGAGTTTCCAAAAATCATTGTTCGGCTTGAATTGACTAATCAGTTTGATGAGTTTGGCCATTTTGCTAACGATAATCGCTCGCCTCAATTTAATAATGCTCTCTCAATTCCCGAGGGAGAAACACCCGAGTGGGTCCCAGAGGATAGAAAAGATTCATGGAATAAAGAAATTTGGTTTCGGCCGGTTAAAAATATTCCAACTAAGGAACTGGGTGATCTTGGACCTAATCCCTTAACTGTTTCTCTTATGGCCTTAGAGAATCCATTGATTGACTACATTCAAAATCAATTTAATGTACGCCTCATTGAAGAATTTTTTTATCCCAGCTATGTTAGTCGCCCTCTTCATGAAGATCTCATACGCTATGCTGGGACTTATGCCATGATGAAGCTTATTTTACATGGATCAAAATATGCGGATCGACTTTTCCTGGATAAATACTATTATCTCGATACGGCCTTAGTTCCTGAAATTGCCTACCATGAATATGCTCATATCGTCTTGAGTGATCACCTGGAAATGTCGCACTCAACACCTGTGAATGAAGGGATGGCCGATTACTTTGCCGCGATCCAAGCGGATACAAGAAAAATTTACGCCAAAGTTCCAGGCCACAGTAATGCTCGCTCTAAAGACACCCAAGAGAAGAAAAAATACGTCCATTGGGATGAATCGAATCGGATGGCAACTGCAGATTTTACTTTATCTGTCCTTTGGGATGTTCGAGAAGCTCTAGGAGCAGAAATTGGGGATAAAGTAGTCTTTCATGCAAGAAACTTTTTAAACACAAAGTCATCAAATATAAGCGAGGGGCTTCTTAGGGCGATTCTCCTCGCTTGTGAATTAAAATGTGAAGTACCAAGAAGAGATAAACTTATTCTTTATGAAACTTTCACCTGGAAAGGTTTTTGAAAAATGGCCTTCAGTTTACTGGAGGCCTTACTTACCATCATTCGTATTTCTTCGGGGGTAAAAAATAAACACAAAAGGGCAATCATATACAATTCAAAGAATGGGATACTCATTAGGTACTCAATCCCCAAGTGAAAAATGATTCCAAGATAAATAAGAGGTTTTCTAAACTCAGAAAACCAAATAAGACTACCAAGTGCCATTTCTACAATTAGAGTTCCCCAAGTTGCTAACTTCAAAAATAATATTGAATCCAACACAAATGGAAGAGTATTGTTCGTGAAACCCTCTAACCTCGTTGCATAGTAAACGGCACTCCCATCTATCCACGTATCTCCTTTGAGTTTATGCCAAGCCGTCCAAAGATAAACGACAGACAATTGAATCTGAATGAGCCGTGTTCCCCAAATAGGCCATTTTCTTTTTCTAAAGGAAATTAATGAATCAATAGAGAAAGAATGCCCACAAGGGGTGAAAATGAGTAAGAGTGTGATTGTTCGCATGAGAACTTCAGAAGAACTCAAAAGCCAAATATTTCTTTGATGGAAGCTCGTCATGCATAAGAGAACTGTGATGATTGAAATTCTGGTGTATAGGCCAAAGATCGAAGTAATAAGTGCAATTCCATAAATAAGGGCGAGGCCGTAAGTGAATTCATATCCACCATTTGAAAGATGAAATAAGTTTGCATGAAAAAAAGGAAACTGCTCTTTGACCGTCTGGATTGAAGTTAGTGCATGGGGACCATAAAAGTCTGAAATATTTGATAAATCAAATAAATAATGCATAAAAATAATCATCATCCAAAGAATACGAAAAAGGGAGATCCCTTCTGTCGTTTTTTCCTCGAAGAAGAAGTGATTCCAAAAATCAAGGAGTGAACGAAATCGAAACATTATATGACCTCATGAGTGTAAAAGATTGTTGATTGATATATTTTATTTTTTGAATAATGGGGAATAAATTGCGACTTCCATTCAGGGATTACAAACGTATGTTTTTTTAAAAACACTCGTTTTGGTATCCTGGCGAATTGAGTCTCTTTCATTTTACGGAGTGAAAAACGAGCAGCATCTTTCCATAAAAATTTCTTATTTGACGTAATAATCCCCTCCGAAATTATTTTCCGATACCTCTCTCCAAATTTATACTTTTCAAAATGCTTTAGCTCCGATGACTTTGGAAAGTGAAACGTCTCAATTGATCCATCTATGAATTCAATATCGGCCGTAAGGTAAGAATTCGTTCGCGAGGGATTTTTAGCAAACATCATCCAATCTTGATAGATACTAAAAAATGAAAGATAGAGATCAACTGGTTTATAAATCGTTGAAAATAATTTGGTTTCCATTGGCACATGCACTCGAATCATGGATAAAAAATTAAATACAATGAAAGCAGAAATAATGATCTTTTTACCTCGACTCATAAGGACCCTGTCAAATTAAAGGAGAGGCACCCCAAATGGAGTGCCCATGAACGTATTAAATTCTTTATTCTTAAATTGGGCGATTTTTTCAATCGTCCCCGTCGTCCCCGTCGTTCCCGTTGTTCCCGTTCTTCCCATTGTTCCCATTGTTCCCATTGTTCCCATTGTTCCCATTGTTCCCGTTGTTCCCGTTGTTCCCGTTGTTCCCGTTGTTCCCGTTGTTCCCGTTGTTCCCGTTGTTCCCGTTGTTCCCGTTGTTCCCGTTGTTCCCGTTGTTCCCGTTGTTCCC
>CANEUH010000014.1 GCA_947441615.1 Bacteriovoracaceae bacterium | reverse complement strand
TAAGCTTGAATTTGGACATCTTTTGAAGTGGCACATGAACATTATGGAAAGCTGGGAGATCGTTAAGAACTACTTCCGATGTAAGGTCACCACATCAATTTCTGAAGGCATGAATAATGTCATCAAAACTCTTTTAAGACGCGGCTATGAATATAAAAATCCGGGCTATTTAAAGCTTAAAATCATGCAGCAGTGTGGGTTCTTAAATTCGACCTATTTCGATAAGAGCGGGAATATGGTCAATATATGAAATCAGGGAGTTTAACTTTTATGCAAAAGAACCCAGATAATTGCAATTCCAAACTGAAAAAAGTCCACGTTAATTTATGGTTAAGCACAAGGGACTTTAAAGAGCAGATCCAACTTCATGTAAATTAACATCCATTTCTGTTCGCAGTTGTGTCCACAGCATTTTTTTATTCGCCCAAGGCAAGGAATTACCCTGTGTTGCGGGATTCTTAATAAAGTTGATCCATTTGGCGTCAGCCAATCAATTATTTTAAAAATTCTGAACAATCCTAACCTTTAAAGTAAGTTAGTAAGTGCTTTCAATTTGAAAATTGGGTACAGAGCTCGGGTGGATCGTAAAATACTGCAAGAACCAAGCTTAGGCTCATAGAGAGACGACAGGGCTCGGGGTCAACGGCTTAAATGCGCCGCCGCATGAGAATTGCTACGAGTGGCTCCAGTGGCTAACGAAGACCAAAAGCACAGGAGCGAAACGCCACAACCGCTGATTTAAGCACAGCACTATAGGTCAGAGGCAAAAGTGGGTAAGTCCCTGACCAGCCGGAAGTTTTGCTACCACTCCCAATGTTCGATCACGAGGCAGCCAGGACCTTGAGATCAGGCTGTTTCGTCTCCGGGGCGGGTGGCCGACCCCCAAGGCTGCTGTGCGGCCGAACCTTGTTGTAGTGTTGTCGCCAGTTTTCGATCACAACTTGAGCTTCCTTGAGGCTGAAGAAGATTTCTCCGTCGAGGAGCTCATACCTCATCTTGCCGTTAAACGACTCGCAGTAGCCATTCTCCCAGGGCGAGCCGGGCTCAATGAATAGCGGCTGGACCTCGAGCTGCTTGAACCACCTCATGAGGTTCTTGGCGATGAACTCGGGCCCGTTGTCTGACCTCACATGAGTGTGGCATCCGTGCTCAATCATCAGATCAGCCAGGAGCAGAATCACCTCTTGCGAGCGAATGCGGCGCATGGCCACCGATGCCAGGCACTCGCGAGTGAACTCGTCGATCACATTGAAGATCTTGATGGGACGTCCATCATGCGTCCGGTCTGCGACGAAATCATATGACCAGACATGGTTGCGACGCTCGGGCCTAAGCCGAATGCACGAGCCGTCCGTGAGCCAAAGGCGCGCTCGTTTTGGCTGTTTTTGAGGGACTTGCAGGCCCTCCTCACGCCAGATGGTGTAGACCCGGTCATGGCCGACGTTCCAGCCCTCGAGATTCAGGAGCCTCGTGACCTGACGGTAACCATAACGACCGTACTCTTTGGCTATCTCTAAAATTCGTGTCCGGAGCTTCGTATGATCAGAATCTTGAGTCTGCACATATCGCTGGGTGCTGCGAAGCTGTCCCAAGACTCGGCATGCCCGACGTTCGGAGACCTGAAGCCGCGTCCGCGCAGCTCCGACACACTCTCTCCTACGCGCCGGGCTTAGAAGTTTCCCGAGGCGGCAATCTTTAAAATGTCGATGTCGATGGCCTGGTTGGCAACGATCTTCTTGAGGCGGGCATTTTCCTGCTCGAGCTCCTTCAGGCGCCTCGCTTGGTCGACCTTGAGACCGCCATACTCGTGCCGCCAGCGGGCCAAGGTGACGGTTGTCACGCCGATCTTGCGGGCGATCTCCTCTAAGCTCAGGCCCTTGCTCTGCTCGATCTCGACGGTGCGAAGATGCTGAATGATCTCTTCGGGTTGATGACGTTTCCTGGGCATTGGACCTCCCTATGACGGTCCAACCCAACATTCAAGTTGGACCAGTTTGATCCGGGCAGGTCAATCCTCACCATCGGGGAGATCAGAAAACTCGTTGAACTTGCATTTGCTCATAAGCACGAATGGCGGCACGTGTGGGCACTCGCACTACTAACCGGGATGAGAAATGGTGAGCTGTTTGCGCTCCAGTGGTCGGACATCGACTGGGAGCAAAAACTCATCACCGTTGCCCGAGCCTTTAATTGCAGGAAGAAGGAAATCAGCTCAACGAAAGCTGGCTATTGGAGAGATGTTCCAATGAGCCAGGACTGTGTGAGGCTTCTTCAAGAACTGAAGTCGATTACTGGCAGTCAGAACTATGTGCTTCCTCGGCTGAGCCGATGGGATCACGGAATTCAGGCCGCAGTTCTTCGAACCTTCTGCCTAGAGACGGGGCTTCCTTCCATTCGATTTCATACGCTGCGTGCATGCTTCGGGACTCAACTTTTGAGGCAAGGAGTATCGGCACCAATCGTTATGAAGATCGCTGGCTGGAAAGACTTAAAGACTATGCAGCGATACATTAGGCTTGCTGGTGTTGAAGTCGCAGGAGCTACAGAGAAACTCTCTGTTCTCCCTCCCGAGGAGATCGTAGCGAATGTCGTCGTGTTCCGACCGAGAGGTTGAACTCGATGGATATTTGTTACGTATCGTTAGTGTGCGTTAGCGGGATTTGCCCCACTTCTGCCCCACAAATTGTTAACTTGTTGAGTGTTAAATGCTTTTTTGGATTCGAATCCGAATCCACCATAAAAAACCGAAGTACCCTGTGGGCACCTCGGTTTTTTATGGTGGAGGCGGTGTCAGAGTGGTCGAACCAACAGTGACCGTGAAAAACTACACGGCACAATGGTTTCGGCCTGAGATAGACCTAAACGAGCTGGCACTCTTAAGGTTTCAAAAGGGATGGACGCTGCGAAAGCTCGCAGGCCATTTCGACATGCCGAGAACAAATATCGTCGCGAGGCTCAAGCGCCTCAATGCGAGAAACTGGAGGCATGACTATGTACAAACTATTACTATCGGCAATGCTGATATCGGCCCTATCGGAGCTTGAGATCAGCATGAAGGATTTTGGGAACTGCCACTCTCGTCAGTGCGTGAAGATGATTCAGAGAAAGGCGATTGATGTTTTGTGCATCGACTGGCGCCCCATTTCCGTGTTCCCCCGAAGAGGCTCGACGGTTTAAATGATGCTCCCGCCGACCGGCCTTCGGCCTGGGTCGTTGGGCCAATTAGGGAAACGGGAGACCTAGCTTTTCGAGACTCGTTTCGAAAGGCTAGGACATAGCGCCGCATCGAGCTAGTTTTTAGGATTGGCTTCTTTATGTAACCTCAACTGCGCATAATGCTTAACGCGGCTCTAACAGCATGGGGCCAGATGCGCAACATGCGCTCCCGATCCTCGAAGAGGACACGGTGGCTAGCAACACCTTGACTAACAATCAGTAGAAACCCAACTGCCTCAAGAACTGAGTCCTTCCTCAAATCAGGCTCGATTTCGAGAATCAAATTGGCAAGTGATTGTTGGTAGAGTTCCGTGAGCTCAACTTGGACCTGTCGAAAACGGACGTCACTCATAGCACGTTGTCCGAAAAACATGATCAGGCGAAAGAAACGTCGCGAAGTCGTACGCGCCTCTGTCTCTTTTCCGAATTCCAACAGCAATTTTTCGACGGACGGGTAGTTCGCAGCTTTGAGCTCCGGCTCAACAAGGGGTTTGCACCTCTCAAAGCAGTCCAGACACAGCGCATCTGCGTCACGGAAATGATGGAAAAACGAGCTCTTCGAAACTCGAGCCTTACGCAGTACTTCGTTTAACGAGAAACCATCGGATCCACGCTCCGAAATGAGCCGCAGAGCGGATACGAGAATTCGTTCTTTTGTATTAGGTGCCCTGTAACCACGAGGAAAGGGCATCTCCCTATCTTCAAGCCAGTCAACTTTAGTTGTTGATGTCATAGCATATAAAAGTATCTTGATTGGACTGACTGGTCCAGTTTAATCTTTAAAAATAAATTTGCAGTTCAGTTGTCTTGAGGAGGGTCAAAGCTGTGTCCGAAAAAGTTATTGTCATTGCAGGAGCTACTGGAGATCTTGGAGGCAGAGTTGCCGGAGAACTTTTACAAAAAGGTGCCCACGTCCGTGCCCTAGTCCGTGTAGGAGGTTCCTCACCCAGGCTAGAGTCCCTGAGAGTTCAGGGAGCCGAGATTGTATCCGTGAACTTCGCAAATCCTGAATCCTTGGCGTCTGCCGTACGGGATGCAGGCGTCGTGGTTTCCACCTTAGCCGGCCTACGCGATGTGATTGTCACCACCCAAAGCGCCTTGCTCGATGCGGCCGTGCGCGCGGGAGTGCCTCGATTCATTCCCTCCGATTTTGCGATCGACTTCACCAAGCTTCCTCCGGGATCCAACCGCAACTTGAATCTTCGAGAGGAGTTTCGCGAGCGTCTCGAAAAAGCTCCGATTCGGGCGACCTCGATTCTTAATGGTGCGTTTATGGATATGCTGACCGGCACGGCGCCGTTCATTCTGTTCAAATTTCGCCGAATCCTGTGCTGGGGTGATCCTGACCAGCTCATGGACTGGACGACGATCTCGGACACAGCCAAGTACACGGCCCAGGCGGCGCTGGACCCAGACACTCCCCGTTTCCTGCGGATCGCAGGCGAGGAACTCAGTGCTCGACGTCTGCAGAATCTTATGACTGAACTCACGGGAACACCCTACGGGCTGCTACGGCCTGGAGGCCTGGCTATTTTCAAGGTTCTCATTCAAATGACCAAAACCTTCACTCCCGATAAGGGCGAGATTTACCCACCTTGGCAGGGGATGCAGTACATGCACAACATGTACAGCGGGCAACCAAAATTCCTCAGCCTCGACAACGCTCGCTATCCGATGAAGTGGACTCAGGCCCGAGATGTTCTTTCTGATTTTCTGAAAACAACGCCGCGGCCTTCTTGCGGAGGAGAGAGAATATGAAGATTGCAGTGATTGGAGCTACGGGAGCATCAGGAAAGGCCATTATCGATCAGGTGATCCGCAAGGGATGGAGTGTGATTGCTGTGGCGAGACGACCTGACGCCATCGAGATCGAAGATCCACGATGCGAGAAGCGCAAGATCGACTTCTCCGATCCCATTTCTGTCGAGAAGGCGCTTCAAGGAGCCGATGTAGTCGTGTCGGCCTTAGGCCAGGGTGGCTTGAAAGCCTCGGCCCAACCAACGACTCTTTATAGCGAGTCGGCGCGGGCCCTCATTCAAGCCATGAAAAAACTTCAGATAAAGAGGCTCCTCGTCTTGTCTTCGGGCGGAACAGATTTCGACGAGAAATCGCCATGGTTCTATCGGGCTCTGCTGCGCCCTTACCTCATCAACAATTACCTCGATATGGTTAAGATGGAGACGAGTCTCGAGGAGTCGCAGGACTTGGAATGGACGGTCGTTCGTCCTACCTATTTGCTGGACGGTCCATCCAGAGACTATCTCGTCAAAGATCGTCGGATGGGAGGAGGGAGTTTTAAGATTCATCGCGTGGATGTCGCCGACTTCGTGGTGCGGGAAATCGAACAAAAAGCTTGGGTTCGGGGTTATCCGACGCTTGGATATCCCTAGACTATAGCGAGTTGTCTGCGCGGCAGACTTCGGACTTTCGAAACGAAAAACCCTTCGGAGCCAATTGGTCCCGAAGGGTTTCGTTTTTCCCAGCTTTAAACTGCGCCGAGCCCGTTAAAATTTAGGGAATCAAATCACAAACTCAGGTGGGAGTTCTTCGCTTTCGTATTTCTCACAAAACCAAGGCATAATTTCGTCCTTAAATGATTCCAGTGGAATATCGGGGAGACAAAGTTCAATTTGACCAGCTGCAATTGGGGCCGAAACAGGGGCTACGACTTTAGCAACATCATCTACGACAAGAGCGATCGAGATGGGCAGTTTGGATTGGGCAGTTGCGTCTGCAAGAACCTTTGAAGCTTCAGGTTTTAACGAGATGAATATAGCGAAGGATTTCGGATTCGAATGGCAGGCATTGAAAAAAAGCTGTTCAAATCCTTCGGGAGTCAAAAGCGGTTGAGTGCTGATACTTACGAGCCTCCCGCTCCGATCCTTGAGCTGCCTATGTCCCTTAATGTGCCGCTGATGAACAGTAAAAAAGCCCACGTTGCTTTTATCACCCGAGCACTGCTTCTGAGCAAAAATTCGTTTGAGCTGATCGTAGTCTTTTCTGCATTCTTGGTTGGCTTTGTCTGCCTTCAAACATTTAACAACTTCGCGCAAGCGCTCCTGACGAACAAAAGGATTTTTATAGTTAGGGTCTGATTTCTCTTTGCAGGCAAAACACGACAATAAGATGAATGTGGCAAGAACGTGGCGCATAGCGTGACATAACTAATACAGCAATTTAACTTTGTCTCAAAATCCAATGTTTCTTGGCCCTGATAAATCACTGAAAATCCAAGCTTTTGCGTCAAATCATCTCAATCTCAGTAATTTAGTCCTACGTTTTTGAGGCGCCCGAGATAAAAAAAGGGGCGTCCGGGGGATCGCAGCTGGGCGGGCCGGGAGGCGCTGCCTTGTGTTCATCTGGCACTTTTCCTTCCAGGGTAACAACTCTCGCCCGCGTGCGCTCAAGCTCGCCTCTCACGGCCTCGAACTCACGCGTTTTGATCGCGCTCTCAAGTTCGCTTTTTTCTGATAGCTCTTTCTTCAAAATTTTTACCTCGGCGCTCACCGCCCCCGATGAACATTTTGCGATCCTTCCCACCTCTTTATACGTCACCCCGGACAAGTAGAGACGCCTGATGAGCTCTGAATCCCGGGTCTTTTTTCTCCCAAGAACAATCCCCTTCGCTTTTGCGTTGGCTAAACCGTTCTTGACCCTCTCCACTAAAATATCGCGTTCCAATTGTGAAATCGCGGCGATGACAACGAAAAATGCACGTCCCATCGGGGAGTTTGTTTCGATCTTTTCCGTGAGAGAAAGAAAGGCCACATTGTACTTGTTCATTTCTTCGAGCGCCATAAGAAGGTGACTGACCGAGCGGGCAAATCTTGAGAACGAATAGACCACCACCGATGAAATTTCTCCCCGGCGAACGGCCGCCATCATCCGGTCAAGATTTGGGCGACTGGATTTTGTGCCTGAAATTCCCTCGTCGATGTAGAAATCGAAACCTTCGATGCCGTTATTTTGGAAATGCAGATTGATTGCGCGTACCTGGGATTCGAGGCCGCCGGTTTGCAGAGCGGTTGAAACTCTGCAATACGCTGCGACCCTTCGTTTTTTAATTTCGGCCATGGAAAACCCTCTTTCTTTTGATTTTCAAAGAGGCGCAGCAAGTTGTGCGCTCTAAGTGGGCCGAATGAATTCATGGGAAATCCGTTATTTCGGATTTCCCACCAATACGTTGTTGATCGCCTTAAGGCTGATGATGCCGCGTTGGGATGCGTCGAAGGCACGTTGACGAAGGTCGAATGTCTCTTCGATCACGGTTCCGGTGATTCCCAAGTAGAGGGCGTATTTTACGATTCTAAAAATTAAGTTGCTCATGGTCCGTTCTCCTTTGCAAACGCTTTGCCTATCGGTGGGAAACGAGCACCATGCTCGATTCCCAAATGCGCCTTGAAAGTTGAAGTGAAGACCCGAGAGGCCGCTTTTTACGAAGCCAAACCGAAGCCAATGTGAAGCCACGGTGGGTGATTGTCTGTGATGATCGGTGATTCTTACGCCGCTGAGCCTTGCTCAACTGCTGATTAAATTGGTTTTAGGTTTCGAGGGTTTGGGGTTTTGGTTCCAATCAACTTGAAATTGAATGGCGGAGATGGTGGGATTCGAACCCACGAACGGATTTCTCCGTTACACGCTTTCCAAGCGTGCTCCTTCAACCACTCGGACACATCTCCAGCTATTAAAAAAAGGTTGAGCAAAATTTTTAACACAGGCACTATGTGTCAAACAACTAATACTTAAATGATCAAACGCTATTTTGTATATGTTTTCGAGGGAACGAGATTTTTTTGGATTTCATCCGTCGTTAAATGATCAAACCGCTTATTGCCAGTAACTTTATGAACACAAACTTTAGGGTATTGAAGATCAATACAAAAAACTTTAGTGGCTTTTGCTTCTGTCATTTCAAGAATTTTATTCAATCTTTTCTCTTCACTATCGTCAAACCCCTGTTCCACAAGAAAATATTGATTGCCCGTAAGCAATAAAGGATAAAAATGATCCTTCACCTCTAAAAAAGGAACAGATTTTCGCCAAAACATATGCAAGTAAGACATGTGATAGTTCACATCTCTGTACTCATGAAAAGTATAAAAATATGGTGGATTTTCCTGTTGAATAAATTGATTCATTTTTGAAATTTCGTTTTTCGTGGTTTGAAGGGGATATATAAAACGGGGAGAAATGATGTAATTGGTTAAATTCAAGGAAATAAGAAAAGCACCCATAAGGATATGATAAAGCCTTGTCTTATCTTTTAAGATTTCTAGACTTGTAATGAGAATTAGTGGGGTTGTGTAAATAATATACCGATACTCTATTTCCTGAACCACGAAGACAAATCTTAGAATAAATATTACAGCATATGAAAACAGGCATAGATTAATGATCGAACGAACTGATTTATTTTTAGTCGAATAAAGCTTTGTTATTATCAATAAAAGAATCGTTGTGTGAAAAATTCCCAGCCAAACAAAAAAAGATTCTACATTTAGATATCGCCAACCAAGGAAACAATAGAACCACTCTTGAAAGTTTCTCCAAGAGTCAAAAGAGCTATACCAAAAATCCCCTGGCCAGGGTCTTCGACCGACTCGATGATAGATAACATAAGTGACTTTTAGTAGTACGAGGGTAATTAAAATGTAGTTCTCTTTTAGGATCTTAATAAATTGCTTTTTTCCAGATTTCACAACATCACTTAGATGCCAAAAGACGAGGGGCAAAAGAATAAAAATAAAAGTCATATAACTGATCACTGCCCAAAGACGTGTCACCTTTCCCTGCCAACGAGAAAAAAATCTTCGATCGAAAAGAATCAAAAAAAACAATAAATAGAACGTATACATTCTGAATTGCAGAGTTTGCTCTAGCAAGATCGGGGAAGACAATGTTGCTATCGATACCAGGGCGGACAATATTTTTCCATGACCCATTTTTTTTGAAATATTATAAATATAAAGCCCAATTAAAAACCAAACAATTTGATGCGCCCACCTCATGAGCTCCAAATTGTTGTTGGTAAGATTACGAACCAATTTTAAGAAAAGAAAGTAAAAGGGCTGATGATCATAAGTACAAGCAATAATATCCTTACGCCCAAAGTGAAATAACTCATAATCAAAAAATGAACACAAATAACTTGATCCATCATTAAATCGAAAATCGTAAACACTTAAATCAGTTCCAAAGTAAACCAGGAATACAATCACTAGGATGATTAAGAAAAAAACTGTGTCTTTTTTAAACCAGTCAATTGTTTTCATTTTACAATTTCGCTGAGTTCAGAAATTTTTCTTGAAAGTTTTAAATGCCGAAAAACTTCAATCCAAGCCTCATATTGGATGGAAAGCTTAACTTTTGGAGTTAATTCTGGTTTCGCAAATGGAGAATTGGTGACATGTTCATTTTCAATGGTATCGAAATATTTCGTGACCGGTGAAAGATTCATATGAGGAAGTAGGATAAATTCTTTGGGTCTATCATAGTAAAAGGCAAATAATATCTTTTTATCTTTAAGACTTTTATTAGAAATTATTTTCCTTGCCTCCTTCATATCTGGTGAAAGCATAATTATATTTTCAGCCTCATAAAGGTTTTTTGATAAGTAATGATTGACCCTAGGATCATTCCTAAATAATGATTGATAAAACTCACCTCTCTCTCCCAAAAAATAGACATTTTTAGCGAATGAATTCGACAGGGTAAGAGTGAAGGCGATGATAAATCTTAAAAACATTTTTAAACGCAATTTACTTCCCTCTAGGATAATTAGAGCGTTTTTCTCTAAAAAATTGAGATAGTAACTTTGAACATTCAAAATGTTTCACCCCACCAATGATTGAAAACCGATGATTTAATCTTTTATCTTGATTGAGTTTATAGCCCAGACTTAAGGCACCACCTTTTAAATCATAGGCACCAAAAACACATTGATGAATCCTCCCTTGCACCATTCCAGAGAGACACATTGGACAAGGCTCAAGAGTTACATACAGTACGCAGTCACTGAGGCGCCAATTTTGTAATTTTTTTGCCCCTTCAGTTAAGGCAAGTAATTCAGCGTGGGCAATTGGATTATGGTGAGTTTCCTTTAAATTGTTTTGCTTTGAAAGAATTTCACCACCAGGAGATACCAGTACTGACCCAACGGGGACTTCTTGGTTTTTGTAGGCCATCTCAGCTTGTTCCAAAGCAATAGACATAAACCAAAGATGATCAGAAATAGTAAAATTCATGCTAGGACTTTATATTGGTTGAGAATTTATTCCGAATTTTTATTTTCTTACTTTCATTCCAGTAATTCGTTAAAAACTTTAACCGCTGTTTTTGTTCCAAATCATTATTTACGAACTTAATTCCATAAATGATAGATCGACCAATAATAGGTTCGCGCCTAGATCGGACTTCTGCAAAAAGAGTGAAATTTTGATTTAAAATTTGTGAATTGATTTGGACAGCTTGACCCACGGGCATTGAATGAAATAACTCTAAGCACGAGGCTCCTCTTCTTAAATCAGATATTCTTCCACGATACTGCTTTCCCTCTACTTCAACCCAGCATCTAATGTCGGCCCTGAAGCGAAAATCATATTCCCACCAGTGAAATCTTGGGTAATACAATGGTGAGGAGATGATATAACAAGCAATCGCCAAAGAAACAAAACTTAGAAGAAATAACAATCCAATCATGGGGTTTGAAAGGACGAGAAAATTTCGACCCAAAGAAACGAGATAGTAAATAGCAAACACCAATGAAATATTCCAAAAGGAGTAATAGAGATTTTTAAGCGCCGATAAATAAAAATTGAATGCAATAAAGAGCAAAATAAACTGAAAGATAAACGAAAAATTCAACCAACTTCTTGTAACAAATGCTTCAGCGACAAATGCCAACAGAACTAATAGAAATTGAAGCAAGGTGAAAAACATCACCTTGTCATAAGATTTTTGTAAATTGAGTCGCAACTTTGACATCAGGATCTTACCTTTGGATTGATTTTAACTCCCAAAGCTTTTCTAAGCTTTGATTTTTTACCATTTTAAATATTTTACCATCAGGAGTTATAACTTCATCTCCAGAAAATTCTTTCTTGTCTGTGATGTAGCAGACCTTATTTGTCGGAAGTTCTTTATCAAATCTCCAATAATCGAATTGATTTTTTCTTGATTGATAGTTTAGGGCACTGATTTTTTTATCCAAATAGAATGAAAGTTTAGATGCCACCTGGTAGCTGTTCGCTAGTAGTTGATGGTCCTGACATTGACGAGCTGTCTCTTGTGCCCAATTTCTCCAGCCGTGAAATTCCTTTATCCTCTTTATACCTGTTGCTTCTGGTGGAATAAGAAATAGGATCCTACTGACCATGACAATTAAAAAAGATACCGTCAGAAGAATACGTGGAATTTTTTTTGCCCAAATATCTGATTCACTCGCCAAAATTATCATTGGGATAGTCAGAAATATAGTCCAATTGGCCTCGGTTTTTTTACTTAAACTAGAAATCAGAAAAAATACAATCACCCCAAACGATATAAACTTAATTGAGCGATCAAAGGAATCTTTTGATTTATGTTTAAAGATGATGAACCAGGTTATGGGACCCACAAATAAACCGGCGAGACCAATTTGTAATCCAACATATTCGATTACCCGCATAAGACTGAAGGCAGATTTTGGTCTTTCCAAAAAATGATATCTCAATGTAGAGAAGTTGTGCTCGTACTGCCATACTATGTGTGGAAAAAAACCAACCACTGCGACTAATGTTACAACGTAAAATGATTTTCGAAGAAGTAATTTGGGAAGGGCAACGAGGGTGAAGAAAACCAATAAAATACCGTGATATTTAGCAAAAAGAAGAATGGAAATAATAAGACCAAAAACTATTGAATTTAATAAATCATCTTTCATTAAAAATCTTTTCAATATCCAACAATACATTGCTGTCATAAATAAAAGTGGAGTGTCTGGAATGGCGAGAAGACCAGTAACTGAGGCCAGAGGAAAGCTAAAAAATAATAAACCTACAGTCCAGGGATTCGTGGTTAGTGAGAGTAAAAGGGAAAGACTCGCCATCTGTAAAATGACAAATCCAAGTCTTATAGAAAATTCGGTATGAGGCAAAAAGGAAAATAATTTAATAACAACTGCGACAAAGGGAGGGTGATCAAAGTAACCCCAGTCCAAGTGCTTAGAGTAAAGCCAATAATAGGCCTCATCGTGTGCCAATTCAAAACCACCTATTATGGTAAGTTGAAGAGCAAAAATACATAATAAACTTAACTTGAAACTTCTTGTCATGTTCGCCAAAGGGTAAGAATTATGTTTATACTTATTCATAATAACATTTAGCCAGGGCCTACGCTTGATTAGTTTGGATAAAGCAGTCGTCATCATACCAACCTACAATGAAATTGCTAACATTCAAAAAATGTTAGAAACCCTGCATCACCTCCATCCGGTTCTCAATATCTTAATTATCGATGATGGCTCTCCCGATGGAACAGCTCAGGTTATTAAAAACTTTCAGCAGCAAAAAAATAACCTATTTCTCTTAGAGAGAACGGGTAAATTAGGGCTTGGTACGGCCTATATAAAGGGGTTTCGTTGGGCCATCGAAAAGGGATTTGAAGCCGTTATCACTATGGATTGTGATTTCTCGCATGATCCAGCAACAATCCCGCAGTTTACAGATAAAATTGGCGAATACGACCTCGCTATTGGTTCTCGCTACATTGGTGGAATTCGTATCATGAATTGGCCAATGCAAAGACTCCTTCTCTCATTTTTTGCGTCCATTTATGCCAAGGTCATTACTGGAATTCCATTTTCAGATTCAACAGGAGGATTTAATTGTTATTCGCGAAAGGCTTTATTGTCGCTTAACCTGGATAAAGTTTTCTCAATTGGTTATGCCTTTCAAATTGAACTTAAGTACAAAATTTGGTCTCAAGGCTTACCTTGTGTTGAAGTTCCTATCACTTTTTGGGAACGGACCGTGGGTAAATCCAAAATGAGTCGAAAAATTGTTGTAGAAGCGGTTATAAATGTTTTTAGATTACGAATTAAGAAAATATTAGGAAATCTTCAGTGATCAGTGAGATCAAAAACCTAGACCATTCTTTATTTCTTTTCCTCAATTCGTTTCATTCAACAGCTCTTGACCCTATTATGGTGTTTTTTTCGGGACAAATGATCTGGATCCCATTAATCGCGTATTTTCTTTGGAATTCACTTAAAATTAATGGCAAGCGAGGAACTCTTTTATTTGGACTTTTTCTCTTTCTATGTTTAATCGCAAGTGATGTTACTTCCTCGTATATTTTAAAAAATACCTTCGAGAGGTTAAGGCCCTGTCGCCAGATTGAACTAATCTCTCAAATCTATTCATTTGGCCAAAAGTGTGGCGGTAAGTATGGGTTCGTCTCATCTCATGCTTCAAATTCAATGGCCCTTATGACTTTTTCTCTGAGAGTCTTGCCTCTTTCAAGAAATCTAAAATATGGACTTTTCTTCATACCTTTAATGGTGGGTCTGAGTCGTATCTATCTTGGGGTTCACTTTCCGGGAGATATTTTAGGAGGAATGACTGTTGGTTTTATCTGGGCCAGTCTATTAAGCTACTTTTATAAAGAGGCTCAAGGGGCGAGTCTAAACCTTTCCCACTGATTATTCTTTTTTTCAAAACAAATTCGATCGTGCATCCTGTTTGAGCGCCCTTGCCAAAATTCGATATAATGCGCTTCTAAGAAATAGCCACCCCAGTGAAGAGGTCTTGGGATCTGGTCAACGCCAGAAAAAGTATTTTCTGTATCAATAAAAAGTTGCTCTAAATCATCTCTCGAATTAACTTTTTTACTTTGCGGTGAGGCGATCGCCCCAAGTTGACTCCCTCTTGGTCTTTTTTGAAAATAATCCGATGATTGCTCATCAGAAACTTTTGAGAGTACCCCCTCAATTCTTACTTGGCGCTGAAGTGGCAACCACAAGAAATTCATGCAAGCATTCGGATTCTTGTGAATTTCTAGACCTTTGGCGCTTTGATAATTGGTATAAAAAACAAAGTTTCCCTCTATTATGCCCTTTAGAAGCACGACCCTTGACCTGGGTTTATTGTCTGTAATCGTTGATAACACAAGGGCATTGGGTTCATCGCACTGGCTTTTTATTGCTTCCTGGAACCATTTATTAAATTGCTCGATTGGATTTAAGTTACAATCGTTAATATCAAGACTTGAAGCTTGGTAACTAACTCTTAGATTTTCTAGTGTTTCATTTAATTTCATAAACCTATATTACAAAAACTAGCGCTCACCAGTCATGATATATTTTTTAAACTTTTCCACAATGATGACTGATTGATCCCAGTCTTGGTCAATTTCCTTGTTCATAATGAGTTGTTTGAAATAATTAAAGTGTTTTCTATCTTCTTCAGACAACTCTGTCTCAGCTGCAGCAAATAATCTCAGGATAAAGCTAGATGTCATTTTAAAGACTAATTCCGCGATTATTATATTTGAGACAGTATTTAGAGGTCCAAGACCCTTAATTCTTATTTTTGAATTACCCTTTTTTAGTTCATAAAAAGATGTGACCGCGAAATGAGTGAGTGCGCCAAGAACTTTTAAAGAGAGAAGAGTTTTTTCTTTTTGATCTTGAGAACTTTCAAGTTCCTCTAAGAAATCAGACTTAAAAAAGTTTAGGCCATCTAATATTCTTGTGGGCAGATATTTTAAGACAATAAACATTTTTTTTGATGACCGCCCAAGTTCCAGAAGGGTTGGCCTTGGCCCCTCATGACGTAACTTGAGCATAAGGGATTTAGTATCTATGAATAATTTGACCCACTCATTTTTGAAATCTAAAACAATCGTTTTTAGATCCTCTTTCAAATAAAGATTTATTGAGTTATTTCTATTTTTTAAAACTTTTTTTATAGAGTCGGCCAAATTCATTCTAAATTATTATCTTATAGAAGGACAAAAAATCAAAGTTCATAATTATTTTGGCCAGACAAATGTTGTAACTGTTGGGTGACTAAACCATTATGTGGATATGAAAAATAAAAACAGTCCACATATCCTAATAATTGATGACGATATAGAATTGCTCGATTTACTTGGAAGTTACCTTGGTCAAAGAGGTTACATCATCAATCGATTTAAAACTGCTGAAGAGGGATTGGTACAAATCGAAACGAAAAAGATTGTTCCAGACCTTGTGATTTGCGACCTTAAACTTCCCATGATGAATGGGCTCGAATTCATCAATCGATTAAATAAAAATCAATCTCAGATACCCGTAATTCTCATGACAAGCGAAGGAAGTGTTGAAGTCGCCGTGGAGGCAATCAAGAATGGAGCCTTTGATTTCGCATTAAAACCGCTCCATTTTCCACAATTATTAATATCCATACAGAGATGTTTGCACAATCCAAGTTATTCTCGTGAAACGGAAGAAACTCAGCAATTCGAGCAAGATGTTTTGTCAGGAATCGTAGGGAAATCACCAGGTTTTCTTCATGCAATTAATATGGCAAGAAGGGTTTCAAATTCTAATGCCAATATTTTAATCCGGGGAGAATCTGGTTCAGGTAAAGAAATCATTGCGCGCGCGGTTCACGAATTCGGAGAGAAAAGGACTGGGCCTTTTATACCTATCAATTGCACGGCAATTCCAGAAAATTTACTTGAATCTGAATTATTTGGTCATGCAAAAGGGTCGTTCACGGGTGCCCATGACAAAAAAACTGGTCTTTTCGAAGAGGCGAACAAGGGAACGCTTTTTCTTGACGAGATCGGTGATCTTAGCCTTTCTCTTCAGGCAAAACTATTGAGAGTACTTCAAGAGCGGAAAATCAAAAGAATTGGAGAAAATCAATATCGGGATATCACAGCACGGATTATCTGTGCCACACATAAAGACCTTAAAAAAGAAGTTACAGATGGTAAATTCCGGGAAGACTTGTATTTTAGATTAAATGTTATACCCATCTCCATGCCACCTTTGCGTCAAAGAAGAGAAGATATCTTACCCTTGAGTGATTATTTTTTAAAAAAATTCGCCACATTGAATCACTCGAAAGTACGAGGTTTTAATGCAGAATCAATTAAAAAACTTGAGCAGCACTTTTGGAGAGGTAATGTTCGAGAATTAGAGAATGCCATTGAAAGAGCGGTTGTTCTTTCGAGTGATGACTTAATAAAACCTGAGGATCTGGCGCTTGAGGATAATGAGACATTTAATGAACCTAAATTGCCCACAAATGAAAACTATTATGAGGAGATAAAATCAACCTCAATGTCTTTGGAGGAGTTATCAAAAAAATACATTCGCTTTATCTTTGATAAGAATCGGGGGGCAAAAGAACAAACGGCAAAGGACCTTGGGATTGACCGTAAGACACTTTATAGAAAGCTTAAGGAAATGAATCTTGAGGGAACGACCTAGGAATACATGGCCTCAAAT
Organism: Bacteriovoracaceae bacterium; assembly: GCA_947441615.1. Classification (GTDB taxonomy): domain Bacteria; phylum Bdellovibrionota; class Bacteriovoracia; order Bacteriovoracales; family Bacteriovoracaceae; genus Peredibacter. Next base: position 86,475 of record CANEUH010000014.1, on the reverse strand, counting down.
GTGCTAATAAAAAAGACAGCAGTTGGACCGAATGCTCCAATTGAAAATTTCACACAAAACCTGCATAAGTGTGACAATTTTGTGGTAAAATCTTCGTCATGACTAATATTCCTGAAATTAGACCTGGCCAGTCCATTGAACTCTTAAAAGAGCTCCATATTTTAACAAGAGACGGAAAACTTAATCAGGATTCTAGGCGCAAACTAAAACAGGTTTATCATTTATTTAATTTTATTGATCCACTCTTAAATAATCTCGTTCAAAACAACGATTCCAACCTTACACTTGTGGATCACGGAGCTGGTAAATCTTACCTCGGCTTTATCTTGTATGATTTATTTTTTAAACAGAGAACATTCGGTGAGGTTTACGGTATTGAAAGCAGATCTGAATTGATTACAAAGTCTATCGAACTGGCAAAAAAACTTCATTTTCATCGCATGAAATTTTTAAATCTTACGGTAGAAGAATCTAACCATTCAACAGAGATACCCGGCAAGGTTGATATTGTGACCGCATTACACGCTTGTGACACAGCGACTGATGATGCCATTCATTTTGGACTTAAGAGGGGGGCGAAATACCTCGTACTTGTTCCCTGTTGCCAAGCTGAGGTTGCCAGTGCCCTAAGAAAGAATAAAAATAAAAACCTAGGTAGAAGTGTCCTGACGGAAATCTATCGTCATCCAATCCATACAAGGGAATTTGGGAGCCAAATCACGAATGTTCTTCGTTGCCTCAAGCTTGAATCCATGGGTTATAAAGTTACAGTGACAGAACTTATTGGATGGGAACATTCAATGAAAAACGAACTCATTATTGCTGAATTTAAAGACCTGCCAAGACAGCAACCTCGTCAAAGACTTGAAAAATTAATATCCGAGTTTGGATTAGAAGAAATGGGAAGTCGTTTTCTTAACTCACCATAGTCTCCAAGGGTATTTTTCCATTCAAACTAGTAATTAAAAAAACAGTAATTGTTAAAATAACAAAAACAAAAAGTAGTAGCTTGCCTACTTCAATCGTTAGCCCACCAAAACCAAATAGTCCCAAGATAATCGTAAAAAGTCCCAAAACAAAAAAAACGATAAAAGCTTTTCGCATTTTAAAATCCTATTGTTTTGTTTTTTGATTCAACTTGATTTCAACTTGTTTTTTTGCCTCCTTTCTGGCGAGTCTGTAGGCCTCTCCGAGATCCTTTTTCAATTTAATAAGATCATCTTTTATCAATGAATAAGAATGGGTTAATTCATTCTGAGCTATTTTCATTTTTCTGATATTTTTTTTCGCCACATTTTCCTCCAAGGTTCGTAATCTAATGGAGGCAATTGTTATGCCAAGAAGCCCTGAGTAAAAATTTGATTTGTCTGGTTAAAGGTGAGTAATTGTCTTAACTACTTTCTGCACAACCTTTTATTACTCCCCCCTAGATACGTTTCAAAATCAAAATCTAATCCGACAAAATAACTTTATCTGGATAGAGACTTAAATATTTTTTAATCCGATTATAAATATCTAAGCTTATTTTTTTGAATCCTCTTAAAATATTCATTATGAATAAATACTTTCGTTGTTTTTTTATTATGTTTTTATTAAGCCTAAATTCATTTGCGGAAGAGTGCGCGCCCATAACCGAAGTGCGGTGGCTCCTTAAAGAGGTAGAAGAAACTCACCCACAGCTTTTATTTAAACGCCTTCAACTTGATCAACAAAAAGCTAAAGAATACGAAGCTAGAAAAATTATAAACCCAGAGCTTGAGCATTTTTCTGTTTGGGGCCGTGAATTTGAGCCAAAGACAGTTTATATGAATGAGACGAGGCTGTGGTTTACTCTTCAGCTTGCCAACAAGAGAAAAGGAAGAATTGATGAATGGGAGAAAAATCTCTCCCTTCAAAAATACGAAGAAGTACTTTTAAAGCAAGCTCTACTTAAGGATTTATGGCTTAATTTCTTTAGGCTTCATCAAATCCATGAAGAAGTGAAGATAAAGACAAAAATTATTTCTAAACTTGAAGTTATTCTTTCTCAATTTGAAAAAAGAAAAGCCCTAAGTCCAGATCAAAGTATGGAAAAGCAAATCATAAAAATGGTGGTGGATAATTTTGAATTATCTGGATCATTTTTAAAAAAAGAAGAGCTTTCTATTTTTGAATTCTTAAAAGAGGTCACTGGCTACCAGTGCCAAATAAAAAAGATATCTGCTCAAGAAGATACAATTAAGTGGCCCAAGGTCAAAAGCTTTGAAGACATTGAAAACCATGAGATGATACTTTCAAAACTTGCCTCATTTGAACTTAATTTAATCAAATCCAGTTCCATTCTTGCTGAAAAAAAGGCGATCCCCGATATTAGACTCGCCCCCGTCTTTCAAAATTATCAAACTGGTGACCAGAACGTTTACACAGCAGGTGTATCGTTTGTCTTCCCGCTCGCCATTTTTGACCGTAATCAATCAGAAAGATTTGGCACCACTTATCAAAAAGCATGGGCAGAAAAAAAGGTCGAACTATCAAGAACGAAAGAAAGTCAGCGACTCATCTTTTCTACGGAAAAATACAAGTCAGGGCTCAGTGTTTTAAGAGAAGTTGAACTGATTGAGAATAGCTTATCTAGGTTTGAATCCGTTGAGACTTGGTTTAAACAAGGGAAGATTTCAATTTCAAACATTGTTGAATTTTGCCGGCAACTAGACGAAATAATGAAGAACTATCATCACGGTGAATCTCTTTTGATGAATGATCTCCTTGAGGTCTATGAACTTAAAGGGATTATAAACACTGACACCCTAACAAAGCTTATATAATTCTATGATTAAGAAAATTGTTCATCTCTGTGTTCATCAACCCGCGATTATACTACTCGTCGTCTTAATAACGATGGGGGCGGGTGTTGCTTCATTCTTTGAATTACCTATCGATGCTGTCCCGGATATCACAAACACACAAGTGCAAATTATTACGAGAGTTAATGGTCTTGTTCCTGAGGAAACTGAAAGAAAAGTGACGTTTCCGATTGAATCGGCCCTCAATGGAATCATTGGTGTAAGTCAATCAAGGTCAACAACTCGGTTTGGTATCTCGCATGTCACAGTGGTCTTTGATGAAAAAATGGATATCTATAAGGCCCGTCAACTCGTTATGGAGCGATTAACAAGTATTGCTCCTGATCTACCAGAGGGTGTGCGCCCTGAGCTAGGTCCTATCTCAACAGGTCTAGGTGAAATTTTTCATTATCAAGTTGAGGCAAAAGAAAAAAAATCCGGAGATGAAAGACTTCTCCAGCTGATGGAAATAAGGGCGATTCAAGATTGGTTTGTGCGTCCACGTTTATTACGTGTTAAGGGTGTTACAGAAATCAATACGATTGGTGGATTTGAAAAGCAATATCATATTCAGCCTGATCTTTCTCAAATGAGGCACTTTGCAATTACCTTTGACGATATTTCATATGCTGTAAGAAAAAATAATCTAAGTGTCGGTGGGGGCTATGTTGAAGAAGGCCGGACACAATTTTTAATCCAGGCCGATGGGCTCTTAAAAAATATAAAAGACATTGAAGAGATTCCTATAAAACTTAATAAGTCACTTAACGTGATTAAGATCAAGGATATTGCTAAGGTTCGCCTTTCTACTGAACTTCGAAACGGAGCTGCACTCATTGATGGGGAGGAAGGTGTTCTTGGAACCGTTATGATGACAATGGGTGAAAACTCAAGGCAAGTTGCGAGCAGGGTTGCGAAAGAGGTAGAGAAAATTTCTAATATTTTACCCGAGGGATACGTTTTAAGAGCACTATATGATCGCTCCGTCATGGTGAATGCAACACTCCTCACCGTAGAGAAAAACCTTCTTTTTGGTTGCGGACTAGTTGTCCTTTTTTTACTTCTTCTTGTTGGTAATCTTCAGGCCGCCATCATTGTTGCCTTAGTTATCCCTGTTTCTCTACTCATTACATTTATCCTCATGAAAATAAATGGTATTTCTGGAAATCTCATGAGTCTTGGGTGTCTTGATTTTGGTATCATTATTGATTCCGCTGTTATTGTAGTGGATGCCACAATGAGACTCATTTCAAAACAATCACAAAAACTAGGGCGAGAGCTATCAAGAGATGAAATTAAGCTTATTAGCGTCGATGGTACTTCCCATGTTTTCAAAGAGGCATTTTTTGGACAACTCATTATTGTCTTAGTGTTTCTACCAATATTTGCACTTACTGGTGTAGAAGGGAAAATGTTTGCACCCATTGCCACCACCTTTGTCTATGCTCTTTTGGCGGCCCTTGTGCTTTCATTTTCACTCGTTCCTTGTCTTTGTGGACTCATCCTACCTGGTAAACTCTCTTTGAAAAAGCCATGGCTCATGAGGAAGGCGGAAGAATTATTTACTCCCCTTTTTAATAAATCACTCAATCACAGTCGTTATGTGCTTATGGGTGCATTGGTCATCGTTTTTATTTCTGGTTGGGTCTTTTCAAGAATGGGCGGAGAATTCATCCCTCAACTTGATGAAGGTTCCCTTGCATTAGATATGGTTCGGCCTGTCGATATTGCAATCTCAAGGTCCATTGAGCTCCAAGCGGAGACAGAAAAAGTGATTCTTAAATTTCCTGAAGTAACTCATACATTTTCTCGTCTTGGTACATCCTCTATCCCCGCTGACCCGAGTGGGATCAATCTTGGTGATACCTTTATTATGATGAAGCCAAAAGAAGAGTGGCCAAAAATTGATGGGAAAGTCAGAACAAAACCTGAACTTGTTAATGCCATTGTTGAAAAGGTTAAGTCTGAAATTCCTGGACAGTTCTTTATGACGACTCAACCCATGCAGATGCGTTTTAATGATTTACTTGAAGGAACGAGAGCAGATGTTTCTATAAAAGTTTTTGGACCTAATGTTGAAAAGTTGGAAAATATTTCAAAAGAACTTGAGGCCATTGTCAAACCAGTACGTGGTACGGGTGATGTACAACTTCAGCTTAAGGCGAGGGTCCCTGTTTTAAAAATCACGCCGAAAACAAATGAGATGCGCCAGCTAGGACTAGGTAATGAGATGATTCTGGCACCCGTTGGAGTTGGTTATCAAGGTGAAAATGTCGGTAGTATCTATAATGGTGTCCAGAGATTCCCAATCTTTGTACGGTTAGATCATCCAGACAGAGGAGATCAGGAGAAGATGAAATTCATGCCAGTCGGATTTTCTGATGAGCTTCAGATACCTTTCAAAGATGTGGCAAATATTATTAAAGAAGAAACTTATCAGACTCTTTTTCGTGAATCGAGTGAAAGGAGAACTGCTGTTCTTATTTCACTTAAAGATCGTGATGTGCAAAGTTGGGTAACTGAGGCGATGTCGCTAGTTAATAATAAAATCAAAATCCCTTCAGGATATACACTAGAATGGGGTGGAAATTATAAAAATTTACAGAATGCTAAAAAATCATTAGCTCTTCTTGTTCCTCTCACTCTTTTACTTGTCTTTTTTATTATCTACCTTGTTTTTAGAGATTTTTGGCAAGCGACGATTATTTTTTGTTGTGTACCTCTAAGCTTAGTTGGAGGGATTTTTGTTCTGGCGCTTATGGGTCTCAATTTTTCTGTTTCAGCAGGTGTCGGTTTTATTGCCCTTTTTGGTATCTCCGTTTTAAATGGTGTTATTCTTGTCAGTTATTATAGAGAACTTTCTCATGAGGGTCTCAGTGCTGATGTCGCTGTTAAAGAGGGTACTCTTGTTCTTTTGAGACCCATATTAATGACAGCACTGGTAGATGCCTTTGGGTTTTTACCGATGATGATGGCGACTGGACTTGGGGCAGAAGTGCAAAAACCACTTGCAGCGGTTGTGGTTGGTGGAATTATTTCTGCGACTATTTTGGCAATTTTTGTCTTGCCACTCCTTTATCTCATGATTGAAAAAAGGCGTACTTTAAAGTTGCAGGTTTCACATTAAATGAGGACATTCTTTCTTATTGTTTTAATCTGGACCTACGCTATACAGGGTAATACAAAATCTCATTTTGATCTCATGGGAGGCCTTCAAGGTCGAACACTTCCTTCTTTCGGAGCAGAAATCTACGCTGAAGCTGGATATAATCAACTCTTATGGGGCAAAAAAACTGAAAAAAAAGATTTTAAGTATGGTCTCATTCGGCCCAGTGTTGGAGCAAGTACTTCTGGAGTCATTAATAGCATCAAAGGTGAGATTGAATTTTTCCCCATATCAATTTTAGGGCTTTCCGCGGGAAGACAAATCATTCATTCTAATTTTAATTTCCCATTTTTTGATTGCTCACAAATTTCTTGTACTGGTCAATTTGAAAGAAATTTCATAGAAACGAAAATGGTTTTAGGGTTTAAGGGATGGATTGCAGTTGGAAATTACAAAACGGACACTCTTAACTCTCCCGATCCCAATAGACCTATGGCGGATTGGCGAAATGTCATCATAGGAGAGGCGGACCATGAGGTTCAAATTGAAAAAAAACTTCTTGTAGGTAAGATGATGGCCCAAGAACTTTTTGGTGTCATGTATGAGCATGTCCAATTTCAAGGTAGCCGAGAAATGAAAGAAAGTTTTATTGGTGTCTATCAAACAGCGAGTAAAAATAATCTCTACCTTATCGGTGCGGGAACCTTTCAGACCAACCAACAACCCATGGGGCTCCAGATCTATTTTAGGATCCATCACGTTTCTTTGCCGTCTTTGAAATTATTTTGATTATTGGAAATAAATGGCGCAACCGCTACGATTCGAACGTAGGACCTCTTGATTCGTAGTCAAGTGCTCTATCCAACTAAGCTACGGCTGCGCATATGAGGTTTGGAGTTCGAAATATAGGGCAAGCCTTCCAATTTCGCAACCCTAATGTGTTCTTAGCTCTTTAGAGTGTCTAAAAATATCCACAAAAATGTAATTTTTTCAAAAACGTGAGAGTTTCATTTCTTCAGATTGACGCTGGTGGTCATTTCGCTAAAATCCCTAAAAAATACTTATTCCAAGGATTCTTAAATGAACTTAAAGGCCAATTTCATCATACCCGCATTGCTTTTATCAATGGGGAACCTGGCTTTCGCTGGATCAAATATCAACATTATCGATAACTACTATCTGGCAGAAAATAAGGACTTATGGAAAAAAGTAGGAAACGATCAAGTTCCTTCTGAGCTTATAAGATCTGTTGTGATTGACCGGCCCATAAAAGCTTATACCGATTTATTTCCAAAATCTTTTTATCACGATGATAACTTTATCGTTTGTTTTCAAAACTGTTCCCAAGCTGATGCAAAATCAGAAAAAGATTCACTTGAGCAGCAGAATGTTTATTACTGGGTCAATCGTTTTTATAAAATGGCGAAAGATCGTTTTAATCTTCAGCCAAATTCAAAGATGAAGGTCTTAACCAACAGACAAATTAACAATCCTGGAACATCAAAAAAAATGCGCAACAATGCTTTTTTCAATCCAGAAGATGGCTCTTTGACTTTTCTTCCGGCAACTTCAAATCCTTTGGCCGTTATTTTCGGCAATAAAATTAATCGATCTGGCTTTGATCCTTCAGTCATTGCTCACGAAGCCGGGCACTCTCTTTTTCATAAGTTATTCCCACACGCTGTCAATCAGGAGATTTCTGGATTTAATGAAGGTTTTGCCGACTATATGGCCAACATTCTCATGTCTAATGGAGAGGTGGGTAATATTATGCTGAGAGGATCTACTCTTAGAGACTCTGGCTCCTTAGTTGATTCTGAAAATAAGCCCAAAATTTATAAACCTGGTCTTGAGGTCCACGACATGGGAGAGAGATTTGCCACGGCCCTTTGGTTGGGGAGATCAAAAGTTCAAAATTTAGATGAATATGATTCTCTTGTTATAAGTGCTATTCAAGAAATTTCTCAAAATCCATATGCCGCTGGACATGACTTTAAACATGCATTCTTAAAAAGAATCCAGCACACATATGATAGTTTAACTTTTGATTCTTTATCTTCTCTTTGGGATCTAGTTCTTCCGGGTGATGAAAGAAAAATCACTGATACTTCTTTTTTAAAATCACGACCAAAAAATGTATCCGCCTTTGGACTAAATATTGAAACGACTCTCTCAGAAGAAACTTCAAGGGATTTAGGAATTAAAAAACAAAGTCAGCGCTTTGTTTATGTCGGCTCCATTAAAACGACAGACAATTTTACGGCCCACTTAATTGCCGGAAGAGATGATACAGTTGTGCGTCCATACTGGATTCTCATGGATGAAGAAAGAAAAAATGCCGTCGGTGCTTGGAGACTTGATGGCTCTCGACCTGAAAGTGACGAAGAAATTAAAGAAATTCAAATGCTCGTAACTCAACTTCAGGTTTTTGAAACAACAATTACTGATGTAACGACAAAAGCAAAATCATTTTCTGATCTCGCATCAAATAAGGGCGAGCTTTCTGTTGCTTATAAAGTTAAAGAAAAAACTATTTCTGAGAGCTCTATTGAATTTAACGGTCAACTTGTTAAAACGGTTACTCATAAACTCATGCTTAAACGTAAATTTCTTGCAAAGATTTTGGGTATTCCAAATTTAAATTCCGTTTCTATTGTGACTTCTCCGGATGTTACGATTAAATCAGATTGGCCTTCACTTGATAATGCTTCAGTGATTGGGGTCAACATTGAACTTGAAGACGGAACGACATCTAAGACGATGATTGAAACAGTGAATTTATAGAAGTTTAGAAAGTGGCGGAGACGATGAGATTTGAACTCATGGAAGGAATTACCCTTCGCACCCTTAGCAAGGGTGTGGTTTAAGCCACTCACCCACGTCTCCGCATATGGCTTAACAAACAAAACAATGAATTTAAAAGTGGCGGAGGACTAGGGATTCGAACCCCAGGTAGGCGTTAACCCACGACAGTTTTCAAAACTGTTGCCTTAAACCACTCGGCCAGTCCTCCGTCGAGTCATTTAATATAAAGAAAGACCGGAAAAAAGACAATCGGTTATTTACGAATCTCTTTAAGTCCCCCCATATAGGGAACCAAGGCTTCCGGTATTTGCACTGAGCCATCTTTTTGCTGGTAATTTTCAAGGATCGCAACCACGGTTCGCCCTACAGCGAGCCCAGAACCGTTTAAAGTGTGAGCAAACTCAACCTTACCCTCTTTGTTTCTGAAGCGAATGTTGGCCCTTCTGGCCTGAAAATCGCCGCAATTTGAGATGGATGAAATTTCTCGGTACTTATTTTGACTAGGGACCCAGACTTCTAGGTCATAAGTCTTCTGCGACGCAAAACCCATGTCCCCAGTGCACAAAATAATTTGGCGATAGGGAAGTCCCAATTTCTCTAAAATTTCTGTCGCACTACCAACCATCTTCTGATGAATTTCTTCAGATTGAGAAGGGGAGCAAATAGAAACCATCTCAACTTTATTAAACTGGTGCATACGAATAAGACCCTTTACGTCTTTACCATGCGAGCCTGCCTCTGAGCGAAAACATGGGGAGTAGGCCGCATATAAAAAGGGGAACTCACTTTCTTCTATGATCTGTTCACGTTTTAAGTTTGTAAGCGTTACCTCAGAAGTTGGAATAAGATACCAAGGCTGCTCAGAGTTTAGTTTAAACAGTTGGTCTTCGAATTTAGGAAGATTACCTGTTCCAATCAGTGAGCGTTCATGGGCAATAAAAGGCGTCATCATTTCGGTGAAACCTTTGGATGCTTGATGATCTAGCATAAAATTAATGAGCGCCCTTTCTAGCCTCGCGATTCCTGCTTTATAAACAACGAATCTAGCTCCTGTAATTTTGGCCGCCGATTCAAAATCTAGCATACCAAGCCTCTCACCAATATCCGCGTGATCAACTGGAGTAAAATCAAACACTCTTGGATTTCCCCAACGCTTTACTTCAACATTATGATCCTCGTCTTTCCCAACAGGCACAGATGACTCAGGAAGATTTGGAATATTTAATAAAATGCTCGTTTGTTTTTTTTGCACTTCTTCTAGTTCAGAAGCCTCAGATTCCATGAGAGATTTAAATTGTGCCACTTGCTTCATCTGAGAATCAGCATCTTGCTTATTTTTCTTTAACTCACCTATCTCGCGAGAGAGTTTATTAACTTCTGCTTTTTTCGTTTCTGATGAAGTCGTTAACTCTTTTCTTTTTTTATTCAAGCTTATTATTTCATCGAGTATTGATGTATCAAAATTTCTATTTGATAAGGTTGCTTTTACAGTTTCAAAATCTGATTCGATTTTTTTAATGTCTAACATGATTCACCTATTTCATAAGATTGATATAAGCTTCTAGATTGCTTTTATGTGGGCTTTCTGGATCCATCTCAAGATACAATTTATATGACTCAATGGCCAGACCACCCTGGCCAAGTTGCCTGTAAACATCCCCTAATTTTTTATGAACTAAGGGCTCATCTTGCCTAAGCTTGATGGCACTCTTATAAAGATCAAGAGCTAGGTCATGGTTATTTCGTTTGGTACTCAGGTCAGCTAAACCTACAATGGCATCATAGGATTTGGGATTAATTTTTTGAGCTCTTCTATAAAAATTTTCTGCGTCCACAAAATTATCTTTAGCGAGATAGATTTGTGCCATGAAAACAAGATCGTCATCATTTTCACCATTGGCCTTGATGTTTTCTTCAATCTTTTTTAAAGCACTATCAATATCACCGGAGAGATAATCAATTTTTGCCATGTAATAAAGAACTTTTGGGTATGAGTCTAATTTATCTTTAACTCTTTTAAACCATTTCGCGGCTTCAGCTAATTTACCATCTTCAAATAACACTCTTCCGGCCGTCATCATGCTTTCAAGGTCACCGGGTTCAATGGCGATCAATTTTTCCACATATGGAGGAATATCTTTATTGCGATCGTCTAAGATAGCTGACTTAATTAAAAATTCATATAGGGCCTTGTCTGTTCCATGCTCTTTTTCAAGCTTCGTTTTGTAATCTTGAAAATCTTTAATTTTACCAGATCGATAATAAAAAATCGCAATCTCAGACATGACTTTTGCGTTTTCACCAAAATCATCTTTAAGACTTAATAGGTATCCAATAGCGGCGAGATCATCTTGAGTTTCATAAAGTAAGCGTGCATAGGCTATCCTGTAATCCGGATTTGTGGGGTCAAGCTCCATGCACTTATTTAACAAAACCCGACTAGCATTGAAGTTTGCTTTTTTGAGAAGAATTTGCGCCAAGAGAAAAATATCTTCGTCATTGAGGGGATTCTCATCTATTGAGTTTTTAAGCCAAGACATCGCCTGTAGTACATCATTCATTTTTAGATAAAGTCTGGCATTAAGGGATGAATATTCCCAAGTTTCTCGAATTTTAGTCGATGAAATGACCTGCATCCTTAATTTTGCATCGTTAAATTTGTAAGTTTCGATGTAGGCATCAATTAGAGCAAGATTAATTTTCTTATCCTCTGGATACTTCTTTGCAAGAGTTTCTAATGTTAGAATCGCTTGCTTAGTTAATCCGAGTTTTAGTTGAACCTTAGAAAGAAAAAGCTCGGAAGGAATATGCCCAGGGTGAGACTCAGTCGCTCGGGCGGCTGAACTCATCGCCAACTCATAATTCTTCTTTTCGAAAAATTCTTTTGCCTGAATGAGAAGTTTTATTGATTTACTTTCGTTGATAATTTTCTTCGCTATCTTATCATCTGTTTGTTCACTTTCTAATTCCGAAAGCTTCATTCTGAGATCATCTGAATCATCTATTTTCAATGACAGGAGAAGGGTTTTCGCTGCCTGCTCCGATTTATTCTCTAACACAAATATAAGACCTCTTAATTCGAAAAACTTTGCTAAATTTATATTACTTGAATCAAGACCCATCATTTCTGCTTTTTTTAATAACTTTTTTGCCATATCTATTTTTTTCTCATTGATTAGCATCTCAGCATTAATTAAGTAGAAACTAGGTAATTGAGGGTTTTCTTTTAAGGCAGATTTCGCAAGGACCTGCGCCTTATCTGGTTCTTGATTAAGTAAGTAATATTCAATCAGTGCCCCATAAGTATATCTATTTTTATCCTTCGCCTTTACTAGTGCCTGAAAAAATTGTTTCGCAAGGTCTAGTTTTCCTGTTTTAATTAAACTTTTTAAATAGACTGCAAACAAATCCTGGGTCACGTTTTGGGGATTCAATTTTAAATATTTTTGTATCACATCGACTGCTGCGGTTGGTTTATTAATCGTCATATAAAATAGATTAATTCCTATGGCACCATTCGGATCCTGCATTAAAAATGGTTTCTTGGACTGGATGATATTAAAGATCGTTTGAGCATCTTCGAATTTTTTTCGGGAATTTTTAAGTTGTTCCGCGTAAGCGCGAACCATGAAACTCAAGGCCTGTAAATTTTCCATGTTATTTTCGTAGCTCATTCTAAAACTAATACCGGCCTTAATGATATTTATATATCCACCACGATTGAATTCATTGATTCCTGTTTTAAAATCAATTTCTGATTTTTTCGCATTTGATTGATCAAAAGGTATTGGGAATGTTATTTGAGGATCAACATGTTTGAAAGTTGCTCCTTTGGGTTTTTCTTCAGGAAACAGAACCGCAAACGCTATTAATGCTCCGGCAACCAATATAAACAATTTCTTTTTTTTCTTTTTCTTTTCGGTATCTTGTTCTTCGTTTAACTCTTCTGCCTCTTCTTTCTTCTTTCTCTCTTGGATGATTTCTAATTCTTTATCTATATCTTGTTCCGCTTCTCCGGCCTCTTCCAATATTTCTAATTGATCTAGTTTAATCATTTGAGTTGATTCATCTCGAACAACAGCTGCTTTTTCTTTTTCGATCTCTAAAGCAAGTATTTTTGCATGTTCTTCTTCTTTTCTTTCTAATTCTTCTTTTTCTTTTTGCTCAACCGCCTCTCGATGAAGCTTTCGCATCTTTTCAATTTCTTGCTGCGCAACTGGATTAATTATTGTTTTATCGTGATTATCTTCAATTTTTTTCGATGGAAATAAAGGCACTTTCTCTATTTCCGACTCCAAGGCCAATTCGGGAAAATTTTCTAAATTTAATGAAGATGAACTTTCTTCTATTGGTTTTTTTATTCCGACACTTTTCTTTGATTCGGCACTTATTTGTATCGTTTCTGTTAATTGCTCGATTACAAGATTGTCTTCTTTGACTAAATTTTCGATTTCGTGTTCTTGTCTTTGATTTCTTATTTTTGATAGATCTATGACAAATGTTTCTTCTTTTAGTGGTTCTTTCGTTTCACCAATTGTTGTTTTATTTTCATCCATGAGTTCATCATAGAATTCAATTTTCTTAATTGATTCCCAGTTTCCCGTTGGATAAATCTGGTACTCCTCCGTACCCTTGATATGACCTTTTTGTTTCAACTCAAAAAGCTGATTTTTTTCAAATGGCCCAATCACCCGGCCACCTGTGAGCCGAAGTCTGTATTTTGTCATAGCATTAATTATAAAGGATTTTAGATATTTGCGGAGGAAAACAAAAAGGGGAGCAAAAGCTCCCCTTTAAAAAATTTATTTTATAAACAAGGCGGCATTACCAGCAAGTGCCATCGCGGAATCCCAAAAAATCCCTAAAAATAAAACGGGGATAAAAAGTGAAATGATGACTGCTTGATTTAAAGTTGTGAATCCCAAAACCTTTTCTTCTCCTTGAGGAGTTCCAAAAATCATGGTTTTTGCTAACTTCATGTAATAGTAAAGTGCAATAACTGAGTTAATTGCTGCAACTAAAGCTATTCCATAATGCTTTTTCTGAATGATAACTGAAAAAATATTAAATTTTGCAATAAAGCCAGCGAATGGCGGCATACCGGCAAGTGAGAAAAGAACTGATGCCATGATGATGGCCATAACAGGATGTTTGTAAATTAAACCTCTAAAGACATCATAGGAGTCAGTTCCATACATATCTGAGAGATGAGAAGTGACGTAAAAAGCGATGAGTGTCATGAATAAATAAACAATTCCATAAAATAGAATGGCCTGAACACCGGCCTCATTCATAACAACAACACCAAGAATCATCATCCCGACATGCCCAATAGAAGAGAAAGCAAGAAGTCTCTTCACTGATGTTTGGCCGATCGCAGTTACATTTCCCACAGTCATTGTCATCGCAGCGATGACAAGAATTAGTCCAATCCAAGAAATGGCCAGAGGAGACCCTTCTTGAACGAAAACAAAAGAAACTCTTACAAGTGAAGCAATTCCGGCCATTTTAGGAACAATTGCAAAAAATGAAGTCACTGGGATGGGCGAACCTTGATACACATCTGGTGTCCACATATGAAATGGGAAAACAGAAATTTTATAACCAATCCCAACAAAGAACATAAGAAAAGAGATCAAAAGAATGGCGAGATTAACACCTTCAATTCCTGGAAGTTTAGTTACCATATCCACAAATTGAATCGACCCAAGAACACCGTAGAGGTGTGAGATACCAAATAGGGCAATTCCCGCAGATAACCCACCATAAAGAGCGTACTTCATCCCTGCTTCAGTAGAAGTTGATTCATCTCTCTTAAACGAACTTAGAACATAAGAAAGAATTGAGAGTGTTTCTATTCCCAAATATAGAGTCAGCATGTTGTTAGCAGAGGCGAGAAGCATTCCACCGATCAACACACCAACGGCCATGATTGAAAACTCTGATTTTAAATTCGAATAAATATCTTTAGAAGAATGGCTTAGGAATACCGCTCCCATTGTCCCAAGAGTCATGATGATTTTGACTAAGGTAGAGAAGGGGTCAATCGTTACAGCATTATAAAAAATATGGAGTGGTTTTGCTCCAAGGTTCATTAAAAGACAAACCAGAACAATCCCGAGCATCAACTGTGTATAGACGTGAATCTTTGTCCTCGGCGCGTGATCATCTTTCACCCCAGCTTCGGCAACCAAAAGAGTCGTCATCAAAACGATGCTGATAATCTCTGGAACGTAGTAGCCTAAAAAACCAAATAATTGGTCAATCACAAAAAACCTCGCTTAGAACTTGGCCAATAAATCGACTAGCTGACCAACAGAAGCCTTCATCACATTAAGAAGAGGGCTTGGGTAAATACCGAACACAATCACAGCAATGCAAAGTGGAAGCATATAGAAAACTTCACGAGCATTCATATCATCGTATTCTTCTGTCTCAGGATTGACCTCTCCGAAGAACATACGCTTAAACATCCAAAGAAGATAAGCAGCACCGATAAGTAACCCGACAACAGCGATCACTGTTATTGTTGTAAAGCGCTGATAAATTCCTAGGAAAATAAGTGCCTCTGAAATGAATCCAGAAAGTCCAGGAAGACCTAATGAAGCAAACATTCCGATAATAAAGACTGTCGTATATTTTGGAAGTTTTGTTGAAAGACCGCCGTATCCCTTTGATCCGTCTGGTTTTACAATCCAGCGGTGGTGAGAGCGCTCATATAAAATTCCGATGAGTAAGAACATCATCGCAGTCGAAGTTCCGTGATTAAACATCTGAAGAACAGCACCGTTCATGCCTTGAGTTGTCATCGCAGCAAGACCAAGCATCACAAAACCCATGTGTGAAACTGAGGAGTAGGCAACGAGTTTTTTCACATCATCTTGGGCCATGGCACAGAAAGCACCATAGATAACAGAAATTAAACCCAGGACAGCAATGATCGTCGAAGACTGGACTGCTGCCATTGGAAAGATGGGAAACGCGATTCTTAAGAAACCATAGGTTCCCATTTTAAGAAGAACACCAGCGAGGATAACGGAAACGGCCGTTGGTGCCTGAACGTGGGCATGGGGTAACCAAGTGTGAAAAGGGAAAACAGGAACTTTGATAGCAAAACCAAGAAACATGAACCAGAAGAAAAGGTGTTCAAAAGAAAAAGTCTTTCCAAAAACATTCACTGTTAACTCAGTAAACTTTCCACCTTGGTGAGCAAGGATATTGAATGAATCAACACCTTTACCGGTAGCGTAGTAAAGAGCAATGATACCGACCAACATGAAGATTGATCCAAAGAATGTATAGAGGAAGAATTTAATTGCAGCATATTCTCTATTTTCTCCTCCCCAGATACCAATAAGGAAGAACATTGGAAGAAGCATCACTTCCCAATAAACATAGAACAAGAAGAAATCGAGAGAGAAAAACACCCCAAACACAGTTGATTGAAGCATGAGGAGTAAAGCAAAGTAAGCCTTTACGTTCTTATGAATCGTCCAACTTGAAAGTGTGCAAATAAAAAAGAGAAGCGCATTCAAGAAGGTCATGAGCATCGTAATGCCATCAATTCCTAAGAAGTAATTGATATGAAACTGCTCAATCCAAGGGATCTTGACCACGAATTGCATGTCAGCAGTTGATGTATCAAAGTTAAGATACAACACGATGGACAGAACCAAGGTGATTGATGTCGTAAGTAGTGTTACGAATCGAATCAAGCTCTCCTTAGTTTTAGGAGTCAAAATTACTCCAATCATTCCGATGATTGGCAACCACAAAATCCAGTTTAAAATTCCGTTCACAACGAACCTCTCTCTATGAAGAAAAACTTAAATATTTAATGTCCAAATATAAGAAGCAAGAACCATAACCAGCATCACAAAATAAAATTGAATCTTTCCGCTTTGTACGATTCTTAAAACTAAATTGAATAAATTTACCGCAACACCGGTTCCATCAACACCGATCGCATCCACAATGACGTTATCGAACCACTTCGCAGCCTTAAAAATCCAACGATTAACTGATGCCCATCCATCGACAGCGAACCTGTCGTAGACACCCATATCAAACCATGAAAGAAATTTATTAAATCCGAGTAGACCCTTCTTGATAATGAGATCAACGTAGAGATTATCAAAATAGTATTTATTCTTTAAGGTTTCTGTATATCCACTAAATGTAGAGGCAAGTGGTTTTACTGATTTTTTGATGTACATCAAATAGGCCAAGAACACACCTGAGAAGGCAATGATAATTGAAAGTATGGCTCCAATAGTATGCGCCGTATGAATTTTGTGCTCATCAGGATTTGGTCCCGCATAACCAGTTTGGTGATGATAATGAGCATGTTCAAGTTCAACCGTTGGTTTTGAATCAGTTGAACCAAAAGTCTCACGTGGGTGACCAACAAATTTTTCAACCTTTGGGGCCTCTACAAGAATTTTGAACCACTCTGTTTTAGCTCCAAAAACTTTTCCAAAACTCTGTCCAGTGAGGGTTCCAGCAAACCAAAAACCAAGAGTGAAAACGGAAAGAATAAGGAGAGGAACGTTTTGACGAGGATTTAAATGCTCATGGTGAATTTCATGACCATGGTGATCATCATGTCCGTGGCCATGACCATGATCATGGTGATGATCGTTCATGCGATTTTCTCCGTAGAATGTAAGAAACATCATACGGAACATGTAGAATGCCGTGAGACCAGCTCCAGCAAAACCCAAGATCGGAACGATGGCCATAAGAGGACTTTGTCCGGCCATGAATCCGAAATATAGGGCATCTCCAAGGATTCGATCTTTTGATACGAATCCAGAGAAGAAAGGAATCCCAGCAATAGCAAGTGTACAGCACATCATCGCAAAGTGAGTGTAGGGTAGATATTTACGTAAACCACCCATCTTCGGCATTTCTTGTTCATGAATCGAGTGAATGATCGAACCCGCAGATAGAAATAAACATGCTTTAAAAATAGCGTGGGTAATAAGATGCATGAAGGCAGCGTTGTAAGAACCAACTCCTACACCAATCATCATATAACCAAGTTGAGAAATCGTCGAGAAAGCGAGAACGGCTTTTATATCTGTCTGAACAAGTGCAATGGTCGCGGCCATGAAGGCAGTAATGGCACCAATAACCGCAATAAACCACGTAAGATCACCAAGAACCATCAATGGATACATTCTTAATGCAAGATAAACTCCAGCTGCAACCATCGTCGCTGCGTGGATGAGAGCTGAACCTGGAGTTGGACCCATCATCGCATCAGGAAGCCAAACATGAAGAGGAAACTGTGCCGATTTACCCATTCCACCGAGGAAAATACAAAGTCCTGCGAAGGTTGCTAGAGAAATGCCAATGACCGTTTGACCAGCAAATTTCCCTTCCGCAATCGCCGCATAGATATCAACGTAAGAAACCGAGCCAATCACCATCCAAATGGCAACCATACCAAGAAGTAAGAAAACGTCTCCCACTCTTGTTGTCATGAATGCTTTAAGTGAAGCATCCCCAGCTTTTTCTTTTTTATTGTAAATACCAATAAGGGAATATGAGCAAAAACCCATGATCTCCCAAAAAATGAAGAGAGAGAAAAGATTGTCTGAAAGAACCAACCCAAGCATGGCAGAAGTAAAGAGCGGCAGGAAAACAAAGAATCTTCCGTGCTTTTCATCGTGATCCATATACCAAGTTGAGAACAAGTGGATGAGGAAAGCGACTCCTGAAACCATAAGAAGCATGATGGCGGCCATGTTATCTATATAGACACCCATGTCCACTTTCCAAATGGTTGCTCCGTAGGATAAATCAAACCAAGTGAACGTCTTGTGAATGAAATAATCCGTTGCAAACTTTCCGAAGATAAAATCTCCAAAAATCTTTGCAGAGAAAACAAAAGAAACAAAAATACTTAACGTTGCTAACCAATCCCCTTGGCGAGGTAACTTTCTTCCAAGAAAAGCATTAATGACAAATGCAATGACTGGAGCAAGAAAAATCGGTGCAATACTTCCAACTGTATATTCCATGTCTGACCCTTAGTTTCTTAACTGAGTAGCTTCGTCGATATGAATCGTCTCTTTAATCTGGAAGAAACGGATCACTATCGCGAGACCAACCGCTGCTTCAGCTGCAGCAACGACAATAATAAATAAACTAAAAATGTGCCCATCTAAGTTGTTTGTAACAAATCTTGAATAAGCGACAAAATTTAAAGCTGCTGCGTTCAGGATGAGCTCAATCCCTAATAAAATGGCAACAATGTTCTTTCTTGAAATCATGACCACGAGACCAACGATAAAAAGAACCAGAGAAATAAGTAGGTAAGAAATTAAACTTATCATAATTTATCCAATTACTGCTTTCTTGGACGAGCAATAATTGCTGCGCCAACAAGAGCACCTAATAAAAGTACTGACGATAATTCAAATGCTAAAACATGATCTTTAACGAGAAGGTGCCCAATTTGAGACACGGTCGATGGAAATTCATTTCCAAAAGTCTTTTCTGGATAAGACTTCATGATGCTTGAAAGAAGTTTAATATTCGTTAGTAGAAACACTAGACCAACAAAAAGACCAATCCCGTAAGTCCATTTATTTCCCATTGTAGGAGCAAGGCCAAGTAAGTTTTGTGCTCGTGACGCAAAGTCTTTTCCACCTGTAAGCATGACTGCAAACAACATGAGGATAACAATACCACCCACGTAAACCATAATTTGCGTCACTGCTACAAAGTCGGCCCCAAGAGTTGCGTAGAGACCAGCAATTCCAATAAGGGATCCGAGGAGAAAAATACACGAGTGCATGATGTTTTTAGTAACAGCAACGGCCACAGCGCATCCCACTGTTAGGACTGCAGACAATAAAAAAAGTAATTGAACGAACATTGGTTATCCTTAATTAATGTCCACCGAACACAAGATCGGCGATTGATTTTCCATTAAACACAACTACCCAAACAGCGTTTCCAACGAGATTAAAAATGGCAATTGGTGTTAAATACTTCCAGCAAATTGACATCAATTGGTCCACGCGAAGACGTGGAAATGTCCATCGAATCCAAATGACGACATAATATAGAAGAAGAGCTTTCGTCATGAAAATGACAACTTGAAAAAGCTGAAGTGGGATAATATCAAACTGAACATTGAATGGAAGATTTCCCCCTCCCAAGAACAGCGCCGCTCCCACACCACAAACAACGAAAACTTCGATATATTCAGCTAGGGCAAAAAAGCCGAATCTCATCCCAGTATATTCAGTGTGGTAACCAGAAACGAGCTCTGACTCGGCTTCTGGAAGATCAAACGGGGCCCTATTGGTTTCAGCAAGGGCGCCGATGAAATAAACAAAAAATGCAATGAATGCAAACGGGTTATGGAAAATGAACCAATTGATCGGGGTACCTAATTGCTGTCCCAAAATTGTTCCAAAACCCATTCCGCCGGCCAACAATGTAATAGAGAGAATAGAGATTGTTACCGGAATTTCATAAGAAATAATCTGAGAAGCACCTCTCATCCCACCAAGCATTGACCACTTAGAATTGGAAGCGTATCCACCCAGGAAAACGCTCACACCTACAAGTGAAGAGATAGCAATGAGATAAAAAATCCCAACATTGAGATCCGCCATCATAAAACCACTAGACCAAGGAAGGACTGCAAGTGTTGCAAATACGCCAACGAGGGCAAGCATGGGAGCAAGATAAAAAAGAAATTTATCCGCAGTATTCGGCATAACGTCTTCTTTCGTGATCATTTTCACGCCGTCTGCTAAAAACTGTAAAATTCCATAGGGGCCGACTCTGTTTGGGCCAATTCTTTGTTGAATATCAGCTGATATTTTTCTTTCAGCATATGTGCCGAGTCCACCGATTGTTGCACATAATCCAACAACAGCACCGGCAAAGAGGAGATAGACAACAAAGGCAAGTAAGCCCTCATTTTTTCCAAAAATCCCCAAGAGAACATCATAAAACTCATACTGCGACAGGTAACTAACAAGAGTTTGATTCATGGATGAAAACCTTATTTATTATTTTTAGCTGAAACTTGGAAAGACTTTACCCAGTCAAGATCACCTTTTTTCCAGCAATAAGCGATCCCTTCAATTAGGACAGATATAAAACTTAAAAAAATGATAAGTGCGTAGGCACCTTCTCCAGCCTCGTTTAATTCTTTAAAAATGGAAGCGACCGGAAACATCAGTACCGATTCCACATCAAAAATGATAAAGATCAAACCCACGACGTAGAATCGAACATTGAATGCCGACCAAGCAGAACCAACTGGCTGCTCTCCGCATTCATAGGGAGTCTCTTTAAGTAGTGAAGGTTTTTTGGGAGCAAGTAATACAGAAACAAAATGTCCACCTGTGAACAAAAGAACTGCAATACCCATGAGGATAACAATAGGCATCAAGCCATCAAACTGAGCTGGTGTCATGGAAGTCTCCACTTCAATTAAGGTCGGAAAAAAGTAGTTTTAAGATACAAAAGATGTTGAATTTAGGAAAGATGTTATTTTGTTTGAGACTAGGTATTGTAGAGCTTGACCCTGCGCTCCTCTAAGAGTGAAAAGACAACCTTTTTCATCGGGATTAAATGTGACACTGTTTAATGGAATTCAATCTAAAATCCAATACTGGCTTCAAGGTGGCGAGGAACTCTCGGTAAAAGGTGTTTCACCTAACCAGTGGGCACTTCTTGCGGGTAGTTATTTTTCTCAACAACTCTTTGATTCCACACATTTGATCGTTTGTGCTGATCAAGATGAGGCCGAGGAAACTTTTGAGGCGCTGAAACATTTACGGAATATTTATTTTTAC
This sequence comes from Bacteriovoracaceae bacterium, assembly GCA_947441615.1. Classification (GTDB taxonomy): domain Bacteria; phylum Bdellovibrionota; class Bacteriovoracia; order Bacteriovoracales; family Bacteriovoracaceae; genus Peredibacter. Next base: position 64,912 of record CANEUH010000014.1, on the reverse strand, counting down.
CCAGGGCACAATCATGGCATTTATAGCTCTATCCTTGCGTCAGAAGCTGCTCTTCTTTCTCGATGGGCCGTGTTACAAAAATGTATTAAAAATGCCCCTATCATCATCGTAACAACTTTTGAAGCAATCCAAATCTTGGGGCCAGATAAAAACTTTTTTTTAAAAAATAGTTTTAACTTCAAAAAAGACGACATTATTTCTCCGTTAGAGCTTGCGAAACGATTAACGGAAATGGGCTATTACCCAGCGAGCACCATTGAAGAACCTGGAACATTTTCTAGAAGGGGTGAAATTTTTGATATTTATCCCATTTCTCATCCACCCGTTCGTCTTCATTATTTTGATGATTTAATTGAAGAAATTTATGAAATTGAAATTGAGACTCAAAAAACTAACCGTGAAAAAACTTTTCCTGAAGTAACCCTTATACCTGGCCCTGGTTATTTAACCAAGGAGGAGTATGCTTCTAGGCTACGATCAAAGATTCCTCAGGCCCAACCGGCTTTTAAAAATAAATATGAATCCAGAAAGCAGCTTTTTACGAGATTAAGTGAGGGGCAACTTTTTGAGAACTACGCTCTGTTTATTCCCCTCTTTTTTGAAAAGCCCTTCACAATACTTGATTTTCTTCCAGATAATTCAAAAATAAGTTTTTTAAATTATGATAATGGGCTAAATAATTTTGATCTTTTTTTCGCCTCAATGAAAGAGGATTTTGAAAATCAAAAAAATCTGGTCGAGTCCACTTCAATACTACCTGGCCCAGAAAGCTTTTTTAGGGAGCAATTACCGCCATTGTCTCAGAAAAGGCTTAATATTGATCAATTAGATATTACGGTTAATCTTGATACTCCCTTCAATAAAGAAATCCATCTTCACTTTGAGAAATTGAAAGCTTATTTCAATACCAAATTGCAAACAAGTGGATCTGTTCCCGATAATAAATTTGATTACATAAAGGCCTGTTTAAAACTTTTAAGAAAAGAGCTTGATGTCAGAGGGAATCTCATCGTCTCGTACAAGTCTGAAAATGCGAGACAAGAACTTCAATACCTCATGGAAGAAAATCGCCTGACTGAATTAGGTGAGAGACTCCATTTTGTTTTTGGAAAATTAGATGAGGGTTTTTATTATAAAAACGATCATACCTTTGTCCTCTCTGAGGGCGACTTTTTTTCAGTTAAAAAGAAGAAAGCAAAACAAGTAAAGTCTTCCAATAAAGATTTATTTGCTGAGCAGTTAGCGACCTTAAAAGTGAATGATTATGTTATTCACCGGGACTATGGTGTTGGTGTTTACAAGGGATTAGAAACGATCGCTGCCGGAGATCAACAGAGCGATTATCTCGTCATCCTGTATGAAGACAATGATAAGGTTTATGTCCCCGTTTATAAATTAAATTTGGTTCAAAAACATGCCGACTCCTCTTCGGGTATCAAAGTCGCATCACTAAAATCTAAAAAATTTAATGAACTGAAACAAAAGGCTCGAAATTCAGTCAAAAAACTTGCCTTTGATTTGATTAAACTTCAGGCAGAAAGAAAACTAAGAGGTGGCTTTCCGTTCTCACCTCCAGATCATCTCTTTAAAGAATTCGAACTCTCTTTTTCTTTTGAAGAAACTCCCGATCAAGAAAAGGCGATCCAAGATGTGCTTGATGATATGCAAGGACAATTCCCTATGGATCGCCTTGTTTGCGGAGATGTGGGCTTTGGAAAAACCGAAGTCGCTATGAGAGCTGCCATGAAGGCCGTTTTAGATAAAAAACAAGTGGTTCTATTAGTACCCACAACTGTTTTGGCCCTCCAGCACTATCATTCATTTAAAAAGCGATTTGAAAATTTTCCCGTTAACATTGATTTTGTTTCACGGTTTAAGACTGCTAAGCAAAAATCAGAAATCTTAACCGAAGTCTCTGAAGGGAAAGTGGATATCTTGATTGGTACCCATGCCGTACTGTCTGACAAGGTAGAGTTCCATGATTTGGGACTTCTTATCATTGATGAGGAACATCGCTTTGGTGTGGCCCATAAAGAAAAATTAAAATTATTAAAAACCGGTGTTGATGTTCTTACCATGACAGCAACCCCAATACCGAGAACACTTCAGCTTTCCTTTTTGGGAATTCGAGACCTTTCACTTATTCAAACCGCTCCGCCAAGAAGACAAGCGATAAAAACATACATCATTAAAGAAGACGATCTGACCCTAAAGTCGGCCATGGAAAAAGAGCTCTCCAGGGGTGGACAAATTTATTACGTCCACAATCGAGTTCATGATATTGAAGAACATGAACTTTATCTTAAAAAGTTAGTTCCAAAAGCGCGCATTTCTGTCACTCACGGACAAATGAATGAAAAAGAATTAGAAAAACGAATTAATGATTTCTACGACCATAAGTCTGATATCTTGTTAGCGACTACAATCATAGAATCCGGGATTGATATCCCGAATGCGAACACAATGATTATTGATCGGGCCGACACCTATGGTTTAGCACAACTTCACCAATTAAGAGGTAGGATTGGACGCTCAGATCGTAAGGCCTATGCCTACTTTATCGTTCCCGAGAATCGGACATTATCTGAGACGGCACAAAGGCGACTTCAGGCACTCCAAACGTACGCTGAAATGGGATCAGGTTTTGCTCTGGCCTCATCGGATATGGAAATTCGAGGAGCTGGAGATATTTTAGGTGGAGAACAATCTGGTCATATTGAAGCTATTGGACTTGAGTTTTATATGGATCTTCTCCAAGAGGCCGTTCAAGAAATTAAAGGTGAACAGAAAGTTTCAGCTAAAAATATTGAAATTCAGGCACCATTTACTGCCTACATTCCTAATGGTTATATCGAAGACCATGCTTTAAGGCTCAAATATTATAAAAGACTCTCGAACTGCAGTGACCTTAACCGCTTAGAAGAAATTATTTCTGAACTTAACGATGCCTTTGGTATGACACCTAAAGAACTCGAATCCCTCTATTCAATTCTAAGATCGAGAATTATTTTCCAGCCTCTGGGGATCCGCCTCATCAAGGTTTCGGGCCAGCAAATTGGAATGTATTTTGACCAAGAAATACTTAACTGGAATCATCAATTAAGAGATAAGATGCTGAACTTCTTCATAAATAAACCGAAATTTTATAAGTTAAATCCAGACACCTCCGTGAACGCTCTTTTTAAAGAGTCAGTGAGTCATCACATGCTTTATGAATTTGCAAAACATATTGCAGCAGAAATGGGTGTATGATACTGTTTTTATTAGAAGTTAATATTAAATACCACAGGGATGTGTATGAAAAAATTTTCTCTCGCAGTCGTTCTTCTAACGCTGGCCATTCCAGCATTCGCTCAAAAAAGTCCGGTTGTTGCTACGGTTAATGGAAAGGCAATTACCAAAAAACAATTTGAAGAATATCACTTACAAAATTTAAAGTTTGTAGGGCAGAGAAAAATCACGAAAGAAATTTCTCTTCAAGATCTTATCAATCGTGAACTTAGCATCCAAAAAGCAAAAAAGAGCGGAGTAGATAAAGACCCTGTTGTTGTTTCTAAGCAAGAAGATATTCTTTTTCACGCGCAAATTTCAAAAGATCTCGAAGGTGAATTTAAAAAAATCACGGTTTCTGATGATGACGTTAAAAAATATTACGAAACGAATAAGGAATACAGGACGGCCCAGATCCTTTTCCGTTTAAGAGCAGAGCCAACTCCTGAAGAAGTAAAAACGGGATTTACTCAATCTATGGAAATCTATGACATTCTTCAAAAAGAACCAGATAGTTTTGCAAAGTATGCTAATAAATTCTCGCAAACGTCGACTGCTCCCATTGGAGGAGAACTAGGCTTTCAACCTCCAACAAGATTAGCTCCAGAATATTTTGAGGCCATTAAGGGTCAGAAAGTTGGTTTCATCTCTAAACCCGTAAGAACTCAAATGGGCTATCATGTTATTAAGATTCTTGGCGTTAAGTCCTTTGATCAAATCGACAAAAACTTGTACAAGAAAATCATTTACGATAAAAAAAGAGACGCCATTATTGAGAACTATTTCGCAAATATGGCAAAGGGTTCGGACATTAAGACGACCCCTAATCTTTTATAAAATACTGGATTCGTGAAACTACTTTTAATCTTTATCATCTTGGGCACAAGTTTTTCTTTTGCCCAAGATAAAAATTCTTCTGAAAAACTCATCGATAAAATCGTTGCCGTTGTGAATACTAAAGTTATTTCTTTGTCTGAGGTGAAGCGAGTTGAAGCAACCCTGGATGCAAGAAAAGAAATATCACCCATTATTTACAATCAGAAATCGTTTTCTCAAAAAGAACTCTTAGACATCATGATCCGCTCTTATATCGTGAGAGACAAGATCAATGCGCAAGGTTATGTCATCAATGATGATGCTGTAGAATCTCGAATTAAGATGACTGAAGAGAGACTCGGCTTAAAAAGAACTGACCTTTTGCAATTTCTTAAAGGCAAAGGCGTTACTTACGAAGAATATTTTGAAATCATCCGCGAGACGATGGAGTTTAATATTTTTGCTCAAAGGATTATTGCACCACTCGTTTCAGTCACAGAGCAAGAAATTAAAAACGAATATTACAAAAGAAATACGACTAACAATGCCCTTTCGTTTAAATACAACTTAGTCGATTTCTATATTGCTGAAGAAAAACTGATTGATAAAAATGAAAGTCTTTTTTTATCTGTTCTCAAGGATTATCAACTGACGGGGAAATTACCTTCTGAGTATCGTGACCTTGAATCAAATAATTTAGATGCTCTTAATGAAGATGGGCTTTCAAAAGATTTAGCAAAACTTTTAAAAACAACCGCCGAGGGTTCTTTTTCTAAAGCTATTTCACTCAATAAATATCTCCATGTTTTTTATGTCCAAAAAAAGGACTTGGTTGAATCTCAAGAATTTGCTCGATTAAAAGATCAAATACAGAACGACATCTTTGTCTCTAAGGGAAAATCAGTAACATCAAACTGGTTTGACCGAGAGTATTCAAACTATTACATCAAAAATCTACTCTAGTATGAAAATCCAGGTTACCCAGGGCCATGAAAAGGGTATCGGTATCGAGGTTTTTCTAAAATCCTGCCTCATGATGAGTGAAGCTGATTTATCTCGCCTTGAATTGAATGCATTCCCTGAAGCGATTGTTCAAACACTGAAGACGTTACATATTCCATTTGAGGTATTGCCTGATGGTCTCTCTTTTTGTCATCAATTTCTCAAATCAAATTGGATTAAAAAGAAGACTTTTTCACAAAGCTTTAGCTCTCTCAATACAAGCTTGGAGCGGATTCAGGATGGTGGTGTTCTCTACACCCTTCCAACATCAAAAGATCAATTCCCGGGTTTTCCAGGTCATACGGAGTATTTTCGTTCTTATTTTAATCTACCTGATTTAGGGATGTATTTTTCTTCACCTACACTAAAGGTGCTTCTCATCTCTGATCATTTGCCTCTTAAAGAAGTGGTGGATATATCTGAAGATTTAATTTTTCACCGGATTCATACGGCCCTTTATTCATTAAAAAAACTAGGACATTTGCCAGCTAGAGTTCTTGTGTCTGGATTTAATCCCCATGCCGGCGAGGGTGGCCTAATTGGTCAAGAAGATGAAAGAGTGGGCCACGCCATCAAACGTCTAAGAAATGAGTTTAAAATAGAAATGTCTGGGCCCATCCCAGGTGATACAATGGTGCTTGAAAAAAAGTCCTCAAACGACTTATTTATTTATATTTTTCATGATCAGGGACTTGGTGTTTTTAAATCCCTTCAAGGTTTTATTGGTTCAAATATTACCCTGGGGCTTCCTTTTTACAGGTTTAGCCCTGATCACGGAACATCGTTTGGTCTTTTTGGGAAAAACATGGCCGATTATCGTGGATGTTCTTATTCACTCAAAGAGGCCCTAGAAACATTGAAGAGGGTTTCGAATGGAAAAAATTCAAGTCACCAAGGCCAAGGTACACAACCTTAAGAACGTAGATGTTTCACTTCCTCGTCATTCATTAACTGTTATTACGGGTCCCTCGGGTTCCGGAAAATCATCACTTGCCTTTGACACCATTTATGCTGAAGGACAAAGACGCTACATTGAATCACTCTCTAGCTATGCGAGACAATTCATTGGGCAAATTGAGGCACCCGAGGTTGAAAGTATCACGGGCCTTTCCCCAGCAATTGCCATAGACCAAAAATCCACAACCAAAAATCCTCGCTCAACCGTTGGAACGATTACTGAAATTTATGATTACCTGAGATTATTGTATGCCAGACTTGGTGATGCCTACTGTCCAGAATCTGGTGAAAAAGTCGCCAAACAGACTCCCCAACAAATTGTGGATTCTATTTTAAAATTTAAAGCGGGTTCAAAACTACAAATTCTCTCGCCAGTTATTCGTTCGAAAAAAGGTGAGCACAAGGAAGAACTCGCGAAATACCAAAGCATGGGATTTTCCCGCATAAGACTTAATGGTGACATCTTAAATCTTGAGGATACTCTCGCAATTAATAAGTCTAAATTTAATAACATTGATATCATTATTGACCGTGTCGTGATGAAAGAAGGGATCAATTCACGTTTAACAGATTCAATTGAACAGGCGCTAAAGTTATCTGATGGATATCTCGTGGTTCTTTCTGACGACAAGGAACATTTTTTCTCAGAAAAAAACTATTCTTTTAAGACTGGGAAGAGTTACCCTGACTTAGAGCCAAGGCTCTTTTCATTTAACTCACCTCTTGGAGCTTGTTCCGTTTGTAACGGGCTAGGAATCTCGAAAAAATTTGATTTTGATTCGATTCTTTTTGACGAGAATCTCTCACTTGAAGAGGGGGCAATTCCGGTATTAAAGAAAAATACCTTTCTCATGCAGATGGTCCGCTCGGTGGCCGAAGCTGAAAAAACAGATCTCGAAAAACCATTTTCTAAATTATCTGATAAATTTAAAACCATTCTTTATGATGGCTCAGATAAGATCTATAATTACAAATTTGAATCAGAAAATTCATCTTGGAATTTTAAAAAAGAATTTCCAGGAATCACTTCTTGGTTAGAAAAAAAATATCATGAGTCTGAATCTGAAAAAACCAGAGCTGACCTTGAAGAGTACATGATCATAAAAAAATGTCCTTCTTGCCATGGTAAAAAGCTTAACCCCTTTGCCTTGGCTGCTAAAATTCAAGACAAATCCATTATGGATATTTGTGATTTATCCATCGCCGATGCTGCACTCTTTTTTGATCAACTAGAATTCACTGGTAACCGCGCCATTATTGCGCAAAAAGTTCTTAAAGAGGTGAGAGATCGACTTAAGTTTCTTTTAAACGTGGGACTTAATTATCTCACTCTTAATCGAGACGCGATGACTTTGTCTGGAGGGGAATCCCAACGTATAAGACTAGCAACTCAAATTGGTTCGGCCCTTTCCGGTGTTCTTTATGTTTTAGATGAGCCAAGTATTGGTCTTCATCAGAGAGATAATGAAAAACTCATTAAAACCCTGATTGATCTAAGAGATATAGGAAATACTGTCCTGGTTGTTGAACACGATGAAGACACCATGATGGCGTCAGATTATTTAATTGATATGGGTCCCAAAGCGGGAATTCACGGAGGGGAGATCGTTGCAGCAGGTACACCCGCGGAAATTATTAAAACCAAAAAAAGTATTACGGGTAAATATCTTTCTAAAGAACTTAAAATTGAAATTCCTGAAAACCGAAGAAAGCTTAATGATTATATTGTCCTAGAAAAAGCTCGGGAACATAACCTCCAAGACGTCACTCTTAAATTACCCCTCGGGGGATTAACGTGTATTACCGGTGTCTCTGGTTCTGGGAAATCGACACTCATTCACAAAGTTCTCATTCCAGCGATAAAAAATTATCTCTCCCGTGGCAGACGGGGTTCCCAGGCGAACTACCGATCAATTTCTGGGGTAGATAAAATCCAGAGTCTCATTGAACTTGATCAATCTCCGATTGGAAGAACACCTCACTCCAATCCCGCGACTTATACTGGTCTATTTGACGATATAAGAAATATTTTCTCTCAAACAAATGAATCAAAAGTTAGAGGCTATAAGCCTGGTCGCTTCTCTTTTAATGTTAAAGGTGGAAGATGTGAAACTTGCGAAGGTAATGGTGTTTTAAAAATTGAAATGCATTTTCTTCCTGATGTTTACGTCACCTGTTCTGAATGTAGAGGGAGTCGATACAATAACGAAACTCTCTCCATCCTTTACCGCGGGAAAAATATCGCTGACGTACTCGCGATGTCGATAGAAGAGGCCGAGCCCTTTTTTGAAAATCATCCTAAGGTCAACAGGGCCCTCAAAGTGTTAAATGCCGTGGGCCTTGGTTATATAAAACTAGGTCAACCGGCCACGACTCTATCGGGTGGTGAAGCACAAAGATTAAAACTCTCTCGAGAGCTTTCAAAATCAGTAAAAGGTTCAACCTTATATGTTCTAGATGAACCAACCACGGGTCTTCACTTTGAAGATATTAAAATCCTTTTAAAGGCACTCAATAAACTCATTGATCAGGGTCACTCACTACTTATTATTGAGCACAACTTAGACGTGATTAAAACAGCGGACTGGGTGATTGATTTGGGACCAGAAGGCGGGAAGGGTGGGGGACTAATTGTGGCCGAGGGGACACCGGAAGCTGTCTCAAAGACCAAGACTTCTCACACTGGAAAGTACCTCTCGAAAATTTTAAAACAATAAAGAAGGGCCCGAAAATGATCTGAGCCCCTTAAATCGGACAGTTTAAGAAACGAGACTATTGTTAACCCCTGCTTCGGCAGGGGTTTTTCGTTCTAACCCCCATTGGGGTCTTTCATTATTATAATAATTCATATAAGTACGCACACAATTTTTCAGTTCTCGGAAGTTCCTACAGTGTTTATATTCGGCTTCATCTTTAAAATGACCAAAGAAACTCTCAATTGGGGCATTATCAAGACAGTTTCCTTTCCTGGACATTGAAGCCGTAACATTTAAATTTTCTAATACTCCGAGGTACTGCGGACTACAGTATTGTCCGCCTTGGTCAGAATGAATAATAATTCTTTCTCTCACTGATTTTGGATGCCGAGATAAGACCTCAGATAGTTTCCCTATCGCAAGTTCAATCGTTGGATTCGGACTTAGTGAATATGTTACAATCTCTTTTGTCCTTAGATCCTTTACTGCTGAGAGATAAGCTTTCTGACCAAAAGAGTACCGGAGTTCGGTCATATCGGTCGACAGAATGATTCCTTCCTTCGGTGGATAGAACTGTCTTTGAACTAAATTCGCAGCAACTTTACTTTCTTCACCTGTCTTGAAGATTGCTCTAAACTTATTCTTCTTTCGAATAACAGTTACCAAGTTGAATGCCTTTTTAATGCGTCTCACTTTCTTATGATTGATCAGCCTCTTTCTATCCCTCTCAAACGCCATCTTAAGTCGGCGAATACCTAGCTTACCTTTGCTCTTATTAAAGAGATCGATTATTACTTTTTCATCAATAGACATCTCCGCCATAGGTCTATTGATCCAACTATAAAAACCACTGGGTGTGACATTCGCAAAATCGCAGAGTACAGCAGTAGAGCACTGAGGATTAATCTTCTTTGCCTTAGCAACTACTTCGAACCTTTCTTCTTTTCGTGTTTGGCCGCCAAGGCTTCGAGCTTTTTTAAGATATAGTTCTCCGCTTCGAGGTAAGCAATCCGCTCTAAAAGCGAAGCGGGATTAGAAGGGTCAAAAGAACGTTTCGGTCTACCTGTTGACCCTCTACCTCTGCGTTCTTCTTTTAGACCTTCCTCTCCTAAGGTTTCGTAAATCTTTCTCCAGCGGGAGACAGATTTCTTAGGAAAATCTGGTAAAAACAGTGCTGTATCAATTCCTAAACGATTGAAGATGTCTTGAGGGCTGGCGCCCTCAAGATTCAATTCAACTGCTTTAATCTTGAATTCGGATGTGAACAGAACTTGAGAACCAGTAACTTTTTGTACAAAAGGACTCGATTCAAGAATTTTACGAACTTTTTCAGGGAACTTAGACATTTGGGACCTCTTTAAAAAAGAATACCCCATTTCTGGGGTAGTCTCGTTTAATTTAATGTCCGAAATTTGGGGCTCAGATCAAAACGGGCCCTTCTTATTTCAGGTCTTAATTTAAAAATTAAGCTGCTTTTCCTAAGATAAGGAATGCGATACCGAAACCGAAAAGAACAAGAGACTCGATAAGAGCAAGAGCTAGAATCATTGGAGTCTGAAGTTTTTCAGCAGCAGCTGGGTTACGAGCGATACCTTCAAGAGCAACTGAAGCAGCTTTACCTTGTGCCATTGTTCCACCGATAACAGCAGAAGCGAAAGCGATAGCAGCAGCTAGAACAACGAAAGCAGTAGTGTTTTCCATTTTTTAATCCTTTGTAAAAAAATTGATCTTCCTAATGGTGGTGGTCATGTTCGCCATGATCGTGATGAGCAGTGGCCATACCAATATAGATCATTGTTAAAAGTGTAAAGACGAAGGCTTGAAGAAACCCTACAAAAATTCCCATCGCATAGAAAGGAATCGGTACAATGTAAGGAACGAGTTCAGAGAAAATGCCAAGAATCAAATGGTCACCATCCATGTTCCCGCGTAAGCGAAGAGCAAGAGAGAGGGGACGAACTGAAACCGAAATAATTTCAATTGGGAAAACAAGTAAGGCAAGTGCTGGCATTGGGCCCGCAAAGTGCTTCATGTAATTAATAAATCCAACAGCGCGAATCCCTTGGTAGTTAAAATAAAAGAACGTGAAGATACCAAGAGCAAGTGTAGTATTTAAATTTTGATTCGCAGACATTGAGCCAGGAATAATTCCAATAAGATTATTGATAAGGATAAAGAAAAAAACAAAGATAACATAAGAGAAGTATTTCTTAGTCGACTCTTCTCCCATCACTGTCTTAGCTGTTCCGTGCATCGCCTGACCCAAGGCCTCAACGAGATTTCTCGTTGTTATTCCACGATCTGGAATGATGATATTTTTAACACTTGAAATTTGAGCGCGGTAAACAACACCAATTAGTACGATTAACAAAGATCCAAAAATTAGTGCAAGTGTATGAGCAGGAATATGTGTTGAGTGAGAAGCATTCGTAAAGAAATTATACCCACCTGAAGCAAACGCAGACGGGGCTAAAAGTATGCTAAGAAAACCTAGAAGTTTCATATATATGTCCTAACTATTTTGATAGTTGTTTTTAATACTTAAGACCTGAATTATCAATTGGAAAAAGATCAACACAAAGAGTTTTGTAATGAGTTCACGCTTATAATAGTAAAAGGCCCCAACAAGGCCAAACAGGAGACAGAACTTCAATAACATAAGAAAGAGGATTCGCGAAACCTGACGCGAGGCACCACCGGTATCCTCTCCGCTTGCTGATGCTGTAACTGATTTTACAATTTTCACCAAAATAGTGTGGTTAACGACCAAAATCACCAAAGCCGCAATAAAGAAGAGTGACTCAAGAGTTAATCCTCCCCCAAAAATAATGGCAGGAATGATGTTCACTAATGAGAGTAGAAAAAATTTCTTATCTAATTCTTTTTTTTCCATGAGACCTGAATCATTTTAATGAGCATTAAGACCACTACGGCAATTAAAAAACCCTGGGCAACACCTTGAGATATTAAGCCCACCTTCACTAATTCTTGAAAACCAAAAAAGACTCCAAGAATCGTCGAGGGAAGCCCTAAAGCAATGGCCAAAGCCTTCTTCCAACTGGTCATGCTAGTCACCGTAAAATTATTTCAATTAAGATAAAGGAAATTCGGCTTTTGGTCTAACGTTTTCTCGCCACACGACGTGCATAGAGTGACTTCAAACGGGCCTTTAAAACCTCGGGATTTGGATAGGTGGGGAGCAGCGAATAATAAATATTATAAGCTTCTTTTAATTTTTCATTGGATTCATAGGCATTCGCGATAAGAAACTTTACTTTAACAATTTGATCTTTTCTACGCTCGCGTTTTAGATACTCAAACCAATACTCAACGGCCTTATCCCAGTTTTTATTATAAAACTCAATCAGCCCCATTTGATTAAAGGCTTCTATATAATGAGGGTTTGTTGGTTGATTAAGTATTTGATTAAAAATTTCACGAGCTTTATTGTATTGCCCCATCTCAAAAAAGGATTCGCCGACTCTTAAATAATAGTAATCATAGTTTTTAAGTTTCGGCTTAAACTGCATCAAAATTTGATAGGCATGAATCGATTCATTGAAATTTTTTGCAAAACTAAAATTAATATCCGCCATTTTCTCTAGTGACTTCACCTGCCAAAGAGGATCATCGACGTTATCCACAATAAATTGATAATACTTGAGGGCCTTCACCTGCTCATCCAGATAAAGATAATAAATTTCTGCTAACTGATAATTGATTTTTGTTTTGATGATCTTAGAGGGATTTTTTTTCAAGATTCTTTCATAAAGCTCAACCGCCTTAGAAAAATCTTGGTTATCCACATACTTTTGAGCATTCAGAATGTCTTGATTAAGTCCTGAGGTAAAGTCACAAGAACTTAACCCCAGGATTAAAAGAATTATCGCTAATTTACTGAACAGGAGTTTCACCAGATGGCTCACCCTCTGAAGTCTCTTCATCAGACTCAGCAATTTTTTCAACTGCTACAACTTTTTCATCCGGCTTAACATTAATGAGTCGCACTCCTTGAGTGTTTCTTCCAAGTAATGAAATGCCCGAAATCTTAGTTCTAATGACCTGACCCTTATCAGTAATAATCATAAGATCGTCTTTATCAGTAACAGGTAGAATACCCATGATCTCACCCGTCTTCTCAGTTAACTTCATCGCAAGAATACCCTTACCGCCACGAGACTGTTTACGGTACTCTTCAGCAGCAGATCGCTTACCATAACCACGAGAAGTAACAGTCAAGATTTCAGAATTATCATCAATAATTTCCATACCGATGACTTCTTCGCCTTCATCAAGGCTCATACCTTTTACACCTTGAGAAACTCGACCCTGGGCCCGGCACTCATCTTCGTGGAAACGAATTGACTTACCAGCAGAAGAGGCAAGGAGAACATCTTTCTTACCGTCAGTGATTCTCACGCCAAGAATTTCATCACCATCAACAACCTTGATGGCCTTAAGACCATTCTGTCTCATGTTTTTATACTCTGAGAGTTCAGATTTCTTCACAATCCCGTGTTTCGTTGCAAAGACTAAGAAGTGACCTTCAGCTTCACGAGGGACAGTGATAATTTCTTTTACTTTCTCATCTTGAGGAAGAGTAATGATGTTGACGATATTACGCCCCTTAGAAGTTCGAAGTCCCTCTGGGATTTGGTAAACCTTAATTGAAAAGACTGTTCCTTTATCAGTAAAGATCATCAACGTATCGTGAGTGTCAGCAGTAAATATTGACGTGTAAAAATCATCATCAAGATCAGCACCCTTAACACCTTTACCACCTCGTTTTTGAGAACGGTAAGTATCAGAGGCCATGCGTTTTAGATAACCCTTCTGAGTAATCGTCACGATCACTTCTTCGTTTTTAATGAGATCTTCCATTTGAATCTCATCGGCCTGAGCGATGATCTCAGTTCTACGAGCATCCCCGTAATTTTCGCGGATTTCAACAAATTCGCCGCGGATAATATCTTTAATCTGATCTTCAGATCCCAAGATCCCCTCTAGGCGGAAGATCTCTTTCATGATGGCTTCGTAATCAGCGATGATTTTATCTCTTTCTAGACCTGTTAAGCGTTGTAACCGCATATCGAGAACAGCTTGCGCCTGAATCGCCGAGAGAGTGAATCTCGCCATTAACTGATCTTTCGCTTGTGCTGGACCTTCAGCTTTCTTAATGAGTTCAACAATCGCATCGATATTTTCAACTGCAATTTTTAAACCCTCTAAAATGTGAGCGCGTTCGCGAGCTTTCTTTAATTCATAAGTTGTTCGGCGAATAACAATTTCACGTCGGTGTTCAATGAAGCAGTGAAGTTGTTCTTTAAGATCCATTACCTTCGGCTGACCATTATAGATCGACAAGAAAATGATACCGAAAGAAACCTGCATTTGAGTTTGCTTGTAAAGGCGATTTAAAATAACCGCACCTTGCTCACCTCGTTTAATATCGATAACCACTCTGATTCCTTCACGAGAAGACTCGTCTCGAATATCAGAGATTCCTTCAATGGCTTTTTCTGTAACAAGCTCAGCAATTTTTTCGATAAGTTTTGCTTTATTCACCTGGTAAGGGAGTTCAGTAATAATGATTTTCTCTCTATCATTTTTACCAATTTCAATATCCGCCTTAGCACGGATCTGAATCACACCTTTACCAGTGTGGTAAGCTTGCTGAATTCCTGCAGTACCATGGATGGCCCCAGCTGTTGGAAAGTCAGGTCCAGGAATAATCTTAATGAGGTCATGAACGGTTAAATTTGGATTATCAAGAAGAGCTAATAAGCCATTTGAAATTTCTGTTAGATTATGAGGAGGAATATTGGTCGCCATCCCCACAGCAATTCCTGCCGATCCATTGATTAATAAATTGGGAACTTTCGTTGGAAGAACTGTTGGTTCTTGGAGAGAGCCGTCATAGTTATCTTGCCAATCAACCGTCTCTTTATCGATATCACCCAACATATCATTGGTAAGTTTTTGCATTCTGACTTCAGTGTATCGCATGGCCGCGGCGTTATCTCCGTCAATTGAACCGAAGTTCCCTTGACCATCAATGATCGTATATCTCATTGAGAAATCTTGAGCGAGTCGTACCATGGCGCCGTATACAGCTGAGTCACCATGGGGGTGGTATTTACCGATCACATCACCCACCACACGAGCAGACTTCAGATATGGACGATTGTGATAGTTATTAAGCATGTGCATAGCAAAGAGAACACGCCTGTGAACCGGTTTAAGTCCATCTCGAACGTCTGGTAGGGCACGGCCCACGATCACCGACATTGCGTAATCGAGATAACAGTTTCTCATCTCATCTTGAATAAGAAGGGGAGAGATATTTCCGTGGTTAGCTTGTGAATTATTATTTTCTTCGCTCATTTTTCTTCCTTAAAATTAAATATCAAGGTTACGCACATTAAGAGCATTTGTTTCAACAAATTCTCTTCGAGGATCAACTTGATCACCCATTAAAACTGAGAACACTTGATCTGCATCGATCGTATCTTCAATTTTAACTTGTAGAAGAGTTCTGTTATTGGGGTTCATTGTGGTTTCCCAAAGCTGCTCCGGGTTCATTTCTCCCAATCCCTTATAGCGCTGGATATAGGCCCCTTGTCTTCCTTCGTTTGAAACAAAACTAGCGAATGCTGAAAGACCAGTATGTTTATGACTTTGACCTTGAGATTTAAGTACAAACTCGGAATTAATGTAGCGCTTAATCCCATCGTATTGATTGATTAAATCAGCAAACTCAGGTGAATCCGCAAAATTAATTCCTATTTTAAAATTCTTCGTTTTTAATGCAGAAGAAACACCGACCCTTAATTGGAAACCAAGGTTTTTCATGTCTTCTTCAACCGTTAATTTATATTTTTTTAAACTCACATGATCGTCAGACATAATTTTATGAGAAATCATCTCTGCATAGGTCTGTAATTTGGCCTTATCTTTCATGATCTCAGCAGTTAATGATGCGTCTTCAACGATTGTTTTAAGGAATTGAGAATCATAGTGACGATCATAACTCTCTAGTGTGTTGTTATAATTTCTAAACTTATTAACAACTGACTTAAGTGTTTCAAGCTCAAGTTTATTTCCATCAATGATCACTTCGCAGTCAGAAAGAGAACTTGAAACTAGATAATTTTCTAATTCCCCACCATCTTTTAAATAGCGCTCATTTTTACCTTTCTTATATTTATAGAGAGGTGGTTGAGCGATATAGAGGTGACCTCTTTCAACGATTTCAGGAAATTGACGATAGAATAATGTTAAAAGAAGAGTACGAATGTGTGATCCGTCCACGTCCGCATCGGTCATAATAACGATTTTATAATAACGAAGCCTTGAAATATCGAATGAATCTTTACCAATACTTGTTCCAATTGCTTGAACCAGCATTTTAATTTCATCATTCCCAAGCATTTTATCGTAACGGGCCTTCTCGACGTTAAGAATTTTTCCTTTAAGAGGGAGAACGGCTTGAGTCCTACGATCACGTCCTTGCTTTGCTGATCCACCCGCAGAGTCACCCTCAACGATATAGATTTCACAAAGTTCAGGATTTTTTTCCTGGCAGTCGGCCATCTTGCCTGGAAGACCAGAAAAATCTAAGGCCGTTTTACGGCGAGTGAGTTCTCTGGCTTTTCTTGCTGCTTCACGAGCGGCGGCGGCATCAATAGATTTTTTAAGAATTGTTTTACCAACATTGGGATTTTCTTCTAGGTAAATCTTGAATCTATCCCCAACAAGTGAATTAACAATCCCTTCAACCTCAGAGTTACCTAGTTTAGATTTAGTTTGCCCCTCAAATTGAGGGTTGGTTAGTTTAACAGAGACAATGGCTGTTAAACCTTCTCTCATATCATCACCAGTTAAAGAGATTTTGATATTTTTTAAAATATTATTATCTTTGGCATAGTTATTAAGAACGCGAGTGAGTGCCGTTTTAAAACCTGAAACATGCACACCACCTTCAGGGGTGTTTATGTTGTTGGCATAAGACGTTAAGGTTTCGGTGTAACCATCAGTCCACTGCATGGCCACTTCAACTTCGTAATTATCACGTGATTGAAAGAAATAAATAGGTTCTTTGTGAATCGGAGTTTTAGCACGATTTAAATACTGAACAAATTCACCCAATCCACCTTCATAGTGGAAGGTTTCTGTTTTCTCATTTCTTTCGTCAAAAATAACAATCTTTAAACCCTTGTTCAAAAATGCCATTTCACGAAATCTGTTTGCGAGGGTGTCGTAACTGTACTCATGGACTTCAAAAATTTCATTATCTGATTTAAAAGTTACCGTTGTACCCGTATCTTTTGGGTCACAATCCCCAATAACTTTAAGAGGTTCTTTTGCGGCCCCATGAACAAACTCAAGGCGATGAATTTTTCCATGCTTTTTAATTTCAAGACGAACCCATTTAGAAAGTGCATTAACAACAGATGCACCCACACCGTGTAATCCACCGGAAACTTTATAAGCTCCACCTTCTTCATTAAATTTTCCGCCAGCATGAAGTTTAGTATAAACAATTTCAGCCGCTGAAATTTTTTCAGTTGGGTGAATATCAGTTGGGATTCCACGTCCGTTATCAACAACCGTGAGTGAGTTATCTACATGGATAATGACTTTGATTTCACTACAGTATCCCGCAAGTGCTTCATCAACGGCGTTGTCCACAATTTCATACACACAATGGTGGAAACCGCGAAAGCCCGTGTCCCCAATGTACATCCCTGGGCGTTTTCTAACTGCCTCAAGGCCTTCCAGAATTTTAATCTGGTTTGCGTTGTATTCCGTATTAACTTTTGAAATCGAATCAGAAGTTTGATTCATTCGAGCTGCTCCTATCCATGGTTTTTGAGCGATCCATGTTCAATATAAAACTTCCTTGAAGCCGGAATCTTTTCCAGCTCCTTCCCAAAATTCTCATTTGCCGTCGTGATCAAAACTTGAAAATTTTTTGTTTCCAGGTATTGAATCAAGTTTTTCCATCTTAGGCTGTCTAACTCGCCTGAAACGTCGTCAATTAAGACTATGGGATAAGAGGTAAATTTATACCGAAAAAGCTCAATATAGGCAAATATCAAGCTCAGAAAGGCCATTTTCTGTTGCCCCAAAGAACAGAATTCAAACGCGTTGAGTCCATCAAAACTGAAAATAAAGTCATCTCGATGAATACCAACCTGTGTCACTTGAGACTTAATATCAGAATTTTCCTGGTGACGATAAAAGTCAAAAATCCTTTTCTCATCCCAAAGAATAAATAAACTATCTAAATTGAGTTCTAATGCATGCTCCTCAGCAAAAATGGCCTTAAATGTTGGAGTAATAAACTTATTTAGTGTTGTCAGGAATTCATGTCTTTTTTTAGTCAAATAAGCTGAGTATTCCGCAACCTGTTCGTCTATGGCAATTAATTGAGCAGATGTATTTCTCCCACCTATTCCCAAGACAGAGTTTCTAAATCTCATTGATTTTTGAAATTTGTTAAGAACCTGTCTGTATTCTTTGTCGGTGATTGAGATATGGGAGTCTACCCACTGACGCCTAAAGGTAGAGCTGGTGTGAAACTGATAAGAATCAAATGGATTAATGAAAATAGAGGTTGAGGGTGTTTTCGATTTTTCTAACTTATTATTTAAAAATCGCTCCTCTAGATTTTCATTCATTCTTAAGGAGTAAGATTCTAATCCTTCATTAGTTTCAAATGCCGACTGAAGCACTATTTCAGGACTTTCTCCTTCGATATTGATCATCTGGGCGTAGTCGGTATTTTTTCGAAAAGATTTTTTATTAGTAAGAAAATAAATGGCCTCTAATAAATTAGTTTTACCATTACCATTTTGACCAAAAATACAATTTATCGTTGGAGAGAAATCAAAAACAGAGTTTTTGAGATTTCGAAAGTTTTGCGTTTGTAATTTTTTAATTTTCCAACAATTCATCCACAATTACAGTTTTAGTGGCATAATAATTCCTAGAAACTCAGGAAGATCATCGGCCTTAATAACCACAGGGCTTAATTCATTATTAAATTCAAACGTCACATCAGTCTCATTTAATACTGAAAGACTTTCAATGAGATATTTTGCATTAAAACCAATTTCCGTGTCCTTACCATCATAGCTTATAGGAAGTGTCTCAGTGGCTTGACCAAGAGCTGGGTGGTTAGTTGAAATGATTAATTCGTTATTTTGGATGTTAAATTTAACACCATTAGTTTTCTCATTAGAGAGAATTTTTATTCTTTTAACGGCGTTTAAAACGGCATTTCTATCGATTAAAAAACGATTCGTTGTTTTTGACGGAATGACTGTTTGATACTTTGGGTATTCTCTAGCAATCAGGCGAATAGAAAGATAGTACTCATTTCGTGCATTCACAAACATAAATGATTCATCAAGAGAAATTGAAACATCTTCATCTGGGTATGTATCAGCTATCTTCTTTAGTTCTGAGATACCTTTTCTAGGTACGATTACACCATCAGTTAAGAACTTGTTTTCACCAATAAATTCATGGGTGTCTAATAAAGCTAAACGATGACCGTCAATCGCCACTGATCTTAATTTTGAATCAGTCATTTGGAGATAAATACCATTAAGGTACAATCTCGTTTCATCAGTCGAAATAGCATGAGATGTTTTATTTATGATATGAGCTATTTGTTTTGTTTTTAAACGAAATTCAGAACTTTGATTTTGGAAGCCTAATTGTGGAAATTCCTCAGCTCCAATGATTAAAAGTGAATAATTTATATTTTTACAAGAAAGATTTAATAAGTTGTTGTTATCAACATTTAAAGTCACATCATCATTTGGAAGTTCTCTTAAGATGTCCGCGATGTTTTTGCTATTAATACAAAATGTCCCATCTTTTTCAATATTAGCGTTAAGAATAATTTTTGCTGATACTTCTAAGTCAGTAGCAATCAGTTCTAATTTCTGACCTTGGGTTTTAATTAAACAATTCGTAAGAATTGGTCTTGAATTCTTTTTATCTACAACAGATAAAACTTTATTGATGGCATCTCTTAAAACTTGAGACTGAATTGTTAATTTCATAAAATAACCTCTATAGAAGAATTGTTTTAGCTTTAAGCATTCAGTTAATCAAGTAGACTGCCCCTAGAGTTTAATTTTCTTTCTCTCCCTTCTTATATATATATTTATATTCTCTCTTATTATTACCTGGGATAGTGTTGAGGAATCTTAAGGTAAGCTAAAGATTCTAGTTATTTAACCTTGTTTTTATCCAAATTTTTCAACATTTCTTGGGTTAAATTCATTTTTTTTAATTCGTATATTAACTAACTTCTCGTGAAGAAATCATGCTTTTACACCGCCCTTTTGACAGGGCCGTGGGTAACTTAAAATGACACTTGATATAAAATGGACTTCTTCCTGTTTCTCACTTCATTTTTCCACAATTTCTTCCACATTGTTTATCGTTTTCATGTTGATAACAATTTTCCCACTGTGAATGGTGTTAAGTTGTTAATCTGATTGGCAAAAAAAAGGCCCAGATGATTCCGGGCCTCATTTAGGTCGTCTTAATTTTAAAAAATTTAAATTAGAGTTGTTTTTCAATATCTAGGAGTTGTTGTGCTAGATGACCATCGTGCTTAATCTTATCTGAAATGGTTTTAATGGCATGTAAAACAGTTGAGTGGTCTCTACCTGAGAAGTACTGCCCATTGTCCTTTAGAGTTGGCTTTAGCATCTTACTCACTAAATACATGGCGACCTGTCTTGGAAGGGCGACTTCTTTTGTTTTTGCCTTCCCTCTGATATCACCCATAGGTATTTTATAGTAGTTGGCGACAGTTTTAGTAATTGTTTCGATGGTTAGATTCTTTTGATTCTCAAGTTCCTCATTAAGCTTTAAATGCTCTTTCGCAACTTCTAGATCAATATCAACCTTTAGAATTGAAGTAACGGCCCCAAGTTTAATCAGGCATCCTTCAAGTTCTCGGATATTATTTTTTACACATTTGGCGACCAGATTAACGACATCATCACTTAAATAGACATCTTTCTCGATCGCCTTCTTTTTTAATATAGCAATTCTAGTCTCGAAATCAGGCTGTTGAATTTCAACTGGAAGAGCAGAAGAAAGCCTAGTCCGGATCCGGTCTTCAATACCATCAATCTCTTTTGGTGTTTTATCAGAGGTAAAAACGAGTTGTTTTCCCTTACTAATAAGATCATTAAAGATGTGGAAGAACATTTCTTGTGTCGTGGTTTTATTTTTTAATTCGTGGATATCATCAATAATTAAAATATCAGTATTGTCAGTATACTGAAGTTTAAATTCACTAACTTTTTGCTTTTTAATTGCATCCACCATTTCATTCATAAATCTATTGGCGGATGTTAAGCAGATGCGCATGTTGGGCTTATGGCCTTGCACATAGTTGGCGATGGCATGGATTAGGTGAGTTTTACCTAACCCAGAATTTCCATATATATAAAGAGCAGGGTAGGTTTTGCCAGGTTCTTTTGCTACTGCAAATGAGAGAGCGTGAGCAATATTATTTGATGGTCCAATAATGAAGTTATTAAAATTCTTCGTAATGTCGATCTGATGAGAATTTCCAGCATTTTGATGTTCGATAACCTGAGATTCAACAGCTTTAAAAAGGTCGTCTTTGGTTGGTTCTAGTTCATCTATAAAAAAAGAGGAACTCTTCACTGATTCAGATTTCTTAGTTTTTATTGAATTTAATATGTTCTCAGAGTTTGAGCTCAGGCTAGTAGATGGTGAGCCAATAACCTGAATATCTAGATCATAAGTTTTCCCTAATATTTCATTAAGGGCCTGCTTGATCGTCTCTGGGTAGTGGGTTTCGATCATCTTTTTAATAAAACTGGTTGTGACTACAACTTCAACTACGTTTTGTCTTATGGCCCCCACAGTAAAAGCGTTAGCAAAATACGCGTGATACTTGTTTGGATTAATTAGGTTCTTTATGTTCTCTAGCAAGGCATCGGTAATTGTTTTAAGTTCCTCAGTACAAAACTCAGAAGATAAAGAGTTGTTTTCATTTGTAACTGGGAGACTTTTAAGAGTTTTTTCAATAACCACAGGGCTTACGTCACCTTTTGTTAACGCGGGGCTCTCGTTGAGACCATCTAGTTTTAAAAAGTGATTGAAAGGAAATTTTTGTGTCATGTGAATAAATTCTCTTGGGTAAGCTTTAAAAAAGTTTAAGATAGGTAGCACTTCACCAAATTATTTTCAATCACGGGCCTCTTACAAGACCTTACTCTGACGCTTAGGTTTATAAATCTTATTGACCCCGCCCCTATTTTCCTGTAATAAAGACATTCCAAAATTTTACCTAGTTAATTTCCTAAGGAACTCAATATGAGTATGCAAAAAAGAACTTGGCAGCCAAAGAAACTTAAAAGACTTCGCGATCATGGATTTTTAGCAAGAATGGCTTCTACTGGTGGCAAAAAAGTTATCAGCCGTCGTCGTGCTAAAGGCCGTAAGCAACTTACTGTTTCTACGGGTACAAAGTAATTTTTTGAGATGAGTTCTGCCACTAACGGCTTTCCTAAATCTCTAAAACTTACCCAAAAAAAAGATTTCGAATATTTACGTGAACAAAGCTCTCGTAGCTTTGTTCATCCTCTATTGTGTTTTCACAAACCTTCAAGATCTTTATTGCCTCACACCCGCATTGCTTTTTCTATTTCTAGAAAGATTGGTAAGGCCCACGATAGAAACCTTTACAGAAGACATATGAAAGAGGCTTTTCGTCTCAATCCTGCCATCAAGAATCTTGGTAAGGACCTTTTAATTGTTATTGTTAAAACTCCTGACTCAACTGAGCAGTTGCAGCAATCATTTTCTAAAATTATTGGTCAGTTACTTCATTCGAAATGAAAACAATCTTTGTGGGTCTAATTCGTTTTTACCAGATTTTTATTTCTCCATTTTTGGGAAGTAACTGTCGTTTTTATCCCTCGTGTTCACAATATTCACGAGAGTGCTTTCAAAAGTTTTCAATAGGGAGAGCTTTGTGGTATTCATCTCGGCGAATTTGTAAATGTCACCCTTTTCATCCGGGCGGGTCTGACCCCGTACCTTGATCTTTTTGGAGTATATACATGGGTTCTGAGCAAAGAAATGCATTAGTTGCAGTCGTTTTATCTGGTTTGATTCTTTTTGGATGGCAATACTATTTTGCTGCCCCTCAAAAGGTGGTAACTGCCCCTGTAGGACCAGCTGTTACTGAAACGACGACTAGTAATGTGGCCAACAATACTGCGACACAAGCACCTGCCCCTATAGAGCCAGTTGTCTCAGAGGAATTTAATCTTCAGGGTTCTGGTGTTGGCCTCGTTTTTGATAGCTTTTTGACTGTAAAGAATTTTGAAAATGCTCAGGCTGCCTTCAATTTTAAAGATACTGTTGAGAACCAAACTCCCATGAAAATTGAGTTTGATTTCGGAAATGGTTTCCAGTCACTTTCTTTTGTTAAGACTGCTGATAATAAGTTTATTAATACTTCTCATGAACTCACTGTCACGACTTCAGTTTCTGATAAGGGAGTCATGAATTTTAATGCTGTTTCACCAAAGGCATTTAAATACAGATTTATTTTTAAAACGGATGCCAAAAAACTAGAAAACGGTCAGCAGCGAGTTTTTGCCTGGTATACAGATGAGCTTACGCACGCCTCGATTGGTGACGAGGAGTCTGGGGATCGGGGAATTAAATGGGGTGGGATTGATTTTAACTACCACTTGTTTGCTACTTATTTCGATAAGCCCCAAGACCTTCTCTTTAAATCTGCCGTGGATAATACTTTTTCAATGTTTTCAAACAAGGCATCGAATCAGGTTTCTTATTCGCTCGTTTTTGTAAAAAAAGAATATAATTACCTAGCGAGTCTCGGTCACAATTTAAATAATTCTGTTGATTTTGGTATTTGGGGATTCTTTGCGGTTTGGATCTTAAAAGGACTTCAGTTTTTTCACACATTCGTAAGTAACTATGGGCTTTGTATTATTCTTCTTACCCTGTTGGTAAGACTCATAACTTTCCCTCTCCAGTATAAGTCATTTGTATCGATGAAAAAACTTCAGGTCATTCAGCCTGAACTCACAAAACTACGTGAAAAATTTAAAGATGATCCACAAAGAATGCAAAAGGAAAGCATGGATCTTTTCAAGAAGTCCGGGGCGAATCCTCTCGGTGGGTGTCTTCCGCTTCTTCTTCAAATGCCAGTATTCTTTGCTTTTTATAAAGTCCTTCACTCTGCAGTTGAGCTTGTAGGAGCACCATTCGTTTTATGGATTGGGGATCTCTCGAATAAAGACCCTTACTATGTTCTTCCAGTCCTTATGACGATAGCTATGTTCCTTCAGCAAAAGATGACGCCAAATACGATAACTGATCCTGTTCAGAAAAAAGTGATGACTTTCATGCCACTAATATTTGGTTTCATTATGAAAGACCTTCCTTCTGGGCTTTCGCTTTATATTTTTGTCTCAACATTATTTGGAATTATTCAACAAACCTTAGTGTTTAATTCTAAATCGAGTAGTACTCCTGTTGTTGTATGAATTTTCTTTATTCGGATGGGCCGATCATTGCTTGTAGCACTGGTACCAATGCTAATTCAGCGATGGCGGTCATCCGAATTTCTGGCTTTAAATCACTTTCTCAATTCAAAGATTTTTTTACTAAAGACCTGACTGGTCCTATAGAACCAAGAAAGGTTTATTTCACCTCCCTGGTCCTACAGGGGCAATTCATCGATGATGTTTGCCTCACATTTTTTGAAGGGCCGAAAAGCTATAATGGCGAGAATATTCTCGAAATCTCAGTTCACGGAAATATGCTTAATGTTGAGCGAATTTTAGGTCTTTTTCAAAGCTATGCTGGCTGCCGCCTGGCCAGTGCTGGGGAATTTACTTATCGGGCTTTAAAAAATAAGAAGATTGATCTCTCTCAGGTAGAAGGTTTAGATTTATTTCTTAATGCACAATCTAGTTACGCTCTTGAGCAAGGCTTATCCCTTCTCAGTGGTAATCTTCATGACATTTATGTTGAGCTCTATAATCTATTTTTAATTCATAAGTCTTCTCTTGAGCTCTCGATTGATTTTTCTGATGACATAGGAGAGGAAGCGGCTCGTGATTATTACTTAAAGAGCTTAGAGCAATTTTCTAGTAAGTTTTCTTCCCTAGTTAAAAGAGTTGGTCCTATGGGACCAGGCCTTCTACAACCTGAAATTGTTTTGGCCGGACTTCCTAATTCAGGGAAAAGTTCGTTCTTTAACTTCCTTCTTTCTGAAGAGCGCGCGATTGTTTCTTCTACCGCGGGAACAACAAGAGATTACCTTACTGAGTTCTTAAAAATTGGCGAGGTGCGGTATAAGCTCATAGACACCGCCGGCATTAGAGAATCTTCTGACCTGATCGAGGCGGAAGGGGTTAGGCGTAGTAAATCGAAATTAACGAATGCCTTTTACAGGGTTCTACTTATAAACCCTTTTGAAATAAGTCCTGAGTTCGATGATTTAATAATAAATGAGTTTGATCTTATTTTATTTACACATTCAGATCTACCCGGGTTTAATGAGGTGAGGCAAAAGCTTATATTAAAACACCCAAGTCTTGGTTCTATAGGGGCGATTGACCTAACTAGGATTTCTCAAGAATGGGAAACCTACTTTTTCAATCTTGTAAATAAAAAATATTTAGACATAACTCTTGATAAACCAATATTATTGGATCGTCACAAGGGTCTGATTTTACAGGCTGATACAATTCTCATGAGATATCAGGCACTTGCGACGACTGAAGCTGATGTCGCCATTTTGTCCCATGAATTAAATACCTTGGGTTCTTGTATTTCAGATATCCTGGGTATAGTTTCACCAGACCAAGTTTTAAATTCTATTTTCTCCAATTTCTGTATTGGAAAATAGAATTGTTCCACGTGGAACAATTTCAGGAATCACTTATGAAAATTTATGATGTTTTAATTGTTGGCGGCGGTCATGCAGGTATAGAGGCAGCCTATATTGCGAGCCAATTTGGTCTTGAGGTTGCCATTGTGACTATGCCGGGTGTTTCAATTGGGTCTGCTCCCTGTAATCCTTCCGTGGGTGGAGTTGGTAAGGGTCAAGTTGTTAGAGAGCTTGATGCCCTTGGTGGATTAATGGGTTTTCTTGCTGACAGAGCAGGAATTCAGTTTAGAACTTTAAATGACTCCAAAGGTTTCGCGGTTCAATCTTCGAGAGTTCAAATTGATAAAGAAAAGTATTCGCTCGAGGCGGAGGAGAAGATTCAGTCAATTAAGAATATTTCAGTTATTCGAGAAAAAGTCCAAGCGATAACTAAAGATGATGTTTTTGAAATTGTCGCTGACAATAGGTATTTCGCTAAGAAAGTTATTATGACAGTAGGAACCTTTCTTAACGGAAAACTTCATACCGGTAACGAATCCACTACCGGCGGAAGAGTTGGGTGTGATAAATCAGGTGGGTTAAGCGATTTATTCTCAGAAATCAAGACTGGGACCCAGAGATTTAAAACAGGGACACCACCAAGGCTTGATAAAGCTTCAATTGATTATTCAAGGCTTGAAGAACAGCCCTCGGATTCTACTGTTCGGAACTTTCACTGTCTTCATTCCCCTTATTCCCGCTTTTCTGAACAAGTATCTTGTTATCTTGCTAGGACAAATCAGTCCACGATGGAAATCATTCGCCATAATAAAGAGCGAAGCCCAATGTTCAACGGTCAAATTAAGGGAACTGGAGCTCGCTATTGTCCCTCAATTGAAGATAAGGCCTTTAGGTACCCAGATAAGAATATTCACCATGTGTTTATAGAGCCTGAAGGTCTCAATCTCGATACGGTTTACCCTTCTGGGATCTCATCCTCTCTACCGAGGGACGTTCAAGAGGAATATGTTCATTCAATTGAAGGTCTCGAAGAGGGGAAGATTCTAGTTTATGGATATGCAGTGGAGTATGACGTTGTTGATACTACTGAATTAAATCTTACCTTGGAGCACAGGGGTGTTTCTGGACTCTTTTTCGCTGGCCAGGTTAATGGAACCTCTGGCTACGAAGAGGCCGCTGGTCAGGGTTTTATCGCTGGTGCCAACGCTTCTTTATCAATCCTGGGTATGGATTCTCTTATTTTGAATAGGCATGAGTCCTATATAGGTGTCATGATTGAGGACCTAACATCCAATACTAGGGATGAGCCTTATAGGCTTTTCACCGCCCGTTCAGAAAACAGATTGTTCCTCAGAGAAGACAATACTCTTCTTAGAATGTTTCCCTATAGAGCAAAGTTCCTGTTGAACTTGGAGCTTGATCAGTATCAGGCCAGGTTTGTTAATTCTTATGAAACACTCAGTGACTTTTGTGATGAGACCATGGTTTCAGAAAAATCACCACTTCTAGTGGAATTTTCTGGGGATGGGGAGCTACAAAAGCTAACAAAACGCATGAGTGTTTCTGAAATTCTGAAGCAGGCGTGGCTTAATCCGATAAATACCCTGAATAGGATCCTTGGATACAATGGGATTGCTATTGATACGGATCTGGTCCGTGCCGTCGCCATTTCTAAGAAATACGATGGATACATTAAGAGATCCAGTGATCAGCAAGAAAAATTAAAGAAGATGGACACCACCAAGATTAATTGGGAAGAAATAGTTTCTTCGGGAAATATTTCTTTTGAGTGTAAGCAGAGAATTACCAGAATAAGACCAGAAACGTTTGGCCAGCTTAAGCTCATTGAAGGGATTCGACCAGCAACCCTCGCAGTTGTAGCAGCGAAGGCACTATAATGTTGGACTTTTCAATCAAATATCTACAGGTGTTAAAAACAAAGCTTGCGGGCCTTAATCTAACTAATATTTTAGACCCAGATGAGTTTTATCATAAACAAATTCTTGATTCCATTCACCCATACCTTCAGTCGGATTTGTTTCAAGCGCAGGTAAAGAAATCTGGGGTCGTGGTTGATGTTGGCTTCGGGGGAGGGTTTCCCATTCTGCCTCTAGCAAAACTTCTCCCTGAAGTCCGTTTTGTTGGAGTAGAAAGTAAGCGAAAAAAAGTAGACGCAGTCACTTTGATCGCGGAAGAGTTAGGTCTAGTAAATGTAAAATTGGTTCATTCAAGACTAGAGGATTTTCTTTTTGATAAACCTGCAACGATTACCTTCAAGGCGGTCGGAACAGCAAAAGATTATTTGCCAGCGATTCAACACACGACCAAGGATCTTTCAGTTTTTCTGTATAAGGGACCAAACTTTATGGAGCTCGAGGGGAAAGACCTACCTAAGCTAGAGAAAGATTGGAAGTTACTGGAAAATCAGGAGATTACCGTTCCTGGAACACAGCAGCGTTTTTTAGTTTCTTTTAAGTCTGTAAATGTTCCACGTGGAACAGCTAATTCACTTGTCAATCTCTCTGATTTTCTTTAAATTTAGAGCTCTCAAAACACTCATCGCGAGGATCTAAATGGCTAAAATCATTGCAATCGCAAACCAGAAAGGTGGGGTAGGAAAGACAACTACTTCTGTAAACTTAAGTGCTTGCCTCGCCGCAGCAGAAAAGAGGACGCTTCTTATTGATCTAGATCCTCAGGGAAATGCAAGTTCATGCCTTGGGATAGAAAAGGAAACGTTCGCCAAGTCGAATGTTTACCACGCACTTATTAACGAAGAAAATTTTGAATCATGTATTTATAAGACAGAGCTACCACTTTTGGATCTTTGTCCTTCGAACAACGATCTTGTTGGAGCCGAATTAGAGTTGGTTCACATGTTCGCTCGTGAATCAAAACTAAAAGTTGCCCTTGAAGCGATTCAAAATAAATACGACTACATCATAATAGATTGTGCACCTTCATTGAACTTACTAACAGTGAATGCTTTTACCGCAGCTCACTCTTACTTAGTTCCGATGCAAACAGAGTATTTGGCGATGGAAGGTTTATCTCAGCTCCTGAATACTGTTCGTCTTATTAGGGCTTCCCTTAATCCCAAGCTTACACTCGAGGGCATTCTCTTAACGATGTATGATTCAAGAAATAATTTATGTAAATTAGTGGCCAATGACCTCATGACCCACTTCAAGGATGACATACTAAAATCAATTATTCCTAGAAATGTGAAGCTCTCTGAATGTACATCATTTGGTAAGCCCATCATTCTTTACGATATAACTTCAAAGGGAAGTGAAGCATATCTATCTTTGGCGAGAGAAATTATTTTAAAGTCAGAGAAAAGACCTGATTCACCACAGGTTAAGATGCCTTTAAGCCAAATCCCGAAATTTGAAGATTATCAAGTACAGCCATAGGAGTTAATTTATGCAAAAAAATAAGCCGCAACTTGGTAGAGGTATGGCCGCACTTCTTGGAAATAGCCCAGGAGTTTTTGGAGATGCCCCAGAAAGAAATGCCCCTATAGAACCAAAAAAAGAAATCCAAATAGAGAATCAACCGCTTCTAGTTGATTTAGAAAAGATTGAAGTTAATAGGGATCAACCTAGAAAGATCTTTAAAGAGAAGGATCTTTTAGAATTAGCTGAATCGATCAGAGAAAATGGCATTATTCAACCCATTATCGTCATCGAAAAAGACGGTAAATTTGAGATCGTAGCGGGTGAGCGCCGTTACCGCGCTTCAAGGCTAGCTGGTCTTAATAAAGTTCCTGTGATTGTGAAAAGGGCTACAAAGAAAGACGTTCTCGTGATGTCTATCATTGAAAACGTTCAGCGTTCAGATCTAAACTGTGTGGAGGAAGCACTAGCTTACTTCCAACTCATGAATGAGTTCAAATTAACTCAGGAAGAAGTGGCCAAGAAAATTGGTAAAGAACGGTCAACAATTGCCAATTTTTTAAGAATATTGAAGCTTCCAAAAGAGGTCATCGTTTCTCTTCAAAAAGATCTCTTATCATTTGGCCATGCAAAAATTTTGGTTGGAATAAACGATGATGAAATGGTTAAGAGACTTTCTAACGAGGTCATAGCTCATGGACTTTCAGTTAGAGAGCTTGAAGAGCTCGCTAAGAAAACAAAGAAAATGGTTAAAGCGATACCTTCAGACAATAAGTTTATAACTGAGCAATACACGCAACTAAAAAACAAACTCGAACAAAAAACAGGCTATCATTTTGACGTAAAGCCAAAAAAGAATGGTGCTGGAGAAATAACAATCAAATTTAGCAACGAAGCTGAATTTAATGATATATTTTCTTATCTCATGAAATAAACGCCACCGGAGCGGCAATTTGGCAAAGAAAAATGATATTTGCGCCATCATCGAAGAGGGCTGCAAATTTGAAGGTAACCTTTCATTTAGCGGTACTGTACGAATCGCTGGCTACGTTAATGGAAGTATCTTTTCAAATGACACACTGATTATTTCAGAAGGTGCTGTCATTAATGCGGATATTAATGCCAACATCGTTATCATTTCAGGTTCAGTCAAAGGTTCAATTAAGGCATCTTCAAGAGTTGAAATAAGACGCCCCGCGCGTTTTGAAGGCACTGTCACAAGTCCAAGTCTCATTGTGGAAGAGGGTGTTATCTTCCACGGAATCACTAAAATGAAGGATAAAAAATAAGGCCAATTTCCTTGACGGAAACCCCGTAGAAGCTTAATTAATTAAGGCAAAATAAACAGCTTCATTCTTAAGGGTTAACTAATGGAAACATTTACGGCCATTTTCACTCAATTGGGTGTAGATTCCTCGCTTGTTCCCCAATTTCTCATCATTCTCGCTGCATTCATCATTGCTCAATTTTTATTTCTCGGGAAACTTCAAAGTGTCATCGAAACTCGTGAAGAGAAAACGGTGAAGCTTGAAAGTAATGCTGATGAAACAATTGAGAAAGTTCAAAAAATGCAAGCTGACTACAAGTCAAAAATTGAAAATGCAAACAGAAGTGCGATGAAAGTATCTTCTAAAAAAAAACAAAAGATCGTACAAAAATTTACAGATCAATATAAGCAAACAGAAAAAGAAGTTAATGCTTTTGTTGATCAGTCGAGAAACGATTTTAAAAAAGAAGTGGAAGGAAATAAGAGTGCCTATCTTGCTGAGGCCGATTCACTTTCACAAACACTCGTACAGAAAATTCTTCAATAAGGATGCCTATGCGTTTTTGGACAGCTTACGCCATTTTGGCCATGACAATTACTAAGGCCTACGCTTCGGGTGGAGGACATGGGGAAGAGCACCACGCTTCTATCTTTGATCTCTTCGCACCGGCAGTTAACGTTTCAATTCTACTTGGGGTTCTTGTTTGGAAAATTAAGCAACCACTTAAGAGTTATTTTTCATCTAAAGCTGATGAGATTGCAAATACTCTTGAGAGAGCAAATCTTAAATCAAAAGAAGCTCAAATCATGCTTGATGGTGAGACCAGAAAACTTTCAAATCTTTCTAACGAACTCAAAAATATTGAACAGCACGCTGAAGTCGAAGTCGCTAATTTTGAGAAGAATCTATCAAAAGAAACTGAAGATAAAACTCACAAGTTAAAGATCGATGCCAACTCAAAAATTCAAGCAGATAAAAAAGAAGTCATGGATGAGTTGAATACAGAACTTCTAAATCAAGTGATCAGTAAAACGAAATCAACAATTAAGACGAATAAAGATTATCAAAACAAAGTTTCATCGAAACTTTTGCAGGGGCTATAAAATGAAAGAGCAAGCAGTTGCCAGAGTTTATGCCAAGTCCCTTTTAGAACTTGGTGACGATAAAAAAGTTGCAATAGCTGATGAGCTTACGAAGCTTACTGAGGTTATTAACAAATCAAACGACCTTGAAAATGTTCTATTTCTAGAACTGTTTACACTAGAAGAGAAAAAAACTGTTTTCAATGAAGTTGCTAAAAAACTTTCTCTTTCTCCGATAACAACTGAAACAGTTAAATACCTTATTGATGAAAAACGCATTGGAATCCTGCCTTTAATTTTTAAAGAAGTCATCGTGATGGATGATGAGAGAAAAGGCTTCATGAAGGGAACAATTGAGGGGACAGATACTCAAATTGATCCTGCTTTTAAGGCTAAAATCGAAGGATTTCTTAAAAAGAAATTCGGACGTGAGCCACATTTAGATTACGTACAAAGTGCGAACATTTCTGCTGGTTACAAAGTTACTATAGAAGACCTCCAGCTTGATGCTTCGTTAGATAACCAATTAGAACAATTTAAACAATCTATTCTTAGCGAATAATAAAACCCAAAAGGGAAGGATTTTAGATGAGCACATCAATCAGACCTGAAGAAATCACAGGGATTATTAAAGATCGCATCGCGAATTTTGAGTCGCGTTTGCAGATGAACGAAATTGGGACCGTCCTCACTATTGGTGATGGTGTGGCCCGAGTTTTTGGATTAAAGAACGTTCTTGCTGGTGAGCTCGTTGAGTTCGACGGCGGAGTTAAAGGAATGGTTCTTAACCTTGAAGCAAACAATGTTGGTATCGTGGTTCTTGGTAACGACGAGGCCATTAAAGAAGGTTCAACAGTTAAACGTACTGAAAAAATCGTTTCAGTTCCTGTTGGTAATGCACTTCTTGGTCGAGTTGTTAACGCTATCGGCGAGCCAATTGATGGCCAGGGTGAAATAAAATCAACTGAGTTTCGTAACGTAGAAATTAAAGCACCTGGTATTATTGCTCGTAAATCT
Organism: Bacteriovoracaceae bacterium; assembly: GCA_947441615.1. Classification (GTDB taxonomy): domain Bacteria; phylum Bdellovibrionota; class Bacteriovoracia; order Bacteriovoracales; family Bacteriovoracaceae; genus Peredibacter. The sequence goes on along the minus strand of CANEUH010000014.1, from coordinate 32,461 downwards.
GTTCACGAGCCTATGCAAACAGGTATCAAAGCAATCGATGCCATGATCCCAATCGGTCGTGGTCAACGTGAGCTTATCATTGGTGACCGTAAAACAGGTAAAACAGCTGTGGCCGTTGATACGATCATCAATCAAAAAGGCAAAGGTGTTGTTTGCGTTTACGTGGCCATTGGTCAGAAGCAATCAACAGTTCGCCAAGTTTATCAAAAATTACTAGAAGCTGGTGCTCTCGAGTATACAATCATCGTTTCTGCGACTGCTTCTCACTCAGCTCCACTTCAGTATCTTGCTCCGTACACTGGTTGTACAATGGGTGAGTACTATCGTGACCAAGGTAAGCACGCGCTTATCGTTTATGATGACTTAACAAAACAATCTCAAGCTTACCGTCAGCTTTCTCTTCTTCTTCGTCGTCCACCAGGACGTGAAGCATTCCCTGGAGACGTTTTCTATATTCACTCACGTTTGTTAGAGCGTGCTTGTAAAGTGAACGATGAGCTTGGCGCAGGATCTTTAACTGCTCTTCCAATCATTGAAACTCAAGAGGGTGACGTTGCAGCCTATATTCCTACAAACGTTATCTCGATTACTGATGGTCAGATTTATCTTGAGTCGGATTTATTCAACTCTGGTATTCGTCCAGCGGTTAACGTTGGTCTTTCGGTTTCTCGAGTTGGTGGTGCTGCCCAAATTAAAGCGATGAAAAAAGTTGCTGGTACTCTAAGACTTGATCTTGCTCAGTTCCGCGAACTAGCTGCATTTGCTCAGTTCGGTTCTGACTTAGATGAAGCCACTCAAAGACAGCTAAACCGTGGATCTCGTCTAGTGGAGCTCTTAAAGCAAGGCCAATATTCACCTATGGATGTTATTGATCAATCAGTTTCAATTTTTGCTGCAACAAAAGGTTATTTCGATTCAATCCCTGTGAACAAAATTCAACAGGTAGAGAAAGACTTACTTGCAGTTCTTAACTCTCGTCACTCAGAAATGATGAATACGATGAGAAAAGAAATGCAGATGTCTGCAGAAAATGAAGCGAAACTTGTTGAGATCATCAAGAATTTCGTTGTTAGCTACAAGGCTTAATTTTAAGGATTAAAGACCATGGCAAATATTAAAGACCTCAAGAAAAAGATCAAAAGTACCAAAGGTACTTTCAAGATCACAAAGGCCATGAAGCTTGTTTCAGCGTCAAAGCTAAATAAAGCTCAGGTTCGTATCTTAGGTCTTCGTCCTTATTCAACGGAGCTAGAAGAAACAGTGAGAACTGTTTCTGCCTTAGCTACGGACTACACGAACGATTACTTCACACCGAAGGAAAATAATAAAGCGGTAGTTCTTGTGATTTCATCTGATAAAGGTCTTTGCGGCGGCTATAATTCGTCACTCGCAAAAACAGTTAGACGATTCACGGCTGAAAACCAGGATGAAGATCTGAAGTTCTTCTTTATTGGTAAAAAAGTACGCGATCTTATTCAAAAAGAGGTTAACTCTGGTAAGACGTTTACTTTTGCTAAAGCAGATCCAACTTACGAAGAAGTGAGAAAAATTGCTGATGAATTGGGTGCCATGTTTGTTACTGGTGAAGTAGGAAAAATTTATGTTGCCTACAACTCATTTATTTCTGCAATCGCTTTCGATTCTAAAGTAAGACAACTTCTTCCTATGCAGGTTTCTTCATCTGCAAAAGAGGAAATTAAATCTCGGTATCCGTACGATTTTAAATATGAACCAAGTGCTGAGCAAATCTTAGATACTCTTGTACCTGAAGTTTACCTCACAACGGTTTATACATGTGTTTTAGATGCTATTGCATCGGAGCACGGGTCTCGTATGAATGCGATGGAAAACGCATCGAAAAACTGTAAAGAAATGATTAAAAAGTTATCACTAAAAATGAATAAGATGAGACAGGCCCGAATTACAACTGAGTTAATTGAAGTTGTTTCTGGTGCTGAATCTCTCAACGGTTAAGGAGCCATTCAAATGGAAAATACAGGCGTAATTCGTCAGGTGTTGGGACCCGTAATCGACGTTGAGTTTTCAAATGGAAAACTTCCAGCGCTCTATAACGCTCTCAAAATCACAAACAAGACAATGCCGGGCGGAGAAGGAAATCTAACGGTAGAAGTAGCATCGCACCTTGGTAACAACATGGTTCGTTGTATCGCTATGGACGCGACTGAAGGTTTAGCTCGCGGACAAGCAGTTAAAGATACAGGAGCACCGATTCAAGCTCCGGTTGGCCGTGAGTGCCTTGGCCGTATCATTAATGTTATTGGAGAAGCTGTTGATGAAGCTGGTCCTCTTAATAATAAAAAGAGTTACCCAATTCACCGTGAAGCTCCAAAATTTGCCAATCAATCAACTAAGAAAGAGCCTTTCTTCACAGGTATTAAAGTTATCGATCTTCTAGCTCCTTATCTTAAGGGCGGTAAGATCGGTCTCTTTGGTGGTGCAGGAGTTGGTAAGACAGTTCTTATTATGGAACTTATTAACAACATCGCTACTCAGCACGGGGGATTCTCTGTTTTTGCTGGAGTGGGAGAGCGTACTCGTGAAGGTAACGATCTTTGGCACGAAATGAAGGACTCTGGAGTTCTTTCTAAAACCGCACTTTGTTATGGTCAGATGAATGAGCCACCTGGAGCACGTGCTCGTGTTGCTCTAACTGGTCTATCACTTGCTGAATATTTCCGTGATGAAGAAAAACAAGACGTTCTTTTCTTCGTAGATAACATTTTCCGCTTTACTCAAGCTGGTTCAGAAGTGTCAGCACTTCTTGGCCGTATTCCATCTGCTGTGGGATACCAACCTACACTTGGTACTGAGATGGGAGCCATGCAAGAGCGTATTACATCTACAAAAGATGGTTCAATTACATCAATCCAAGCTGTTTACGTTCCTGCGGATGACTATACAGATCCAGCTCCTGCAACAACGTTTGCTCACTTGGATGCTACAACTGAATTGTCACGTCAGATCGCTGAGCTTGGAATTTATCCAGCTGTGGATCCACTATCTTCATCTTCAACAATTCTTTCTTCGGAAATTATGGGAGAGGATCACTATACAACTGCACGTGCTGTTCAATCAGTTCTTCAGAAGTATAAAGAACTTCAAGATATTATCGCCATTCTTGGTATGGATGAATTATCTGAAGATGATAAGAAGCTTGTGGCCCGTGCTCGTAAGATCCAGAAATTCTTGTCTCAGCCATTCTTTGTTGCTGAACAGTTCACTGGTATCCCAGGGCAATTTGTAAAAATCGAAGACACTATTAAAGGCTTTAAAGCGATTCTAGCGGGTGAAGTTGATCACCTTCCAGAGCAAGCTTTCTACCTTGTTGGTGGAATTGATATGGTTCATGAAAAAGCGAAAAAACTTTCTGAAGGGAAGTAATTATGGCATCAGCCTTTAAACTCAATCTCTTCACCCCAAAGGGTGTGGTTATTAAAGATCTTGAGTGTAATGATATTGTAATTCCAACAGTTCGCGGGGAGATTAATATTCTCCCCGACCATACACATATCTTAACAGAGTTATCGACAGGAATCATGACTGCAAAGACCACTATGGGTCCGAGACATTTTTCTGTGACTGCTGGATTGTGTCGGGTTTTAAAGGATACTGTGACGATTCTCTCATTCACTTCTGAGCGCTCCGAAGACATCGATATTGAAAGAGCTAAATCAGCGAAGTCAAAAGCGATGGATCGCTTATCCGGCAAGGAAAACTTAACAGATGTCGATCTGATTAAGTTTAGAAGAAAGCTCGAAAGAGCAGAGCTGAGACTTCGTCTGGCAAATTTAAAATAAATTAAACCCCGCTTTAAGCGGGGTTTTTTATTTTCCCTACTAGATACTCATGAGTATTCAATAAAAGTGGTCCTACGCGAAGCCTGAATAGGCACAAAATGAACAGAGTCACCGTTTTTAAATTCTAAAAAAGTTTTTCTCCACTAAAATAATCTTATATGTCATCGCTGCTAACACGGATGTTTGCATCATTAACGCTTTCTTTGTACCTCGTCGTGGGCTGGGTCGGCGTGCGTGTATTTACTCCAGAAATGACATCATTTGAAATAAGCACAGCACACCTATCTCTCTTCTCAGAAACAAAGATCAACAGATCCCAAACAGAGACTCTTGAAGCCCCTCTGATGGTCTTTAAAGACATTCAAATAAATGAAAAGAAGTCATTTATTACTAAGAGAATTAAGCTAGTTAAAGAAAACATAATAGTTAAATCATCACCGGTACAATTCAAGTACACTTCAGTTGATAAAAATGAGCTTCCGTTTTCTGAACCCGTTGTTTTGACCCCTGTCTTTAAGACAAATGAAATTACCGGACAATACGCATCGTTATTTAGTGAAATCAAACCAGAAGTCATTGCTGAAAACAAAGTTATCGAAGATCAAGTTGATACCAAAATGGCCGCTGTCAGTGAGCCAGAGTTTTTTGAATACCCGGTTGAGAAAACAACAACAAACAAAGAAATAGTAAAAACGGAAGAAAATAAAATTACGGAAGTTATAAAAGAAGAAGTGAAAACTGAAGCTTCCTCAACACCGCAACAAGAAGAAGTTCAGGTTGAGGATCTTTTTGCGTTTGACTACTCAAAGGCAGAGCACGATTTAAAAGAAAAAACCCTTCCAACCGTTTCGATGGTGACTACTCAAACAGAAGTATCAAAGAAAGTGTTAGATGCTAGTACTGAAAAATTGCCTGGATCAATGACGAATCCAATCACTTCTGAATCAAAACCGGGTGTGACTACTCAAGGAAATAAGATTGTAAGTGACTTCATAAAAAAACCTAAACTTGATAACGGTGTGACTATTCAAATTGTGGGGACAGATTTAAAGAAAACCCAAGATGAAGTTGGCTTTGAAGTTAGGCCACAAGATGATTTAAGTGAATCATTTTTTGACTACAATAACGGCGATGTTCAAATTGAGACTAAGCTTGCGGGCAGTAAAATGACGAGATCTGTCGCCATCCTTAAAAGAGGGTTCGCTCCAACCAATACCGACATGATTCTTGAAGAGGGTGCTTCAGAGATGACGGTCCCCTTAATAGAAGAAGAAACATTTAATGAATTAATAGCTCCGTATGAGTCTAGAGGCCCAATTGGTTCAGTTCTTATTGAATTAGATAATAAAACAGAGACTGCGACTTTGGATGTTCCTTACTCTCAGGTCATTAAATTAAATGAAAATATGAATATTGTTCAGGGAGATAATTTCTCATATCAATTATTCGTTGGTGTCAAAGCTGGGAATGCCTTATTGAGCTATAAGACTTCTCATGGAGAAACGTCTTCAAAAATTATCCACATTCATGAGCGTGAATTAACATTTGAATCAAACTTCTATGAGAATGTTACAAATGAAAAAATCTCTCTTTTTGAAGAAGATATTCTCAGTAAAGAGAAAATGCCCCTGATTATTTCGGGTGATCAAGTTAAGCAATTTGCAACTGATAAGACGGCAAAGAAAATAAACGATCATACATTTGTAACAGAATTTAATAAAATTCAGCTCGGCAGTCGAAAGTATATTGAATTAAATCATCTAGAAGAGCCGATTTTCGTGGGATTTAAAGAAAATCAGAACCTTGATATACCCTCGGAAAACTTTATTAGAAATATACTAAGTAAATCTGAAAAAAGTGGCCTTGGTAATCGTTGTGTCATTCAAGTTAACTTAACGAGAAAAGCGACACGGGTTGATATTGGGTCAGAGTCTGTTGGAGAATCCCTTAGAACATATCAGCAGATGCTTGATGCTGACGGTAAATTTTATGATTCATTAGGTGCAAAGAGTGAAAAAATCATCATCGTGGGTGAAAATCAGGGGAACGGTACATCGATCCTAGACTCGAAAATTAATCTCAAAATTACTTATGAAGATGAGAGTGTGCAGTATTTTGGAAGTTACTGCTCACCAAATACTTATCTTGTTGAGCAACTCTGACGTCCAATAAGTTTTATCCACTCCTTGGGTTTTTTCTTTAGTAGCTGTTTTTCCGGAACTTCATAAAATTTACTGGTAGGTAATGCTGACTTGGCAATTAGAATAAATCCTTTCGGAACACTGGATTTATCCTCAGAAGTGTGATGATTATGAAAATAGATATCATCCATTTGCTTAGCTGAAAGAACTGACTGTAATTTTAATGAACATTTACTCATAAAAAAGCGTAAGTCCTTTTCAACGTCTGTACGATCCAGGTCATGGAGGTGCGTAAAGAGTTCTTCACGATAAGCAAGTGTATGCACCAAGGCCAAAAACTCACTATAAAAGTTCTTTGAGGCAAAGCCAAAATGTTTTGAGTCACTGTGTTTTATGACGGCCTCTAAATCTACTTTCTTTCCAGCTAGTTCCCGTCTGGTTTTAACAAGATGCTTGGTACCAGAATTGTAGGCGGTAACCGCCATATCCCATGATTTCATGATTGAATAGTTTTCCGACATTAAAAAACCAGCAGCAACAGAGGCCACACCAACGTTGAAGCGGTAATCAAAGTGGTTTGATCTTTTTGGAACGTAGTAGCTTGAAATAAGAGGCATGAATTGCCAAATACCAAGGGCGTTCACCTTGGACTGCGCTTTAGGATTAAAACTAGATTCGAGAAAAGGAATCGCCAATAATTCCTTTGGAAGTTTTCTCTTTGAAAAATAATTGGTCAAAAATTTCTGATAAGGAATAGAGCGGATAATTCCATCTCGTATAAAATTTTTTTGACCTGTTTGAGTTCTTAAATTATCACGTAAATTTGAAAAAAATCGTCTTCTTTCATTCTTTGATTCAGGAAGAGTTATGTTGGCGTTTTGTAGAGTTCTAAAAATTTTCTGAGCTGAATTAGTTGTTAAAAAGGGGTCACGGGCCAGCTGATCCAGATCACGTCGGAGCTCAGTCAATTTTTCATCAGATAATTTTCTTTGAAGAACATAGAGTGTGTTGGATGAGAGTTTTTTTGATTTCAGTGAAGAGAAATCAAGAACCTTGTAAATAAGTGAGAGATTATTTTTGTCGTGAATAACGACAGAGCTAGATTCAAACTGGGTATAAATTAAAAACCAAAACTGAACAGTTGGATAGTAGTAAGGAGTAACCTTAAAGAGATCATCAACTCTATTATCTTTATCAATGAGGTAGGGTCTCATCGCTTCTGTGCTTAACCACGGTAACTCGCGAACATCTGCGCTCTTATCTTTTGGAATTGGTTTAAATGATAGCTCTGTTCCAAAAAATGGATCAGATGAGGTGATGAAAAAGATAGTTAATAACGAAAAGAAAACAAATAAGGCATACTTCATTTAGGACTCAAAACTTGCATTGTTCTTTTATACCCAGCTTCAACCGCGTGTGCGGAAACTTTTGAGTTGAGCGAGAATGAATTGGCAAAAAATAATTTGTAATCGTGATGATCAGGATAAATATCAATTAGTTTCACCCTCGGATTAATATTTAATTTTCTTTGAAGGATCGCCATGATTTCTCTTCTATGTGCTTGAGAAAATTTTTCCATTTTCATGTAATCATTAACGGTATCGATAATATCAATCGCCTTGGCCCTTTCTGCACGGGACGAGATAATCTTTTTTTGAATCATAAGATAAATAGACTGAATAGCAATCGGAGGTAAACCATAGTTCACGAGTGAGCCAACCTCATCGTGAAAGTGATAAGGGGTATGAGTCCATGAACTTATAATGACGTCACAACCATTATCTTCTGCGACGTGAGTTGAGAGGGTTTCTCGAATTTCACCATCGATATAATAATCTACTTGGCCCGTGTGACGGTTTTTAATAGGATAGGGGCAATAAAAGGGGGGAACACTCATGCTTGCAGCAGCAGCATAAGAAACATTTGTTCCCGTGTAGTAGACAGAAGTCGAATCATGGGAAGGATTTGGGTAATTATATTTACTGAAAATCACTTTTCTCGAATGGTCTAGTTGAGTTGCTACAATAAATAAGTCAGCAGCAAAGTCTTCAAATGCATCACTTTCAATCACATCGTTAATAAGATGGTTCCGAACACCTTCGGTTGAAAAAAGTCCCGGAAGCGAAATAACTGGCTTCATGAGATTTCGCACTAGAGTAGGTAGACCATCAAGAGGGTGGTAGAGATCGGGTTTTGGTGTCTTTAACTCCGGTCTCTTGATATAAAACATATCTTTGTAACTAATACCACGAAGTTTTGAACCCTTAATTCCCAAGGTCGCCTGAATAACATCTTGAGGAGTATACCCGGCCGCCAAATAGACACAAATCATAGCACCCGCTGAAGAGCCAACATAGGTTCCAATCTCAAGGCTCTTTTGATTTAAATCCTGGCCACTAGATGAGTTCTTGTTACTCTTTAATGAAAATCCAAGTTCTTCTAGTGCGAGAGTGACTCCAAGATGCCAGGCCGCCGCTTTAACAACTCCGCCTGATAGGACCAGAGCGATTTTTTTATTCTTTAAATCATTTAAATCAACCGACATCTACACTCAACTTTTCTAACTGTTTTTTGATTTTGCACATCTCTATCGGATTCTTTAACATTAAGATTAATGATAAAGGAGCCTTAATGAACACCAATGATGGGGTTTGGCTGTCCATAAACGACTATTCCCGTTTTAAAAATGTCTCGATCTCAACGATTAGAAGACATATTAAAAACAACATTCTGAAACACAAAGAGGAAAACGGAAAGTATTTTATTTACTTCCACTCATCTGAAAAAATCCAAGTAAGAGAGGAAGAAGAATTGTTGAGGCTAAAACTTGAGCTTGAACTTCTTCGCAGACAAGTAAAAGAGCTAAGTGAAGAAAATAGTGAACTGAGAATGCTGGTTAATCTTTATGAGCAGGTCAAAAATAATTGGGTAACAGAACAGCCACCCGAGCTTCCGCAATTTATATGAAAATTTTTTTTATTCTTCTTTTTTTGATTCTTAATCATTCAGTGTTCGCACAATCGTCTATGCGTCGGTGCACTCTTCTTCCTGTAACCGATAGCGTTGGTGGGGCCATTGGATTCAAGGTATTTGAACAGGTAGAAACGGAATTAAAAAATAGCAATTGGTGTACTTACATTTCGAATTCAAATCTTATTAATGTTTTTAGTCGTTATAGAGAAAATTTACCTCAATATTTAAAATCGAAAGAAGTTCTAACAACGGTTTCAGAAAAATTAAAAGTCGGCTCACTGATTCTGGTGAGTTTAAAAAATGAAATCAATGGTATTGATGCAGAAATTAAAATTTACGGCGAAAATGGTGAGGATCTTTATTTCTCAGAAAAAGCTTCTCTCAAAACAGATGAGATTGAAATCGTTTCTCAGACAATCAATAATTGGCTAGAGGTTTATGCAAAAACCATTCCTTATGATGCAAAAATTAATGGTGTGCTTGGAGATCAAATAACACTTGATGTTGGTAAGGGTTATCCAATCAATATTGGGCAAAAATTTATCATTAAAAGACCTGTCCAAACTAAAAAGCACCCTCTTTTAAAGAAAATTGTGGATTGGGAAACTCTAATCCTTGCTGAGGGAAAGATCTTTAATATTTCTGATAATCAAGCACTGGGAATAATCAAGGCGTATAAAAGTGATAAAAAAGTTATCGCCGGTGATTGGGTTAGATTAGAAGAATTTAAAGAAGAAGATAAAGAAGTTAAAACCGATGAAGACAACAAAACTGATGAGTCCCCAGGAACATTAGGAGTATTATCTCTTGCTCTTTTTGGCTCATCTTCAAGTGTGGACGCCAAAACTCCAACCGACTCAAATCGAATGAGTGGAAATATATTCGGTGTCGACTTGAGAGTTGAGGGTTGGGTCACCAGAGAATACTTTGCGGCCATAGAAATAGAAAGGGCACTTGGCTCCTTGAAAGAGACATCAGGCAATCCAACAAAATCATCAGTTAATGTGAATAACAGTACATTTAAATTAACCGGTGGTTATAAATATTTACCGATTGGGTTTTTCTATGGACCTCAGATTGATGTTTATACTGGTTATGTTAAACACACTTTTGATCTAGATGTGTCAGAAACCGATGGCTTTGGAAAAAATTCAATTTCTGGAATTGTTCTCGGAACAGCAGTTAATATTCCTCTCAATAGAGAATACCGCTTTGTCGCCCAAGCAGAATTCATCCCACTACCTACCTTTAGCGAAGAAGATAGTATTTATGGGTCGGCGCAAATGGCAACTTCTATGGAGTTAGAAATTGGATTAAAGTACCAATATACGACTAGAATGACGATTGACGGCACAATCGAAACACTCTCAAACAAGGCGCGATTTGGCGGAACCTACAAAGAGGTATCCTATAAAGACAATCGTTTAAAAGTCGGGCTTTCGTTTAATTTTTAGAAATAAAATGATAAAAAATAAGGATGAAAATTCAACGCATCCAAGAATTAGAAAAGCTCATTATTCATCACAAAGAACGATATTACATAGGACAAGCTGAAATATCTGATGAAGAGTTTGATAAATTAGAAGATGAATTAAAAAAATTAGACCCACAAAACCCTGTACTCCAAATCGTAGGATTTAAACAATCCGAGCAAGTAAACAAAGTGGAACATCAAAAAAAGATGCTTTCCCTAGATAAGACCTATGATGAAAAAGATCTTGAAAAATGGATCGATAAAAAAGAAGTTCTAAGTATTTTCAAAATTGATGGCTCAAGTTGCTCCCTCGTTTATGAAAATGGGCACCTAGTTTTGGCGAAAACGAGAGGAGATGGTCAGTTTGGTGAAAATATAACCAAAAAAGCCGTGTTTATTCCTGATATTCCTAAAAGTGTTGAAAAAAAGAAAAATTTTGAAGTTCGAGGAGAAGTTTATTGTATTGAAAAGAACTTTTTCACACTCTCAAAAGAGATGAAGGAATTAAATCTAGAAACACCAAGCTCGCAGCGAAATATTGTAGCGGGTCTTTTAGGTAGAAAAGAAAATATACAGCTTTCTCGACATTTAAGTTTTCAAGCATTCGATATTATAACGGAAGAAAAATTTCAAAACGAACATCAAAAATTAGATTTTCTAAAAGGCGCCGGATTTAAAACTCCGGACTATGTGATTCATAAAGGAACGAAAGAGTTAAAGGTCAAGCTCCAAGAAGCAAGAGACTTCATGAGCTCAGGAGACTACCTTATAGATGGTCTTGTCTTTATCTATGATGATTTAAAGCTTCACCAGGAACTTGGGGAAACGGGCCACCACCCAAGATATAAACTCGCCTTCAAATTTGCTGGAGACACGAAGATTGCGAAAATTAATGAAATCGAGTGGGGAGTTTCACGTAACGGAACTCTGACTCCTGTTGCGTTGATTGAACCCACAGAACTCTCTGGAGCAGTCATCGGTCGAGTCACTTTACATAATTTCGGGATGGTTCAAAATTTTCAATTAAAGGCTGGAGATAAAATTGAAATCATCCGTTCTGGTGAAGTTATTCCAAAATTTCTTGGAGTTGTAGAAAAAGCTATTGGAAATTTTTCTTACCCAGAGACATGTCCTAGTTGTCAGTCGAAATTAAAAGTGGAAGATATTTGGTTATTTTGTGAAAACGAAAAATGCCCTTCAAAGATAAAAGAAGAAATTCTCAACTACATTCACAAGGCGAATATTGAAGATGTCTCCGATAAGCGACTCGAGGAAATGATCTCAAAGGGGCTAGTTCAAGACATTCCAGATCTCTATCGATTGAAAGAGGAAGATTTTCTAAAACTAGAAAAAGTAAAAGAAAAATTGGCCGCAAAGATGTTTGAAAATATTCAGAAAACTAAGGAGCAAAATTTAGCGCAATTTATTTCCGCCATTGGTGTTGAAGGAGTTTCCGTTACCAAAAGTGAAAAAATAATTGCACAAGGTTACAACACCCTGGAAAAAATCCAAGCTCTAACCGTAGATAAGATGCTCGAGATTGAGGGATTTGCTGAAAAATCCTCTGAAATGATTGTCAGTTCAATCAAAAAGAAGTCGAAACTCATAACAGAACTCCTTAAGGTTGGTGTTGTTGTTCGGGCGGACGAAATCTCTTCGGGAGAGGGCCCCCTAAAAGGTTTAAAGTTTTGTATTACCGGTGAACTCAGTCAACCTCGACCACAGATTGAAAAGCTCATTAAGCTTAATGGTGGAGTTATTGCAGGAGTTAGTAAAAATTTAAATTATCTTGTTACAAACGAAAGTGAGAGTGCCTCGAGTAAATTCATAAAAGCAAAGTCTTTGGGCGTTTCTATCATTGACGAAAAACAACTTCTTAAAATGATTGAGGGATAGATGGCAAAAATAAAAACAGTCTTTACCTGCCAAGAATGTGGGTACCAATCCCCGAAGTGGTTAGGAAAGTGTCCTGACTGTCAGCAGTGGAATTCCTTTTCTGAAGAGGAAACGATTAAACCAAGTAAAGCTGCCCCTAAATCAATTTCTGGCCGAGAATCAAAGCCCAAGACAATTAATGAAGTTGAACTTGAAACAGTACACCGTTTCCAAACAAAAATTGGGGAGTTCGATCGAGTGATGGGCGGAGGAGTGACGATTGGTTCACTTACTCTTATTGGTGGTGAGCCCGGGATAGGGAAATCCACACTTCTTATGGAAGTTTGTGGAAAACTTTTAAATGAATATGGAAAAGAGAAGATTTTATATGTAAGTGGAGAGGAGTCGGAGTCTCAGGTCGCTCAGCGATCAAAAAGACTTGGTGTGAATAACGACGGATTTTATATTTATAATGAAACCAGTTGGCAGAAAATAATTGAACAAGTGAAGGATTTAAAACCCAAGTTTTTGGTTCTTGATTCTATACAGACAACTCACTCTAACCAGGTCGAGTCGGCTGCCGGAACTCTTTCTCAGATCCGTGAGGTGACTTATGAGCTTATGAATTATGCTAAGGCCTATGGTCTAACGTGTTTTATCATTGGCCATGTCACCAAAGAAGGACAGATTGCAGGCCCAAAAATCCTAGAACACATGGTAGACGCAGTCATTTATTTTGAGGGCGATCAATTAGGCCAATATAGAATGCTCAGAGTAATGAAAAACAGATTCGGAAATACCAATGAAGTAGGTATTTTTGAAATGCAAGAAAAGGGACTGGTTGAAATTAAAAATCCTTCCCAGTATTTTTTGGAACAATCATTACCTGGATCCTATGGGCGTTCTCTGACTTGCATCTTAGAAGGATCCCGTTCATTATTCGTGGAGATTCAGGCGCTCGTGGTAGAAAATAAATTTGCAGTTGGTAGAAGAACCACTCAAGGACTAGATTCAAATCGTGTCGCCTTACTTGTTGCTGTTATTGATAAATACTTAGGAATCCCACTTTCTTATAATGATATATACGTCAATGTCGTAGGTGGCATGAAGTTATCAACTCGTGAGAACGATCTTTCGGTCATTGCCTCGTTACTTAGCTCCTATTACCAAACACCCGTAGCAAATGACACACTCTTTTTAGGTGAAGTTGGCCTCACTGGTGAAGTTCGTTCTGTCCCAATGATGGAGATGCGTTTAAAAGAAATAGCTCAAATGAATTACAAGAGGGTCATCACTTCAAAGCGCGCGGCAGATGATTTAAGGGGCAAGTATAAACTCGATCTTGTTGGTATCAACAAGGCAAGCGAGCTTAAAGATTTACTTTTTAAATAACGTTTATAAAAAAAGTTTTTTAATGGTGCCGTCCCACAGATCTTTTTTCTTAGCGTAATAAGGATTTGACTCAGGCTTGAATTCTTTTTGAAGCTTCCATGTTTTATTAAGGTCTTCAATTTGTAATTCACCTTTTCCAACGAGGCATCCTACCGCTACCCCAAATGCTGTCGTATCAATAATTTCTGGACGAAGAATTGTTTTTTGAGAGAAATTCGCCTGCATTTGCATGAGTAAATCATTCCCGGCCGCTCCACCGTCGACCCTGATATCATTTAATTGCGGGAAATCTTTTTTAAAACTTGAAACAGAATCATTTAGTGAAAGGGCAATTCCCTCAAGGCATGCTCTGGCAATGTGGCCATTGTGCGTGTCACGGGTGAGTCCAACGATGGCGGCCTTCGCTTGGGAATTCCAATAAGGAGTCCCAATGCCTGTAAAAAAAGGCATAAAAAGAACATGCTCCATTTGATTTAAATCAGTAATCTCTGAAGCAAGTTGGGAAACCTCGGGAGAGGATTTAATACATTTTAAATTATCTCTTAGCCACTGAACAGCAGCTCCAGCAATATAGGCCGATCCCTCAAGGGCATAAACTTTTTTACCTTTAAATGAGTAAGCTGCTGTCGTTAGAAGTCCAGTTGTGGAATGGATAATTTTTTCACCGGTATTTAGTAATAGAAAAGCACCTGTGCCGTAGGTGGATTTAATGTCACCTTCTTTCACACAGGCTTGTCCAAAGAGAGCTGCTTGCTGATCTCCCAGAATGGATAAAATGGGAATGCCATCTGGAAGAATGCCACAATGAGAAGTTGCTCCAAAGTGAGTAAAGGACTCTTTAATTTCTGGTAAGAAATGTTGATCGATACCAAAAAAATTTAACAGGTCGCTGTCCCATTGAAATGTTTCAAGGTTCATGAGCATGGTTCTGGAAGCGTTGGAAGCCTCTGTTACAAAGTTCTTCCCATTCGTGAGTTTATAGACCAGAAAAGCATCTATGGTAGACAGGCAGAGGTTTTTATTTTGACCAGCTAATTTTACCTCGGGAGAATGATCTAAGAGCCAACGCATCTTTGTACCGGAAAAATAAGGATCTAGCGGCAGCCCTGTTTTTCTACGACCCATTTCATTATAGCGACTTCTGTGTGAGTCACAGTATTCAGCGGTTCTTCTGTCTTGCCAGACAATCGCATGATGAAGGGGCTTTCCTGATTTATCAAAGGCGCAAGTTGTTTCTCGCTGATTAGTTATTCCAATGCCGATGATATTTTGGGGATCACACTTTGATCTTTTTAAAATGGTATCAATTGAAACTGAAACCGAATTCCAAATATCATGGAGATCATGTTCTACCCAACCTGGCCTTGGATAAATTTGTCGGTAGTCTGATTTTTCTTTATCGATAATTTTAAGCGTCTTAGCATCTAGCAAAAGGGAAGTCGTTCCAGTTGTTCCTTGGTCAATGGCCAAAAGTAAATTCATGAGTCCATCCTTAGTACAAATCATTTATCTAATATTTAATTTTTTGGGTTTTGCCGGTGTGTCGTTGACGATGAGATTCACGGAATATTCCCAATAGCGAGCAATGTTGGCGTTCATGAATCCCATAAAAAAATAAGAAATGGAAGCAATCGCAGAAAGGAGAAGAACAAACTCCACAATAGATTGACCCCTCTGGCCCAAATACTTTTTGCCAATGTGCTTTAAACGCTTAAGAATCAACAAATTTTTCCAGGGCTTCATATTGTTTATAATCTGTTGTAAAGTCATCACCATCGGGGACGACCATGAAAAAAAAATTAATACCCATTTCCCTCTTTATTATGGCATTTACAGGATTTCTTTCCATTCAAATCCTGTGGGATTCCTTTAATTCTAATGCTGAATTAGTAGAAGCTGATAAACAAAAATACACGGTCTATGAGAATATCTTCCAAACACTTAATTTAACAACAACCAAGAAAAAGACTATTGAACTCAAGAACGTAAAAAGCCCAATTATCGTCCTTAATTTCTGGGCGTCTTGGTGTGTTCCCTGCCTCAAGGAATTTCCAAGCTTGGTGCAGTTTCAAGCTAAATATGGCAGTCAAGTTAAGGTCATTGGGATTAATGGTGATAGTGAAAATGCTGCGGAAAGTATCCGGAAAATTGAGACTCAATATAAGTTAAATTTTCAATCAGTTGAAGATCCGTACGAGAGGGTCGCTGAGCAATTCCTGATTAAAACATATCCCGTTTCGATCGTTTTCCATAAAGGAAGAGTTATCTACGTAAGTAAGAAGCTCCATAACTTTATGGATAAAGGATTCTTAAAGATGATTGATCAATCTCTCAAGGCAAAGTGACCGAAAAATTTCTGCCCCAGCTATAGGTGATTTGTGAAAGAAGATCTGTCTTAAAGAGACTAAATCTTGGTTTCATCCCAGGAATAATGGCCCCCTGATCAAACTTACCCAAAGAAGCACTGGCATTTAAAGTTATTCCCGCCCACAACTCAGCTTGGTTTATTTTCAATTGTGCTGCTGCCATGGAGGCCACGAGTAAAACATTGTCACAGTGACAAGAGCCGGGATTAAAATCCGAGGCAATTGAAACCTTCGCCCCTGAATCTAAAATTTTTCGTGCTGGCGCAAGTGATTTACCCAAGAAAAATGCGGTGCCCGGTAAGAGAGATGCAACAGTCGAACTCGATGAGATCGACCTGATTCCTTCGTCAGAAATTTTTAAAAGATGATCTGCTGAAAGAGCATTAAACTGAACCGCCAGTTCCGCCCCTCCATTAGTATTTAATTCATCTGCGTGGATTTTGCACGGAAGACCCAATGCCTTGGCCTTCGTAAAAAGTGTCGCGACATCTTGATCCGTGAAATAATTTTTTTCGTGAAAAATATCTACAGCATCAATAACACCAAGAGGTGAGAGCCTTTCAAGAAGCGGGAGTACTACGATTTTAAGATAGTCTTCTGAGTTATTAAAATCTCTCGGCACATCATGGGCCGCAAGAAAGGTATTAAAGATTTGAACTTTGTTTTTAAATGTCTTTTTCAATCGATCAATGAGTAATGAAATTTCTAATTCACGATCAAAATTAAGACCGTAACCAGACTTAATTTCAATGGTTCCCACTCCATAAGAATGAAGTCTTTCAATGCGCTCACTCGCCGTTTGAAATAATTCTTCGAGTGAAGCATCATTGGTTTTCTTCATCGTATAAAGAATTCCGCCACCTCTTTTGGCAATTTCCTCGTAACTTGTTCCATTAAGGCGATCAGCATACTCCTGAGCACGATCACCGCCAAAAACAAGGTGAGTATGAGAATCAACCAACTCAGGAGTAAGAACGTGGCCAGCTAGATTTAGGGAAATATCTTGATATTGATGTGGAAGGTCCTTCGTTTCACCGACCCACAAAATCTCAAGCTCATCAAAGACCACGGCGCCATTATAAATGATCGAAAGATCCTCTGGTTTTAAGTGGCGTCCATCTTTTTTGTGGGCGCTACTTAAAGTGAGAATTTCATTTAAATGGGTGTACGCCTTAATCATTTCTATCCTAAAGCGAAGGAAACTTAATTTTTGTTGATGGCTTTTTCGCAATATCAAGTGCGATGTCGTAGCCAGCATCAGCGTGACGAACAATCCCCATTCCGGAGTCAGAATTTAAAACGCGAGAAAGTCTCAAGTCCATTTCTTCAGTTCCGTCACAAACAATAACCATTCCTGAGTGCTGAGAAAAGCCCATTCCAACTCCTCCACCGTGGTGAAGGGAAATCCAGCTTGCGCCATTATTGATATTAATCATGGCATTAAGTAGAGGCCAATCAGATACGGCATCAGAGCCATCTTTCATCGCTTCTGTTTCGCGATTTGGACTTGCTACCGATCCACAATCAAGGTGGTCTCGTCCAATCACGATGGGTGCTTTAACTTTTTTCTCTCGAACAAGTTTATTAAATAATAAAGCTGCTTTCTCGCGATCCCCATACTTAAGCCAACAAATGCGAGCTGGAAGGCCTTGGAATTGAATCATCTTTTGAGCTTTATTAAGCCAATTAATCATCGATGTATTTTCTGGGAAAAGCTCCTTTAACGCCTCATCAGTCACGCGGATATCTTCAGGGTCCCCTGAGAGAGCGATCCAGCGGAATGGGCCAGAGCCCTCGCAAAAAAGTGGGCGAATATAGGCCGGAACAAAACCCGGGAAAGCGAAGGCGTCTTTGACACCAACTTTTTCTGCCCCGGCCCTTAGATTGTTTCCATAATCAAAAACATGCGCCCCTTTCTTTTTAAAGGCAATCATGACTCGAATATGCTGTCCCATCGTTTCATAAGCATAGTGAGTGTATTTTTGTGGATCAGATTTTCTTAAATCATTTGCTTCCGAAAGAGTCATTCCAGCGGGCACATAACCATTGAGGGGATCATGAGCAGAAGTTTGATCGGTTACTAAGTCGGGAACAATCCCTTTATCAAGGACGAACTCAAAGAAGTCCACCGCGTTTCCAACCACACCCACTGAAAGGGCTTCACCCGAATTTTTTGCCTTCATGGCAATGTCAATCGCCTCATCAAATGAGTTCGCCAAAATATCTAGGTATTTTGACTTTAGTCTTTTCTCAATCCTGGTTTTATCTACGTCACAACAAAGGCAAACACCCTCTGCCATTTTCACTGCAAGAGGTTGAGCTCCGCCCATGCCACCGATTCCACCAGTTAAAACGAGTTTTCCTTTGAGAGTCGTGTTCTCACCGTAATGCTTTCTCGCTGCCGCCATGAATGTTTCGTAGGTCCCTTGAAGGATACCTTGCGAGCCGATGTAGATCCATGAACCGGCCGTCATCTGGCCATACATCATGAGTCCTTCGTCTTTTAATTTATTGAAGTGATCCCATGTTGCCCACTTGGGTACGAGGTTAGAGTTCGCTATCAGGACCCGAGGTCCTTGGGGATTACTTGGAAAAACAGCGACAGGTTTTCCAGATTGAACAATGAGAGTTTCATTGTTTTCAAGATTTTTTAAAGCATGAATAAGGTCACTAAGTGCTTTTGGGTTTCTCGCTGCTTGACCATTTCCCCCATAAACAATGAGTTCGTCTCTGTCTTCAGCGACATCAGGGTGAAGGTTATTAAGTAAGCAACGAAGTGCGGCTTCTTGGTGCCAACCCTTACATGTTAATTGATCACCTGTTGGTGGAAGAGGAATATTCATAAGGATTCTCCTTAGGCAAGTGGGCCAGTGATGGACTCAACTTCGAGGACAAGTTCATCAGTTTGGATAAGTTTAGTTAAATTTTCTATATCTTTATGGAAAGTACGGTCTTCTTCAATTGGACGAACGTGTTTTCTAACGAGTGTTATAACTTTTTCTAGGCCAGGTGACGTTTTAAGGGGACGCAAAAATTCTAAACCTTGAGTGTTACAAAGAAGTTCAATGGCGAGTCCATGCTGAACATTCGAGAGAACTTCGTGAAGTTTTCTCCCTGAAGTAACCCCCATGGAAACGTGATCTTCTTTGTCTGTGGAAGTTGGAATAGAATCCACTGAAGCTGGGTGACAAAGGTATTTATTTTCAGAGGCAAGTGCCGCCATCGTTACGTGGGCGATCATGAGCCCAGAATTTAAACCAGAATTTTTCGTAAGGAATGCTGGAAGATCAGAAAAGTGTGGATTCATCATTTTTTCCACTCTTCTTTCTGCGATATTACAAATTTCAGATAAACCCATGGCGAGATAATCCATCGTTAAAGCGAGGGCTTCACCGTGAAAATTTCCTCCTGAAATGACGTCTCCTGTATCCGCAAAAACAAGAGGGTTATCAGTGACTGAATTTAATTCAATGTTTAAAACTTCTTCTGTGTGGCGAAGTGTTTGCCTACAAGCCCCATGAACTTGAGGGATACAGCGAAGAGAATAAGGGTCTTGGACTTTTCCATCATCTTTGTGTGAAGTCACAATAACTGAACCTTTAATAATCTTTAAAAGATTTCTTGAGACATCAACTTGACCTGGTTGAGGCTTTAAAAGAGAAATTCTTTCATCAAACGCAGAAGCCGTTCCACGAACAGCATCAAGAGTGAGGCAAGAAATAATATCAGCAAGTTTAACTAGTTTTTTTGCCTCCACGAGAGCAAGTGTCCCAAGGGCCAGCATGACAGAGGTTCCATTAATGAGAGCAAGTCCATCTTTGGGCCCGAGCTTTGCGGGTGTTTTTCCAATTTGGTGAATAGCAAAATCAGACCGCATGATTTTTCCTTCAAACTCAACTTCACCTTCTCCAATGAGTGCGAGTGCAATGTGAGAAAGAGGGGCAAGGTCCCCGGAAGCACCCACCGATCCTTTTTCAGGGATCACAGGATTAATGCCAAAATTAATAAAATCTAAAAGAAGAGCGATGGTTTCAGGAGTGACTCCAGAGAATCCTTGAATGAGGCAATTAGCTCTTGCAAGCATGATACCTCGAGTGATTTCTCTAGAAAAAGGTCGCCCCACACCCGTGCAATGAGAACGGATAAGGTTATATTGAAGCTGCTCAAGATCTTCTACGGCGATTTGTTTTGAAGCAAGAGCACCAAATCCGGTGTTAATACCGTAAACAGGTTTACCTTTTTGAACGATATTTAAAACGACTTCGCGGGATTTTTTCATTTTATCCCAAGCCGCTGGATCAATCTGTAACTGGATTTGACCAGGTCTTGCTTTCGAAATGAAGGCGAGATCCTCTAGAGAAAGATTGGTTCCAGTAAGTTTAAAAATTTTTGCTTTTGAAAAATCGATCATAATTAACCTTAACGAATTTTATTAATGCGAGTTTGATAGTCTTTATTTGGTTCTGAGAAAATATAGGATCCAGCAACTAAATTATTCGCCCCTGATTGAATGAGGTAACCAGCGTTCTGGTCTGTCACTCCACCATCGACTTGAATTTGAAATTTAAATTGGTGATCATGACGAATTTTATCTAGCTCAATGACTTTATCCACAACTTCAGGAATAAACTTCTGTCCACCAAACCCAGGATTCACACTCATTAAAAGAACGAGATCCACTTTTCCCCAGATATAGTCAGGAACAACACTGAGTGGTGTTGATGGATTGAGAGAAATTCCTACGGATGGGTAGAGAGATTTTAATTTAGAAATGAGGCGATCATGATGAGTTACAGCTTCCCAATGAAAAGTAAAGTTATGAAGACCCACGTCTTTAAATGAGTCAGCAAAGAGATCCGGGTTTGTGACCATAAAGTGCGCATCAAGCTTATGCTTACTAACGGTTTTGATTTTATTCAGAACAGGTTCGCCGAAAGTTAAATTAGGAACGAAGTGTGAATCCATGATATCAAGGTGAATCCAAAGATCATCAATTTTATTAAGTCTTTCTAATTCAACTTTTAACTCTAGAAAGTCAGCTGACAGAAGACTTGGCGAAATAATAACTGACATAATAATCCCTTTCTTAGGTCAAAATGATTTCCGATTTAATCCCGTTTAAAAGTTCTCGATCACTGCAAGGTTTTTTCCCCTCAAGCTGAATTTGAGTGAGTCTAAGACTACCGTCAAGGCATCCCACAACTAAGGATCCCAAATCATTTTGTGATTTACCTGGAGTGATTTTCGTGTGGTAGTTCTCTGCTTCTAAAACCTTAAGGCGCTTTCCGTTTAAAAAACAATAAGTCCCGGGCCATGGATCCAGAGCACGGATGAGGTTTAAGATCTGAGCTTTGGTTTTATCTTTGAATTGTAAGTGACCGTCTTCTTTTTTAAGAGTGGGAGCAAAAGACACTTGAGACTCGTCCTGAGGAGTAAAAGCTAATTCACTTGTGAGCATCTTTTGAATGAGATCATTCATGGCAAGTGCTGCTTGAAACTTAAGTCTCGTGTAAAGTTGACCACCAGTTTCCGTGGGGGAAATCTTCACCGTATGAAAGTGAACGAGATCTCCAGCGTCCATTTTCTTTACCATCTTCTGAATGGAGACACCTGTTTCCGTATCGCCATTCATAAGCGCGTACTGAATGGGTGCGGCCCCACGGTACTTGGGAAGAATAGAAGTGTGGATATTAAACCAGCCCATTTTTCCAAGATTCAGCATTTCAGAACCCAAGAATTGAGCAAAGGCAAGGACGACCACAAAATCAAGGT
Organism: Bacteriovoracaceae bacterium; assembly: GCA_947441615.1. Taxonomy (GTDB): domain Bacteria; phylum Bdellovibrionota; class Bacteriovoracia; order Bacteriovoracales; family Bacteriovoracaceae; genus Peredibacter. The sequence goes on along the minus strand of CANEUH010000014.1, from coordinate 10,650 downwards.
TCAGGTTTTTAAGTTCAAGAAGCATTTCTGGTTCTTTATTTATATTTTCCGTTTGAAAAAAGGGAATTTTATTTTCTTTAGAAAATGAAATCACTTCGGGAGACTTAAGCTCCATCCCACGTCCAGCAGGACGATCGGGCATCGAGATGACTTTTACGAGTTCAATGTGCGGATGATGACTTAATAAATCCAGAGTGGGCACAGAAAAATCAGGTGTGCCACAAAAAGCAACTCTAAACTTTTTCATGACCCTTTCTCTTTTTTCATTTTCTTTTTATAGAAATTCTTTTTGAGATTACTAAGGCGCTCAATAAAAACAACCCCATCAAGATGGTCGTTTTCATGCTGAAGACAAATGGAAAGTAGATCATCGGCTTCAATCTCTAAGTTTTCACCTTTTAAATTTTGATATTTCACATGAATCGTTTGGTAGCGTTTTACTTCTTCATAAACACCAGGAACGGAGAGGCAACCTTCTTCATAGGTCGTTGTGCCTGAGGTTCCAGTTATGATGGGATTAATAAAAACCATTGGATTAAAGTTCGACATGCGAACTTCATCGCGGCCTTCAGCATTGGTGATCACTTCACGGTCATAATCGACATCAAGCACAAAGATTCTTTGACTGATCCCAACCTGGGGTGCAGCGAGTCCAATACCCGGGGCATGGTACATCGTAAAAAGCATGTTCTTAATTAACTTATTAAGATCAGGTCCAAAATCAGTGACAGGCAGGGCCCTGGCCGAAAGGACTGGATCGGGATAAGTCACAATGGGGAGTTTCTCTCCCTCAAGCTTATAATTTTCTCTATTCATGTGGGGTTTTATAGCACAGGAGAGCTAAGGCGACGAGGGGGGATTAGGCCGATAATTTTCGATTTTTCCAAAAGCTCCAGCAGACAAAACTAAAGAAGAGCGACGGAATGATTCCCGTCGCAAGGATCGGGGGAAGCTTCCCAGAGTTACCAAGGGCCACAGAAGAGCTGTAAAGGACCCAAAAGACAATAGTAACCACCAAAGTCAGAACGACATTCTTACCAAATGAGCTTGACCTGCGATTCGGATTAAAAATCGATGAGACTGGAATGAGGGCAAAAACTAAACAAGCAAAACTTAAAAAAATCTTATTTAAAAGAATGATTTCATACTCAGCAATGTTAAGTCCAGTCTTAGATAAACGAGAAATAAATTTTCTAAGTTTGATGAAGTTAAGAGTGGTTAAATCAGCTTCAAACTCGCCAAAATCTTCGGGTTTTTCCTGAAGCTTTTGAATCATCTCTGGCCTTTTCATTTCCATGGGGAATGTTTGATTTTCAAGACTTGAAAGTTCAGTGACATCATTTAGTAACCACTCACCATCTTTTAGAAACGAAGCCTTAGAGGCCTTAATGATTTTTTCTCCCGCATGCGTAAGTGAGAAAAAATAAATTTCTAAATCAGTAAAAGAGTTGGTTTTTCGATCAAAGAAAGCAAATGAGGCAAAATAATTGGGTGTTTTGTACCAAAATCTTCCACCCTCAATTGAGCTTCTCGTGAGATATTTTCCCTCTGAGCGGCGGCTTTTTTGAATTTCTTGGCGCTTAATTTTGTTCGCAAAGGGTTCAATAAAACCAAGATTTAAAAATTGAGTCGCAACTATTGTTAGAGCACAAGTTCCTATCAGTAAGTAAATTTTAAAGTAAGAATAACCAGCAGCGAGGATCGATATGAGTTCTGAATGGGCCTTCAATTTATTAAGAGAAAACAAAGAGGCCACGAGGCAGCAGATGGGAAACATTTTTCCCATGAGGTCAGGCATCTTGAGAGCGTATTCCAAGAGGACTTTTTGGGTATCTTTACCTTGAAGGAATCCATTAATAAGATCCGCTGTTGAAATTAAAAGAAATAGAACTGTTATCGCGCCCAAAAGGCTCTTAAACCACTCATTTACAATTAATTTAGATAGGATCAGCATTTTTTAATTATAACCGGTAGGATGGTTTTTGAAAGAAAAAGCAAAGAAGGTTTAATCAAGATGACAGAAAAGAGTTTCATCAATAAATGGTGCTCCCACTTTTGAACTGCCACTGATGAGTAGAGGTAATAATACCTCACTAAATGCTGGCCCAAACTAAATTCAAGAAGCCAATCTTTTACAAGTCGAAAATCCTGAGTTACTGGATGAGTCTCTCCGTAGCAAAAAGTTACGACATAACATTTTTTGGATTCTATATAAATTTGCTTATGAGCACTTTCAAACATCTCAGCATTTTTAAAGGCCGTTCGTTTTAAATATTTTCGAAGCATTTCTGAGTTAACAATTTGGTAAGGTTGATTCGTAGTAAAAGCAATAAATTGACCTAGGCACTTTTTCGCTTCCTGAGAAAACTTTGGTGAACCATCGTAAATTCGCGCCATCTCAAAAAAAACATGACTCATCATCAGCATTTCTGTCAGTTCTTTTTTGGGATCAAAATTTGATGGCCTTAATTCAAAGTAGTCACCAACTTCTTTCACGTCGGCCATGATTTTCATATACTCAACAAATCGATTTAGGGCAGTTCCATAGTCACGATTATTTAAGGCGGCCTTCCCAATTTTGGCGATACTAATCCGCTGCTCATACTTTTGATTGAGCATGATCAGACGCTCTCGTTCTTCACGAGCAATTTTTCCTGTTTCTATTTGGGCCATGCAAGATTATCGGTACTTGAGTCGTAATTTCTTAGAATTTAATGATCGCTGATAAAGAGGAGTCTACGATTCGCTCATCCTTATAGACGTAACCCGACTCAAATTGTTCAGAAAACTTTTGGGCAAATTCAACACCAAACCTTGGGCCAATCCAGCTCACACCCCAACCCGTTCCTTTGAGTTTGGTGATATTGTCGTAAAACTGTCCGGTTCTAAAAAAGAAATCGCTAAAAATATTTATCTGAACTGCTGCCGCCCAAAGGTATTTTTTAGAAAATGATTTCGTGTACTGAGCTCCATAGTCCCCAATAATGGTAAAGCGATCGGCCAATGTGTATTGAAACCCACCCACGAGTCGCTCTTCACCAGGGGTTGTCCTTGTTGGGTCATAGATCACGAGCCCCAAAATGGTATCTTCATCAACAATTTGAGTTAGGCCTACAGAGGCCTGATGGTGTGTTTGGTGACGTGGGTTTAATTTTTTCGGACGCAGGTCTTGGAGGTAGTTGTAACTCACTCCTACTGAAGAGGACTTACCCATAGGGGCAGCACCGTGGAGAACAAGTCTTTCACGCTCAAAGGAGTTTTCGTGTTGCTTAATGTAAGCAACACCACCTTTTATCGAACCAGAATGGTCGGTCATAAAGGCCCCTTGGGACTTGTTTGTTCCTGGGTATGGATCTGGCAGAGATTGGCGCAGGTCGTTCTTTTTTTGTAAGACCGAGCTATAGGACTGATAAGAGAAGCTTGATTCATCATAAAACGCCGAAGCAGACGGGTTAAGCACAGCAGCTTCAGTACTAAGAACACTCGCGACCCCTGCGCCGCCGGTAGACATGAGTCTACTGGTCTGGAATTGACGAATTTGTGCCCATGAATTCTGGCCCATAAGGATTAAGACGGATAAAATAATGACTTTCTTCATACTAAAAAATGTAGAGAATATTTTTCTGTTAAACAAGGATATTTATGAAAATCAAAAAAGCGATCATTCCTATTGCTGGTAAAGGAACAAGATTTCTTCCTGCAACGAAGGAGATAGCTAAGGAAATCATCCCCATCATCAATGTTCCGATGATTCACTATATCGTGGAAGAGGCCTGTGAGGCCGGGATTGAGCAGGTTATTTTCGTAACGGCTTCTGGAAAATTTGCGGTGGAAGATTATTTTGATCGTAACCAAGAATTGGAAGCTTTTCTTGAAAGAAACAATAAGCATAAAGAACTAGAGCTCATTCGAAAAATTGGCTCTATGGTGGATGTCACGAGTGTGAGACAAAAAGAACAATTGGGTTTGGGCCATGCCGTATTGTGTGCAAAAAATATGATTGGAAATGAACCCTTCGCCGTTTTATTGGGAGACGATATTGTTGTGAACCAGACACCTGCCATCAAGCAGCTGATGGATGTTTCACTGACTCACTCTGGTGCGACTGTTATTGGAGTCATGGAAGTTCCAAGAAATGAAACGAATAAATACGGTATTGTAAAAGGTGAAGTTATTAACGAGAAAACACTACGAATGACGGGCATGGTGGAAAAGCCAAAACCAGAAGACGCTCCCACTAATCTCGCGACACCTGGAAGATACATTTTAACTCCAGAAATTTTTTCGATACTTGAAAAAATCCCGCGTGGTGCCGGTAATGAGTACCAATTAACAGATGCCATCAATGTATTATGCCAAACAAGGGACGTCTATGCTTACCGCTTTGAGGGTGATCGCTATGACACGGGAAATGTCCATGGTTACTTAGATGCCACGATAGATTTCGCTCTTCGGGATCCGGAAGTCAGAGAAAAATTTCTCGCTTCTCTAAAACAACGACTAAATAAACACGGAATTTCTTTATGAAAAAATACTTAGCTCTTTTACTTCTTTCAACTAGCGTTCAAGCTTATGTCCCAACGGTGGAGTCTCTCTTTCGCCATGGAAGTAATCCAGATATTTCGGCCAATGGGATTGCCCTCACAATGACGGTAAAAAAGATTCACCCAGGGGAGAAACCGAATTCATTAAACGATGCCTCTCTTCTTCTAGAAGAAAAAGAAGTCGATTTTTATAAAATATTTTTCACAAAATTTACCGAGTCTCTAAAGTTAGCTCAAGCTAGATATAACAGCGCTTCCTTTTCAGAGGGCTCTCTTCAGCACAAAATCTATCTCGGAAACTACAGCCCCTTTTCAATCAAGCCCTCTGTTGAAGCAGTTGAAAAAGGCATCTTTCTTGGAGTGATTCAAGCCCTCGCCTTTAATAACGGCTCACTTCTACTTAATTATTTAAAGTCCCTTGATATTCCAGTGAAACTTAACAATGAAATTATTAATCGCGAAAAAATAGAATTTTTAGCGGACTACAAACGCTACCTGATCCTTACGGGTAAAGATAGAAACGCCAAAAAAACGGAAGAGAACCCTCTTCACCCAAATGATCCAAATGCGAGGGAGCGTGCTCAGTCCATTATGAGTGAATCGATGTATACGGATCAAAAACAAGTAAAGCTCACAAAAGAAAACGGAGCCGCTGCGTGGCTCGTGACGGCCGGAGCTTTTGAGGCGATTTTCTCTTTCAAAGAAAGAGATCTCTTAAGTTTAAGATATAAATCTCAGGCGGGAGAGTTTGAACTTATTTGTAAAGACTACTGGCTTGCGAATGGCGCCCATTCGTTGCCTCGCTTTATCCTGGTTAAAACCTTTACGGGTGAGCAGTATCAAGTGGAAGTGACAAATCTTCGCCATTACCTTGAGCGCGAAGAAGATATGATTAAGCGTCTTAAGAACTGGGATCAAATCCTTAAAGGAAAAGAATCAACTGAGCCAAGACCTGAGTTTCTCCTTTAATGAAAGTTTGCCGAGTTGCCGTTAACTATCCCCTTAAAAATCAGGGTCTCCTTTATTTTTATGAAGGAGAGTTAAGTCGCGGTCAAGTGGTGGAAGTTCCTCTCGGGAAAAGAGGGGAGCTTGGTTGTGTTGTAAGTATTAATGAATCAGAATCTGAAGAATTTAAAAAAACATCCGTTGAAAAAATAAAAAGTATTAAGACCATCGTCCCTGATTGGAAACTCCAAGAAGTGGAGCTTGAGCTTTTTCAGTGGATGGCGAGTTACTACCACTATTCCTTGGGGCAGCTCATTTTTGATTGCCTCCCTCATCACCTCAAAAGACCTAGAGTCCTTGAGCAAACGATGGGAGAGGGAAGGCCCCTGGAGTTTGTTCCGAATAAAACTCAAAAATCTATCATTGATTCCATCCGGGAAGGATTGGGCCAGTTTGGAAGGCACCTCGTTCACGGAGTCACGGGAAGTGGGAAGACGGTCATCTATCTGGATCTTATTCAAGAAACATTAAAAAGGGGAAAGAGTGTTCTTTTTTTACTTCCAGAGATTAATTTAACACCTCAGTTTATTTCAACCTTTTCAAAATACGTAGATGCTCCCATTCTTTCCTATCATTCAGAATTATCTGACTCACAAAAATACCAGATTTGGATGATGGCTAGAAGTCTCACCCAAGGTGCGCTGATCCTGGGTGTTCGAAGCTCCGTTTTTATACCCGTGAATAACTTGGGCCTCATTGTGATTGACGAGGAACACGACACATCCTTTAAGCAAGATGATCGCTGCCCCTATAACGCTCGCGATGTTGCGAGTAAAAAAGCTCAGCTTCTCGGGATTCCGATTGTGATGGGTTCTGCGACTCCGAGTGTGGAGTCTTATTTTTCTTTTCATCAACCATCTCAACATCTTTTTGAAATGAAAGAAAGAGCAGGGGATGCTTTTCTTCCTGCGGTGGAACTCATTGATGCCAGAGAAAAGTCAGATAAAGAAGATGATACCTGGCCACTCGTTCCGAAATCGATTGACGCCATTAAGTCAGCTTTTAGTCGAGGGGAGCAAGTCTTAGTTTTTGTGAACCGCTTGGGGTTTGCGAATTATCTTCAGTGCCGCGCCTGTGGGCAGCAGTTTAATTGCCCGAATTGTTCAATAACTCTTAGGTACTATAAAAGAAAAAATCAGCTCGCTTGTCACCACTGTGAATACAAAGAACCTCTTCCTCAGCAGTGTTCTGCCTGTGGGTGCATGACTCTTTCCCACAAAGGTTTTGGGACTGAAAAAATTCAGGAAGTTCTTACGACGATTTTTCCAGAAAAAAAGATTGAGCGCTTTGACCGGGATGAAATTAAAAACTTTAAAGACCTTGAGGCGCGCTTATCGGATTTTCACGCGGGAAAAATTGATCTCATGGTGGGAACACAGATGCTCTCCAAGGGTCATAACTTTGAAAAAGTAAAACTTGTTCTCATTTTAGGCATTGATTCGCAGTTAAATTTTCCTGATTTTAGATCTGCTGAAAGAGTTTACCAAACGCTCACCCAAGTATCTGGTAGGGCCGGTCGCTACTCTCAAGACGGAAAAGTGTTGATCCAAACACTAAATCCAGAGAGCACTCTATTTCAAATTGTAAAAACGCACGATTTCCACCAGTTTTATCAAGATGAGCTTGAAATTAGAAAGCTCTGTGATTGCCCACCCTTTAAGAGACTTGCGATGATTCATTTTTCATCTCGATTCCAAGAGCGGCTTATTCCTCACGTGACTGAAACGGTCGCACCCATGATGAGAGAGCTTATTTCAAAACACTTTCAAAGTGTCTCGATCCTGGGACCAAGGCCCGCTCATATTGAGAAGAAGTCGAATCAATTTACCTGGTCCATTCTTTTGAAATCAAAAAATATGGGTGAGCTTCATAATTTAATTAAATCATTTGAGATGAATTATAAAACTCAATCCAGTGTTAGTTATAAAATTGATGTGGATCCATATACGCTCGTTTAGACTAGTCAATTTTTCGAATGTTTCTATTTCCGAGATCAGCAATATAAAGAGCACCGCTAGAATCAAAGGCAATTCCCCTTGGGTTCATAAAAGTGGCTTCACTACCTTGACCATCGGTTCTCCCAAATTGACGTGTAGAACTTCCGGCGAAAGTCGTAACATTATAATTTGAATCTAATTTTCTAATGGAGTGAAAATACGTATCAGCGACATACAAGTTTCCAGCACCATCGCTGACTATTCCAAATCCTTCACTGAAAGAAGCACTTAATCCTGGGCCATCAACGAGTCCATTTGTGTTGTCTCCGCCAGCGACAGTGATGACGTCTCCAGTAGGAGTAATTTTTCTTATATAAGAATATTCTCCGCCGCCTGTATCACAGTCTGCAACGAAGATATTACCCTCGTGGTCAGTGGTTAAGTTGAGTGGATTGTAAAATTGAGCTGCCGCACCAGTACCATCAACGTGGCCGTAATTACCTGGATTTCCAGCAACCGTGGTAACCACTCCAGTAGGTGTTATTTTACGGATGGTAAAATTATTTGTGTCCCCGATATACAAGTTGTTCTGGGCGTCTATAGTAATGCCTTGAGGAGAATTAAATCTCGCTGCTTCTCCGGTACCATCATCAGAACCTAATGTATCAGATTTACCAGCAAAGGTGGTGACGACTCCAGCAGGAGTAATTTTACGGATTGTATGACTTCCTGAATCAGTAACAAATAAATTATTTGAACGATCTATAGCAATTCCATATGGCTGCTTAAAACGAGCAGCGATTCCTGTCGCATCAGTGTTTCCAGTGATGCCCACTTGACCAGCAAAGGTGGTGACGACCCCAGCGGGTGTAATTTTACGGATCGTATGATTACCAGGATCAGCAACAAACACATTCTTGTTACTATCTAAGGCCAAGGATGTGGGGCCTACAAATCGAGCCGCTGATCCAGTCCCATTGTAAAGTTTGTAAGGCCCAGTTAAAGTAGTGACTACTCCCAAAGAATTAATCGATCGGAGTGATTTATTATATGTATCCGCTACGATAAGGTTTCCGGAGCTATCCATAACAATTCCATTTGTAGAACTGAAACGTGCATTTGATCCAGTACCATCAATCCAGCCCTCTCCAACTCCGGCCTGACCAGCAAAAGTCGTTACGACGGCGGCGGGAGTAATCTTTCTTATACTGTAATTATTGGAATCAGTGACAAATAAATTTCCGGCGTCATCAATCGTTATTCCTCTTGGTCGAAAAAAAGTTGCAGAAGTCCCTGTGCCATCAGTATTGCCTGATACATCGGCCTGTCCGGCAAAAGTTGTCACCACACCAACCGAGGTTATTTTTCTTACTAAATGGATGTGTTCTTCCACAACGAATAAATCACCCGATTGATCAATGGTGATTCCTCTTGGTGTATGAAACCACGCTCTATGGCCTGTACCGTTTCTATTACCACGAAATCCTGCTGCTCCTGCCAAAATTGTGACAAATCCAGTAGGCGTAATTTTTCGGATTGTATAATTGCCAACATCGGTTACATATAAATTGTCTGACCCATCAATGGTCATTCCCCAAGGCTGGTTAAATCTCGCAGCTGGACCAGTTCCATCTGCACTACCACTTGTACCAGCTGCTCCAGATAATGTAGTTACGACTCCAGATGGAGTTATTTTACGAATTGTATGATTGCTAGTATCTGCAACAAAAAGATTATCTGAACTATCAATAGCAATTCCAGATGGATAATAAAACCTCGCCTCAGTTCCGATTCCATCTGTGGATCCAGGCTGATTAACAGATCCTGCGAAAGTGCTTACGATACCAGATGGATTTATTTTTCGAACGCAGAAAAAATCAATAACGTAGAGATTTCCTGAGCTATGATAGGCTATAGACTTGGGTAAAAAAAATCCCGCATCCTTTAAAGGTCCATCATCACCACCATAGACCGCCTTACCGGCAAAGGTCGAAACATGGCCCAAAATTTCAGTTGAAGTAGGAGTAGGAGTAGGAGTTGGATCTGAATTTTTAGTAATAGATATATCTGGCTCTGGTAGAGGTGGATCACAGCCAAGGAAGATAAAAATCATGAAAAGGAAGAAATAATTCTTCATGAACAATTTATCGGTAAAGTGCCAAAAAAAATGACAATGGTTATGACTAAAATTGCTTTATAAAACCGATACCAGAGTGCAGTTGAGTGGTATTTAGGGTCTCAATTTCGGATTCAAACGACCAACTCTTATAACCAGCAAAAAAATCAATGTAAGAATTAGAATTTAGCCAGTTTGGCGTATAGGCTAGATGCGCCCTAAGCTGGGTGGAATAGTTAGTGAATGGACTCCATACTTTAACAGTCGGAGAGAGGCGGAGAAGAAGTCGTTGTGTAATTTCTTTTTCAAAAGAAACACTTAAACTGTAGTAATAAAGTTTAATATCTGAATTTAATTCATTTGAGTCTACGGTAAGCGTATAGTAACCGACCCCAGCTTTCAGTGTAAAGTATTGATAAAAATTCTTGCCCAAAGTGATACCGTAATCATTGGGCCTTACACCTTTATCAATAGCATTGAAATTAAAATCCCCTCCTAAAATAAGGGTACCTAATTTTTTCTGAAGTCCAAGCATGAGAATTAAAAGTGATTCATTTATCTTCACACTTTCTGAAGTGAGATTAAAGGTAGAATAAACGGGGGTGAGTTGCCACTCAAAGTCCCAAGGTGCTCGAATGATCACTTCTTCTGGTTGAGCTGAAACTTGTGGTTCAAGTTCTGAAACGGCTTCTGTTTTTATTTCGACACTTGGTTTTTTCTCCTCAACAACAATGACAGGAATTTTCTTTGGTTTAATAGTGATTGTGGAGATGTTTGAAAAATCGGACCAACGACTATAGGCATCTTTATAACGAACCCGGAAAAAGATTTGACCTGGCCCAGAAGTGATTTTTGTGGTGGGTTTTGTCAGTTGTTCAATTTTTAATCGACCGGTTAATTCCGGCGCAGAGTATACCTCAATTTCATAAAGGACGGCGTCCTCAACTTTATCCCAACTAAATTTAATCGATTCCGCCATTGCGGAGAAAGTGACAACAAGAAAGGTGATAAATATAAGGCTACTTAACTTCAAGGAGCACAACCGTTA